>JBHLKM010000009.1:0-171228 GCA_048886685.1 Candidatus Hodarchaeota archaeon
TCCTTATCATCAAAATCTGCTGCTAAAAGTTTATTAGTTATTTGTTGAATACTTAAAGAAACCATATCTAAGTTAGCATTGCTTTTTGTTACTGTGCATAATATGTATTTAGGACCTGCTTTTGACAAAATAATGATACCTTCAACGCCTTCTATGAGAATTCGTTTTAAATCTCCTCGAGCAAATTCTTTTACAGCACCTTTAGAAATATTTACAATTGTAGCACTTATCGCAGCAACAAAATTATTATTTGTTTCTTTAGTAAGTTCAGAGTATAAGGGTAATCCTTCTTTAGTCAAAAGCATCAATCCTTGGATATCAGGATTATCTCCAAATAAATTTCTATCTCTTCTTTTTTGAAAATCATCAAGCTCCATAGAATTCACCTTAAATTAATTTTCAAATTTCATTTTCTATAGTTTTAAAAGTCTTTTCTTTATTCAACACAAATATATCTAAAATTAAGTCTATAGGATATTGTATCAATTCACCTATATAATAATTTTATCTAGTTATTACTTAATTTTACCTATTTTATTTTTTTATATATAATAATTGTTAAAAGATTTCCCCTTGCCACTATCCCACTAATTAATAATATATTCATGCAAAATTTAGTATTAATTTTGAAGAAGTAAAGAAGTGATACATTTTTCTACTCGAATTTTTATTAGTAAATTATAGTTAAGTTCTATATTTTTAAATTAGGACTGTTAATGTTGAGGTTGGTAAGGATATAATAATCAAATATTTTGTTATAAAGTAATTCAGATAGTAGTAATAGGGCTTAATTTAATAAGAGTGAATAAAGGTTGTTTATATATGAGAACTTTAATTTTAAGTCATCGGAATTCATATTTACCTCCTTCTATATTTTTACAAATACCCGAAAAGATTCAAAGAGATGATCTCAAACAGGTTCCTTTATTGATTGATATCTATGAAAAAGGTTTTTTCATACATACGTTTGGAACTTTTAAAACAGCAAATTTAATTTTTAATGTTCCAAGCAAATATTCAAACAGCGGAATAGAGCGTCTTTTAATTTCATTAGTTGTTGATGGTAAATCGAACATCAAATCAACGCTAGCTGAGGAATTTTTAGAAGGGTTAGTAGAAGAGTTCAAAAAAATCGAAGATGTTTTCAAGGCTTTTTATGTAGATTCTATGTTTGATGAAGGAGATCATACTAAACTAGAGGAAATTAGAAGATTACTTAATGTTTTTTATATCTCTTTTCCTGAAGAAGAAGTCATATTTGAACAAAAGGAGGCAAGAGTATTGATTTTCGGGCTTTCCCAGGCAGGTAAAACAACAATCATTAAAACGAGGAGAAAATCAGTATCAAAGACAACTTTTCCAACTATAAATGTAGACATCTCTAAAATTATAGTTAATAATGTATCTATGTTAACTTATGATATCCCTGGAAAATATAAAGCGAAAGAAATATGGAAGCCCTATCTAAGAAACCAAGATGGATTGATATTTGTTTTAGATGTTACTGATACAATAAGGTTCTCATATGCTCGTGAAATATTTCATGAAATTGCGAGGAAACCAGAATTAAGTGAGTTGCCACTTCTAATTCTTTTTAATAAGACTGACAGAAAACAATCAGATATAAAAGCTCTAGAAGAAATCATGGGAGTACAGAATCTCGGGAAAAGACCAATAAAAACATTTTTGACAAGTGGGATTTTGAATATAAACATTGACGAGGCGTTTAATTGGCTTTCACTTAAAATTGCTGAGAGAGCTGAACAATACACTCCTAGAACGGAGGTTGGAATAATTTTTTGTCGATGGGATGAGAATCTTGGTATTAAAATAGAAGCAGTATATCCTAAAGATGCTTTTGAAAATCCAGAATTGATATCTGTTAAAAGTTTTTCAATATCACAGTTTATTTTTGGAGGTGATGAATTTAGACCAACCTCAGTAATTCTTCCATTTCCTCACCTAAATTCAAATGCCGCGATTTATTTTGATTCTGTTCCTAATGAGGACATTAGGGGAGGTGTATTACCTTTATCTTTAATAGTTTATTACAATGAAAAAATTCCTAAAAACATAATTAACCAATTTAGCACTTTTATTCTTAACCATTTTGAAGACATAAAAAAGAATTATTTAGATAAAAATCAGATAATAGATACTCTCGAATCTATTCATTCTACAATAAATAATCAAATTGATTTATACCAACCCTCGATTGAAGCACTCAAGATGGCCGAATTACGCTATGAAGCTTTATTTAAAGCTGCTCGAGATGCCATTTTGATAATTGATAGAAAATCAGGATTAATAATGGATGTGAACCAAGCAGCCGAAGAATTATTTCAACGACCGTTTGAAGATTTTATTGGTTTGCATTCCAGTCAAATATTAAGTGAGATCATTGATATAGATTTTAATGAAGAGGTTTTTGAACAACTTAATTATCCTTTTCCTTTAAGATTAGAGGTTATTGATAATTCTGGTAATTTTATTCCCGTTGAAATTAGTGTCAGTGAAGTTCAGATAGGAGGTCAAATCTACATTCAATATATTCTTCGAGATATTCGTAAGAGAATAGAAGCAGAAATTAAATTAAAGTATTCTGAAACAAAATACCGTTTCTTATTTAAAGAATCCCCCTTTTCTGTTCTTTTAATTGATCCTAAAGGTTCTTTAGTAGATTTTAATCCGGCTTTAGAGAAGACATTAGGGTATACGAGAGAGGAATTAATTGGAAGAAAATTTGTAGATCTTTCAATAATCCATCGAGATTATATCGTGGACGTTCTTAAAAGATTGAAAAAAGAAGAAAGAGGTAGGGATTTTCATCCATTAGAAATTCAACTCTATCAAAAAAATGGCAATCTTATTTGGGTAAATATGCAAACATCCTTAGTAGATATTGGAGATGACACTTTTTATCAAATTATTTGTCAGAATATAACAGAAGATAAAAAAATTGAACAGGAATTAATGAAAATTTCAAGATTAAAAGCAATTATTACAGGGATTGCATCGAGATTTGTTGGCATACAGGATTTTAGTCAGGCAATGATAGAATCACTTAGAGATATAGGCGAGTTTGTTAACGCAACACGAGTGTATCTTTACATTCTTAATGAAAATTTTAAATTTATAAAAAGAAATTATGAGTGGTATGGTAAGGTGATGTTTCCCCAAGAAAGTTTACCTGAAAATATGCAAATGAGTAATTTTCCATGGTTTACTGAGAAATTACTAGAATCTGATTATTTATATGTTAAAAATGTAGACAGGCTTCCTACAGAAGCTGTAAATTTAAAATACTTTCTTGAAAATCAAGAAGTAAACAACTTTTTAACATTTTCCGTTAAAATAAACGGGATTTTAGAAGCAATACTTTGTTTTGATAATATTAATGATAGTGATTATTGGATAGAAGAAAACTTGGACTTAATCAGCATTATTTCAGACCTTCTTAAAAATGTATTACTACGTAAATTAGCTGAAGAGTATTTACGCAGAAGTGAAGAAAGTATCCACCAAGAATTTGATAGAGAGTATTTTTACAAAGAACTATTCGTAAATGATATAAATTCTATAATAGAGAACATTCAATTATCACTAAACGAATATGAAAAGGCTGATAATCAAATTATACTAAAAAGTAAGAGAGAGATATTGGATTCTATTAAAGATCAATGTATTAATAGTAAACTCTTAATAGATATAATACGAAAATTAACGATGATCAATCAAACAAAGCTTTTCATTGAACCTGTAAATTTAAATAGTGTAATCGATAATGTTAAAGAATTTATTACAAATAGTTATTCCAATAAAGAAATTATTATAGATGTTGAGCATCCAACTGATAATTTATATGTAAAAGCTGATAAATTTCTAATAGATCTTTTTGTCAATATCCTTATCAGTTCAATTCGATATAATAAAAACTCAACAATTGAGATAAAAATTATTATCTTTAGAAGCCAGCAGGATAACATAAATTACATCAAAGTGAAATTTATAGATTATCAAAAAGAGATTTTAAATGTGGGCAAAGAAATGATATTCCAGAAAGAAAGAGAAAAGGATAGTAAGATTAAAGAGATAATATTAGGATTCCTTTTGGTAGAACGTATCTTAAATAATTACAATGGAAAAATATGGGTTGAAGGAGATTCTTTTGTTATATTATTACCCGAAGCATGAGAAACTTTTCAAAATTCTCAATTTATTGGATCATTTATAGATTAAATAAAACAGATTACTAAGAGTGGTGATTGCGATGGAAAATCCTAACGAAAACGAGGTATCTCAAAAACAAATGGGAATATCAAAAAAGAAAAAGAAAAATCCCGTAGGGCAATTTTTTCTAAGTGTAAAGAAAGAATTTAATGATGGTTTGAAACAAATTAAGACATCTTGGGAGAAAATTATAAAAAATATCAAAGAGAACGATCCGAAGAGAAAGCGATTTAAAAAACTCTATGGAAAATTAGAGGAGATAGAAACTCAGATATCTGAAATAAAGGATGATACCCAAGAAATTAAGCTGAAAATTGATGATGTTGCTGAAGTAATCGATAAACTTATGGAAGATATAGCTGACATTGAGGCACATATGAAAAAAAATCTGGGATCTGATTGGAAAATCCTAAAAAGCTCTTGGAAAATGTGTAAGAAGGGTGAGATTACTAAAAAGGAATTTATTAAGATAGGACTATCGAAAATTGGGAAGAGATTTGCGAGTATCTTTATTAGTTTATGACTTTCCAAAAAGAATTAGTAATCATGGATAAATGAAAGTTTGTCTTAATTGGCAGTGTGAATACATTACTCTCCTATGAAATCAAAAGCAAAAAATTGTACAAGGCTCTCTATAGAATTATCTATAGAACCCTAAATATAATATCTTTTTTTGTAAATATAAATATTATCTTTGTGACTTTTGTGTTAAATTATTGCGCAACATTGAATGAATTGATAGCTATTTTTATGATTGGTTTTGGATAGCTTAATATAGAACACATAAATAATAGTATTTATAAAACAAATCATCGCTCAAATTGAGGATTTAAATCATAAATCAATAATAAAAAAGGTGTAAGACCCAAGATGTCAAGAGTAGATATAAATGAGGAATTTACAACTCAATTAAGGGATGAGCAATTTCTTTATTTTGCGGAAAATTCGAGTTTAGGCATAGCGTTAATACAGAGAGGGTATTTAAAGTATTTTAATAAGAAATTTGCTGAAATTTTTCGATATAGCGAAGATGAGATATTACAGTGGAAGAAACGAGAATTCTATAAAATAGTACATTCAGAGGATTTACCAAAATTAGTAAAAAATTTTAAAGTTGAGGATGGAAATACAGTTTTAGTTAGATTTCGAGGGGTAACAAAAGACCAGAAAATATTCGAGTTAGAGAACTACATATGTATGATAAAATATAACAATAAGACAGCTTATCTCTCGAGTTATGTTCCTCTAGAAGAAATTCAAGAAGAACCAGAAACTTATGAGCCTAAGACAATAAAAATACAAATAAAAAAGAGAATAGCTATCGACTATCATCCAGATATAGTTAGACTCTTACGGAATAATAATATAAAGTTTGATATTATTGAGCAAAGCTCTTTTCGAGAAGAAGATTAATCCTTTTTTACCTTTTGGTCTTCTGATGCTTCTTCAAAATGAATATTGTACAATTTTTCAGGATCAATTACCTTATATTGAATCAGCTTTCTTGGGATGATAACCACATAATCTGGACCCATAGAAGCTAGTTTTTTATTCTCTAAGGTAAAAATCTTTTTCTCGTTTTTCATATGTAGTACCATAAAAAATAGTTTTAAATGTTTTCTTTTATTTTTTATAGAAATTTAACCAAATAAGTTAGAGTGGACACCTATAGAATTTCTTATAGGGTTTTTAAATTATAACTTCCAGTAAATCTCTTATTAAATACTATAGAGATTGAATTTATATTTAAATATTTATTACTCATCCATAGATAACAGAAGTATCAAAAATCGGGAAAATATATGAAAAAATCCTCTTTATGGCTTAACTTCGTTTTAGCAACTTATTACCGTTCTTTATTAGATGAAGTGATTTTGAATGCTCTTTGTAAATAATTTCTATAATTATTAGTTAACTTTTGTCTATAATATGGATTCTTTTCTGTGCTTTTTTTATAATTTTTGTGGGCTCTTTGCTTCCATTTTACAAAATTTTGCGTTTCAGAACCATTCCATATAGCTTTCTTGCCCGTGACTTTCTCAAATATATATTGTTCTGTGATTTTCTCTATATCTTCTTTTGGTTTTAAAGGTTTTTTATCTTTAGGTTTTGTAGGTTTTTTCTCTTTAACATCCTTGTTCTTGAGAAGAGAGTGCAAATGGAGAGCAAATAATTTTGTAGGTTTTCCTTTATAATGAGTGATCTTTCCGGTTTCTAAACGATATTTATTCTTTATTTTTGCTTTCCAATTATGAAATGCTTTTGTTTCAGTTTCATTCCAAATAGCGTTTTTATTAGTTAATTTCTCGAACACCATCAACTCTAAATCTTCTGTTTTGAAGTCTTCTACTTTCTTTGCTCTCTCTTTTGGGGGTTCTTTTTGTTGTGCTGATACAGGTTTTGCTTTTTTATTAAAAATTTCTAAGATCTCAGAGCAATTTATTTTCTTACCATTACCAATTGTAAAAAAGGGATCATTTATTGCATCTAGATTGACGGAAAAATCGAAAATTTGAGGATCATCCAAATACGGACCTAAATATTTCGCTAAAACAATAATAGTCTCATTATTTTGAGAAATATTAATATGATTATTCGAAGTGGAGGTTGTTTGATATAAGGAGAATTGGTTAAAATCCTTTATTTTATCAATTTCTTTTATTTCTTCTTTAGTTTTAATAATTCGGTCATATTTTAGCTCTTTTTTTCCATTAATAAGAACATCAAGAGCTGTTAAATTGTATTTTGAATTTTTCTTTAGTGTATTTCTAACAATAAATTTCACGAATTTTTTTATTTGATTCCATTTTGAGTTTTTTGCGATACCAATAATTTCTCTTAAACTGACTTCAGACATTCAAAACACTTCTTCTTAACAACTCTAAAATACCTCAACACTTCCAAAATATTAATAAAAAAAGTACTTAATATATTTTTATTTTTAAAATCCTAAAGTCTTGGATTATGAAAAAAAATAATAATAGAAAATATTTTGAACAAAATTTTTTTTAAGTTTCTCTTCCTTTTAGTTTAATCACCAAGAACACCACAAGTACAACAGCTGCAACTCCAACAACAAGCAGTGATACCAATATCCACGGGAATGGTGAATCTTTATCAGAGGTAGATAATTTAACATACATTATTTCATCATCGTTACCCCATAGACCATCTGTTCCATCGTACCAGACCACATGAACTTGATTTTTTGAATCTGTAGCAATTGCAGGTTGTCCACTCCAATCGTCATTCCAATAGGCTCCTTTATATCCATCAGAAATCACAATTGGATCTGACCAGCCAGATGAATCAGTCCATTTTGAATACATTATTTCATCATCTGTACCCCAAGTTCCATTAGTACTATCTTCCCAAACGACATGAATAATCGCTAGATTGTCCACTGAAATATCGACATTTTCGCTTTCACCAAGATTCCACCAGGTTCCACCATGACCATCGGAAACTATCGTTATATTAGACCATTGATCTATAGATGCTGAATATTTCGCATACATTATCTCATCATCAACACCCCAACTTCCATTTGAAGAATCCCCCCAAACAGCGTGAGCATTTCCCGAATTATCTACTTCTATCTTAGGATCGTCACAACTCCCTGTGTTCCAACCCCATACATTGTTATAGCCATCCGAAATCACGGTGGCATTTAACCATTTTCCAGATGAAGCATTATACATAGTCCACATTATTTCTTCATCGTTACCCCATGTACCATTTGTACGATCTTCCCATATTACATGAATATTTCCCGTAATATCTATATCAATATCAGGATCCGCGCTAAGACCATTATTCCAGCCAGATAATGAGTCAGAAATTATAGTAACATTAGACCATTTTCTTGTTGAGACTGAATAATTTACATACATTATCTCAGAATCATCTATATCTCCGGTCCAACTTCCTAACGTTCTATCTTGCCAAACTACATGAATATTACCCGAAGAGTCGATATCTATTGCAGGATCTTCGCTTGATCCATTATTCCAACCCCAAATATTATTCCAACCATCAGAGAGTACTGTAATATTGCTCCATTGACTTGAAGCGACTGAAAAATTGACATACATTATCTCGCTATCATCAAGAGAATCCTTCCATTTGCCATTTGAATAGTCTTGCCAGACTACATGAACATTCCCAGAATTATCAGCAGCGATATTAGGGCTATAAGATTCATCGTCATTCCAGCCCCATACATTATTATAACCATCAGAGATTACTGTGATATTTGACCATTGGCTTGTTGCAGCCGAATATTTCGCGTAAAAAATTTCATAATCGTAGATTGCATTAGTCCAAATTCCAACGGTATCATCAGTCCAAACAACATGAATATTGCCATTTCCGTCGACAGCAATTTCAGGAATTTCAGACCAGCCATCATTCCATCCCCATATACCATTATAACCATCAGAAATTACCGTAACATTCGTCGTGTCTTGACAACTCAATCCTAAATCGAAATTATTAACATTTATGACATAACCTTGAGAATTAAATCTATCCATTGGAATTAAAGGTAAAATAATACTTGAAATCAATAAAAGAAAAACCAAACTCAACCCTATATAGTTCAATGTATTTCTTTTCAATAAATTCACTTTTTTAAATTAAATGTTATTAGATATAGAACTAATACTAATTTTCATAATATAAGCTTTTACTTTGGACTAAGATTAAGATTCAGCCTCATTTACAAATATGTTAATTTTTACTTCATCCTTTTTAATTGTTTTTTCATTAAATATCTTTAATAAAAGGTAGAAATATGATTTGAAAGACAATGACATCCCAGTTTGAGCAAAAATTAGAAAAATATGCTGAAGTTATATTAAAAATCGGTTTAAATCTCCAACCTAAACAACGCTTACTCATAGGAGGTCCTTCTTCTAGTTATGATGGTGTATCTATTGAAATGGCTCCATTAGTACGGATAATTGCTAAAAAAGCATATCAAATGGGAGCTCGATTGGTTGATGTGGTATGGGATGATGAGCAATTACGCTTGATTCGATTTCAGTATGGTCCTAAAAAGGCGCTTAAAGAATATCCAAAATGGAAAATAGATTCGAGACTCAATATTTCTCAAGCGGGAGATGCAAATCTTCACATTACCTACTCGAATCCAGATTTATTGAAAGATGTGGATCTTGGGGTGATTGCAAAATTTCAACTCTATTTACATAAGCATCTTAAGCCTGTATTAAATCTTGTTGGTCAATATGCTTTAAACTGGACAATAATTCCTTCATCAAATAGGGCTTGGGCAGATAAATTATTTCCTGAAATTCCTTCAGATGAACGAATCCAGAAATTATGGGATGTTATATTTAAAATTTGTCGCATAAATGAAAACAATCCTATTATTGCGTGGCAAAATCACAGTGAAAACCTCCACAAACGATGTGATTATTTAAATCAGAAACAGTACAGAGCACTGAAATTGACTTCTCCAGAAACAGATCTAACAATCGGGTTGGTTAAGAACCATGTTTGGCATGGTGGGAGTGTAACATCACAAAACGGGATTGACTTTATACCAAACTTACCTACTGAAGAAATTTTTACTCTCCCACATAAAGATCAGGTCGAGGGGAGAGTAAAAACTACGAGACCCGTTTATTATCAAGGAAAAGTTGTTGATGAATGTGTTTTAAAATTTTCTGAAGGGCGTATAATTGAAGCAGAAGCTAAGGTTGGGAATAAAGTTTTGCTTACAACAATTGATATAGACGAAGGAGCTCGAAGATTAGGAGAGATTGCCTTAGTACCTAATAGTTCTCCCATATCACAGACAGGATTGCTCTTTTACAATATTTTAATCGATGAAAATGCTTCAAGTCATATCGCAATAGGTCAGGGTTACAGAAATTCATTGAAAAATGGTGCTACATTGACAGATAAAGAGTTCTTGGCTGCTGGAGGAAACAATAGCCTTCTTCATATAGATTTCATGGTTGGTTCGGGAGAAATGAATGTTGATGGAATATTAGATGATGAAACCACCGAACCAATAATGCGAAATGGAGAATGGGCTTTTGAGTTATGAAACTTTTTAAGGAATTAACCTCCATTCTTTACCATACGCCGCGTAAGTTCAAGAAAAGCTTTTTCAACATTTTCACCAGTTTTAGCTGAGGTTTCAATATATAAACAATTTTCATTTTTAGCATATTGTTCTACTGTATTCTTATCTATAATCTGACCAATTTCAGGTATTAAATCTGATTTATTTCCTACTATTACTTTAGGTATTTCTTTTATCATAATACTACGCATTTCTGAAAGCCAAGTTTTCATGCCTGAAAATGTATGTTGTCTTGAAAGATCAAAGGTAATCAATGCACCAGATGCACCCTCATAAAAACTACGGTGTAGAAATTTGAATCTTTCCTGACCTCCAATATCCCATATATGGAGTTTTACAAATTTTGATGGTTCATATTCCACCGTTTTAGTTAAAAAATCAACTCCAATAGTCAACTTATATTTTAAGGCAAATTCATTATTCACAAATCTATTTAATAAACTTGTTTTACCTACCGCACTAGGTCCGACAATTATAACTTTATGGGATTCCATTCCATTCTACTATTTATTTTATTCTTAAATCTATAATCCTCTAATATTATTATTAAATTTAATCAAAAGTAAATTATTTATATCAAATAGTAATAGGACTTTTTTATCTTAGAGAAACAATATGAGAGAAAAGGATAAGAAAATTAAGAAAAAACACGATGTAAAAACCGGTTATTTTGAAGATGGGCTTCCCTACGCTCGAATTGGCAACAAATCAAATATATTAGTTAATATTGAAGGATTATCATTCAACCATGAGCCTCCTTCAGGTTATATGTTAAGGCGATTTGTAAAATCAGCTAGACCATTTATGGAAGATTATACTGTTCATCTTATAGGGCGAAAACAAAATGTTCCAGAAGATTATACTTTTACGGACATGGCAAATGATTATGCAAATATGATCCAAAGGGAATTCAAAAAACCTGTTTTTATAATGGGAGCATCCACAGGAGGTCAAATCGCTCAATATTTAGCTGCCAATCATCCTGATACAGTTAAAAAACTGATTATTATCTCTGCGGCATATCGGGTAAGTGAAAAAGGAGTTGAAGTCGAGAGAAAAGCAGCAGAATGCTTTAAACAAGGAAAGTATGGAAAATCGCTAGCAACTTTGTTAGATTTGATCTTTTCCTCAAGGATTACCAGAAGTATACCCAAAACTTTAACTTGGTTATTCGGAAAAAGGTTTATGGGGAGTATAAAATATCCAAATGATTTCTTGACAGAAGTTCGAGGAGATATAGGAATGAATTTCAAAGATAGGTTAAAGGATATTAAGGCTCCAACTTTGGTATTGAGTGGAGAATTAGATATTTGTTATACTGCTGACGATGTTCGAATGACTGTTGAAGGAATTCCTAACGCTAAATTGATTCTCTATGAAGGACGTGGGCATAATCTCGCTGGCAAATGGAAAGTACTTCAAAAGGATATATTAGAATTCCTAAATATCTGAATCGATATTATTTATCCTTCCCTTTCTTTAATCGTATGTCCTGCGTCTTCCCATGTTTCTCTCATTACAGGATTTTTTTTAAGAAACGCATCAACCACTTCCTTTTTCACATGATTAAAAGGGCAAGAGAAATTTAAGCAAACACCACACCTTTTTAAAAACAAAAAACTAAAGAAAATAATAATTTCTATAATTGAAATTATTAAAACAATAAATTGATTACCTAGTATTAAGAAAATTAGGGGATAACCTACAAGAATTATAAAGCCAATCATTAGCTGAATTTTTTCAGATAAATTCATGGGTTCAGGGTGATATTTCCAGATTTTTAAACTCCCGTAATTAGCAATGCAATGTAAGGTTTTCCCTTCTTCTGCATAGTAGGGACAATGACTACAGAGAATTCGGATTTCCCAAAATTCAAAGAAAAAAACCCAAAAACCTAGCCAACCTAATAAAAACCAGCCAAAACCTGCTGTGATGACGCCGAAAAAAGCAGTAATGACGAAAATAATGAAAAATCCAAAAAAATTAAATAAATATTTTCTACGGAAATGACATATTAGATTATCTTTTATGGAACAGTGATTACATTCTTCAATATCTTTCCAAATACAAATATCGTGCGGATTTTTCATTTCTTTGAAATTAATCAAATAATATTATAGTTTCTAATTTGATAACTCTTGTATTAGACTACAAATTTTTTGTGGATTTCTTGTAGAGAAAACGAATGGCCTGCCCTTTTGAAAGATCAATTTTACAGCTTCTCCGAAATCTGTGGTATATGCCCATGATCCATCTAAGCCTAATCGAATTCCTATTCCTCCATACCTCCTAAAATACGCCCTAGTTATCTCACATCTGGAAACTTCTTCCAATGGGATTCTCTTGTGGTTAAAAATTCCATACACAACGTCAAGTTGATTTTTGGTTATGGTAATCCTAAGCCCTCTGAAGTTCCAGTATAAAAGCATTATAAATATACTTATACCGCTAAAAATTATACCGATATATGTCAATTCTTTAGGCATAAAAGCAGCAATTGTTATCCCAATTGTAATAATTAATAAAAATAAGGATAGCATGATAATTTTTACAATTTTCCCTGCCGGAACCCATTCCATATACACAGGTTCTTCATTTTTTTTGAGATTATTTTCACTCATTACCCTTCTCACTAATTTAATTTTACATCTCTTGTCATGTAAACTATAAATAATAAAGGATATAAATTCTTTTTACTAAGTATTTTCTATTGTTTAGAAAATATGAATTGTTAAAACCAAACATTCATTATCCCCCAAAAGTGATAGATTAATTATGAACGAATTTAAAGATAGAGTGGCTGTAATCACTGGTGCAGCTAGTGGAATTGGTCGAGCAATTGCTGAAAATTTTGGCCAAGAAGGCATGAAAGTTGTTATATCTGACATTGAAGAAGAAGCTTTATCTCACACAGAAGCTAAACTTAAAGAGATGGGATTTGATGTTCTAGCTCTCACTACTGATGTTTCGGAATTTGAAGATGTGAAGAACCTTGATTTATATAGTTATGCTAAATTCGTTTAGAAAAACAACTATGTCTCAATTAACAATAAAAATTTATTCAAAATCTCTTTAAAAAAATTAAAATTAGAAACAAGATCTGCTATGATATATTTGCTTTATTTTCAGTCTTCCTTCTTTTGAGAAATATATTTAATAATACCTAATATTGGATTAAGTCGAGGTACTTTTTCTTTATATTTCTCATATTCTTCCCCAAATTTTTTGATAAGGTTTTTATCTTCAGAGTAAGTCCATTGATAGGTTAAAATTATAATAATAATGCTGAGAACTACACTTAATAACATCTGAGTCCATAAACTAATAGTAATGGTAAATAAAATTCCCCCTAAATATTGAGGATGGCGTATTATTGCATACGGACCTTTCGTTACCAGCTTGTTGGTATATACATACATTTTACCCTTTTCAACATTCCCTCTTTTTTTGAAAGTTCGAAAAGAAATCAATCCAAAATAGAGACTGAATACCCAAACTATCCATCCAATATGCGCTAGAAAGGTAATCCCTAACTCATTATAGAAGATAAACATCATAATGATTTGAATAATAAATGCTGTTGTGAATATCGTGGTAAAAATAATAGATCCTAAACTGTATTTTTGATTATCCTTCGTGATTATTACCTCATTTTTTAACATTTTTCGAATATCACCTAAAATTTTAAATATTTATTGTTACTTATATATAATTAAACTTAAATATTTAAACTTAATCATTTTAATTTAACTATGCCGAAAAAAAGATTTACTTCACTAAAAACATTCATTTTAGGAGTAATGAATCAAATTCCTAAACCTATGAGTGGGTATGAGCTTATTACTATTGCAAATGAATGGCATTATGATCACTATATTAATGCTACAAATGCATCTTTTTATTATACATTAAAGCAATTAGAGGGGGAGGATTTTATTAAAGAAAGCGGTACTAAACAAGAAGGAAATCGTCCTGAAAAGACAATATATAGATTAACGAACAAAGGAAGAAAAGAATTTCAAGAACAGATGAAATTTTTTTTAGCTGAGATTCAGGAAATTTACTATGACATTGATTCAACAATGCCTTTTATCACACTTTTTGGTTCAATCATTGGAAAAAAATTTATATTAGATTCCATAAATACGCAAATCGAGAAAATTAGAGCAATGTTCGACCATGCCGATGAGGGTGAGAAAATAGTAACTTCTCATTTTTCATACGAATTTAGTCCATTCAATATTTTACCTTTAAAGCATTGGAAACTCCATGCTGAAGCTGAATTAAAGTGGCTTGAAATTTTTAAAGAATTGGTTGAATCGATAGATGATTTCAAACAGATTTATCAAAAATTTATAGAAAAATCCCTTGAAATAAGTCAAGAAGAATAGTCTTAAATTTCTATATCATTCCCTAGAAATATGTAAATATTATAATTAATAAAAAGAGTTTTAAATGAAAATCGTCACTAATGGTTTAAATTTAATTATAAAATGGATATGATCTTATGGCAGTACAAATTGGAAAAATGATATTATACGGGGTTCTCAGTGCGCTCTTTTACATAGTTGTACCCTTAGTTTTGTTTGAGATTCTTGAAGCGTATAATATTATGACCTTTGAAACCTCGTTTATAATTGCTATTATAATATTTGGAATTATAGGCGTTGTTATTTCAATGCTAAGACATCTATTTCCAAAAGACACCCCAGCAAATCGATGGGTAGCTTTTGGAGCCACTGTTTATTCCGGTATTTACCTATTCTACATGTTTGGGGGATTTACGCCGGGGGTATCTTTAGGTACTTATAGAATTGATCTTCCTATGATTCAGGTTCTTTTAGGTCTTCAATTAATCGCATGGTTATTTTTAACATCATCTGGGATTAGAGCCTTACAGTATTTTATCGAAGCTCTTGAACTTCGTAAGAAAAAACAATACACTGTAACAATGAGAAAACAATTTAAACTCAGTGTATTGTTTAAAGTTCTAGGAACAATTATGGGACTAGGTATAGCAGGATACTTTGGATCATTGATTTATAGTGGAACAAATCTTGGTTTTGATATTCATGATACTATTTATCCTAATTATGATCATAAAGGAACTCCGAGTACCCTTGATGATGAATTCAATATTACGATGACATTTGACGTGGACAATCAAGGAATATATGCAATTTATGATCTTACTATGGATTTTTATATTTATACTAAGGATACATCAAATCCAATAGCTCTCCCCGAATATACAAAAATCGGACAGACTTTAAATAATTATTATGGTACAATTCACTCCTTTAGTAGTCAACCAAATAACAATATTACAGTGGGCATGTTTCAGCCTTACTTTGCAGGATTAAATACTACCGATGCTACATTGGAATTTAAGATATCTTTTTCAACGTTATATGCAGGGATTTTTATAGATTTAAATATATCATTTGAAGTCCCATGGAATGCACCACCTTAAAATAATGATTTAATAAATTTCCTTATCCTTTTTTTTTCCGATATTAAACCTTTTAAAACGTTAGTTTAACTAGCTTTACCAGTAACTCTAGCATATTTTCTCTTAAATTATTTAAAATTTCATTGAGGGGCTATTTTTTAATACAAGTGAAAACCTTGTATGTGTTAGTGATTAAAAAAATTGAAAGTAAATCAGGAGCAAAAAGAGTTCCACATTTCAATAAAAGATGTTATTTTTGCCTCGTCAGAACGAAAATATTTTATATCAGTGGTTCCATTGCGCATTCGAGCCTCAAAAGGAACTGAGGTTCATCAAATCTTCCAAAATGACCGAAAAAAAGCAGAAAAAAACTTCCAACAGGAGGTTTTGGTAAAAATACAAACAAAAGTCCAAGGGTGGAATTTTATCATCTCGGGGCGTGCTGATATCGTCTATGAGAAAGAGGGAACCGTGATTATTGAAGAAATCAAGTCAATCTCTGATCTTGAAGCAATTTCTCTTGAGTCTGAAACTGCCGAAGAGTATCGTAATCAGTTATTATTGTATGGACATTATTTTCTCCAATTGGGGAAACAAATTCAATGTCGCCTTGTTCTAATTGATATATTTACTAATAAAACCAAAATTATCGATATTCCACCTCGGGATCTTTCGAATTATATTAAAAAACAATGTGAAACTATTTTAAGTTCCTGGGAAAAGGAACAAATCTCGAAAGCAGAAAAAAGAAATCGTGCTGAAACATTAAAGTTTCCTTTTGAGAAATTTCGCCCTAATCAAGGAGAAATTATCCAAAAAACTACCCAATGTCTTCAAAAACGAGAACGGTTAATGCTTTTGGCTCCTTCGGGTTTAGGAAAGACTATTGGGACGCTCTATCCCGCGTTAAAATATGCATTAAAGAAAAATAAGCGAGTATTCGTAATTACATCAAAAACTACTCAACAGCATATCTATCGGGAGACTTTACGGATATTTGCAAAAAATAAAGCAAAATTTAATTCGATTATTCTCACCGCAAAAGAAAAGATGTGTGTAAATAGTGCTTTTATTTGCGAGAAATCAATGTGCCCCTTCCTTGAGAATTATGGGAAGGTATCATTGAGTGAGATTGTTTCTGAAATGCTCACTAAACAAGTCATTGATTCTCGCTATATTCGAAAAATGGCAAGAACTCATACTGTCTGCCCCTTTGAAATTTCTCTGGATTGTGCTCTCCTTTGTGATGTGATTATAGGTGATTATAATTATGTATTCCATCCATACATTAAATTGAAGAGGTTTTTTGATCAAGCCTATGATGATATCATATTGATTGTCGATGAAGCCCATAATTTACCTTTCCGAGCGATGACTTATTATTCCCCAGAAATAACTCTGCAATCCCTCGAAGATGCTACTGATTACTTGCGATTACTACACATACCAAAATCTATTGAGAAGAAAGGTATTGCCATTTACCAACAAATTACCCAGTTTATTATGGACTTAATTAACCAATTTCCCGATTTGGAAACAAAAAGACCAGTTCTAATGAAATTTGATAAGAAATTTTTTCGAAAAATGTTGAAAGGCTGTGATCAATTTATTTTGTCTTATATTCAGGCTTTCATTTTCCAAAGAGGGGTTCAACCAAGAGGGAAAGATAAAATTATAGAGTTTGCTTTGAATTTACGTCAGTTCTATTCAATCCTAAAAGAGAGTGACTCTCCTGAGTATAGTGAATTATTATATATAAAGGAGGGAAAAATTAAAATATTATGTAAATCAGCAGCACCGAAACTAAAAAAGCAGATCGCAGGTTTTCATTCTGTCGTCATGCAATCTGCGACCTTATTTCCCTTGGAGTATTTCCGAAAAATGGTTGGATTTCCCTCCACAGCACATAAAATACAATATAATACTCCTTTTCCTCAACAAAATCGTCTTTATCTCCTTATGCCCTATCTTTCTACCAAATATGAAGACCGTCAGGAATCGTATGATCAGATTGCCAGAACAATTTTTAATGCTGTAAATGTTAAAAAAGGTAATTATTTGGCTTTTTTTCCTTCATTTGCATACCTTAGAGCTGTTCAACGGGAGATTGAAACTCACTCGCTTTTAATTGAGCTCATAGTACAAGAACGTAAAATGAGTGAGAGCAAACGCAGAAATTATTTAAAAAAAATGAAAGATCCTAGTAAAAATTATCTTTTATTAGGTGTACACGGGGGAATCTTTAGTGAAGGTGTGGATTTTATCGGAGATATGGCCATTGGAGCTTTCATTATAGGTCCTGGACTACCCGCATTTTCAATGGAACAAGAATTAATGCAAAAATATTATGAACTCAAATGGAAAAAAGGTTTCGAATATGCCTATCGGAATCCCGGGATGATGAAAGTGATTCAAGCTGCTGGACGGATTTTCAGAACATCTGCTGATCGTGGGTTTGTGATGTTAATTGGACACCGATTTAGCACATCCTATTATAATAGTGTTCTTCCAAGTGATTGGGTAATTGAACAACCACCTGATCTCATCAAGCGGATTCGAACATTTTGGGCAGCTCAAATTGATGATTTTACTAGGAAAAGTCAAAAGGCTGTAGATTTGTTCGATTTTGTTGAAAAACTCTAGTCATAGGATCTTAAAAATAATAAATTTTTGAACATTATCAAGATTCATGTTAAGTCAGGAAAAATTACTAAAAGACGGAAAGCTTCATATCTTTCTTTTAGGATCTGGGGGACCAATTAACAATGAAAAAAGAGTTACTTCAAGTATTGCAATTATTGCTAACGAAGAATTTATCCTTTTCGATGTTGGACCAGGTACGTACCGGAATGCGGATATAATGAGGCTTCCAGTCACTCAATTAAGCGCGATATTTCTTACTCATTTTCATTCAGATCATATCGGAGATTTAGGAGAAGCGAATATGATGTCGTGGGCAAATGGAAGATCAAAACCTCTGGTAGTATACGGACCGAAGGGAGTTGATAAGGTGGTTAATGGATTTAAAATGGCCTATGAATTTGATACAGGATATAGGATTGCTCATCATGGAGATGAAATTGTACCTCCTGAAGCAGGAATACCTATAAGTAAGACTATTACAATTCAGGCACCCGATTATCGAGAACTATGTTATAATAGAAATGGGGTAAAAATTTATGCATTTGAGGTTAACCATTCTCCTGTAAGTCCAGCAGTTGGATATCGAATTGAATATAAAGGTTTGATTGTTGTAATAACAGGCGACACGATAAAAACAGAAAATCTTGTTAAACACAGTAATAATGCAGACATTTTATTCAGCGAAGCAATTTCTTTTGATTTATTAAATAATCTGATTGCAGCAGTTAAAAAAATTAATCCAAGAACAGCTAAAATTTTAACAGACGTCCAAACTTATCATATGGATCCTGTTTCAGCCGCAAAATTAGCCGAGGAAGCACATGTAAAGAAGCTTGTGTTTGTTCACATTACACCTCCCCTCCCAAATAAAAATGTCGAAAATATCTATTTAAACGGGGTAGTTGACGAATTTAGTGGAGATATAGTTTTGGGTGAAGACCGCATGAAATTTAGCCTTGAACCAAAATGATTAAATAAATTTATACTGAGAGAAAAATTATTTATTTGAATTTACTCTTCATAAAATCAATTACTTGTACTTTAGACACGATTATACACTCAATTCTTCTCTGTAGAATTATTATTAATTGGAGTTAATAAATACGATCCATTCATCTATTCCAAGAAAATAATCTTTATCACTAATAAATCTCAACTGAAATGGGATTAAATCCAAATTATGTAATTATTTTTTAAACTTTAAAATCCCTATAGTATCTATTTCTACTTGTTCCACCATGAATGGGCTTAATTTTCGGATTGCAAATACGAAAACTGGAATCAAGCATAAAGTAATATAAATTGAAACAATAAATGGAGCGGTATCAGTCAAAGTATCCCAAAGGAGACCCCCTATTAGTGGACCGATAACTCTACCCAACCTATCAACCCACATATGTAGACCAAATAACTTTCCTCTATGTTTTATTGACACTCGGCTCATAATTGCTTGGATAAAGTACCCATTTGATTCTAATGAGATATATAGCAATATTAGAATAATTGCAAAATCAATAGACGTGAAGGCACCGATTAATAACCAAATCATCAAAGCCTTGAATATGTTTATACTTATTACACTTATGGTTGGTGAAATACGATCAAGTAATTTACCCAATTTTGGTGCCACTAACTGTGAAAGGACTTGTGCTGGAAAATAGACAATCATTACAATAATTGGTATAATATTCTCGGAAAAATCCGGTAAGAGGTTATTAATTAAATATGCCGATATAAACATTGAATATATTGTTCCAGCCATAGAAGTTATGAGTATCACCAGAATCAACGCAAAGAAACCTGCAAAAAATGATTTGTCTAATTTCTTACTAAGTTTTTTAGGTTTTTCAATAATTTCAATAGTAGTTATAGTTTCTTCACCGTTAATTACTCCATTACTCATAATACTCTCTAATTCTATATTCGAATCCTCTAAGGACTCACAGTATTTTTCATAGGTTAAATCTTCGTCTACTCTCACATGGAACCTAATCCCAGCGATCAAATTAAGTATCGCAAATATTAATATTGGACTATACATTAAGGGAATATTATTAGGCATAAATATATTCACTAGCCCAAAAATAGGGATACTAATAAACGCTCCTACTAAAAAACCATAACCAATCATCTTACCCCTACCTGTAGCTAATGCCTGAGTCCTATTCTCCTTACAAGACTTTTCTGAAATTAAGGAAAAAAAGGGGGGCCAAAAGAATCCTACAATTAATCCTTGACAAAATGTACCTATTCCAAATAGAGTTAAATCTTTAATAACAAGTGAAGTCCAATATAAGGAATATGCTAGTGTTCGACCCAAAGAACCGATTAAAATAAGTCTTTTCTTGGAAGTATGATCAGTTAGATATGCAATTAAAGGCATTGAAATCAACCGAGCAAAAGGTTGCATTGCCATTATAACTCCAAAAACAATTCCAGTGCCTCCAAAATAAAAGAGAACAACATAAGATCTTATAAACATGAAGAAAATAAAACCCAATCCATTCCAAAACGTTATCCGAATCATAGAATTAAAGTCTGGGGTTGTTCTTATTAATTCAGGTGATTTCTGACCTTTAGAATCGGAATTAGAGGGAAACAAAGATATTACACATTTGTAAGTATTAAAATTCTACAATAATCTGATAGATACAATAGAGAAACACCTCATTTAAAGTTCAATTTTCAACAATTTGTAATAATTAATTTTTGTAGAAGAATTAAAAAAATCTAAATTACCATTTTTTTTTCTGTTAATCCTTAGTTAATTATTCAGAAATACCATCAGACTAAGAATAAAGTAGTAAAGTTCATATGGAGTGACCATTACTCTTTCAATTATCCCCCTATACTTACCTGCGGCAAATATGCTCGAGATAATTACGCCTATTAATGATACAATAGCTGAAATAAGTGAAAATATAGCAAAGCCACTCCACTTGGGTACGGATTGCAATCGAATCCAAACTAATACCATCCCAGCAATAGTTAATAATCCCATTACTGCTACAAGAATGATATGCATTTTCCCTCGAAGAGTAGTGAATTCGCCTCCTTCATCAAGAGGAAAGAATAGTGCTACCATTATTCCCACGATGGAACTAATCAGAAGAACAATTGGTCCAACAATGGAACCTCCCCCCTCATTGATACCTTCATGTAATCCAATGAAAAATACAAACAATAGAACACTTTCTGTAATCACAAATGATTGTGCTAAGCGTCTGTTAGGTGCTCCCACAGCAAACAGTGAACTTATATCATCTCGAATATGATTATAATCCGAATCTAAGCTTCCACAAATAATCCACATTGAAGTATATATGATGGGACTAAGCATCCCGCAAATTGCTAAAATCTGTAATATACTCATTATTATCTGGATTTGTGCTTAAAATTAAAACTTTATTATAATAAATAATTACAAGGTATTCTCTAAAATATTGTTCATAAGATAATTATTGAGTTTCCCTTGCCAACCCATAAAACAATCTATCAATGTTGATAGGCTCAATTTTCTCTTTCCATCTTGTCTCATTTTGTTCAATTCACTTTTTATACTTTACTATAAAAAGTTTAGTTAAAAGCGAGATTTTGATATTTTTGTCAACATAATTCATTTATTATCAAGTACTATTTTAAAAAATCGTAGATTTGTTCGGCAATTATTTTTCCATGTGCTACAGCATCAACCACGCTTTTTGAACCAACCACACAATCTCCCCCTGCCAGTACTTTAGGAACACTCGTGAAGAATTTATCATTCACAATAAAGGTATTTTGTTTTGTGAGTTTGAATTTGCTTCTATCAAATCCGGTTAAATCAGTTTCTTGACCTATTGCTTCTATGATATAGTCTGCCTCGACCTTAATTTCCATATCTTCGATTGGGATCGGAGTTGGTCGACCACTTTCATCAATATCTCCAAGTTCAATTCTTTGGCAAACAGCACCTAGAACTTCATCTTCTGTGCAATGAAACTCTTTAGGAATTATTAAAAATTCAATAGGAATCCCTTCATTTTCTGTATCTTCAATTTCAGTTTTCCCTGCAGGCATATGTTCCCTCTCTCTTCGATACAATATAGAAACATTTGCTCCAAGTCGTTTTGCAACTCGTGCAGCATCGGTTGCAGTGCTCCCACCCCCTATTATGATTACTTTTTTATTAACTAAATCAGGCATTTCTTCTTTCAAATTAAACCTTCTCAAAAACTCAAGAGCTTGTAGGACAATTTTTGATTCTTCTCCTGGAAGTTTCAACCATTTAGCCTTCTGAGTACCGATCCCAATGACTATAGCATGAAAACCGGATTCAAATAGCTGTTTAATGCCAAATTTTTTATCAATTCTTTTGTTAGTAATAATTTCAATGTCGCACTTCTTTAGATGTTCTACTTCCGTGTTCAAAACTGACCTAGGAAGACGAAATTCGGGGATTTCTGTTGCCATCATACCCCCAATTACATTTAAAGCTTCATAAATAGTCACATTAATTCCATATTTCCTCAAGAAAAAAGCAACGGTGAGCCCAAGAGGTCCAGAACCAATTATAGCAACTTTTTTCCCAATATCAGGATAACATTGAAAAAATTCTTCCAGTGGACCATAATTATCAACTAAAAAACGTTTTATCATTGGGATCTGAATCGAATCCCCTTTCTTTCCAGCAGTACAATGAAGCATACAATAACCGGGACAAACTCTTTCAACGCTTCTTGGAAAAGGATAGTGTTCATAAATTATTTTGAGAGCCTCTTCAATCTTACCCTCTAAAACATTTTTGATAATCTCTCTTGAATTACAATGCGTAGGGCAATATTTCATACAAGGTGGTGGTTTTACTTCAGGATCGCTCTTTTTGAAACATTGATAGCATCGCTCACATTCTTTAATAACCTCTTCAAGCTCTAAATAGCCAAGATTAACTTCTTTAAAATTATTGATTCGTTCCTCTTTCGGTAAATAATGTCGTTCTATAGCTACTTTACTTCTTACAATTTTCTGTTTTTCTTCTGTCAATGTTTTTATAATTTTTCAAAATTTGGATTGGGAATAATTAAGTAGACTCTATTGACTATTACGATGAATTTTGAGTCTAATATTCATGGATATTTCAAGGTTTATAAAAATTTAGGTTTTAAAATAAAAAAAATGATAGAATTCAATAGGGACAACTCAAATCACTCCCTAACCAATCTCCCGTTAATCCGTATGCAGTTAGACGACATCCTCCACAGATTTTCTGCATGTGACAATTTGAACATTTGCCTTTGACTTTGTTTCGTTTTCTTATTCTATTCAACTCCGGATTATGAACCCAAATTTGTTCTAAACCCTTCTCTATAATGTTTCCTAATTTGATATTACCCGCAGGAGCACATGGAATTACATTTCCATCACAGTCCAATCCACAATAAAATAAACCAGTAGCGCACCCACTAAAAATACTTTTAAGTCGATGAATGAAATTTGCTGTATTTCCATTAAATAAATCTTGATATTTAACCTCATGTCCTGTTAATATCTCACAAAGAGGATATACCTGACCATTGCTTAAATCATAACAAGTTCTACTGAAATAAGGCATTCCCCTACCAAGAACTTCTAAAGGAAAGTTGGATTCAACATTTTCAATAAATTTTTCAGCCATAAATCTCATAACTTTACGCTTATTTTCTTTACTGGCATCATGCTCCATGTAATATTGTCCTCTACCGACTGGTAATATACGGGAAACATAATATCGTGAAATTCCAAGCTCTTTTACAAAATCATATATTTGAGGGATTTCTTCGTAATTGAAATCAGTTAAGGTCGTATTGATAATTAGCTCATCAAATTTTCCAAATTCAACAGCATTATTTATTCCATTAATGGCCATGTCATATGCTCTCGGCACATTTCGCAATGAATCATGTTTATCAGCAGAACAACTATCTAAACTAATAGACACACTTCTTACTCCCGTATCATAAATCATCTGACATTTCTCTTTAGTTAATAAGGTAGCATTTGTTGATATGGAAGGATATATACCACTTTCTTGAGTGTAATACATTACTTCGAATAAATCCTCACGTGTTAATGGTTCGCCACCACAAAAATTCACTGTCACAACATCATTAGCTGCTAGAATATCAATTACGTATTTAGCTTCTTCAGTAGTAAGCTCATTTTTAGATTTCTGATTGTAGATTGAATCTGAAAAACAATGAGAACACTTTAAATTACATTTCTTCGTGTAATTCCATACAACGCTTAATGGCGCCCCAGTAACAAATGGAAATCTCAAGCCAAATATTGCCAGACCTTTAAAGACATTTTTTAATACTTTGCGAAAAGTAATATCGTTTGCGAATTTAATTAAAGTCTGGGAATCAGTTTTATTAAAAGAAAGCCATCTAAGCATAACAAACTTAAAAATTTTAGCTTGATTACGACAATTGAAGCAAATTCCATCTTTTTCCTTAAAAATTTGATCTAAAATTAAATCAAATCGATTAGATCCACACTTAGTACAATTTTTAGTGAAATTTCTACCAAGACTCTGAAGTAATTGTTTCAGCAATGGAAAAATAAATGGATTTACCATATTAGTAATACTCTTATTGTATAATTATAATTATTAGGGGATTTCAATAATAAACATTACGCTACTCCCTTAATAATTTGAAAGAATTAATTTTATGATATATATAAATTTGTTATACCTTTGACCTAAAAATCTAAAAAGGTCTATGAATTAAGAATATAATCAATGACAAATAAAAGCAAAATAAGCCAAATTTTTCGCAAATCGTTGGAGGCTAAGGGATATAAGGGGCAAATAGTTAATGCAAAGCGTATTCCAGATCTACGATATGATATTCGAAAACGTTATGAGCAGAAACTTATTTATCCTCCACTGTATGAGGATTATAAAGCATATTTTGAATTTGAACCGGATGTTGAATTCGACCATGTAAATTCTCTCTTTATTATTGCTATCCCAGTCCCTCAACATGAAGCTACTTTTCACTGGAAAAATGAAGAAATTTCATTGATTATTCCCCCTACATATTTATTTGGGCTTGATATAGTTAACCAAATGAAAGACCTCCTAAGTGATATACTGGCTCCTGAGGGATATAACGTAGAATATGCGAAGTTACCCCAAAAAACCCTAGCCGTGCGTTGTGGTTTAGCAGAATATGGTAGGAATAATATTACCTATGTTCCCAGAATGGGAAGTTTCCATCGATTAGCGGCATATTATTCAGACTTCCCCTTTAAGGAAGATCATTGGCAAGAACTTAAAATGATGGATTTATGTAAGGAATGTTCAGCATGTGTTCGTAAATGTCCAACTGGAGCAATCCCAACGGATCGTTTTCTTTTACGTGCAGGTCGATGTTTAACCTATCATAATGAACAGCCTGGAGAAATTCCCTTTCCAGATTGGATCGAACCTTCATGGCATAATTGTTTAGTTGGGTGCCTTCATTGCCAGAAAGTATGTCCTGCTAATAAAAAAGTGAAAGATTGGACAGAACCAGGACCCAATTTTACTGAAGAAGAGACTAAATTACTCCTAAGCAAACAAGAACCTGAACTAATACCAACCGAATTGAAGAAAAAATTAGAGGAATTTGATTTTCTTAACTATCTAGAGGTTTTTCCTCGCAATGTTAGTGTATTTTTAGAGTAAAAATATCTTTAAATCTGTTTATAAAATATAATTATAACTTTTTATTAGTTTATTTTAGTGATTTTTTATATGACAGAGCTAAAAACTAGACCTAATGATAAAAGTGTTATGGAATTTTTAAACAAAGTTGAAAATACGAGAAGACGAGAGGATTCTTTTGAGATCTTAAAACTTATGAGTGAAGTTACAGAGGAAGAACCAAAAATGTGGGGAGATAGCATCATAGGATTTGGGAGTTATCATTATAAATATGCGAGTGGACGAGAAGCAGATTGGTTACAAATTGGATTTTCACCAAGAAAACAATCTCTTACCATTTATATCATGGACGGTTTTGAAAAATATAAGGAATTATTGGATAAATTGGGAAAACATAAAACAGGAAAGTCATGCTTATACATAAATAAACTAGAAGATGTTAGTATTCCTGTGTTAAAAGAGATTATGATTGGGTCTGTGAAACATATAAGAAAAACTACACATAATTCAGATTAATCTCCGGAAGACAAAGTAAGAATATTTCTCAAGATCCTTATACTCATAATGATTAATACTTTATTTCATAATTCCTCTTTCTGACACATTGGGCAAAAAAACCCATGTCTTCCAGAGATTTCAAAACGCTCTATTTTATTATTACATTTTGGACATTTTTCATCTTTCTTACGATGAGGAATTAGAAAACTTTTGGGGTATGTACTTAAATCTCCTTCTTGTTCAATTCCATATCTTAAAATTTCCTTGGTATTAGCAAATAACTCCTCTAATTTTCTTTCATTTATCTCATCAATTTTAGTTCGTGGATTTAATTTGGTTCTAAACAAAATTTCATCAGAATAAATATTACCAATACCGGCAATAAAACTTTGATTTAACAAAGCATTTTTTAAAATAGCGCTTCTCCTTTTTATAGCCCCTGAAAATTCTTCAAAACTCATTTTATAAGCATCTGGTCCGAGTTTTTTCAATTGAATGAAATCCTCAATAGAATCAGTCATAGATATTCTCCCAAACATTCTCATAGAGATATAGGCTAAATTAAAACCATTTTTGAAATGGAATATAACTTTACTGAATTTAGGTTCACTATCTTGTTTATTATAATATTCTAAATCTCCAGTCATCCCAAAATGGAAAACAAGATATTTTGGATCGAGGAAAACAAAGAGATATTTACCATGGCGAATTGAATATTCAAATTGTTTATTTAATAACGATTCCCTTAGAACTGAATAATCTATATTTAAAACTCTTGTATCAATTACTTTAATTTCACTGATTTCTTGTTTTAAAGAAGTTTTATCTAAATAATGTTTGAAAGTTTCTACTTCTGGAAGCTCTGGCATAATTATAAAAGTGATAAAGTAATTATTTTTTGACTTTTTTACAAATTAGGTTAATTTAAATCATCATTCTTTACCCTTTTCTTTGAAAGTCTTAAGGCAACAATTAATAAAAAAATTCCTATAATAAGAAAACTCATAGAATTAAATACTTCAGCAGCTTCAGCTTTCCAAAAAATATCCGAGTCTACTAAATCTTGTTGGAATCCTTGAATAAAGTGGAAATTAATTTCACTTATAAAAGATAACATTATTAATAGAATTCCTGTTACAAAAATCACCTTTTCAGCTGAATTCAATCTCATATTTTTCCTTATTCCTTTTAGTCATTTTCAAAAATAATTTAGTTTTTCTTTCCATAAATCCAATACTGGTATTCTCCTCCCCTTTTTAAAATTCCTTCAAATAATATAGAGAATCCTGCCTTTTTTACCAATCCTACGGTATCTTTTGGCTTAAAATTGCTCCAAAACATAGGAACTCCAAAAAAATAACTGATTCCTTCAGACTCGGAGATCCCGGTATTTATAAGTAAAATTCCCCCTGGCTTTAAAATCTCATAAAAATTTTTGAATATTGAAAAATGCTTCTTCTTTGAAACATGGAATAAAGCATAGACGCTTACTATTCCCTCGAAACTATCTTTTTCAAATTTTAATTCATTCATATCCATTTTAATGAAGTTAGCTTTTGGTACATTTTTCCTAGCAAGATTTAACATTTTTTCAGATATATCTATTCCAGTTACATTAAATCCCCTTTTTACTAAAAATTCAGCAGTAGGGATACCTGCTCCACAACCAACATCAAGCACATGCGCATTTTTGAGAAGATAATTGCTATACTTTTCTAATTCAGTATTAAATTTACCTAAATCTCTGTGAGCATAATAATCTTCAGCAATTTGATTATATCCTTGTTCAACTACTTTAGTGAATTCATTCATTATATGTAAAAATTAAAATTAATGCTTATGTATATAATCCTAATAAATTATGATTTGGATTGAATTGACTCCTTATAGAATTTAATGTTATAGTATAAAATCCTTATATTTTCTAGATTTAGACATCTTTAATAAAACCAAAATTTTCAGTTTTATTATATTTCTTATTCTTTGAGTTAAAGTGTACAATAATTGGAGATTCAGAAAGAAATGGAAAACTTTTGAATAAACTCTTATCTCCATACTTAATTGTTTGTAAAACTAATGGTAAATGATGACGGAATATCTTGTCTCTCATACCTGCCCATCCGAATACAAATCCACCACTTACATGTAAATATAAATGCAATTCATATTGATCATTTATCTGTTTCCATTCAGCTAATACTTCATCTCGCATAAATCGAGTATATAAACCTGAAATTTGTTTATAATCGTAATCAGCTCCGACTGTGAGGAATAGATTGCCCGTAGAATCAGAATGAGTTAATGTATATTTACGCGGCATAATGCTTTTTGAGGACTTGATTGAATCTTGATACTCAACGTGTAATTTTTCGGAAGCAAAAACAGACATTATTATATTAATATTAAATGAAAAAAAGCTTTAAGAATACACTTTATAGATTATTAATATAAATTATTTAAGATGGTAAGAAATTAAAAATATCAAGATTGAGAACACAAAAATCAATTTTTAATTCTGAACAATAATGAATCTCAAGGGAAAAACTCTTTTTATAACAGGTGCTAGTAGAGGTATAGGAAAGGCTATAGCGCTTAGAGCCGCAAGAGATGGTGCTAATATTGCAGTAGTAGCAAAAACTAAAGAACCACACCCTAAATTACCAGGGACTGTATATAGTTCTGTAGATGAAATTAAAACTCAAGGTGGAGATGCTATTGCATGCATAGCAGATATACGATTTGAAGATCAAGCACAAGGTGCAATTAATGCAACAATTAAGAAATTTGGTGTAATCGATATCCTCGTTAATAATGCTAGTGCGATTGATCTTTCTCCAACGCTGGAAGTTCCAATGAAAAGATTTGATCTTATGTTTTCAGTTAATGCAAGAGGGACTTTTTTATGTTCTAAATTATGTATACCTTATTTAAAAATAGCAGAAAATCCCCACATTTTGAATTTATCTCCCCCGTTGAATATGGATCCAAAATGGTTTAAGAATAATTTAGCCTATACTATGGCTAAATATGGTATGAGTATGTGTGTATTAGGAATGGCAGAGGAATTCAGAAAAGATGGAATAGCCGTAAATGCATTATGGCCACGTACATCGATTGCTACGGCTGCAGTTCGAAATTTATTAGGAGGTAAAACAGCAGTGAATCATTCTAGAAAACCAGAAATTGTTGCTGACGCCGCCTATTTCATTCTGACTAAACCAAGTAGAGAGTGTACAGGAAACTTTTTTATTGATGAGGCTGTTCTTATTGACAATGGAGTAACCGATTTAGAAAAATATGCAGTCAATCCTGCTAAAGATCTTTACCTAGACTTCTTCCTTTGAAAATAACTATATGAAAAAAAAATATAATTAATTTAAGTAAGTAGAAATAGTTTTTATGCGTTTTTCTGCGGTTTTAACGATGTCATCGATAATATCTGGTACTCGTTCTATGCTATTGATAATTCCTATACTTTGTCCTAAAAGAACAGCACCATCCTCGATATTTCCTCTATAAGCAAGTTCATATTTTCTTGATTGATCAACCATCTCATCTGGAGTGGTTGCAGCTTCTTGAGCCATTTTTTCTTCTTTGCTCGCAACAAGACCACGCGATAAAGAATATTTATTTTTCCAGAGTCTTATTGGTCCAAATCCACCTGTAACCAAAACAGTATCTTGTGCTCTAGCAGGAGGTATTACGCTCTTTATTGCGTCATGAAATTCGCTTTCTTTTGATCCTATAAAACGTGACCCCATAACAATAGCTCCAGCACCCATAGCTAAAGCAGCTGCGAGCGCTTGACCTGTGGCATATCCCCCACATGCTGCGATGGGTATATCTGGGTATTTTTGGGTAACTTGCTGCAGTAAAACTAAAGAAGTAACTTTTTCATAAGATTGGTGACCTCCCCCTTCATTTCCTGTTATTACCATACCATCTACATTTGAAGTAACACATTTATCAGCAAGCCACAGCGCAGGAGCTACATGGAAATGTTTGATATTTGAGACTTCTCTTAGTTTTTGAAAAGATTTTGATGATGGGAGTAATTTTGAAGATCCCGCACTTGTCACCGCATAAATACATTGTTCCTTAATTTTTGGGTTTTCCATAATGAATTTTGGAATATCTTTGGCTAAAGCTGAAGCAGAAGGAGCTATTCTTGAAGCCAAGATGTTAAATCCAAACGGTTTATCTGTGTGCTCAACTACATATTTCATATTATCTTTCATTATATTAACTGGATTTCTCCCTGCTTCATACTCACTAATTAAACCGGTATTGCTTAATACACCAAGACCACCTGCCTCAGAAACTGCGACTGTTAACTCAGTTGTATAAAATGGACCCATTGGCGCAGATATTATGGGATGTTTTATCCCAAACATTTCAGTAATATTTGTTTTAATAACCATACAATATCACTTTGGATTTTCATTAATTTTTTTTTATATTATTATCTTCCGTGTAAAATTAAAAAAACTTTTGAATTATTCGCTTCGTTCAAATAAAATGAATTTCAAATCTTTTTTATACTGAAATGGTTTATTTTCTTTTATGAGTTTAATAAACTTTTTCATTGCAATCCATTTAAAACTTAAGCAATACAGATTACAGTTTCTATTTTTCTTCTTTTGTTGGTTTGCAGGTTTTTTATTTTTCTTTTTTACAGAACCCGGTGATAATTTAGGAGAGATATTTCTATATTCCCTAACGGTACGTTCTCCTAGTGGTGCTGGTGATTTAGCTAACTTTTATGCCTTAATATGGCCTATTTTACTAGAAGTGATTTTTTTCGGATTCATCATGGGTGAATTGCTGCAAAAGTACAATCCTCTTATTACCAGTAGAATTCTCGCTCGACACCAAAGAAATCATGCAGTTGTAATAGGTTATCAACATCTTTCAGAAAGAATTGTAGAATACTGCATCGAGAATAAAGAAGCCTTTAGTCTTATAGAAGATCATTATGAATTAGTGGAAGATTTAATAACTGTTGGAAAACCAGTAGTTGTGGGTGATCCATCTGAAACAACTAACCTAGAATTTGCGAATGTAAAAAGAGCGAAAGAAGTTTTTATTACTGTTGATGATGTTAGAATTGCTATAATTTGTGCTGAGAAAATACGTAAAATGAATAGAGAATGTCACATTTATGTCCGTGCATTTGAAGATCATGTACAAGAGTATCTCAGACAACCTCCATTAAACGCATTTTCATTTTCTACATCAAAATGGGCAATGGATGGAATCCAAGAATGGACAAGAGGGAAAACTGGTAATGTAATTGTAATAGGGCGTGATAGTTTAACCCATCGAATTGCTTACACCCTTTCCCTACAGCCAGATCGCGAAATTTTTCTTTTTGACGATGAACACGATGGCATTGAATTTGTAGTTAATGAAAGATTACATATTATCAATGAATTAGCTTATTTTTTGAGTGATCTCCGTGCTCATGTAAATTTGGATGAAATTACCCAAGCATTTATTTGCTGGAAACGAGAATCTGAATTCGATGAATCGCTTTATATAGCATCTAAGCTAAATTCTCGCCATCCTCATATTGAGATATTTGTACGAATCTTTGACGAAGAACTTATTGATTTGGTAGAAAAATATAATGCAAAAACCTTTTCTACATCTAGCAATGCGTTTAAAATGCTTCAAAAAGAAGTTGCACCAGATTCGGCAATAGCTCCAAGAAGACATTAAAGTTAAATTTCGATAAATCTTTATTAATCAAAGGTGAATTGAGAAAATGTCAGATGAGATTATAAAGATTGTACATAATATTTCTAATTACTTGACCATTCATATCTACACTTAGTACAGCTTTTCTTTTTTGCGTAGATTTTTTGAGGGGAATAGCTAATTACTCTGGATTTATCATTAATTTCTTTTATTGCAAAACCCATTGCACCACATCGGGGGCATACTCTCTTATTTATACGAGTATCTTCACCAATAGCTGAATTAGGTGTTCTATACTGATCAGCTGCTGGTGGTGTGTATGATTCTTGACTTGGGTATGATGCTGGGTGTTCTTGTTGAGGTGGGGGAGGTGGAGGCGTGTAAGATTCTTGATCTGGGTACGATGGTGAACTTTTTTGCCGAGGTGGGAGTGGAGGTGGAGTTATTTCTCCTGGTAATTCTTGAATTTTCGCTTTGAGGTATCTATTTTCTGTAGTTAATCGAATTATTGTATTTTCTTTTTCCGTCACAAGTGCTTGGTAATAGTGAATTTCGGAAAATAATGCAGTAATTTGTTCTTCCAGTTTATTTATCATTTCTTCAAACTCAGGTGGAAATTCAACTATGTTATTATTCATATAATATGTTCACACCTCACTCTTAACAATATTGTCATTAGTTAGTATTTTCACTATTGTACTTAGTTTGATTGAGAATATAAATGTTATTGGTAAGAAATTCGAAAATTAGATTTTCTGAAACTTAAGCAATCGCATTTAAATAATCATCTAACAAAACTTCAATGTTTTTTAAGTTATTTATAATATAAAAAAATTCTTATGTTTCTACTTTTATGTTCAAAATTTATATTTTTCCTTGCCTAAAAATCTTTTTTAAATTTATTTAATTTAATGAACCAAAGCTTATTATAATGCAATAAAAAACTAAAATATTATGAAAACACTGAAGATACAATTCAAATCTGATGAACAAAGATCTGCTGTAAATAAATTCTCCCTCACTACTGCAGTATTTTTTGCGGGGATCGCGGGTTATGCCTATTTTGCATTCTTGCCAGCATTTTTAGAATCAAAAGGTTACTCGGCAGGTGGAATAATATTTATTATGACATGGATGGGTGTAGGGATGGCGTTCTTTTCCTGGTTTTTTGGGAGAATAAGTGATAGAACTGGTCGTAGAAAATTTTTTTTAATTTTTGCCTTATTTTCTCAAATTGTTATATTTATGTTGTTGAATCTGAATACTCATATTATTTTTTATTGTATTCTAAATTTTTTTAGGGGTTCTCTATTAGGGATGAGAATGCCTGTAGAAAATGCTTTATTTGCTGACATTGTGGAAAAATCGAATAAAAAAAATGGTATAGATGCCAATTTAGGAACAATTGAAATTAGTGGAACTCAATTATCACTTCTTAACGCAACTAAAAGCAGTGGTTGGGCTATTGGCGTTTTAGGTTCAAGTTTCATTATTTCTGTTTTTGGTGAAGGATCTTTAGTCCTTTTCTTGATATATGCAACAACGATAGCGCTTATATTTGCAATACCCGTGCAAGATATAAAAAAAGAAGAACTTACAATAAATGAAAGTGAGACTGAAATTATTAAAGAAGAATTATTAATCCAAGATCCGAGACAAGGAAAATTGAAAAATTCAAGAAAAAGAGCAAAAGTTAAATTCCATCTCTTTATTAGTGTCTTTTTTCGCCAATTTGGTGTGATACCCTTTCTCCAGATAATATATATTATACTAACTGATGCAGGTATTTCTATAGGTCTAACTGGTGTTGTTATCGCTCTTAATCCTATTTTGCAAGTACTAGCTATGGTGATTATGGGAAGATTAGTTGATAATCCAAAAATTTCAGAAAAATTAATGCTTGCCGCGGGGTTTAGTTTATCAGCATTAACATTATTTTGTTATGCAGGAGGTTCAGCTACAGGTAATATTACCTTTTTTATATTGGGTCAGTTATGTCTTGGTTTTGGGTGGGGTTGTATTTATACAGGAGCAGTGAAATACATTGTAAACCGAGCACCTCTTGACAGAGCATTCTATATGGGTATTTGGATTACTGATCTTCAGGTTGCCAAAATAAGCTCCTATCTAGTATTCGCATTTTTATGGTTTATTTTTTCTCCTACATTGGTTTTACCGTATGCGGCTTTAATCCCACTTATTGGAGTAGTACTCACTTTTTGGTTATAATAGGATTCAAAACATTTTTTATTCTAAATCACTTTTATACATACCTTCTAATTGAACTCCAAGTGAATTGAGCACTAAAGCTAATAAATTATAATAACCAACAATGAAGAGAATTTCAATGAGTTGATTAATCTTATATCGTTCTGACAGGATATTCCAAGTTGAGTCTGAAATGAAATTATCAGTGTAAAGTTCATCGACTGCACGGACTAATGTCGCATCAAATGGATCCCAGCCTTCAGCATCTGGTCCTTCTTTTATTCGGTCAATTAATTGATCAGAAAAAAGACCTGCTCGTTTAGCACCAGTTATATGATGTTGCCATTCGTATTCTGATTTACAAAGCCAAGCAGTACGGGAAATAATTAGTTCTTTTTCTCGTGGAGGTATTTCCGAACGAACAAAGACTTGATTTGCAAATAGCCCCCATCTAAGAAAGAGATCCTTATGTCTCATCAAAGTAGCTCTAAGGTTAAAAATTGTTCCCTTTTGCCTAATATATTCCTTAACTGAAGTTTCGTGATCCTTAATATCAATCGAATTTACATCTAAACCTTTCTCTTTAAGTTTAAGATGAGAAGATATAGGGTTGAGATAATAACTAATAGAACCTTTCATTTCTTTTACAATAGAAAGAACTGGTTTATTCCAGTCAAGTTCTTCATCACATTTTTCATCAAAATTCAATTGATTGATTGCTTTTCTGGAGGATATTAGCTCTTGAACATATTCAACTTCATTTAAAGGAGGAACTCGGGGTTCATTAAATTGCATTAGCTTTCTTTTATTAATTTTTCTTTTCACTTCCTCTTCTTTGTTATTTATTGATCTTATCGCTACAAATATAGATTTTTTTTATTTTGAAATAATTATACTATAATTTTATAAATTATTTATTCTTCGGCTTTCAATCAATGATCCTTTTTACGCAATCTTCAGTTTGAACTCCAAAAGAATTGAGAAACATGGCTAACATGTTATAAGCCCCAACAACAAAAGTTAAATCCATGATTTGATTTGAATCATAGCGCTCAGTTAAAGTTTTCCAAGTTTTTTCTGATATAAACGTGTTTCTGTAGAGTTCATCAGCGGCACGTACTAGAGTTGCATCAAAAGGATTCCATCCTTGAATTTCTGATCCTCTTTTTATTCGGTCAAAATCATCATAGGAAAGTCCTACTCGTTTCCCCACGATAACATGATGATCCCATTCATATTTAGCGCCACAGAGCCAAGCAATTCGTAAAATTAATATTTCTTTATCTCTTGGGGGAAGTAATGAATCATATGTAACATGACTTGCCAATAATAACCATTTCAATCGTAATTTTCTATACTTTATCATTGTAGCTCTAATATTAAAGATAGTTCCTTCTTGCCTAATATACGATTTAATAGAATCTTTAAAATCTTCCAAGTTAAATGAATCCATATCTAAACCTTTTTCTTCTAGTTTTAGAAAAGAAGATAAGTCTTTAAAAGTCGTTTCATTATAACCCTTTAGCCATTGTATAAGAAAATCCATTTCGTTCTCCCATTCTGATTCGATATCTTTTCTTTTAGCATATTCAAGTCGATTTAATGCATTATGAAAAAGATATAACTCTTTAATAAAATCAGTTTCGTCTAAGGGAGGGATTCGAGGTTTGTCAAGACGTGGCTCAATTTCGTCAACTTTTTTAATTATTTGCTCTTTGTCCTTTTTGCTCATTAATCTTTTCACCTATAAATAATAGAATATATCGATCTTTGTAATATAAATACTTTTTTGAAAACCAATTTATGTATCGAACATACAGCAGCTATTCTCCAATTCAATATTAAATCGTGAAATTAAAATTGTTAATACAATTTTTATTGTTAATTTACAATTTCATTTTAAAATAAAATAAACTAAAAAAAAGTGAAAATAAATTGGAACTCAAAGAAGTTTGGTTAATTGATTATGCACGCACTGCATTCTCCCGTTCAAGGCCAAGACAACCAGAGAGAGATGTTTTTGGGGAGATTAGGGGAGATGAATTGTTAGCAAGGTTGTTAAAAAAATTTTTTGATGAAAAATTAGCCGATAAAGGCATAGAGAAAAAAGATATGGAAGAGGTCTCAATAGGAGTTGCTGCAGGTGTTTTAGAGAATTGGACATACGGTGGGAGACTCCCTATCTTTTTAGCTGGGTTCCCTGTTAACGTACCAGCATTTTTTATTGATAGACAATGTGGATCTGCAGGTTCAGGAATGCATATTGGTATAATGGAACTTATGACTGGAAATGCTAAATGTGTATTAGCAACTGGTTTTGAACATATGACTCGTGTTAGGGGAAGAGGAACTGAACCAAATTTAAAATTGTTGGAAAAAGGTAGCGAATTTTATCGTCCTGATCTGGAAATGCAAACATCTTTCAACATGCTTCAGACAGCTCAGAAATTATATGAAGAAGAAGTACCAACATTTACAAAAGAAGACTTAGATAAGTTTGGTGTGAGAAGTCATAATTTAACTGTTAAAAGCCATGAGGAAGGTTGGTTTAAAGGTGAAATCTTTCCCATAGAAGGACATGTAGATGGAGATAATAACACTCCCCTAATTGTGGATAGAGATATGAATGCAAGGCCCTCAAGTATGGAAGGACATGCAAAATTACCGAGGTTATCTCAACCATTTTACTTGGAAAAGAACGGTGGAAAAGAAGGATATGAAAAACGCGAAGGAACTGATCAAGGAGTTATCACTGTAGGAAATTCTTCACCCTTAAATGCAGGAGCTACAGCAGCAGTCTCAATGACGGCTGAAGAAGCAAAAAAGAGAGGACTTAAGCCTATGGCAAGAATTTTATCTATTGGTTGGGCAGGCGTTCATCCATCAACTATGGGACGAGGTCCTGTTCCTGCAACTAAGAAAGCATTAGAATATGCAGGTCTTACTGCTGATGATATCGATTATTGGGAAATCAATGAAGCATTTTGTATAGTAGCCTTAAATTGTATGGATAAATTAGGTATTCCATGGGAGAAAGTGAATGTTATGGGAGGCTCTACTGCAATCGGCCATCCATTAGGTTGTACTATGATTAGACTTACAGGAACTTTAGCAAGGATTTTAAAAGATAAAAAGGCTAAGTATGGTATAGCTAACGCTTGCGTAGGCGGTGGACAAGGCGTTGCGACTCTCATAGAAAATCTTGATGCCTAATCCTATTTTTTTATTTTTAAGCGTAAGGATTTAACAAATTTTTTTATTTTTTTACAAAATTTTTAATGAACCTATTTTTACTATCAATGCGGGGATTTAGATCATTATAATATGAAAGATTTAAAGTTAAAGTTAAATTTCATACTGTAAAAATATTTTATAAAAAGTTTAAGTGATATAACTATGGGAATGCTAGATGGAAAAGTTGCCATAATTACAGGTGCTGGTCGTGGGGTCGGTCGAGAGGAAGCATTAATTATGGCAAAAGAAGGATGCAATTTAGTAATTAATGATATTGGCGGGGGAGCTAGTCATCTCGATAAAGATATTAAAATTGCAGACGCTGTTGTAGAAGAGGTCAAGGCTCTTGGAGTTAAAGCAATAGCAAATTACGACTCTGTAGTTGATTATAATAAAATGAAAGCTATGATAGATAACACTATATCTGAATTTGGTAAATTAGATATCGTCGTAAATAATGCAGGTATTTTACGTGATAGAATGATCTTTAACATGTCAGAAGAAGAATTTGACCTTGTTATTGGAGTTCATATGAAGGGTACATTTAATTTAACTAGACATGCTGGTGCTTATTTTAGAGAGCAAGGAAAAGCAGATGAAACTTTAGGCAATTTTGGTAGAATTATTAATACAGCTTCAGATTCTGGTTTATATGGAAATGTGGGGCAATCAAATTATGGCGCCGCTAAATCTGGAATAGCTACTTTTACAGTAATTGTATCTAGAGAACTTGCTAAATACGCAACGGTTAATTGTGTTGTACCAAGTGCTCGTACCCGTATGACTACTGATTTAACACCAAGAATGGCTGGATTTATGGAAAGGAAAACGAAAGATGGTTTTGATGTCTTTCATCCGATGCATTTTGCACCATTAGTTGCTTATTTAGCTTCAGATGCCGCTAAAGATATTAATGGAGAAGTATTTAGAGCTATTGGTGATAAAGTATGGGTGTATCGTGGATGGCGTGCTGTAAAGAAAATATCAAATGATTGGCAAACATTTACCCCACAACAATTAGCTGAGCGATTTTCTGAATTAATGAAGGATTTGCCTGATAAAAGGGAAGGTGCAGCAAGTCCACAGGAATTAGGAATGATGTAATTTAATTAAAATATTTTCTAATTTTTTTTTATTTTTATTGTATTTTTAAGTATAAAATAGTGAGTAAATTGGTTTTTATCTATAAAGAAGGAAAATTTAATGATAATAGTTATTTAATTGATGGTTATTTATTTGGGGGGCCAAGAAGTCTTGCTCTCTATGTAATTGAAAATAGTGGATCTCGGATGCTTATTGATACGTCGACTCCAGAAATGGCAGAAAGAGTTGTAAAAATGTTAAAACAATTTAAAATTTATCCTATTCATAAGATTTTACTTTCACATTCACACTGGGATCACACCGCAGGGGTCAACCAGCTAAAATCACTAATGAAGGATGTTGATATTGAAGTATTGGCATCTGAAAATGCAATTGAGAACTTAAAAAATCCAACAGTTATGAATGCTCCTTTTGAAACCACATTTGAGCCTATAGATGATGTTATTCCATTAAAAGAAGGAGATTTAATCCATCTTAACGGTCTAAAGTTAGAGGTTTTTAATTTCTTTGGGCATACAATGGATTCTATAGCAGTTCTTGATGAAAAAAATAGAAATATTTTTACGGGAGATGCCATAATTGATAAATCAGGTTATACATACCTTCAGCCAACTTTTATGCCACCAGAATTTAATGAAGCTGAATTGCTAAAAACATTTCAAAAACTTAGAGATCTAAAAAAAAAGCTAAACTCTATTACTTTAGCTCATTTTGGGGTATGGACAGATGAGGATTTTGAAACTATTCTTAATGAGATGGAAGATTTTCACTTCAAAACAAAAAAGGCAATAATTCAATGGTATAATGAGAATCTCTCAAGCAGAGAAATTACCCTCAAATATTTTGAGACTTTTATTCCCAAATCTAAAGTAGTTGAATATGGATTATTAGACAATTTAGAAATGAACATCAAATGGCTAATAGAAGGTTTAAAAGGGAGTGGCTTTATTTAGGTTTGGCAATCTGATATAATTGATAGTAAAAATAAAGTATTTGAAATGATTAATATACGACTAGAAATAAAAATAAATTGGATTTAAAAAATATAAGAAAGGTAAAAAAAAATGTCGTCTGGATTAGATTTAAATTGCGTTGGTATAAAGAATCCGGAAATGACTTTTAAATATACTTGGAGAGATGCCGTACTTTATGCCGTAGGAGTTGGTGCCCAAGCGGAAGAACTTCCCTTTGTTTATGAGAATACTCCTGGTGGAATTAAAGTTCTTCCTAGTTTTGCGACCATTGCGAGAGGGATTGCCTTTCCACGCAACTTAGGAAATATATTTTTCCCTAGGTTCATACATGGAGAGGAGTTAATTCATTTACACCAGCCTTTTCCGTCTCAAGGAGAAGTGATATGTTTTAGTGAAGTTACAGATATTTTTGATAAAGGTAGGGCAGCAGTTATTCATGTAAAATTCACTGGACTAACAAAAGATCGAGAACCATTATTTGACGTCAAATCAGCATTCTTTTACTTGGGTGGTGGTGGATTTGGAGGAGATCGTGGCCCTAAAAGTGAATCTTTAACTCCTCCCGAAGGGAAAGAACCAGATTTTAGCATAACATACAAAACTGCTGAGAATCAAGCAATAATATATAGACTCAATGGTGATTTAAACCCTTTACACATCGATCCTGAATTAGCAAGACAAGGTGGTCAAGATAGACCAATATTACATGGGTTATGTACTTATGGTCATGCAACAAGAGCAATACTTTATGGTGCATGCGACGGTGATGTCTCTCGTTTCAAGGAATTCAAAGCAAGATTTACAAACGTTGTTTATCCTGGAGAAACACTTATTACTGAAGGGTGGAAAGACAACGGGCGCTATATAATTCAAGTTCGAAAGGGCGATACCGTAGTACTTAGCAATGCTTATGCAATTGTTGAATAGGTTTCAAAAATAATTACACAATTTCTTTTATTTTTTTCTTTTATGATCTGAGAAAAAGGATTAAAGGTTTTTCTAAAAATCACTTCTCATTGAATAAATAAACAACAATGAAGTTGAATTAAAATAATTAATAAATTATTAGAAATAAAAGTTAATTAAAAATTATAATTTAATGAAAAGTGGTAAAAATGACTAGTTTAAATTTAGAGGTTATCGGAAAAGAAACGGAAGAATTGACCTTTAAATACACTTGGAGAGATGTAGTCCTCTATAATTTGGGAATTGGTGCTCAGCCTGATGAATTACCATTTGTCTATGAACGAACGTCTGGTGGAGTAAAAGTTTTCCCAAGCTATGCTTGCATAGTTGCCGGGAGGGGATTTGCCGGATTAAAATTGAGTAATAAAGGAATTGATGGTGCCCGGTTTATCCATGGAGAACAAATGATCAAATTATATAAGCCCTTTCCAACAGAGGGAGAAATAATAGTCAAAGGAGTATGCGAGAATATATATGATAAAACAAAAGCTGCAGTTATACATTCTAAAATATCTGGTAGAATGCCTGATGGTACACAAATCTTTGACACGAAATATGTTCATTTTTATATTGGTGAAGGTGGTTGGGGGGGAGATCGTGGCCCAAAAGCAGAACCACTAGATCCTCCTGAAGGTAAAGAACCAAATTTCAGTATATCATATAAAACTAATATAAATCAAGCTGCCTTGTATAGATTAAATGGTGATCTCAACCCTTTGCATTTAGATCCAGAATTTGCTAAGAGAAGTGGTAGATTTGACAAACCAATCCTTCATGGCTTATGTACTTATGGTTATGCAACTCGAGCGATAGTTTATGGTCTTTGCGATGGAGATGTTTCTCGTTTCAAAGAATTTAAAGCAAGATTTACCAGCGAAGTATATCCTGGTGAGACATTAACGACTTCGGGTTGGAAAGATAATGGACGTTATATAATTCAAGTGAAAACTGAAAGAGGAGCAACTGTACTTGGTAATGCCTATGCTATCGTAGAATAATTTATGCATTTTTATCTTTTTTATTTTTATGGGCAATTTATTTAACCGAGAGTGTGATATAGCAAGACTGTCGCAAAGTCTTTTAAGCAAGAAAGATTTCTTATTTCTCATTAAAAAATTATCCAATAAAAATTAGTGAAAAGTTCCAACTTCACTTTTAAGATTCACATATATTAATATATGTACACGTTTGTTTTCATACTCATTTTCCGATGAATTGAAGATTGATGATGACGTTTTCGGGAGTTTTCTGTCTGCCTTTACTACATTTAGCAATAAAATTTTCTCTGAAGGGCTTGATCGAGCCAAATTTGGGCATTACACAGTGCTATTGGACAAAGCAGACACATTCTCAATCTGCTATTTATTCAAAGACCAAACTTATATCGCCAAAAAAAAATTGTCAGACTTTACAGAAAGCCTTCAAAGCAATGCTTTCATAATGAAAACATTAAATAAATATTATCAGATAAATCAAGTTATAGAAATAAAGGATTTTTCATTTTTGGAAAGTTTTATCAATCAAGTTTTTACGGATAATTAAGTTTATCTTATGACAAATTCAATATTAAATAAGGAATTTTAAAATTATTTTAAGATAAAATAAAAAAGAATGAAAAATAGGTTTAGGTCATTAATTTTTGCGAGGGGGGAGCATTCTTACCATTCTCGGACCTTCGATAAGAGAAATTGCATTTTCAGGACAATGATAGGCACATACACCGCATCCAGCACAGTATTCCTCAATCCTTTCTGCTTTATCGTTATCATTCAACTCAATAGCTTTATTAAAGCATAAATCTACACAGTTACCGCATCCTATACATAGGTCTTGATCGATTTCGGCTAAATAATTTGTTTCATTGACTACAGGAAAAATTAAGCAATCTCGCGCAGTCATGCAACAACAGCTACAGCAATTACAGATTGCAACTTCCTCGGCTGCGGAATTACCATATTTATGATAGGCTTTATGAACTAAGCCTGCATCTTCACATTTTTTAAGGATTTCCAATGCTTCCTCTTTTGATACCATTTTGGAGAAGCCATGATTAGAAGTATGTCTTGCTGATTTCCCTAAAGTCATACAACTTGGTGTAATTTCGATCATCTTACAGGGGTTACCCAGAAATTCTTGATGATTACGACAATAACAATTTCCTACAGCAATATCATCATACTTTTCAATTAGCTCCCTGATTTTTTGAGTTGGTAATATTTTTTCTTCTGGAACTTCTAATTCTTCATTTATAATAACATTAATCTCTTCACCAGTTTCTAAATCTTCTAAAATCGGGACTGTACGATCCATTGCTGGCATACGACTTAATGCCGCACTAAATCCATCATATTGAGATTGGACAATTTCGGCATGTTCCTCATTCAATTTGCCAAATAACTGTGCGATTCTGTAATTTTCCTCAGTTTTTTCAAGATCGTTCATAAAAATATATTCAAATTGTCTGTGAAGAGGGAATAATTGATATACCATTACACCACTGCGATTAGGTTGGTTAATTATTACACCCTTTTTTGCTAAAACATCCGCTTTCTTCAAAATCTCTTCTTCAGATAACCCGCTACTCTCCTTTAATTGTTCCATTGTTTGGGAGATTTGATTTTCAAAAGCCATAATAAAATCCAGATTTTCATCTTTAATAGTGTATTTTAAAATTTCATGTACAGTTTCTGAAAATGGGAATTGAAAGCCTCCTGCTTTAAACAATATTTTAAGAGCTTTTTGATATTCAGCTTCACTCATTTTTTACCATCGAATAATACTTTTTTTGTAGGTTATTATTTTTTTTAATACTTTATTAAAACTGGTATGATAATAAAATTTTATTTTTTATCTTGATAACCATCTTGCGGTTTCTTTAAACTTCAAATAAATGGTAAAAGAATTAAATAGTACAATAATCAAATTTAATTAATACGAATTAAATACTAACAAGTTTTCAATTATTATTAGTTTAGATTTGAAGGTGATATTGTTTATGAGTCCAGAATATAAGACAATTATCTATGAGAAAAAAGGTAAGGTGGCGTTAATTACACTTAATCGTCCTGAGAGAATGAATGCTATCAATGTACAAATGAATGCAGATTTGAAAGATTCATTGAAAATAGCTAAGGAAGATTCCGAGGTAAGAGTAATAGTTATAACAGGATCAGGAAAAGCGTTTTGTGCAGGCGCAGACGTTCAGGAGTTTGCTAGCGGGAAATTTAGGGAAAAAATCGCTGGAGGGAGTGTAACTATCCATCCATATGATTTTTTTAGATTATATAAGCCTATTATTGCGGCAGTGAATGGTGTAGCAGTCGGATTTGGTACTAATTTAACGTTAAGTTGCGATGTTATTTATGCTTCAGAGAAGGCGAGTTTTGGAGAATTCTTTATTCGAATGGGATTAATTCCAGATATGAATGGCAGTTTTCTACTCCCTAAGTTTATTGGAGTTCATAAAGCGAAGGAACTTATATTTAGTGGCAAACGCATATTTGCTGAGGAAGCTTATAAGATTGGATTAGTTAACGCAGTATTTCCCCACGAAGAACTATTACCTAAGACAATGGAATTTGCTAATCATCTAGCGGAACAAGCACCACTTGCATTAGCTCTCTCGAAAGAAGCAATACATAGAGGTTATGATAAGATTTTTGATGAAATGTTAAAAGTTGAAGGGGAATTTAATGCCAGATGTTATGCCTCCGAAGACCATAAGGAAGCGGCTACTGCTTTTGTTGAAAAACGCAAGCCTGTTTTTAAGGGACGATAAATTTTTTTTCTTTTTTTTTTTTCCATTTTATTTAAGTAAGACAAAAAGATATGAAAATATTTATTTAATCAATAAATTTCAACATTATATTCGTAAAATTTTAAACTAAAAAGAGAAAAAGAAGTATGAAAGAAACAAGGGAAGTATATTTAGTAGACCATCTAAGGACACCATTTTCCCTATCAAATCCTCTGGAACCCGATAATGATGTTTTTAGTAAGAAGTGGGGAACTGAACTTGCAGCTCATGTCTTGACAGAAATGTTTGATAACCGAATACCCAATAAAGGTAGTACACTCAAGCGTGAGAATGTTAGCGAGGTTTTGGTTGGTAGTGCTTTATTGCAACATGAGCATGGGACATATGGGGGAAGAATACCTGGCTGGATGGCAAAATTTCCCTTCCATGTGCCTGCAACGGTATTCGACAAGCAAGACGGTTCCGGTATGACAACTTTGCATGTTGGATTTGGAAATATTTCAATGGGTTATTCCGATATGGTAGTAAATGTGGGTTTTGATCAATTTACTCGTGTACCATTACATAGTTACGGTGGAAAAGTAGAAGTATTTGGATGGCCTCCAGATAAACTTATGCTTGATCCAGAGAGTAAATGGTATAACGACGATTTATATGACTGGAAAACGAGCCGGTTATTATTCCAAACGGCTCAAAAACTTGCGGAGGAAGAAGCAGATCTTTTCACTAAAGATGAAATGGATAAATTTAGTTTTCGAAGTCACAATTTAGCAGAAAAAGCTCAGGAAGAAGGATATTTCAAGGAAGAGATAATGGCTATTCAAGGTCATAAAGTTGGAGAAGCTGAAAATGAAATTGAGATCACAGAAGATCTATCAATTAGGAAAGGCATTACTTTAGAAGATATTGCTAATATGCCCCCCATAAGCACTCCAGGATGGGCAGGTGGCTATAAAAATCCCATATTTTCCAAGGAAGCATATGTTACAAAATTTGGAACAGAAAAAGGGATTATAACAGTAGGAAATAGTTCCCCATTATGCGATGGGGCTTCACTTTGTTTATTAGCTTCTAAAAAAGCACTTGAAGATTACAACTTGAACCCTATGGTTAAAGTTATCTCAATTGGTTTTGCAGGAGTAGATCCAACAGTACGAGGACGAGGTGTAGTACCAGCATCCCAAATGGCTTTAGAGCATGCAAATTTAAAAGTTGATGATATTGATTATTGGGAAATCAATGAGAGCTTCAGTATCGTAGCACTTCACGCTGCGAATAAACTAGGAATCGATTGGGAAAATAAAATGAATATTCATGGAGGAGCAATAGCGATAGGGAATCCAGCATCCGCCACAGGATTGAGAATTACAACAACCTTAGCCAGAATTCTTAAAGAAAAAAAAGCAAAATATGGCCTTGCTGCCATGTCATGTGGTGGGGGTCAAGGAGCTGCAGTAGTAATCGAGAATTTAGATTAAAAAAAATATGATGTAAAAATAATAAAAAGAGGTTAAAAAAAAATGAAAATAAGAGATGTATATATAACAGATTATATAAGAACTCCATTTTCAAGATCTCGGCCAAGAGAACCGCCAAGGGATGTTTTTGGAAATTTGCGTCCTGATGAATTGACTGCGTTAACTTTAATCGAAATGTTTGACAATCGATTAAAAGATAAAGTTACACCTGAAGATGTCGATGAGTTTTATATAGGAGCTACTCATTTCAATTATGAATACGTTACACTTGGAGGAAGATATCCTATATTTTTAGCGAAATTTCCGACCAAGGTATCCTCTGTTGCATTAGATAGACAATGTGGTTCAGGAATGACCTGCGCTTCCTTAGGATATAATAATATTGCAATGGGATACTCTGATGTTGTAATAGCTTCCGGGAAAAATAATGCTACTATGTCAAGATCAAAACGTCCAACCATGAGAGAGTTATCCCCAGCGATGAAGAAAGGTCATGAATTTTTTATTGATGATGTTGTTGATTTCCGTTGTTCGGGTTCAATGTTACAAACCGCCCAAAAACTCCATGAAATGGACGCTGACATATTCAATAAAGAAGATAACGATAGGTTTTCAGTTCGTAGTCATCAATTAGCTTCAAAAGGTCAGGAGGATGGCTTTTTCAAAGGGGAAATTGTCCCTATTATGGCACATGCAGAAGGTGATGAAGATACTCCATTGTTAATTGAACATGATACATCAGTACGAAAAAATGCTACATACGAAGGAACACGAGATTTAAGGGGATTAACTACACCTGGTTGGGCTGGTGGATACTATAGACCACTCATGACCAAAGAAGAATATGTTAAAGCGTTCGACACAGAACAAGGTTTAGTAACTGCAGGGAATTCATGCCCTATAAACGCGGGGGCCGCAACGTTATTGCTAATGTCAGAAGATGCTATGATAAACCATGAACTAGACCCATTAGCACGTATTGTTTCAAATGGTTTCGGAGCAGTAGATCCTACTGTTATGGGGAGAGGTCCAGTTCCAGCGTCGCAGATGGCACTAAAACATGCAGGGTTAACAGTTGATGATATTGATTATTTTGAAATCAATGAGGCATTTGCTATTGTAGGTCTAAACTGGGTCCATGAGATGGGTTTAGATGATCGAATGGATGATATAAATATATATGGTGGAGGAATCTCAATAGGACACCCAATAGCGGCAACAGGTCCAAGAATAGTTGGGACCTTAGCAAGAATCCTTAAAAAGAAAAACGCGAAATATGGTCTCGCTACAATGTGTTGTGGCGGGGGTCAGGGAACTGCAATGATTATTGAAAATCCAGACGCGTGAAATCTTATTTTTTTTATTTTTTTTATATTGTTGAACAATAGCTTTTTATTAAAAAAAAGAGTATTTATATCTATAATCTTCTTTTCGGTCTAGGAGGAATATAATATACCTTAGGTTTTGTTCCCTCCTCAGTTTTAAGTTGAAACGTTCCCTTTTCAGATATTATTTTTGATATCCTACTATTAGAATCATTCAAATCCCCGAAGTGAATTGCTTGTCCTTCACAACAAATCACACAAAATGGTTCAAGCCCTTGATCGACTCTTTGAAAACAAAAATTACACTTTCCTGCAATATTAGTATCATCATAGAATACAATGACATTGTAGGGGCAAGCGGTTAAACATGATTGACAGCCGGTACAAAATTCTGGATCTAATATAACAATCCCATCGTCTCTTTTATAGAGAGCTTCCTCGGTACAAGAATCAACACAAGGAGGATTCTCACAATGATTACATAGCTTAGGAAGAAAATCCATTGTTAAATTTGGAAAATTTCCTCCTGGAGTATCTTTCACAGCACCGCCCTGAGTTTCAACTTTTATCCAGTAATCAGTGGTATTATTTTCAATTTTACACGCTATAGTACACGCTTCACATCCAATGCATCTCTCTTGGTCAATAACCATTCCTAATCGTTTGCTATTATTCATTTCCTACCACTCTCAATTTTTATAATTTCAACAGCAACATCATTCATATGCATATTTGGTTCATAGACCTTGTCTTGAACAGGATTAATGATGTCGTGGGTTAGATGATTTAAACTTCCCTCTTTAAACTGTCCTATCCACCAACCTTCCGTAATATCGACTACACCTGGTTTAACTCCTTCAGATACTCTAGCTTTAAGTGTTGTTCGAGCTCTATCATTATAAACTGTAACTATATCATCCGTTTTTATATTTCGCTTCTCAGCATCAATCGGATGAATATCTACCAATGGCTCAGGATTTAACTCAAGCAAAGATTTTACATTTGCAAACATAGAATGTGTGCGAAATCGACTATGACCATTTATAAGCGTTAAAGGAAATTTTTTGTCCCCCGGCGTAATCGGTGCTTCAATTGGTGGCAAATAGACAGGAAGAGCTTCTCCATCTTCATATAGTTGTTCCGCGTACAATTCAATTTTTCCTGAAGGAGTGCGAAATGTAAGAGGGAAACTTGCTCCTTCTGGAAGTGTTGGTAATTTCATAGCTTGCGTTTTCAAGGTTTCCTGAGTGAATCCATCAAAAGTACGGGTTGCCATGATAAGATCTATTAATCCTTCTTCGCCACCCTTGAAATACTCACCAAATCCAAGACGTTCAGCAAGTTCAGAAACTATATTCACATCTGATTTAGATTCATATAAAGGTTCAATTACTTTTTGTTGAAGTTGTACATTAGGATAGGGATGTGCTAAAAAATCAGAAAATTCTAGGAAACTACAAACTGGAAGAAGTAAATCAGCAAATCGAGCAGAGGGTGTCATGAATAATTCTGTTTGTACAATAAAATCTAAATTCGGGTAAAACTTTTCAATGATTTTATTCGAATTTGCGCATTGATTTAAGAAGTTAATGAAAGCAAACCAGAGTGCCTTTATTGGATATGGCTTTCCAGAAATCACAGCGGCATAAAGGTTAAGAATACCCATTCTATGAAAACTTGGTTTATCAGGGATGGCTTTAAGGAATGGATTCCAATTCAGAATTGCAGGTATATAACCCGAACTAACTTTCGTGGTCACATTTCCAGTAATGGCAGCAACAGAGATAACTCCTCTTAAAGAGATATCTCCATGGTAAGTTCGTGTAAAACCCATATGAGTTAAAAATATCACTTTTTTTGAATTAGCAATTCTTTTTGCCAACTTAACAATAAGGTCTTTGTCAACACCTGTAATTTCTGCGGTTCTTTCGGGAGTATATTCAACTGCTAAATCCATTAAAAGTTGAAGTACAGGTTTGCATTCGATACCATTTATACTATAAGTTCCAATTAGACTTGCCTCTTTAGAATTAGATCGAGATAATGTCTTATGGGAATTAGAAGGCCCATGCCAAATTATATAAGCCTCTGGTTTTTTAGCTTCAACATCTTTTCCACGCAGCATTTTTCCGGTATCATTTCTCACTAAATATGGTCCATTTGTATGCTCTAAAATGAATTCCTTATTATGTAAATCATTCTGGAATATAACATTCATAATTCCAAGAGCTAACGCACTATCAGTTCCAGGAAATAGCCCTATATATTCGTCTGCTTTTGATGCAGTAACCGTAAAACGTGGGTCAACAACTATAACTTGAGTTCCAACCTCTTTCGCATCCATAACTTTTCTCATATTATGTAAGGGCATGGATTCAGCTGGATTTGTAGCCCATATCATTAACAATTCGGGATATTTTCTCTGCCAAAACTCTCCATGTAAATGCATATAAGGAAATTGGTGTCCTAAAATAATTCTACTCCCACATGGTAGGCCTGCATCTCCATATCCCCATGCACTCACACGTGTACTCTGAGTTAAACTAGCCAATCTTAAATATGCACCAAATTTGGTACTTCCTGCCCCAGGACCCCCTAAAACCCATCCAATCGATTTCCATCCATATTTTTCAGAAATTTCTTTAAATTTATTGACGATAATTTCATATGCCTCATCCCAAGATATTCGTTCAAATTTTGCTTCACCCTGCTTACCAACTCGTTTCATTGGATATTTAATACGATCTGGGTGATAAGTTATATCCAAACTTGTTAAACCTCGTAAACAAATCCTCCGATCCATTTCATCAGGAAAATCAGCAGGCTCCAATTTAACAATACGATCTCCTTTTAAATGAGCAATTATTCCACAACAATCTATTCCACAATGAGCTGGACATGCTGTTCTTATAAGTTTAACCTCCTCGCTTGCTACCATTATAAATCATTTCTACTCAATATTTTCAATAGATGTTTTTAAATATGAATAAAGATAATGAAAAAATTGTATTAATTATTATTAGAAAACTTTAATAAAATTACTGTCGAAATATATAAACTATATAACAAAAAGGTAGAAAAAACATGGTCGTAGAGGAAGTAAAATATTTGTTTCAACCAATAACGATTGGAGATGTGGAAATAAGTAATAGAATAATGATGGCTCCTATGAACACAAGGTTCGGCTACGACGGATATGTGACCGACCAATTAGTCGATTACTATGTAGAAAGGGCTAAAGGAGGTGTTGGTTTTATTTGTGTAGAGATGGGTATCATAGATTACCCTATAGGAAGTACAGCAGGTAAAGGTATGATAGCAACTGATGATGATAAATATAGTCCAGGTTTGAAAAAATTAGCGGATGCTATTCATAAAAACGGATCTGTTCCGATGATAGAATTATCACATGGAGGGAGATATTGTCATTCAGGTCTTACTGGTTTGCAGCCTGTAGCGCCATCTCCCATTCCTGGTTATCGAGGGAGAGGTGAAATGCCAAGAGAATTAACGACAGAGGAAGTTGAAGAATTGGTTGAAAAATTCGGTGATTCGGCAGTAAGAAGTGCCGAAGCAGGATATAAGGGAGTATTGCTAATGGGATCAACTGGATATTTAATAAGTCAATTTGGATCACCTCTTACTAACAAGCGTACTGACAGATTTGGTGGGAACACTCCCGCAGAACGGGCGACGTTTATTGTTGAAATTATTAAAAATATCAGAAAAAAACTTGGTCCCAAATTCCCTGTAATTTATAAAATTAGTGCTGAAGAATACATAGATGGGGGTACTGTTCTTGAGGATTCTCAAATTATGGCAAAACGGGCGGAATCAGCAGGAGTTTCTGTGATACACACATGGGCAGGATGGCACGAATCACCAAAACCAATGTTACCTATGTCAGTTCCTAGGGGAGCATTTGTGTATTTAGCAGAAGCGATGAAAAAAATAATAGATGTTCCTGTTATGACAGGAGGAAGAATCAATGACCCTCGATTTGCTAGTGATATTATAAGAGACGGAAGAGCAGATTTGGTGCACTTTGGAAGGTCATTTTTAGCTGATCCATATTTCCCAAGAAAAGCTATGAAAGGCGAATTTGAAGATATCAATATGTGTATAGCTTGTTGTCGTTGTTTTGATGCGATGGCTAGTCCAGGAACTGTTGTATGTTCTGTAAACGCAGAATTGGGCAAGGAAGGTAAAAAATTAGAGAAAGTAGAAAAATCTAAAAAGATCCTAATTATTGGTGGCGGTCCAGCTGGGATGGAAGCCGCGAGGGTAGCAACACTAAGAGGTCACAGAGCGACTATATGGGAGAAAAAGGATCAGCTAGGAGGCAATTTAATAACGGCTTCCTTAGCCCCTCATAAGGAGGAGACCAATTGTTTAACACATTATTTAACAAATCAGATGAAAAAATTAAAAGTTAATATTCAGCTTAATAATGAAGCAACGGTGGATTCTATTTTGAAGGAAAATGCTGATGAGGTTATTGTGGCTACTGGTGCGAAAGCAATAACTCCAGATATACCCGGTATAAACGCAAAAAATGTTGTATTGGCACTTGATGTGTTAAAGGGAAAGTCAAGCACAGGTGATAATGTGGCAATAATAGGAGGCGGAATGATTGGTTGCGAGACAGCTGAGTTCCTAAAGTCTAGAGGAAAGGATGTTTCAATTATTGAAATGTTGCCAAAAATTGCACGAGATATTGGTCCAGCAACGAAATGGTCAGTCACCATGAGAATAGCCAGATGGGGCATTAAACAGTACACCTCTTCAAAAGTCATTAGAGTCATAGAAGAAGGTGTTGAGATTGAAAGAGAAGGAAAATCCGAAGTGATCAAAGCAGACACAATCGTCATTGCGGCTGGTATGGAACCTAATAATAGTTTAAGTAATAAGTTGAAAGAGAGCCTCCCAGATATACATATAATAGGAGATTGCTCACATGCTAGAAGAATGTTAGAAGCTATTCATGAGGGATATGCTGTAGGTCAAAAGCTTTAACATATTTTAATAATATTTATAATAACTCTTTATTTTCATCTTGTTTCTTTAATTAACATTAAATATCTTATTTATTTCAAGTTCGCTCAAATTTTCTAAAATAAAAAGTATTTAAATTTATTAAATAATTTTAAAAGATAATTATTGAATAGAACAAAAAAATATTGGGTTTATTATATGGAGACTGAGAAGGAAACTGATATTGATAGAAAAGGTCACGTTAAAATAGATTGGGGACGACAAGGAGGTGTTATACTAGGTTATATAGTGATACTTTTAGGTTACTATGGGCTTATCGCTAATTTAACGATGTTTGATCAATATGGCAATTGGCTTTCATATGAGGATCTACCACGCTATTCTATCTATGAGACGATTGGCAGTGAACTCATTTTCTTTCCTGGAAGGGACATGTTTTTCTGGACATATATTACATATATAGATACTTTCTTCTTACCTGCATTGTTATTATTTTTTATATGCTTTCTTTTGACCTATAAAGAAGATATTCCTCATTATGGAATAAAAGCTTCACTCTGGTTAGTACCCTTACTCATTGCGGAGGGATTCATCTTTTATGCACTTATGTTCGGAATTACTAGCGAACCTATTATTTTAAAATTTGCACGCATAGAAGGGTATTTAGATATTCTAATCTTATTTGGATTAGCTATTTCTGGGGCGTTGAGTGGTATGAAAGTAAAACAATTCATTGTAGCGAGAAAAACTGTATGAATTTTTCTTTTTCTAATTTTAAAAACATTATATTAGGAAGTTGCCCTATTTAACAAGGAAGGAGTCAATAAAACATAAATTTAAATTGATTATCTAAGTTATTTATATAACTAAGCAGGTATTAGAATTGTTTTATTGAATTTATCTGTGTTTCAATTAATTTTTATAATGTGAGTAAGCATTAATAATGGAAGTTTTTTTAAAAAGAGCAGAAAGGGCATATAAAGAAAAGCTAGGGGAAACTAAAGCAGTTTCCATTTTGGGCAATATAAAAAAAGCAGTTAATGAAATCCCAGCTAAATTTAGACGTGTAATTGGCTCAGAAATCCCGAGATTTTTGTTTAATTACTCTCAAGAAATTGAATACGTTTCACCTGGAATTACTGAAAGTGTGCTAAATCACATTTTTATTTTCGCAGAAACTTTAAAAGATTTAATTAACAAAGATAGAAACCAGGTGAATCAACTTTTAAATAAGAGAAGCAATAACAAAGTACGAAATCTTTCTGAATTGTTAAACTCACTCGTTGAGAAAGCTAAAAATGGAGGAACTATCGAAAAAAATTGTAATTTTGATGTTGTTCTTGCTTACGTGTTTGGAGAAAAAAGTGAAATTACTCAACTGAATGATATAGAATTATTTGTAAAACGTGCAGAGAAAAACCTTGCATTAAAAATTGGGGAAGAAAAGGCGCAATCTTATTCAGAAAATATTATAAAAACATTCTCTGAAATTGATGAGAATCTAAAGGATTATATAAGTTCTGAAGTGCCTAAATACCTATTTAAATTTTCACAAAATGTTGAGAACCTTACAGTTGAAACATTGGAGGTTATCTTGAATCATGTAATTTTGTTTAATCGGGCACTTTCTAATCTGAATGGAAAATCCAAAGAACAAATCAATCAGGAAATAATAAAACGGAGTAAGAACAAATTATTTACTTTATTAGATCTATTTATTGCATTTCTAGATGCAGTTAAGAATGGAAATTCAATTGAAACTTGTGAAAGCTTAGAAGATATTTTGATTCATGTGCTAGGGGAAGAAGAAAAACGAATTCAATTTACTGATGTTGAAGCTTTTTTAAAACGAGCGGAAAAGAAATATGCTTTAATAATTGGTCAAGATATGATTCAGATGTTAATGGAAGAATTACTAGACGCAATTGATCAAATTCCAGAACAACATAGGGAATACCTCGGATCTGATCTAGCAAAATTTCTGTTCAAATTCTCAGAAACAGCGTCATATCATGAACCTGAAAAAGTCGAGTTATTATTTAATGGAGCTACAATGTTTGCAAATTCATTAAATGAATTAAACGATTTAAATAAAGCAGAAATTAATCAATTTATCATTAACAGGTCTAATCACAAAGTAAGAAGTTTATTTTCTTTATTTGAAGCATTTCTAGAGAAGATAAAAATACGCATGCCATTATCAATTGAACCCAATTTTGATGAAATACTTATCCACACTCTCGGTAGATATGATGGACCTAAAATGATTGAAAAAGGGGGTTTGATTCATGATTTATTGGCAGAATATCATGAGGAAATTCCCTTAGCAAAAGAGCATTTTAGGTGGGCTAATGCTATAACAGAAATTGTTCCTCGTTTTCTTGATATCCTTTCAGATCCAGAGGGAGATCGCATCTTAGATTTTCTTTGGGAAAATAGGTTCCCTATGGATCAAATAAAGGAACAATATCAAGAAAAATTAGTAGAGATTCCAAGAGAAAAAGAAAAAACATTTATGTTCCGTTTATTGACAATGTTGACTAATCAAATTTTAATTGATCCGGAAAAAGATAAAAAATTGACAGCAGCTATAGCGTTTAGGGTTCTTGGAACTATCTTTATTGAGATGTTTGGAGGTAGGAATGCACAAATCAGAGGTATTAGACTTAATCAACTATTGAAAGATCGTAAGGTTGCGAATGTTGAGAAAAAGCAAAACATTGATGATCACATTAACCGTATTCTTGAAGAAGATCTAAAAGCGATTCAACAAAGAACTATGACTATTAATACAATCGGTCCAGTTTTGAGTAAAAAAGGTTATTTCATTAAAACATATGACATTATTACAAAAGATTTTCCTGAAATAATAGTCAAAATAATTTCATATCGAGAGGAAGAACGCTTAAAAGACATCGGCACTGAGTATAAGAAATCAGGTATTACAGGGGATCTTATTCCGCTCGTAAACTTTTTTCTTCAAAACCTTGATTTGGCAAGTAGATTTTATAAAAAATATTTCGAAGAGATGTATCAAATTGCTTATGATGCCCAGCAGAACATGCTAACTATTAGAAAATTCTTTAAATTATTGGTAGATCTAAGAGAAAATATTGATACTATAGAATTTTATGGTAATCAAGTTGCTAATACAGAACATTCGATATACATCTTGTTGCTAAAATATTTATACACTCCCTTACCAGAAGTATTTGAAACTACAAGAACTATTCTTGATGAGCAAGAATACCAAAAGAAAATCATGAAACTTGACAAATATCTAAGCAACCAGAACCTAGAACAACTTCAGGTTGAAATCAGAAATACTGAAAATAAAATTCAAGAATATAAAGAGTATGAGGATTTTGATGCTTCTCAAAAAATCTCGAATTTAACAAAATTTCTTAATAGAGATAAAAATGAAATAAAGTTTTACGAGATTATGTTTCATCTTAGAGATGAATCAGAAAAAATCCATAAAATTTTAGAATCAAGAGTAGCATTTTCTAAGACACTTTTAAAGTATTCAAATTCTTTGAAAAAAGTACATTCTAGTCTTCCAGCTGCATTATCTGAAAATTTAGAAAATTTAAATGAATTTAACCAAGAAATTGATAAAATTCTTAATCAAATAAAAGAGAAAAGTTCTTCTGGTATTCTCTCACCTTTTGAATTTAAAGAAAAAAATGATGCTGCTGAAACATTGAAAAAAGAATTACAGAATTTATGTTCGAATGATGAGTTCACTAATCATATCAAGGATCTAACAGCAATGTCAGAAGTAACGATTACTTAAAAGAAAGAAATAATTTTACCTTGCTTTTCTTTAATTTTAAAAATTTTTAATACGATTAGTACGTAATTGCTTTAGAAGTTGAGGAACAACTTCAAAAATATCACCTACTATCCCAAAATCAGCAATTTTAAAAATTGATGCCTCAGGATCGGTATTTATTGCAATAATTACATCACTTGTTTGCATGCCTATTAAATGTTGTATAGCGCCGCTAATTCCAAGCGCAACATATAATTTTGGACTTACTGTTTTCCCCGATTGACCAACTTGTATAGGATGAGAAGTCCAACCGAGTTCTACTAATGCGCGAGAACTTGACATTATTCCTTTTATTTCTCGTGCCAATTCTCTAACTAGTTTAAGATTTTCTTTATTACCAATTCCCCTTCCAGCAGAAACTAGAATTTCCGCTTCTTCAATGCTTATTGTATCAATTTCGAAAATTTTTTCTTCAATAATCTTTGTTCTAATGGTTTGTTTTTCAATTTTAACTTCAAATTTATAAAACTCCCCTTTTCTAGAACTATCTTTAATTGGTATTGGAAAATTATTAGGTCGTACGGTTGCCATTTGAGGTCGTGTAAATGGAGATATAATTGAAGCCATAATATTTCCTCCAAATGCAGGACGGATTTGAACTAACTGTTTTTTTTCATTTATTTCAAATCCTGTACAATCTGCTGTTAACCCAAGCCCTAATCGTGCTGCAATTCGAGGTGCTAAATCGCGTCCATTAATTGTAGCACCATAGAGAAAAATAGATGGTTTCTGATTAATAATTAAAGTTGTAATAGTGGTTGCATAACCATCTGTTGTATAATTTTCAAGTAGATTATGCTCACATAAATATACATTATCCGCTCCACAATGGTATAATTCATCAATTGGTGGGATTTTTCCCGGAGATCCGAGAATAACTACAGATATTGTTTCATTAAGTATTTTATTTAATTCTTGAGCCTTTCCTAAGAGTTCAAATACCACATTTTTTATTTTTAGATTCTCTTCGTTACCTCGTTTCTCCAATTCACCCCAAATCATAATTCCTTCATATTCCTCTAATTCTTCTCTGGAAAGCGTTTTACGTTTGATAATGAGAGCATCATATTTGCAGACATTTACACAGGTTCCACAAAGAGTACAATTATCTAAGACTTTAGCTTTTTTTTCATCTGAATCAACAATTATTGCACCATACGGGCATACATTTTCGCAAACTTTACAGCCAATGCAATTATCGTCATTAATCTTTAACATATTAAATTAATCAATCTCAAATTGTAATAATTTTTTTTTTCTTAGAAATGCTAACATTGCCTCAGCAGCTTTTGCTGGATCACTACCATCAATAATCTTTCCCTTTTCTTTTGGAGGTGGAGCAAAAATACTAATTACTTGTGTATAAGATCCATCTAACCCTAATTTTGCCCCTTCAACATTCAAATCTTCTGCAGTAATAGTCTTTAGAGGCTTATTTCTTGCTTCAATTATATCTTTCATAGAGGGAAGCCTTCGAATATTAGACGGACCTTTACTGATTGAAATTAAAGCAGGCAAAGGGGATTCAATGATTTGAAAACCATTTTCAGTTTCTTTTTTAACTTTAATCTTTTTTTTTTTAATTTCCACTTCAATTCCATAAAAAATTTGAGGAATTCCCAAATTTTCAGCTAATTCTGCAGGAACTTGTGCTGTATCTCCATCTATAGCTTGCTTTCCGCTTAATATCAAATCGAAATTAGGTACAGTTTTTAGTATTCCTTCCTTTAAAGTTAAAGATGTTGCCCACACATCTGAACCTGCGAACTTTTTATCTGATAATAAGAAAGCTTTATCAGCACCCAATTCCAAGCATCGTAATAATGCCATTCTTGCTTGGGGAGGTCCCATTGAGATTACAATTATTTCAATATCCAAATCAGGATTATTCTCCCTTATTTTTACAGCCATATCTAAAGCATACTCACAAAATGGATTAAGAATTGATTCAACACCCTCTCTAATTAAAGTTCCATTTTCAGGATTTATCGCAACTTTATCTACTTCAGGTACTTGTTTAATTGTAACAACGATTTTCATCTCTTATTCCTCCATAATTTCAAAAATGTTTCCACAATTAAACATTAATAAAGGATCGAGAGCTTTTTTAATGGATCGCATATCTTCAATAGCTTTCTCATTATACATAATTTTTAAAATATCCCTTTTTATTTTTCCAATTCCATGTTCAGCAGAAACTGATCCACCGTAATCTACTGCCTTTCTTGCAAATTTCTCATAAATCTCTAAGCCTAGTTCTAATTCTTCTATATTTTTTGGTAGGATATTAACATGAACGTGATTATCACCTATATGTCCAAAAATCACATAATCTAATGTAGCTTCTCGCAAAATAGAGTGATAGTATTTCATCATCTCAGCGAATTTTTCTTCTGGAACACTTATATCCGTTCCTAATTTGTGTAAATCCGGAAATTTTCTTTTACGATCCGCAATAATTGAATTTATAGTTTCAGGTAATATATGTCTAAAATGTTTGAATCTTGCAGATTCTCTGTTATCATAACCTGACCAACTTGCTTCTAAGGTTGTATTGCATTGTTTGGCTATTTTTTCAATTTTTCCAAAACAAGCAACTATATTATCTTCAGAATAAGGGAGATCAAAAAATATTGCTGATCTTGCTTTAGAAGGGATTTTTGGCATATTTATTATTGAAGGCGTTTTATCCTGAACATCTCTGAGAAGATCGATAGCTTCACCTGAAAAAAATTCTATGAATTCGGGATTAATCATTGGATTATTACAGATTTTTTTTACAAAACTAAGAGCATCATTTTCCCGATTAAAGAATAAAACATTAGAAATTAAAGGGTGTTTTTCTTTAATCCATACTTCAACCTCTGTAATAACACCAAAAATTCCTTCACTTCCAATAAATAAATCAATAAGATCCATATTAGGTTTGGCATAAATCCCAGCTGCATTCTTCACACTAGTATTAAATTCATAATTCGGGATTTTAAATATTATTTCAGTTCCGTCTGTTCGTTTTATTATGAATTTGCCATCATTTGCTGCAAAGTATTTACCCCTCGGAATTTCTAGAACTTCACCATTTACTATAACTCGAATTCTTTTAATCCATTTCCTTGTTGCACCATATTTAAACGTTCTGGCCCCCGAAGCATTCGTTGCTACTGTACCACCTATTGAAGCAGACATTTCAGTCGGATCCATAGGATAATAATAAGATTTTTTATCTTCTTTAAATCTTGAAATAACGTTTGGAGTAAATTCTTTCACTTTATCAATTTCTTTCTTCGATATTTTATCATTAAGAACTTTTAATGTAATACCCGGTTCGAGTCTAACGTAATATCTTCCTCTACTTTCGTCAAATCCGAATCCTAAGATTTTGTTCATTTTCTCGATTGAAATGATTGAACCAGATATTGGAACACAAGAACCTACGATTCCCGTCCTAGCACCACTAATACATGCTTTTATATTTTTTTCTTTTAAAAAATTAATAATTGAGATTATCTCCGCTTCTGATTTTGGAAAAAATAACCATTCAGCAGTCCCTTCCAATTTGCTTTCATCAACAAGATAACTGGGATATTCAGATAAGATGACTTGAATCCCTTTAATTTTTCGAATTATATCAAAAGGAGCTTGCTCAATCCTAATAGAATTAATAGTATTAGAAGATATAATATTCATCCTTATATTATCTTATTTATTCTGATTAAAGAAAAAGTCTTCTTTAAAATAAAATCATTTTACCAAGCGGTTATAAAAATGGATAACAAAATGGATTTGAACTGTCATTTTAGATTCTTTTTGCTAACACATTGTTTTATAAAATCTAAATATAATGGAGATGGATTATACGGACGAGATTTAAACTCAGGGTGAAATTGTGTCCCTACCATCCAATGATCCTTTCTATCTAATTCAATACTATTAATAATAGTACCAGTTTCATCTCTACTAGATACTAACAAACCATTTTCTTTTGCTTCAGCTGTAATGAATCTTTCTTGAATGTGAAATCTATGTCGATACCGTTCATATATTTCCTCTTGTTTATATGCCTCAAAAAGTCGCGTACCCTTTTCAACAATAATTTTTTGAGCACCTAATCTCATGGTACCCCCCTTATCAGTAACCTCTTTCTGAGTTTCTAAAATATCAACAACAGGATAGGGTGTGTCAGGGTTGATTTCTGTTGAATTAGCATTGTTTAAGCCGAGATACTTTCTACAAAATGCTACAAAAAATAATTGAGCTCCAAAACAAATCCCTAGAAATGGAACTTTATTTTCCATGGCATATTCTGCTGATTGTATCATTCCTTCTACTGCCCTTACACCAAATCCAGGTGTGAGCAAAATGCCATCACAATCTTTAAGTTGATCACTAATATCTACGTTTTCTTCAATGTTAATCATTTTTAGTTCAGTTCTGTATCCTAGATGAGCAGCAGCATCTTCTAAAGCCACATTAATCGAAATATAGGAGTCCGAAATGTTAAAATATTTACCCGGCATAGCGATCTTTACTGTATTTTTGGTACTTTTAAATAATTCTACCATTTTTAGCCACTCAGAATAGTTTGTTACCTCACTATAGGCAACTAATTTTGCTTTCAAATCAATAAGTTCGCAAATGAGATCTCCTAATCCCTGCTCTTCAAATAATATTGGTAATTCATAAACGATTTCTAAATCTGGATTTGAGATTACAGCTTTTTCGGGAACATTAGAATACAATGATATCTTTCTTTTAATATCATTATCTAAAGGTTTCTCACTTCTTCCAATAATTATATCGGGTTGTAGCCCTAAACTTTGAAGCATTTTGACAGAGTGTTGGGTTGGTTTAGATTTTTGTTGGCCTACAGCTTTAGAATAAGGAATAAGAGTAACATGTACAAATGCTGTACGTTTTGGATATTCTAATTTTAATTGTCGAAATGCTTCTAAAAATATGCTTGATTCTAAATCTCCAACAGTTCCTCCACATTCAATTAGTAAAACATCTAAATCTTCTTTATCTGCAATTTCCATTAATCTTTCTTTGATTATATCTGTCACATGCGGTATTATTTGGACTGTTTTTCCTAAAAATCTCCCTTTCCTCTCACTTAGGATTGTTGAAAGGTAAATTTGCCCCGAAGTAATATTATGTGATGGATGCATCTCAATACCTAAAATCCTGGAATACGTGCCAAAATCTTGATCAATTTCAGAGATTCTATATGATCTCTCATCAGAACCAGAAACTGGCCTAAAATCCCAGACCTCTTCAGTAATAAAACACTCTCCGTGCTCTATTGGATTTAATGTTCCAGGATCTACATTCAAATAAGGGTCAATCTTAACAACTGATACTTTAAATCCACGAAATTGAAGTACTTTGCCAATACTTGCTGTTGCAACTCCCTTCCCTATTCCTGACATTACTCCTCCTGTTATAAATACGAATTTACTTTTACTATTCATAATTTCGACTTTTTTAGCATTTATAATTCAACTTTTCAAAACAAAATAATTAAAATAAACCAATTATTAAAAGAATTTCTACTACTTACATTTTAAAATAGAATTATTAATATCAAAATAGGTAAAAAGAATTTTACCAATAAAAATCGAATTACTTACCTTTAAAGAGAGGTTCTTTTTTAGTTATTAATGATTTTGTTGCTGCTCTGAAATCACTCGTTTCTAATGATTTCCTAAGTGCTTCATTTTCTAAATCTAGTGTTTTTGATAGAATATCCTTAAAATAATCATGCATTACTCTTTTCATTCGTTTGAGCGCTAGTGAAGGAGCTTTAGGAGGCATTAAACGTAAAGCTTGTTCCCTTACAAAAGGCATTAAATTGTCAGGAGCTAATACTTTATTAACCAATCCAAGTTTTTCTGCTTCAATAGCCGTAATTTTATCACCAAAATATATAATTTCTTTGGCTTTTTGAAAGCCGACTAAAAAAGGAAGGATAAAAGTTGAGCTAAATTCGGGGATTACTGCGCGCTTTACAAAATAGAATCCTAACCATGCATCTTCAGATATATAAATCAAATCAGCACCAACCAGAGGTAACGTAATTCCTATACCTACAGCTAAACCGTTAATAGCAGCAATAACAGGCTTATGAAAATTCCAAAGTTTCATACATAATTTTTTCTGAGCTATGTCCATTAAGTCGATTTCTTTCATAATTTCTGGAGGAATAGATGTAACATATTTCATATTAAAATAACCTCCCGAAGAAAATGCATTAGCTTCTTCACAACCAGTAATTATTAATATTTTTGCATTCTCATCTTTTTCCATATCATCAATAACAGTACAAATCTCTAAGAAGGTTACTTGTGATAAAGCATTTCTCCTCTCTGGAATATTAAATGTAAGAGTACAAATTCCATTTTCTTCCTTCTCATATATTACTTCATTTAAATCCTCTATTTTTATTTCAATCTCCTCTTAGAAATATTGTTTAAATTTATTATAGAAGTTTGAATAGTTGTCTAAGAGCCAGAGACATAATATATTTCTGAATTTGAGATGTTCCTCCTCCTACTCGGTGAATTCTTGAAATTCCAAGTAAATCGCTCATGAGAGTATTGTCACATAAACCAGCACCCCCCATTAGATCAGCACAGCCAAAGCAAATCCTTTCAGTTAGTTTAGCACTTTGAGATTTTAATTGAGATGCAGTTGCAACAAGGGCTAAATTAAAATTTTGAGGAAGAGTACCGAATTTTTCTATTTTCTCATCAATTATTTGATATATATGCAATGCTGCTAACGTAAGACTCATAGTTTTTGCCCACATATCTGCTAAGGGAAAACCAACTCCTTGATATTTTAGGATTTCTTTATCAAATTGCTTTCTCATATTTGCATATATTGTCGCATGTGAAATTGCATTCCATGCTTCTGATAAGTTAAGCATGACGATACCCAGCCTTTCTAAATTTAATCCTTCAAAAAGATGTTCCCTTCCTCGTCCAGGCTTGCCCAACACATATTCTGGGGGGACACGTAAATTAGTAAACGTTTCTTTCCCAATGAAGATTCTTGGCGTCCAAGGGATATTTAATCTTTCAACTTTCCACCCTTCCCATGAAGTATCAACTAAAAATTGCCCCATTGTATTTCCATTATTTGCCTCCGCAACAGCATAAACTATCGCTAAATCTGCCTTAGCTCCATTAGTTTGGTAGATTTTTTCTCCATTTAGAGTATAGCTGCCATCCTCATTTTCTTTGCATGTAGTTAGCATATGCACAGCATCAGAACCTCTTTCTGGTTCAGTTATACAGATACAGCCAATTTTTTCTCCTGTAACCAATTCTTTAAGTGCATTTAAACGTTCCTCCACATCTTCATGATGAAACATTAAAGGATTCACACACAAAACATTAGCCCCGATACCCATAGTTAATTGAGGGTCAAAAAAGTCGGTAGCTAAACATCTCATAAACTCTACTGTCATTCCATATGGTTCATAATTTAAGTCGAATTCTTTAAAACTGTTTACTCGAGTCAATAAACCTTCTTTACCAATCTCAGGAAACCAATCATAAAAATCTTCATTATGGGTGATATTATTGTTACTTTCAAATTTCAGGAAAAATCTTTGAGCCTGTTTTAAGAAATTAAAGTTAACTGGTTTTAAAATGTTCATTAGGTTATTATTTAGAAAGTTATAACGATTTTTTAAACTCAATTTTTCTAAAATTTCATCATTTATACACTGAACTTCTCCTTTCTTATTTATCATATATACAACTCATTATTTTAGTTATTGAATTATAATTAGTATTAATCAAAATTCTTAAAATAATTTTATATTTAGAGAGATCTTAATTGATATTAATCAAAATCAACAATTACTTTCAATTCATTGTGAGGAGGATTAGCTAATTTATCAAACATTTGAGGTACATCATCGATTTTTATATAGTTTGTGATAACTGACTCACCATTTATCTTACCTTGTTCTAATAAACTTATAGCGGTTTGAAAAATGTCTTGATTATAACCAAAAACACCTTTTAAAGTTATATTATTCGTTGTAAAAAGCAATGCATTATTAATTTCAAACGAACTTGAATGCATCCCTATTAAAGTAATGCACCCTCCTTTTTTAATAAGTGAGAGAGATGTACTTACTGTAGATGAAAGTCCTACACAATCAAATACATGATCGGGTCCCAATTTATTTGTTAATCTGACTATTTTATTCCAAGCTTTAGGATCGAAAACCTCATTTGCTCCTAATTCAAGAGCCTTTTTTTGTTTTGATTCCACTGGTTCTAAAACAAAAATACTTTTAGCTCCCGCAGTTTTTAAAACTTGAACTACAAATAATCCAATCGGACCAGCACCTATAACTGCTGCATTATCCCCAATACCAAATCCTGATGTTTGAACTGCGTTTATAGCAATCGATAAAGGTTCTACAATAGCGCCATTTTCATAGGAAACATTATCCGGTAAAATATGGACTCTTTCTGCTTTAACATTAATTAATTCTCTCATAGTTCCATGTTCCGTTACACCAAGAATATTATTTTGTATTTTACACATATTTTCTTGATGATGGATACAATAATAACACTCATGGCAAGGAATTTGAGGATTTGCAGTTACTCTATTCCCGATCTTTATTTTCCTAACCTTCTCTCCAAGTTCAACAATTTCACCTGAAAACTCATGGCCAATGATTTTCATTGGAAAAGATGGCCCCCCAGTTTCATAAGAACCAACATCAGTTCCACATATGCCTACCTTCTTCACTTTAATTAAAACTTCATCTGGATTTATTTCCGGTTTTGTTAAGTCATCTTTTATTGAAATCTTATGTTTACCTTCAAAAATTACTCCTTTCATAGTAAAACACATACATTTGTAATTTTAATTAAAAATAAATAGAAAAAAGAAAAGAATTATAGAACACCCATAGATAGCAATAATTTTGTACCATCTGGAGTATCATATTTAATTTTTACATCTAATACAGCTGGTTTGTTTGAATTTTTAGCTCGTTCAAGTGCGGGTTTGATTTCATTTGGATCAGTGATAACTTCACCATAACAACCAAATCCTTCCGCACAAGCAGCATAGTTAAACTCTGGTAATTCTGTATCTATAAACCGCTTTCCCATTGCTAATTTCTGACCTGATTTAATCATACCCCACGCACTGTTGTTAGCAATCACAAAAATTAGATTTTTAAGATTTAATCTTACAGCAGTTTCAAGATCTTGGATGTTAATCATGAAGCTGCCATCACCAGACAGAGATATTACTTGTTTATCAGGCTTAGCTAATTTAGCTCCAATTCCATAAGGAACAGATGTCCCAAGATGCCCCATACCTACTGAATTAAGAACTGAAAGAGGCCCTAGTGGTTTATGAAAATCTATTTGCTCCATAGCATAACATGTAAGATCTCCCGCATCAATTATTAATATGCCATCCTCATCGATATATTCAAGAACATCTTTAATCAATCTTTGAGGGATGATTGGAATTTTATCTCTTGAAGCCTTTTTATTATTGGTAATAATCCCATTTTGTCTAGCTTCATAGACTTTATCCAACCATTCTCTTTTTTCAATCTTCTTTGTTTTCTTTACTTCTTCAAGGATTTGGTTCATGAACATTTTGCAGTCAGCAACAATGCCTAATGTTATGGGTTTCGCTCTTCCAATGATAGTAGGGTCAATATCAACCTGTATCAACTTTTGTGAGTCTTTCCAAAATGGTTCTTCACCATGTCCTAATACATGTGAAAATCTGACTCCTAGTGCTAAAATCACATCTGCTTCTATTGTTGTTGAAAGAGCAGGTCCTCCCAATGTAGCCCCTATTAAACACTTGGATTTATTTGAAATTGTACCTAGACCCATGATAGATGTAATAACAGGGATTTGTAAATACTCAGCAAACTCTGTTAATTCGTCCCAAGCACCTGACCTTGAAACGCCTCCACCCGATATTATTAATGGCTTTTCAGCATTTAGTAAGAGATCTAAAGCTTCTTTTATTAATTCATCATTAACAGCTGGTTTCCCAATAGCCCTATATCTATCATAAGATAATATTGTGAGCTTCTCTTCTTCAATTTCTTCGAGAAATGCATCTTCAAAAATTTCTAAAAATACTGGTCTCGGACGCCCACTTGTTGCTTCTCGAAATACCTTCCGAACCGCATCAGGTATCTCTTCAATTTTACGGATGCTTTTTTGATATTTTGTAATAGGTTTAAACAAGGTCATTTGATCAAGATTACCTTGTAGAGTTTGGTGATCTTCAAACCTACTATTTACCTGAGGTACTAGTGCTATAACAGGTATGCTATCAGCCCAGGCAGCCCCAACTCCAGGAATTAAATGGGTTGCGCCAGGACCTACAGTTCCAAAACAGACTCCCGGAGTGTTAGTAAGTCTTGCCCAAGCATCTGCAGCATGAGCTGCTGCTTGTTCATGTCTGAACAAAATAGTGCTTATACCTTGTTCTTTTCCCCATCGATAAATAGCATCATATGTAGTAAGGAGTTGCCCACCAGGGATACCAAACATATATTTTACATTTTCTTGTAGAAGACATTTTATTAAAACGTCTCCACCATTCAACTTTTTCTTTTCTTCTGTCATTTCTTTCACCCAATTTAACAATTCAATTTTAATATTTCTAAAACTTATCTAAAATATATACCCAAAGAAAACAATAACATAAGAACATCAGGGGTGGCGTATTTGATTTTAACATCTAGTACTGCTGGTTTACCTGAGCTCTTAGCTCTATTAAGAGCAGGGGTGATTTCATTTGGATCAGTTATTACTTCCCCATAGCATCCAAATCCTTCAGCGCATTTTGCAAAATCAAAATCTGGAAAATCTACATCTATATAACGCCTTTGATAGCCATATTGTTGTCCAACTTTTATCATCCCCCATGCACTGTTATTTCCAATGACATAAATTAGATTTTTCAAACCAAGCCTAACAGCAGTTTCAAGATCATTGATATTTATCATAAAGGCACCATCACCAGAAATTGAAATTACCTGTTTGTCTGGTTTTGCCAATTTTGCTGCAATACCATACGGTACAGACACGCCAAGATGTCCCATTCCAATCGCTTGAAGAGATGAGAGAGGTTTTCTAGGCTTATAGAAATCTATTTGCTCTAGAGCATAAAAAGCAATATTACCGCCGTCAACAATTAATATTGCATCTTCATCCATAAATTGAAATACATCTTTAATCATTCTTTGAGGATCTATTGGGATCTTATCATTCGAAGCTACCTTGATCTTTGATTCAATAACACTCTTCCTACTTTCAGTTAGTTTCTCTAACCATTCTCTCTTTTCAATTTTATTAATTTTCTTTACTTCCTCAAGAATTTGTTGTAGAAAAATTTTACAATCCCCTTCAATACCTAGTGTAATTGGTTTAGCGCGCCCTATGATTGTCGGGTCAATGTCAACTTGTATCATCTTTTGGGATTTACTCCAGGTCGGTGATTTACCATGACCCATGGAAAACCCAAATTTGACACCAAGAGCTAAGACCATATCTGATTGACTAGTTGCTTGAAAGATCGCATTATTCATTGCAACACCAAGATAGCATTTTGAATCCGATGAAATCGTTCCTGTTCCCATAACTGTAGTAATCACAGGGATCTGTAAATATTCTGCTAATTCACGTAATTCATCCCATCCACCTGCTCGTGAAACACCTCCTCCTGACACAATTAATGGTTTTTCTGCCTTTAATAACAGATCTAATGATTTATTAATTAAATCTTTAGGAATTGCTGGCTTATTTATTGCTCTATATTGTTGTGCTGGCAGAATTTTAAGATCTTCTTCCCTAATTTGCTCCACTAGAGCATCTGGGAAGATTTCTAATAATACAGGCTGAGGTCGTCCTCCTGTTGCTTCTCGAAATATTTTGTGAACTGCATCCGGAATCTTCTTTAATTCTCTTATGCTTTTTTGGTACTTCGTAATAGGTTTAAATAACGCGACTTGATCTAGCATCCCTTGTAACGTAAAAGTATCTTCTAGATCAATATCGACTTGAGGTACAATGGCTATAACAGGAATATTATCTGCCCATGCTGCTCCTACACCTGGTACAAGATGTGTTGCTCCTGGTCCAACGGTCCCAAAACATACTCCCGGTGTGTTAGTTAATCTTGCCCACGCATCAGCGGCATGTGCGGCTGCTTGTTCATGACGAAACATTACAGTATCAAGTCCTTTTTCTCTACCCCATCGATACACAGCATCATACATACTTAATAATTGTCCTCCAGGGATACCAAACATATATTTAACATTTTCTTCTACAAGACATTTAATTAAAACATCGCCACCATTAATTTTTTTTCCACTTGACATTCTTTTCACGTCTTAAAAGATATATAAATTTGAAATAAATCTCAATTTGAACATTTATATAATTAATCAACAAATAATTAAAAAATTATGAATTTACAGAATTGAATAATAGTTTAAAAGTATAGTGAATTTTTATTAACAGATTTCATTAGAAATAGAAGAAAAAAATATTCTTGAAAATTCTTATTATCCTCACTAAATGAAAAGAAATTAATTATTGCTATATAACCTTGTTCTATCTATAATATATTTATAGACCTCCCCTTGCAGCTGCTAACTTCATAAATTCAGGAGTGTCGTATTTGATTTTTACATCTATTACTGCTGGTTTACCCGAGTTTTTAGCTCTATTAAGAGCAGGATTAATTTCATTTGGTTCAGTTACAACCTCCCCGTAACAACCGAACGCTTCAGCACAACGACCAAAATCAAAATCAGGAAAATCGACATCTATATAACGCTTTTTGTAACGAAATTCCTGTTCAGTTTTTATCATTCCCCAAGTACTATTGTTTCCAACTACATATATCAGATTTTTTAACCCAAGTCTTGATGCAGTTTCTAAGTCATGGATATTAATCATAAAACTTCCATCACCTGAAATTGAGATCACCTGCTTGTCTGGTTTAGCTAGTTTAGCTCCGATACCATAAGGAATAGAAGTTCCCAAATGTCCCATCCCTATCGCTTGAAGCGTTGATAGTGGTTTTCGTGTTTTATAGAAATCTATTTGCTCAAGAGAATAAACTGCAAGATTTCCACCATCAACAATCAAGATAGCATCCTCATCCATGAATTCATAGATGTCCTTAATCATTCTTTCAGGTTTTATTGGAATTTCATCACTCTCTGCAACTCTTCTTCTTGATTGAATGATGCTTTTTCTATTATTAGTTAAAGAATCTAACCAGGGTCTCTTTTCAACTTTCTTAGTTTTCTTAACCTCCTCAAGGATTTGTTCCAAGAATAACTTACAATCGCCTATAATACCTAACGTAATTGGCTTATTACGACCAATAATGGTTGGATCTATATCAACATGAATTAATTTTTGTGATTTGTTCCAGATTGGAGGTTTTCCATAACCTAATGTAAAAGAGAACTTACATCCCAAAGCTAGAACCACATCTGCTTGACTAGCTGCAAACAGGGTAGCCATACTTATTGAAGAGCCAAGAAAAGCTTCGGAGGTATTTGGTATCGTCCCTATTCCTGTTATTGTAGTAATTACCGGTATTTTAAGGTATTCAGCAAATTCTTGTAATTCATTCCATCCACCTGAACGTGATACACCACCTCCTGATACAATCAAAGGTTTCTCCGCTTTTAATAATAAATCTAATGATTCGGTAATTGAATCCTTAGGAATTGCAGGTTTAGATAGTGCCCTATATCGTTCTGTTGCTAAAATTGGAACCTCATCTTCTTGTGCTTGTTCATAAAAAGCATCATGATATATCTCAAGTAATACGGGTCGAGGCCGCCCACTCATAGCTTCTCTAAAAACTTTATGAACAGCGTCAGGAATTTCTTCTAATTTACGTACACTTTTTTGATATTTAGTAATTGGTTTAAACAAGGAAACTTGATCAAGATTTCCTTGCAATGCAAAATTATCAGCAACATCGATATCAACTTGAGGTACTATTGCTACAACAGGAATATTATCGCTCCATGCCGCCCCTATTCCAGGAACGAGGTGTGTTGCTCCTGGACCTACAGTCCCAAAACATATTCCTGGAGTATTAGTAAGTCTTGCCCATGCATCAGCAGCATGAGCAGCAGCTTGTTCATGACGAAACATTACTGTTTGTATTCCTTTCTCTTTACCCCATCGATAAACAGCATCATACATTCTTAATAATTGTCCACCAACAATACCAAACATATATTTAACATTTTCTTCTAAAAGGCACTTAACTAATACATCGCCACCATATATTTTTTTACCACTTGACATTTTTTTCACATTTTAAATGGATAAATAGATTGTTATATATTTTAAAATTAAATATCTATATAATTAATTAATCAACGAATAATTAAGAAATAAAGAGTTTTCTAATTTAAACTCTTAACTATACTTTTAATTGTAATTTTACTTTTCTTTCTAAAAAGAAATGAAAATTAGAGAACTAATCCTCCCGCTAATTTCATTGCCAGAGGAGCTTCGAATTTTATTTTAACATCTATTACTTAATTTTTTTACCATTTGTCATTATTATCACTATATTAAAGAAAATCTTATTGAAATTTTAAATTTAAATAATTTACCAAATCATAAATTTATAGCTTAAAATCTGCTAAAGAATTTATGAAATCCTTCATTCTTTGAGAAGTGCTTTTAATATTATTATTCTTCAAATTTAAACGCTCAAGCGAATTAAGGGACTTTAATATCTGAGGAATTTCTTGAAAATGATTATGACTTAAATCTAATTCAGAAAGTAGATTTAAATTTTTTATTGATCCAGGAATACTATTAAGATTATTTCTTGCCAATACTAATTTTTTAAGGTATATAAGCCTACCAATTGATTCAGGAATCACAGTATGATTAAAATTAAAATTATTATATTTTCTTATCATATTGAGATACATATCTAAATATTTTAGTTTTGAAAAGGAATTGATTAATTCTTCATTATCCTTAACAAATTTCCAATTGAAAAAATTTAAGTTTAGAACCTCAACATGCTCATTCTTTATCACTAACCAGGGTTCGGAATCTTTCCAATTATATAGAACTTCAAAATTTTTATAACAGAGGGGATTAATTTCATAATTCCTCTTATCCTTTGCGAAAATGGCCTCCAGATCTAAAAAGAACCTCGCTTCTTCATATTGAACTCCCAGATTAGAAGCAAATGTACTTAAAAAATGACTTAAATCTCCTTCAAGTATCTCATATTTCACCTTCTTATTTCTCTCAAAGATTTTAAAAATTACATTCAGTACTAGGGGAGATTTATCATGCTGAATTGTCCATTTTAAGGGTTCTAATCCTTCTTCTAGATGATTTAATATAATGACTTCTGCTGCAGATGCTCTAACATTCGCATTCTCATCAGAAACTAAATGATTTTCAAGAATTTTAAAAATCTTTTCATCTTTATATTCTATTTTTCGTAATGCTTCAATGCTTGCTACCCGAACTTTGGCATCCTCGCTTCCATCGATTAATGAGATTAAAAGATCAACACTATCTTCTTTATTTATATCTCCATTTAAATAATTTTTATGAATTTTTTCTGGAGTTAATTCTTCCTTCATAATCCAAAATCAATTAGATGATTTTGTTATTCAACTCGTTTCCAAATAATTATATTTTTTAATGAAAACAAGTAAAAATAGTTAATTCTTAATACGAGTTTTAAGTTTAATTTCTGCTAATTTTTTTTCTTTTCTTTTTTTAGCAAATTCATAATGAGGCCGTTCTATTGAGATATCTGGGGGAGTCATTGTCAATATTTTTTTTGCTATTTTTGGATATTCAGCAATGAAAATGAATTCTTCCTTCACTAAAGGACGTTGTTTATGAACATTTGCATATCTTACCAGTTCTAGGATTTGTCGCGCTTCCTCTTGATTTTTAAAATCAATATTAAAATGATTATAACTATGAGTAAACGCAGAAATTCCAGAATATTCTCCTGTCGTTATTTTTCTCCCTGTTTCTATCATTATAGTTTCACCCCGACCTAATTCATTATAATCATACAATTCATAGTTTTTTCGATCTTTTAATGCACCATCAGCATGAATTCCAGATTCATGAGCAAAAGCATTATCACCTACTCCAGGCTGATTAATAGGAATAGGCACTCCAAATGCATGTGAAGCATATGTAGCAATTTTCCACGCCTTAGATAAATCAATTTTCGGATCAACTATTCCCAAATCTTCAATTTCGGCTCCATGTTTCAATGCTAAAGTAGTTGATACTAGATCAGCATTACCAGCACGCTCACCCATACTATTTACTGTAGTATTAATAAGAGCATCTTGACCCTCCTCAATTACACCTTTAGCACCCATTATTGAATTAGCAACTGCCATCCCTAAATCATTATGACAGTGCATTTCGATGGGTAAATCAACTGCCTTTGTAAGATCTTTCATTCTGAAGTGAATTCGAAAAGGTGTCTCATATCCTAGAGTATCACAATAACGTATACGATGAGCACCTGCCTTTTTTGCTGCTAATGAAAATTTTATTAGAAAATCCATGTTAGTTCTGCTAGCGTCTTCTGCATTTACTCCAATAGTCTTTATTCCTAAATCAGATGCTCTTTGAACAGCTGCTACCATCATTTTAATAATGTCATCGCCTTTGAATTTCCCTTGGAATTTACCATTAATCATTTGACGTGAGGTAGAAATAGATAAATTTACATGTTTTAGCTGTGTAAGCTCAACTGCTTTTTCAACATCTGATTCTATAGCACGCATCCATCCTGAGAGTATAATAGGATTAAGTACACCTATATCAGCAAGCTCTACATTTGCATTAATATAATTTGTTTCATGTAAAGTTGTAGGAAATCCAATTTCAGATTGATATACTCCCATTCTATTTAATAAAATGTTTAGTACAGTTTTCTCCAATTTGGCTAAGCCCAAACGACTTGTTTGAACACCATCCCTGTTTGTAACATCTAACAGATATATCCGGTTATCCATTATTCAAAACTCGAGTTAATAAAAATATTAATAATATAATCCATTGTACATTAATAAAACTTTTGAAAAAGTTTTAGTGTTTTTTGGTTTATAATATAAAAATTGTTGATATATTTTATTACTACTAAACAATAAAGTATGTTTATATCTTTTTCTTATTAAAACGTTTAATATTATCTAGGTTCATTATACTAAAAATGAATGATTATCATAAAAATATGGATTTCATAATAAAATATCAAACTTTCGTTAAAAGTTAAGTGTTCCAAAGTCTTTTAAGGATAACTAGCTTCTTTTTTTATTATCTTAAAAGTGTGAACCAATAAAAATGCCCGAATTAGTTCCTAAGGATTTAAGGTATGCTGAAAATTTAAGGCGTGAGGGAAAACTCCAAGAAGCCCTTGAAGTTATAAGTAAAATTGAAAAGAATGGAAACCTCATACCAGCTGATCAATTATCTCTACTTATTTCAAAAGGAAAAATATTATCTTTTTTTCAGCGACATGGGGAAGCAATTAGAATTGGGAAATTAGCATATCGTTTAAGTAAAAGTTTGAACAGAACCAATGAAACCATTACTTCCCTTCTTTTTAGAGCAAATTGTGTATTCCTCGGACAATATGACAAAGCACTAAAGGATCTTTTCAAAGCTGAGAAATTACTTTATTCTCTCTCTGACGTTACACCTTCATATCTCACCAGACAAAGAAAAAACATTTTATTTAGAAAATCATGGGCTTATAATCTTAAAGGAGATTCAAATCAAGCATTAGAAGCGGGACTTGAGTGTTTAGAATTACAGGAAAAACTTGGAAATAAAACGGACATTGCATACACTTTACAGTTGCTAGGAAACATATATACTGCAAAAGGTGAATATGACTTAGCCTTCGATTATACTTCGAGGAGCTTAACGATTTTTGAAGAAATAGGTGATCAAATAGGAATAGCAAATACTTTATTTTTACTTGGACAAATTTATTCTTTTAAGGGTGAGCTTAATCAGGCATTAAAATATTGTAAGAAGAGTTTATCCTCTAAAATGATCAGCACTGGAACCAAACTCGGCAATTTAAATACTCTAGAAGTAATTTATGAGAATCGAGGTGAAATAGATAAAGCCTTAAGGTATTTAAAGCAGGGAATTGCTTTAGCAGAGAAAGAAAATTTCTATAATTATTTTGTTCAATTTCAATCTAAAATGGGCGTTATATATGCTTTAAAGGGAGAGTATGATCTAGCAATAGAATATCTAAATCCTAGTTTATCACTTGCGGAAAAAATGAATGATTTTGAAGCGATTCTCTATTCATCAGTATATCTGGTTAGTGTAAATCTTGAGAGAGATGCTATTGAAGAAGCACAAAAATACTTAGAAAGAGTAAAGAAATATGAAGTTCAAAAGGGTAGCACGCTATTGAGTCATACTTATCTACTGTTAAAAGCTATGTTTTTATTAAAAACCGGGGGGAGTCGCAATCGAACAGAAGCAGAAACATTGCTAAAACAAGTAGCTAACGAGGAAACTAATGTATACGTAAAAACAGGTTCTCTGATCTATCTTTGTGAGTTTTATATCGAGGAATTAAATCTATTTGAAGATATAGAAGTACTGCAAGAGATTAACCCACTAGTAGCACAATTATATAAAATTTCAAAGGAACAACGAATGTATCGTTTTTTAGCCGAGGTGAAGTTATTACAAGCAAAAGTAGCATTAATTCAAATGAATTTTGAAGAAGCACAGCGTTTATTGACACAAGCTCAACTTGTAGCCGAATTGTATGGTATTACGTTTACGGCTCAAAGGATTTCAAGTGAACATGATAATTACTTAGAAAAATTAAGTGAATGGAAAAGCCTTAAAGAAAGAGAAGCAACGATATCAGAACGCTTAAAATTAGCCTCAGTTGACGAAGTTTTAGAACGCTTGCAAGGAAAACGCATGGTAAAACCACCAGAATTGGTTGATGAGGAACCTATTGTGCTTTTAATTATGGATAAGAGTGGGATATCATATTTTAATTATCCATTTCGGAAAGATTGGGATTTTGAGTGGCTTTTTAGTTCATTCATGTCTGCTTTTGACACTTTTAGCTCTGAAGTTTTTTCTGAGTCGATTGATCGTATCAAAATCGGGGAAAATTTAATCCTAATCAACCCGATTGAGTCATTTTTAGTGTGTTATGTAATTAAAGGGCAATCTTATCCAGGTTTACATAAGTTAAATCGTTTCTCAGAAGCTATTAAAGAGGATACTGAGATTTGGAAAGCATTAAACAGAGCAGTTAAAACAGGTGAAATACTGGAATTAGATAAACTAACATCACTTGGAGCAATAATAAATGAAATTTTTGCTCAGTAAATTTAATTATTGAGATAAAAAAGTATAAAATATATTTTAATACACATCACTACTCATCTTATTAAATGTAATTAGAAAGCTTCTACTCCTATTCTATAATTTTCAATGTAAAACTCTACATTTTTTTTGCTGTTGGGAATGACTCCAATTAAAAAATAGAAAAATTACCTTGGGGATTTTGTTTTTTCATTTATTGATGAGAAAGTCTTACTTTATAACGATAATCTATTAACTACTGTAGAAATCCTTTATCGGAGGAAGAAAACGTGGTTAACTTGAATAGAAGTGAAATTATTAAATTAATCAATAACTTTATTATCTAATAAGAAACTCTTAAAAAATTATCCAACGTTTTAGATTTCATGAGTACTTCTAAATACAGAAAGTTAATAATACTATTTTTTATTTATATCGTTTTTTGGATAGTAATAATAAGTATTCTAGAAATATTATTTAGACCAGTTATTCCAATAACGTTAACTCGTTTTGTACCTTTAGATGATGTGCTTTTGGAACTTGGAATTATATTCATTATTATACTTCCTCTTTCTGCAATAGTTGGATTATTTATTGGGGGTTATCTAATAAGTCCGATTATTTTATACTTACACAAAAAATTTTACGGATCAAAAATGCATTATGGCATTCAACTAGAACAACGAACAGAAAAACTATTTTCTCAAAGCTTTTTTCCAGTACTAATGGCTATTAATCTTTCCTCTATTTTTTTAACACCTACTATAGTTCAATTTATCTTATCTGCAGATGTAACAAACACTTTTGACAATATTTCTAAAATCCCTATGTTAACTAGATTCTTCGCCGATGCAATTTTATTAATGTTAACTTTTGGATTAGCTTCAATTTTATTTTCTTCAGTTTGGTTTTTAAGAGACTCCGGAATAATTTATTCAAATAAGAAAAAAATAGAGAATTCTACAGAACCAATTGTACTACGTTCCGTAGGAGATTGGTTTCAGACAATTCTTAGAAGTTACGCTGGTATTGGGGCTATTATTACTTATATTTTAGTTGTAAACGATTTTATTAATAGGTTTATTGCTAATTATGGATTACCTGGAAATATTTTTAACATTCCTAGCTTAGTTTTATGGTTGGGAATGCCATTTTATTTGATAGTAGCTTTAGTGCCAACCATTATCATTAATGATTTATTAAAGAAAAAGAGTATAAATTATATTAGAAAGATAAGTAAGAAGTTAGGGATTCAAGACACTGCTGTAATCACTTTTGAATTTAAAAAAGAAATAGAGTCTTAAACTAACATTTTTGCTTTCTTAATAAACAATATCACAAAATAGAATGCAAATTCTTTCTATGCCAAATTTTTATCAGTCTAACAAATGAGATTGATCCATATGAGCAACCTTATCAACCCGATTGAGTCATTTTTTAGTGTGTTATGAAATTAAAGGGCAATTTTATCCCGGTTTACATAAGTTAAATCATTTCTCAAAAGCTATCAAACTTAATCCTGAGATTTGAGAAACTTTGAACGGAGCAGTCCAAACAGGCGAAGTATTGGAATTAGATAAGCACGCAGCTCTCGGGAATTTAGTAAATGAGATCTTTTCTCCTAAAATTCTAATAAATAAATAGTTACTTTTGATATCCTGTCAAATAATTTTTTTTAAACTCGGGTATTATTTTACATATGAAAACTTTTGAAGAATATCTTGAGTCACTCTACTCAATGAAAAAGAATATTTGGATAGGTGACGAACTTGTTGGTCGGGATGATCCTCGAATAAGAGGGGGGATTAATATCCTGCGCGAAACATACGACCTTGCTCACGATAAGAAATTTGAAGATCTATGTACGGCAACTTCTCACTTAACCGGAGAAAAAATTAATAGATTTTGCCATATCCACCAGAGTAAAGAGGATTTATTCAAAAAGCAAAGAATGACCAGAGTTTTATGTCACAGAGTTTCGGGTTGTATTCAAAGATGCATGGGAATAGATGCCCTTAATGCTCTTTCTGTTATTACTTATGAATGCGATCAAGCATTAGGTACGAATTATTATGACAATTTCGAAAAATTCCTAAAATACTTCCAAGAAAATGACTTAGCGGGTTCTTGTGCATCGACCGATGTTAAGGGTGATCGTTTGAAACGCCCATATCAACAGGAAAATCCAGATGCATATTTACGGATTGTTGAAACACGAGATGATGGAATTATAGTACGCGGTGCAAAATGCTGTATCACTAATACACCTTATGTGCATGAGATAATCGCGGTTCCCTGTAGAATGATGATGCCAGATGATCATGATTATGCCGTTGCTTTTGCAATCCCAGCCGATTGGGACGGTGTGAAATTACTTGTAAGGCCTGCATATTTTCATCAACCTAAGAATGTTCCCGAGAGTATGAAACCTGCAGCTTTAGCTCTTGGTGACAGTGAAACTTTTATAATATTTGATGATGTGTTCATCCCAAAGGAGCGAGTCTTTTTAAATGGTCATGCGGATCATAAACAAACACCTTTTGCAGGATTTTTAGCATTAATGTTTGCTCATTATCATCGCCACTCTTATACAGGTTGTAAAGCAGCAATGTCAGAAGTATTAGCAAGTGCTGCCGCTTTAGTTGCAGAGTATAATGGAATTCAAGACACATCCCATGTAAGAGATAAGATTTCACATATTTTAGGAACAGCAGAATTAGTTTTTGCCGCAGGTGAATCAAGTGCGCTGCATTCTGAAAGAGCCCCTTCTGGTACTCAAGTTCCAGATGAAATTCTCACCAATGCAGGACGTAGACTTGCAGGGGAGCAAATATATGAAGAATACAAGATCTTAGCAGATTTAGCAGGGGGATTAATGGCAACATTACCATTTCTCGATACCTTCTATAATAAAGAAGTAGGTCCATTAGCAATGAAATATATGCAAAGAAATCCAAGAGTGCCCCCAGAGAATGTTTTGAAATGTTTTAAAGGAATTGAATGCATCGGATGTTCTGATATTGCAGGTCTTTTGCAGGTTGCAGGTCTTCATGGGGGTGGATCACCCCAGATGGAAACGATTGCAATGATGGGAAGATATCCATTAGAGAAACTTAAAGATATCGCTAAATATTTGTTCGGGATTAAGAAAAGCTTAAAAAGATTTGAACGACAAGAAGATTATAAGGTAACCCCAAGGACAATGCTTGAAAAGTTTAGAAAAGCTTTAATAGCAAAACAAAAAAGGGAACAAAAAGCGTAATATTTCTCTCAGTTATTACCTTACAATATACATAAAACGAAAGATTGTGTTTCGGTAAACGATTCCATATGTAGACTTTTATCTTTTTTCAAAAAATCTTCAATAGTAATTCCAGTTTTAAGTATTTCATTAAATTTTGTTTCGAAGATCTGATAAATATTTCTATTTCGAGAGATATATGATCCAATTAAAATATTTGTTGGATCAAAACTTGGTTGAATAAGTTCACTATCTGTAAGGCTAAAATTGCTAAAGCTTTCGTCTGTCACATAAATTTTAAGATTCTTAAATTCAATATTCATGGGATCAACATGTTTAGTAAGAAGTTTAAATTCTTCACTATTTACAAGGTCTTTTACAACCTCAGAATGAAAAATAATTTGGACGTTAATAGTTTTAAGATTTTCTTTGATTCTATTCATTCCTGCTTTCATAGGTCCAGCTATTTCTTCTGGAATATTATTAAGACCATATTCTTGAATCAAATCAATTAAAGGATTGTGATATCTGATACCAATCGCAATTTTACATTCTTTTTCAGCTAAAAATGAAGAGTAGCTCTCATCAAAATTTTTCACATCATAATTGATAAATTCAACGGGTTCTTGAGCAACTTGTTCTTCCAAATTGAAGTTTTTAATAAATGTCGCTAATGAGTTTTCACACTTATCTCTCTTTTCATCAAATTCATTTTGGAGATTCTCTATTCTTTTATTCACGAGATTTTGCCATAATCCTAAAATAGGATTTGCGAGATGAATTTTCATTGGTCTATCATATATCTGAACAAGTTCTAAATCGCTGAGCACTGAACAGATTTTGTATCCTCGTTTTAAAGAGAGACTAAATTGATTACACACATCCTTTAAATTATCAATTCTTTTGTTGATTAGGAGATAATGGTAAATTCTTTCAATACCCTTTTCAATAACGCCAACGGAATCAAATAATTGGCTCAGAGATAAATATTTGGTATCTTCCATTAAATCACCTACTATTAATCTTTTCTAATGTCAGTTCGGTAAGGACTTTAAACGCTTCATTAACATTTAAGTTTTCTTTGGCTGATATTTCAACAAAACTTGCCATTTTATTTTTTTCAGCGATCTGAATGCCATATTCTCTCGGGACCTGCCGAGAGGTTTTAGAAAGATCAATTTTAGAACCTACTAGCATTATTGGTATAGTTCCGCCTTTTTGCCTAACAATAGTCATCCATTCTGAAATATTATCTAGAGTAGAAGGCCGTGTTATGTCATAAAGTAGAAATGCAGCGTTTGCACCTAAGCAATATGTCGGTAAAAGGAATCTAAAGCGTTCTTCCCCTCCGACGTCCCATATTTGAAGTTTTACTTTAGTATTATTCAACTCAATTGTTTTAACATGGAAGTCAACACCAATAGTTAATCTTTCACTAGGGTTGAAAATGTTATAACAATAGCGTTTTGTGAATGAAGTTTTTCCAACGGATGCATCTCCAAGGAGAAGAATCTTAAAAGTGTAATCATAATGAGACATTTTTATGAATCCTAATTATAATTAGATATATTAATTATTATTTGATCTAATAAATTTTTATAATATTATACCGCTCGATAATTATAATTTTAATGGAAATGAAATCTTATAAATGTAGTCTGATTTTCTTTTTGTATAAATCATCAGTACAAACATCCTTTATTAATTCATCAGAGAACAGATTAAAATCGAGTTTTACCATATAAATTAACTATTTTTAGAAAGAATAATTAGAACATTTTGCGTGAGAAAAATTGATATATCGAAATTTATAAGTACTTTATATTAAAATAAAAATAATTTAATTTAATAAAAGCTTTAATAGTCATGAGGCATTAAGCTTTTTTAAAAACTTCTTTAGCTTTTTCTTTAATAACATAATTCGATTCTTTTTCTATAAAACATTTAATTTCTTTACAAACTAAAGGATTTTTCACCATATTAAAGGTATCCAAGAACCGTAAAACTGCCCACCGAACTGAATCGTCAGGATCATTTAGTAGTGGTAAAATATATTTTAAATACTTTTTATCTCCAACCTGTTCGATTTTAAATATTGTTCGTGCTCTAGTAATGAAATCAGGATCATATAAGTATGGAACTAATAGATCTTCAATCTTATTACTTTTAATAAAATCTAACATAAAATTAAAAATATCTATCTTAAAGTTATGAATTTCATTCGTTTCTTTAATATAGGAATTAATTATATTTTGAGCTTTTTTACCAATTTTCAGTAGACTCTCAAAGGATATGAAAAAATTATCTGATAATTCTGATTTATCCAATTTCAAGTTATCAAGTAAATATCTAATAATTTTGTCGTCAACTTTCGATATTTCTATAATATCCCAATTTAGATCTTCTTCTTCTTCCCAGATTTTATTGTCCCCTAAATAACTCACTTAATCATCCTACGAAGTTTTTTCTTAATAATTAAAAAAAAATAGGATTTCTCTTTTAATTGATTTATTATTAAAATAGAAATAAATGATTGAATTTGATTTAATTATCTCAAATTTTAATAATAAGTTGATAAGAAATTAAATGGTTAATAATATCTATATTCTAGAAAAATTTTTGAATTAAATTTAATTAATAGAATAATAGTTTACAAAAAACTAAAAAAGTTTGTAAAATTGAGATTATTCAAAGGTTGGGGTATAAGAGAATTCTAAGTTTTCCTTTCCAGAAGATTTTTAACATTATTATAAAAAATATCTTGTTTTATTTCATGCGAGACTCTCGGTAAAGTTAGAATTTTATCGATTTCTAAGGGTAATGGAGATGCTGTAGGTGAATCTGATCCAAACAAGATTTTTTTGTGACCAATAGTCTTTATTAGATTGTAAATGCCAAATGAAACAGAATATTAAAAAAAGAATAAAAACTCTATAAATTTTTAATTTTTTCGAGAATCTCTTTTCGATTTCTCTCCCAGTATTTATCAACTCTTCTCTTTACAATCTTTTTTGTTACCTTTTTAACAACGGTTCTCTTCGTCAAAATCCCTAAAATATTCATAACTTTCTCAACGATAAGAGCCTTTATTATACCTTCAATAGGTTCACCTTTAGATATTCTATCAAGCCATTTTTCAAAGACTTTACCAATATTTTGGTCAATTTTCTCTCTTAGCTCTGATGAGACTTCTTCTCCTTGTTCTTCTTCTGCCAAATTTTATCACTATTGTAGTTTTAATTTAATGATAATATTCACATCATTTAAAATTATAGAACTACTAAATGAATTTATCTTTTGAAATGAAAATCATGTCATTGATTTTTGGATATTCATCAAGAACAATCTTGGTTTTTCTCCTCTAATCTTTCAAACTCTTCTTCTTGAAAAATATATAAAAGAAAAAAAAAATTATTGTATCGGTCTTTCTTCATATTAGTATATGATTCTTTCATTTCCTACAGTTATAATATCTTAAAAGAATTTTTATTTACGCAAAAATTATTCATTTTATGTTCTATTCCATATATGAAGAGGTTAGATTTAATTGACTGATTTATTCTCAGAAATTGATGATATCTTCCATTCAAAGTCTCTTGCAATTTATGGTGTGAGTAGGAAAGGTGGTTTGGGGAATATTTTATTACAGGGATTTATTGATCAAGAATTTCCCAAAATATTTATCGTCAACCCTAGAATAACTGAATCTAATGTTAAAATTATGGGAATCTCTGTTTTTTCAGATTTGAAATCCATCGGGGAGCCTATTGATCTGGTTATATGCTCCACTCATCCTAAATTCGTTCAAGAGATCATTACTGAATGTGGTGAAAATGGAGTAAAGACAGTAATAATTTTTTCAGCTGGATTTGGGGAAAAAAATGAAGAAGGTAAAAAAGCTGAAAAAGAATTGTTAAAAATTGCTCGAAAATATCAAATGAGGTTAATTGGACCTAATTGTATGGGGTTATATTGTCCTAGTTCAAAACTCTCATTCTTTCCATCCTTACCAACAGAATCAGGTTCATTAGGCTTAATTAGCCAAAGTGGTTCAATTGCCAATATTATGGCATTTGTTTCAATGCTAAAGGGAACATACTTCTCAAAAGCAATAAGTTATGGCAATGGTATTGATTTAGGTTTTAATGATTTTTTAGAATATTTAGCAGATGACCCTGATACTAAAATAATAGCATGTTACTTGGAAGGCGTTGATGATGGAAGAAGATTCATCGAATTGGTAAAAAAAATTAAAAAACCTATAATTATTTGGAAGGTGGGGGTGACCTCTGGAGGATCAAGAGCTGCTCATTCACATACAGGGTCTATATGTGGAAATAATGAGTTATGGAATACGGTATTTGACCAATATGGAGTGATCAGAGTATATAATTTGGAAGAAATGGTTAGTATGATCCAAGCATTCATTAATCCTATTCCAGTGAGAAATTGTAGAGTTGCCATTCTTTCAGGACCTGGAGGACCTGCTGTATCTTCAGCTGATGCATGTGAGATGAATAATCTAAAATTGGCAGAATTGACCAATGATTCAAAATTGAAGCTTGAAAAGGTTATCCCTGAATTCGGCTCAAGTATTTCAAACCCTATAGATTTAAGTCTTCAGGTAGTATTTGATCCAATGTTAGAAAAAACCGCATATGAAATAGTTGGGATGGATTCGAATGTTGATATGATGCTTATTTGGCAATCGATGTTAAATCCTCGATATAAGGATTTGATTATGTTGCAAGAAAAGATTTCTAAGCCAATCGTAATTATTTCTGCCATAGATGTGAATGTTTCGGCAGATTCTTTTAGCAGTACGGCTAAACGATCATTTATACAGATAAGAGCCAAAAAAGTTCCTAGTTTAATAAAAAATTTGAATCAGAGCGGGATTTCAGTACATCCGAATGAACATTTAGCCGCTAAGGCTTTATATAATATTTATCAGTTTTATAACAAATCTAAGAAATATTAAGGAATAAAATTAGTAATAATGATATAAAATACAGATAGATAATTTATTTGTGTTTAATAAATGTTCCATTCTGATATTCTTGAAAAGCTACTCTTAATTCTTCTTCAGTATTCATAACGATTGGTCCACGCCAAGCCACAGGTTCTTTTAGTGGTTTACCAGAGACAAGCAAAAAGCGTATATTTTGGTCATTAGTTGTGATTTTTACAGCATCTCCATCTCTATAGATTATTAATGTTTCTTTTTTCACTAGTTCCTCTTTCTTATCATCAAAATATCCTTCACCCTCAATTGTATAAGCAAAAACATTATGTCCAGATTTAACAGGATGAATATATTCTGAATTTGGATTAATATAAATATCTAAATATTCGGGTTCAGTAATTATATCATGAACTGGTCCTTTAACTCCATTAATTACACCACAAATAATCTTTATTTTTACATTCTCACCAACTGATACTTCGGGAATATCCTCACTTTTTATTTCCTGATAACGAGGGTCCATCATTTTATGAGATGCAGGTAAATTGGCCCATAACTGGAAACCTTTCATCAATGGGTCATTCCCTTGGAATTTAGGCATTTCTTGATGGATTATACCACTCCCTGCTGTCATCCATTGAACATCACCAGGTTCAAGCACTCCTTTATTCCCTAAACTATCCTCATGTTCGCCTTTACCGTGTAGTACATAAGTGATCGTTTCTATTCCACGATGAGGATGCCAAGGAAATCCTGCCATATAATCACTAGGATTATCTGAACCGAAATCATCAAAAAGCAGAAAAGGATCAAGTGAATCATCAACATAACCAAATGCTCGTTTTAGTCTAACACCAGCACCTTCCATGGTTGGTCTACTTTTTAAGGTTAGTTTTATCTTTCGAATCGTATTCATAGTATTTAACAGTCGAGTCAAACAGATAATTCTTTGCCTTATAATAATTAAATTCATTTCAATGTAAGTAAATAAATCATAAATCTCCACCTAACACTATTTATTTCTTGGAGATTTATATGAAAGTAAAAAGAAATACAAAATTAAGGTATTATTATGATAAAAAGGATTATACATTTTAATGTAGTTTGTTCAGACTTAGAAAAATCACTGGAATTTTATGTTGACTTTTTAGGAGGACATCTACTTGGGAATAGAAAGAAAGAGGATATTATTGGAAGAAAAACTGAAAGTGAAGGCGTTGGAATTGCTCTTGGATTGGGTGATACAGCGGAATATAAAGGCTGGCTTATCCGATGGGGTTACGATAAAAGTGCAACAGTACTCGATCTACTTCAATGGACTAAACCCCCTTCTACGGGAAAACCTTATGATAGAATAAACAATGTGGGAATCACTCGGATCTCCCTTGAAGTGGATGAAGTTGATAAAATGTACCGCGAACTGAAATCGAAGGGCGTTGAGTTTATTAGCCCTCCTCAAGTTGCAGACCTAACTCCTGAAACACCGGGAAGAAATCTAATAAAACTAGCTACGGCTAAGGATCCGGATGGGATTTTTGTCAATCTCGAAGAATTTATCCAGAGTCAAGACTAAATAAATCATAACCAATTAATAACTACACTTATTTTAACATAAATATTAATCAAATCTATGTTAAATCACAGGTTAATAAATCCACCTAGAGAACCTAAGAAATTTGTTAAGGAAGCAATTAAATTCTTGAATAAGCATGCTCATGGTAAGAAAGTTTTTTGTGCTTTATCAGGAGGAATTGATAGCTCAACTGCATACCTTTTACTCAAAAAAGCAAAAATTGATACGATTCCTGTCTTTATTGATCACGGGTTAATGAGAGTTATAAGAGGTGTAGAAGAGAGAGAATATATTAAAAATTTCTTTCCTAATGTAATTATTTTAGATATTCGGGACCAATTTCTTCCCAAAATATTAGGTGAAGGAGATGCTGAAAAGAAGAGACAATTATTCAAGGATGCATATTCAAGTACAATTAGTAAAGTTATAAAAGAGGAAAAATGTGATCTTCTTGCAGATGGAACAATTCTTCCTGATATAGAAGAGAGTTTTGGTGTAAGAATTAATGATTTAAAAGAATCTATGACGATCGATGAGGAACTTGCCTTAAAAAATACATATATGAAAGGTTTTGTAAAAAGCCAACATAATGTAGAAATTGAGTACGATGTCGAAGCAACAATTCAACCAGTTGCGAGTTTAACTAAACATGAAGTACGTAAGGTGCTTGAATATCTAAGAATGCCAGAAGACCTAATCTTTAGGAAGGCATTTCCAGGACCAGCCTTATCAGCTCGAATTATTGGTCCTGTCACGCTTGAAAATTTGGAATTTGAGAAAAAAGTTCATGACCTTGTTGAATCTCAGGTTGAGGATTTTTATAAAAATAAATACGGAAAGCCGATGATTATAAATAATGCTGAAGAACAAGAACCATTCCAAATTTTTGCTGCAATAGGCGAAGATGTTATTAATAAGCAAGTAACTGGATTGGTTAATGGAAGTAGAACTTATCAAACTCCTAAAATTGAAAAAGGTGACTGGGATTATAACAATCTTGTTAATAGAGCTACAGAAATTAAAGGATTCTCTCGGATTTTATTTGAATTAGGTAATAATCCTACAGGTCAATATGATGTAATTATTAGATGCATCAATAGTAAGGATGCCAGAACCGCAACAGTCACAAATTTACCATTAGAGCTGTTAAAGCAGCTAATGCAGGCACTTCTTGAGATTCCTAAAACAAAATTTGTATATTTCGATGTAACCCCAAAACCTCCCGCAACAATAGAGTATGTATAAATTTTTTTAATAAAATTCCTTTATTGAATATAATTATGAGAGAAAACCGAAAAATAATAATAACCGCCACTACGGCAAATTCTTTAGTATATCCTGATGTAAAAAATTGGGCAGAAACAAATGAACAACTAATCGAAGATGTAGTCGAATGTTATGAAGCTGGTGCTGCAGTTGCTCATGTTCACTTACCTCGAGGAGAGGAAGTTGAAATAGTTAAGAGAATACGAGAAAGATGTGATATAATTATTCAGGCGGGAGTTTCTAGTGAGGCGATCCAACAAAGAAAAGGAGATTTTGAATCTAAACCAGAAATGATGTCAGTGATGCTAAATCATGACGCGGAGTATTTTGAACACATTAAATTAGACATTCTTCATCCAATAGAAGAATTGGAAGAATACTGTGTTAAATTGAAGAAATATAATATAAAACCTGAATGGGAAATGTGGCACACGGGATCTTCCTGGAATTTAAGTTATTTAATCGATAAAGGTTTATTAGATTGGTCAAATCCGCATGTTATAACTTTATTCTTCAATTGGCCTGGGGGAATGTGGAGCCCCCCAAATTATCAAGAATATATGTATAGAAAAAAATTCATGCCAGAAAACACGATTCATAGTGTAAGTGTAATGGGAGAAGATCAAATGAAGCTTTTAGTTTTTGTTCTTACTCATGGGGGAAATATAAGGGTTGGTACGGAAGATTACCCGTTCATTAAAAAAGAAATACCGGCGAAAAACAATGCGGAAATTGTAAAAAATTATGTCGACATTTGCAAACATGTTCGTCGGGAAGTTGCAGATCCATCAGAAGCAAGAAATATATTAGGATTATAATAATAATGTTTGAAGGAAGCAAAAGATTAATTAGAATTAATTGTAAAAAATTAAGAGAATAGAAATTAATAAAAAATATGATATTAAAGAGGTCTTAAATTTGGTAAAACATATTGGAATTGTTGCTTGTAGTGCAGAAGGGGCTGCTTTATGTTATACTACTATATGCATAGAAGCGCAGGAAAAATTGTTTAAGTATAGACATCCTGAGATCACTATGCATACACCACCTTTTTCGGATTATATGCAATACATTTGGAATGGGAATTGGGAAAAAGTAGCAGAACTAATGCTCGCCTCTACAGAAATTGTAGCAAAAGCAGGAGCGGACTTTGCAATTTGCCCGGATAATACAATCCACCAAGCATATGGTTTAATGATATCCAAATCACCCATCCCGTGGCTACATATTGCAGAAGTAGTAGGAGAGGAAGCAAAAAATAAAAAATTTAAACATTTAGGTATATTAGGGACAAAATATCTTGTCTCATCTCAAGTTTATCCCGAATCTCTGAAGAAATTTCGGATAACTTGTGAACTTCCGCAAGAAAGGGATCGAGAAAAAATAGATCGGATTATTTTTGAAGAACTAGTAAATGGCATTTTTTCAGAGGAATCTAGAAATGAGTTAAATAAAATAATTCAAAAGTTAGCTAAAAATGGATGTGATGCTGTCGTTCTGGGGTGTACAGAACTCCCCTTAATTATAGATCCTAATGATTGTCCTCTACCTACTTTAGATTCTACTAGATTGCTAGCAAGAGCAGCAATTAATAAAGCTTTAGAATAGGGGATGAAATCATGGAAATTAAATTGAAAAACCTAACAATTTATTATGAGTTACATGGCAAAGGGTATCCTATTTTAATGATTCATGGATTTATGCCTGACCATCGTTTAATGAAAGGATGTATGGAACCTATTTTTAAAAACAAAAATAATTACAAACGAATTTATTTCGATTTACCTGGAATGGGAAAAACTGCTGGATCAAGTTGGTTAAAGAATTCAGATGAAATTGTTGACATTGTTTTAGAATTCATTGATGAAATCATTCCTCATGAAAGATTTATAATTGCTAGTGAATCGTATGGATGCTATTTAGCAAGAGGTATTATTTTAAAAAGACCTGATTTTGTAGATGGTATCTTATTTATTTGTCCTCTTATAGCCCCGTTACCAGAAGATCGAGATTTACCAAAAGATATTAGAGTATTTGTAAAAGATACTAATTTTATTAAAAGTTTAAATCCATTGGAGGTTGAAGAATTAGAAGAATCGTTGATAGTTCAAACTAAAGAAGTATGGGAAAGATTTCGAGATGAAGTTTTGTCTGGAATAAGAGTAGCAGATGAAAATTTTATTAATAAAATATTTCCAGCTAATTATTCATTTTCTTTTGAAGTTGACCACCTCTTAAAATTATATGATAAACCCTCATTATTTCTTTTGGGGAGACAAGATAATACAGTGGGATATCGTGATGCTTGGAAAATTATTGAAAACTACCCAAGAGCTACTTTTGCAATTCTCGATCAGGCAGGTCATAATCTACAAATTGAAAAAGCAAATCTGTTTAATTCTTTGGTATCAGAATGGTTAGAAAGAGTAGAAGAATATATTTCAGTCAAAAATAAGAATTAAAAATAAAACCTTTTAATGGATTTAATTAATCTCTTTTGGCTCTTCTCTTGGTAATCTCTCTTTTACAGTTAAAATTGGATTAAACATCTTGTGAGGTTCTTTCTGATACCAGTATGCCGTTGATGACCAGTCATCTGAACGTTGATTTGCATGTCCGTGTTCAATTTTAACTTTTATATTTTTATGAAAGTAGATTGGATCTTCAATATGATACCTATAATATGATATCTTACCACTCCAATTTTTCCCACCAGGTAATGTAACACCAAAATAAGGTGAGCAATAAAATTCAGTGGGACACCATGAGCCACAGAAATAATCTTCTGTTCCTGTTCCATAAAGAATTATTTCACCATCATCAATTTCGATATAATCATCTCCTTCTCCAGGCCAATTAAATCTTTCAGTATCGAATAAATTGTGTATATCTAAATGACATCCGACATAATGGCCTTCTCCCTCTGCTTCTAAAATTAAGTAATCTTCTTCATGATCGATATTACTTTTGCTGAACATTTCTGATTTCCATCCCTCTTCCTTTAAGATTTTATAGTCTTGACCTCTACAAGGATTTTCTCTATTCCAAATTACATGAAATCTACCATAAGATTCATCGATTTCTGTATATTCTTCATAATCAACATAGTAATAAACAACAAGTTCTTCTGCTGTTTCATTTTCAATCTCAATTTTCGCTTTTTTTGAAAACGGCATAGGAAACCAGCAATTAAACCCTCTACCATCATTAGGACCCATAGACAGAGGTAAACTCCAAAAATTAACTGATTTTCCATGACCAACTCCAAAAAAATCACCAATTGGACATTCGACAGAAGGATTTGGTTCATCATCCCACCACATTCTAATCAGTATCTTTCTTAAGTAGTGAATATCCTCCGAAGCGAGAGTCATCCATACATGTTTGATAATCCCAGAACCTTCTATATTACAAAGCTCAAATTTATCATTTTTTTCTATTCTTACAAAATCTGCATTTGCCCCTTCTTTATCATAGCTAGATATTCTCTTTCTCTTTGCTTCTTTATTAATTCTTGCTAAATTCGAGAGTGAATTAAAACCAAAATCCATTTAAATTCCCTATCTTGAAATAGTATCAAATTAAATTCTTAAAATGAATTAACCTTTATTAATAATTATACCAATCTTGAAATTAATTTAAATTATTGACCTTGTACTTGAACAAAAACTCTTCTATTTCGAGGCCCATCATATTCGGCAAACATAATACCTTGCCATGTTCCAAGCATTAATCTTTTTTCATGAATTATTATTTCAACGGAATGTCCGGTTAAAGTACATTTGATGTGAGCATCTGAATTCCCTTCTCCATGCTTATATGAGTACCCTAATCCCCCACCTTTAGGGATTACTTTTCCTAAGAAATTGGAAATATCTTTTTTTACAGAAGGATCGGCATTTTCATTAATCGTTATTCCTGCGGTTGTATGAGGTATGAATATTCGACATACCCCCTCTTGGATGTTAGCATCTCTTACGATTTTATGCACTTCATTAGTTATATCTAGAAGGATTTCTCTCTCTGGAGTTTTAAGCCTAAATTCTGCAAATTTAATCATAACACCACCATTTATTATTTAATTTGAAAATACATAAATTAATTTCTATTTATCAAAAGAACCATGCTTTCCTTTTCCTTGAATGAATGCTTTACTTCCTATTAAGTGTTCTCCAGTTTCTAATGTTTTTAACCCATATTCAAATTCTTTTTCCATTGCTTTTTTAATGTCTAATCCAAACTGAATATAAGTTGATAACCGATCATTTCTCATACAACTCTGAGGAAAATTTGCAATTTCTCGTGCCAATTTCTCAGCTTCTTGTCTTGATTGACCGTTATCAACAATTCGGTTAGCAAGTCCCCATTTAAAAGCTTCTTCCGCATTTACAGGTCGTCCTGTAAGAATCATATCCAGAGCTCTACTTAATCCAATAAGTCTTGGAAGCCGTACAGTGCCACCATCAATCAAAGGAACACCAAATCTGCGACAAAAAACACCAAATATGGCATCTCTTTCAACGACACGTATATCACACCATAAAGCAAGTTCAAGACCTCCCGCAACCGCATATCCAGCTACTGCAGCTATAACAGGTTTGGATAATTGTAATCTAGATGGACCCATTGGACCATCTCCATCTTTTTCTTTTCGATTCCCTTGTCCATTAGCTATATTTTTCAAGTTTGCTCCTGAACAAAAAGTGCCATTTGCTCCCCAGAGAACAGCAACTAATGCCTTATTATCTTTTTCAAATTCTCTAAATGCATTAGCAAGCTTATCCGCTGACTGTCTATCTACAGCATTTTTAACTTCAGGATTATTAATTATGACTGTATAGACAGGATAGTCTATTTCAATATTAATTGGCATAAAAGAAAATAGGAATAAAAGAATTAAAAAATTTAGAAAAATTTATTTCTGATTTTTTAGATATACATTCATATCAACCATAGTACTTGTTCTAATTAAGGCAGCTTTAAGAAATTGGAATCCAATATCATATGTGGATCCATCACCCCCTATATGAATGACGTAGGGAACTTCACCATCAAATTGACCTTTACTTTTACGGATTTTATAAGCTGTACTTATTGCTTCGGCTATCGTTGCTCCTGATTCAAATAGATGATGAACCCAAGGAACTCTCCAAGATGTTACATTATCTTTTGATGTGGACACCTCTGTACAAGAGGTATTATTTACATAAACTATATTATGGCCAGCTACCGCTTGGGCCGCTGTAGCTAATTGATTTAAAACCATTCCAGCACCACATCCTGGGCAGAGACCATGTCCGGGGAATAAGTGCGTTTGAGGTTCTAAAGTTTTACGATTTACTCTGTAAACATCAATAGGTTTTTCTGCTCCAAAAGTTCGAATTAATCCTTTTAATTTTTCATTTCTTTGCTCTGTATAATAGATTATCTCATCGATTTCTTTCTCCATAAATTTTGGTTTAAATAAATGCCGAAATCGTCCCATTGATCTCAAATACTCTACAAATTTGTCTTTATCAATATCTAATCCTCGATAATAAGAGAAAGTTGGAATACCATCTTTCACACGTATGGTGTATAAGGGCCAATAACCACAATCAGTAGCTAGCTTTGATATTTTCACAGCATCTTCAGAAGCATGTCGCCAACCTCTCATACAATCCGAATAAGCTTGAACGAAAGCAGATCCGCTTGTTTTTAATGCTTCAATTATTTTTCCCATAAAATCATTAGGATACGCTGGGTTAACAGTTGCTAAAAATAATGAATTTGAACCATAAAAACCAAAAGGAGTTACAAGGTCTTGCTTTACTCCAACCTTCCCAGGAATTTTTTCTCCTGCGGGACCAGTTGTAGTTGATGCATACGGAGGAGTTCCCCCGCTTTCTTGGATACCAGTATTCATGAATGCCTCATTATCATAATTCAAAAACAAAACATTGCTTTTTCCTTCTCTTGATAAAATATCTTCTATTTTAATAACATTTCTCTCTGGTTGCGACATCTTACATCTCCACCCCCAAAATTTTTGATTTTGTTTCCCTTACACCGAGATACATATAGAGCCTCCCTTTCATATCTGTTACTGATTCTATCTTCTTCTTAGCAATATCAAATTCATCTCTTGTAACATCACGTCCTCCAAGACCAACAATAAAACTCCTAAATATGGTTCCGAGAGGATATAATGCCGTAGCAATTGACATTGAAAATGGAGGTAAGAGCCCATTTAATGAATCTGACTTTTCCAAAATTATAAGCTTCTCAATATTGTATTCCTCAACAATTTCCCGTAGCTGTTCATGAGGAAATGGGCGATATGCACGTATTTTAATAAGACCAATATCTCTATTTTTTGTCATCCAACTAATAATATTACCACACATAGAGCCCATTGTTAGAAAAGCTGTTTTTGAAGAATTATCTAAATTGAATGTTTCAATTAAACCGTATTTTCTTCCTGTTGCTTTAGCAAATTCTTCAAATGAATTTTTCATAATACCTAAGACTGGTTCTTTTTCCTCATCAAGTCTCTTCCTACCTTCCATAAAGTAATCAGGGGTCACAATTCCACCCCACGTTCCTGGTCTCTCAGGAGTAATGTAGTGTCTTGGCTTCTTTGGAGTTAGCTGCCTGACAATCTCATCGGGAATTAATGTTAATTTTTGTACAGAATGCGAAATAATAAAGCCGTCATGAACAAACATCGTGGGGAAAAGAGAATCTTCTGAAATCATTACAGATAAAATTGCTGCATCGTATGTTTCTTGTACGTTTTCCGATACAAAACAATTCCATCCTAGCTCTGAATTAGTTTGGGTAAATTCCCAACTGTTCCAAATTGATAGATTTGGTGAATTAAATGCTCGAGCACTTATCAGCATTGTTAAAGGAACTCGCCATCCCACCGCCATGGGTAAAGCTTCTGTCATCAATAAATAACCTTGAGATGCCGTAGCTGTAAAAGTTCTAGCTCCAGCAGCGCAAGCCGCAGTTGAATAACTTATTGCAGCCAATTCTGATTCTACATTTATAAATGCTGCCTTGAGTCTCCCATGATGAACTACATCAGATAATCCTTCAACTGATTGAGTTTGCGGCGTTATCGGAAAAGCACATATGACATCAGGATCTGTTTGAGTTACTCCTCCTGCCGCAGCATAATTACCTATCATTGTAGTCTCTATAGGTTCTTTAATTTCTTTAAAAAATATCCTCATAGGTTCAATACTCATACATTTCCCTCCATTACTCTTCAGGCACAGCACATGATGCTGGACCTTGTTTTAATTGTTTACTTATGGCCTCTACAGGGCAAATATTTAAGCAATTCTGACAAGACTTACAATGAAAGCTATCTATTCCTGACATATGCCATAAACCATCTTCACCTTTCTCTCTAATTATTGCAAAATCTGGACAAATGTACCAACATTGAGCACAATCTGTACACTTTTCTTCATCCCATATAATTTCCCATTCTCCCCAGGTTCCTGTCATTACTTGAGAACTTCCTACTTCAATTACATCTTCATCCCGATACCAAACTCCCGCCTTATCTAGCTCTTTATAACCTGGAAGCCCTGGTTTTACCTGTTGCCAAGGTACTTTTGTATCTATTGAAAAATCCATTTCAATTCCAAGATCATATACACATGTTTCTTCTATTGCTTGTTTAATTGCTTGGATATTTTTTCCTGCGAGTTCTCCTTTAAATCTTCTCATAATAGCTTCTGATAATTCATCGACAGTAAAAATATGTGAAATCCGAATTAAGGCACCTAAGATAATTGTGTTTGTTATGTTTCTGCCTAATACATCTAAAGCTATTCTAGTTGCGTCAATCGTTGCAACATTAATATCTTTTCTATTAACAATATCTTGAATATCTTGTTGATTTAAAGAGGTGTTTACTATTAACCACCCGCCTTTAGGCATCCCTGCTATAACATCAATTTCTCCCAGTAATGAAGGATCTAATACAGATACGAAATGTGGGCTATATACTTGTTCATTAGACCTTACCAAATCTTCATTTGCAGAAAGTCTTACATAACTTTCAGTAGGAGACCCCATTCTCTCTGCTCCAAAAAGGGGTTGGCAAACACCATAACCATAAAAAGCTTCCACGCATAAATTTGAGGCAGTCACACCTCCTTGACCTCCTCTCGCATGAAATCGAAGGTTTATAACGTGATCCTTTAACACTTCTTTTACTTGTTCTGGAGTTAACATTTTAAATAACAAGTTTTTTATTTTAAATGAATATTTATAAAGTAAATCTTAGAAAGTAATTTAAGTTTTATACAATATTTTAAAGGTTTAGCTTAATAAATATGATGAAAATTGACTAAAAATCAGATTATTAACTAAACTCGAGATCCAATTTCTTAACAACATCAACACATAAAGTAAGAATATTCTTAATTCCTTCTTTGGTTACTAAGTCCATACTATCTCTTCTTGTATGAACATGTTTTAAACCAGGTTGAGAACCTAGCCAACAGGCTTCAAATCCTTCTTGTACAATCGGCATGAAATCAGACCATGAACCTGTAGGTGAATATATGTCCCTCATTTTTATTTGATTCTCTCTAGCGCTTTCTTTAAATAGAGCATTCAACTTCTTGGAAGAAACTTTTCGTGGAATTCCATAAGAACTTGTTAATCTAATTACTTCTGAACCCCCAATTAAATCCAAATTAATAAAAAAAGTTGTACTTTTATTTAAATCTTTTTTACCTTTTTCGATAAAACGAATTGCTCCCCCTAGGTTTAACTCTTCAGAACTAGGACTTAAAAATGTTAAGCTAACATTATGGGGGGGACTTATCTTATAGTATCTTGCAAGTTCTATGATTGATCCTACACCTGCAGCATTATCAAATGCTCCTGGAGATTCGTTTCCGGTTTTATTAAAATAATTGAGTGCTCCAATTATCGCGATAAAAAGACAAAAATCTAATAAAATATTATTTATAATAGGTATATTAAAATTAATAAAAATTTTAATTAGGCTAAAAATGAAGAATATCAAATATAAAAATAGAGAACCAAAAGTAAATATTAAAAATATCATGACCCTTGTTGTTGAAGGAAAAGATTGAGATTTTGAGTCCCAATGTGCCATAAAAATAACTTTACATTTGGGATTTCTGTTTATTAAATCAACCCAAATATTTTCTGTTTCATAATTTTTATTTTTATATTTACTCAATTTCATTTTGGTAGATGTAGCAGTCTTAAGGGCTTTAAATGAAAAGAAGAGCGCTAACCCAATTAAGCCCAAAGTTAAAAAAGGATTTATGTAAAGTGATAAGCTTAACAGTATTAAACCTGATCCTAGTATTAGAAAAATATATCTTGAGTAAATAAAATTATGAAAAGAAGTCATAAATTTTTGGCGATTTATTGAAGCATACCCCGCCTTTTTAAACTCCTCCACTATTATTTCAATTGCTTTCACTTCACCCTCAGAACCAATAAGTCGAGGAAATGCTAACTTTTCTGTGATTTTGTATGCGTTATCTATATCAATCAATTCATCATAACCTTTTTTCACAATCGAGATCTTGTTTTAATTAATTTTCCTTTACTTCTAAATTAGGAATCATATTCCTTTATCATATACAAAATATTTAAACCACTCGAGAGTGAATTTCAATTATTCCATCCATGGGTAGCGTTAAGAGGGGCGTTGGTCATATAGGCATCGATATCCCGGATCAAACCATCTTCGATTTTAAAGATCTCATGAAGCAATAAACACCGCGGTTTAACACGCAATTCATGTTGTACAGAACCTTGGGGTAATTGCCTATCTTTTACATTTGTACCCGGTATGTCAAAAACAACTATCCCCCAAACCAAACCTCTATTGATATCTACAATAGGATATCGTCGCTCCCGAACCTTCGTTATATAATCCAAACGATAAATTCCGGCTTGGGTGCTGAAATTTAGTAAATCGGGATTGTTTGTTGTTTTAATACCGTTTTCTTTACGTTGGCAATCCGGATGAAAATTGACAATGGATCCATCCGATTTTTCAATCCCTTCAAAATAGCTGTCCGCAATACTAATAAGTTCCTCTCGTGTTAATCGATCCGATTCCGGGATTGGCGTGTCCCAAAGTGGATTGTTTCGTGCTGTATCCGGGCTGAACAAGGGATGACATCCTTTTCTCGAGAGCAAGGTTTCGATTTCAGTAATCTGATTGTCGATGATTTTTAGGCGAAGTACAAACAGGGCTTTCTCACCTCCTTTCTCTTCCAAAACACCCCAAAAACCTCCCTGATTTTCTGAAGCATCTACAAAAGATTTTCGTAATACGATAGTTCGAACCGTCTGCCAGATCCCTTCACCTAAAATCAATGGATCACCGTTTTCAGTAGCCTTGTAATTTTCTGCCAACTTTAACTGAGTGTGATCGTGGTCTAAGAGTGCTTCGAGGTAGTCATTGATAAATCGTAAAAGGATTTTTCTATTGGATTTGATATTCATACAATCTCCTTATCTAACCGGTATTAATGGGGGTATACCTTTCGGTGGTGGTTCATAGTGCTCGGCAATACCTGTTTCCATCCGCAGGGGGACCTCATCATCACTTATAAGGAGAAAATTGTCTTTAGCACTGTCGTAAGGGGTCCATGTGGTCTCATCAGCTATTTTTCCTTGGATATTGGGATCACCAGTTTTGGCAAATTGGACCCACATGTCCATCATCTTATTAGATATCTGATCATCCAGTTCATCAATACCTGGATCAGGCTGTTTAGCACCTCCAGTTCGAGAAAGGTTCAACATGACACTGGACTTCAGACCTTCTTGAACATCACCAAAAACATATGGAATTTCGAGTCCATGAAATGCCACAACACCTTCCTTTCGCCATCGTGTGGGAACATGTCCAAAAAGGTATGCGAATATATTTGATTGACTGTTTTCACTTATTAAAATGGACCAATCCTTAACGCCCTCTATCATCCCGCGAACCATGTCTGTGCGATTGGCGCCAATAATTATAGGTATATCGTTATGCAGTTTCTTTTCAAACACGGATGTTGCTTCTTCCAACAGATACCAGTTGTCGATTGTAATTAGACGTATATTGTTAAACCGAATCTCTTGACTGGCCTTAACTATATCCTGCCAAGATTTCTCCCTCATTTCTTTGAGCATATCTTTGCTGTCTTTAATACCCAATTTTTCCATGAGAGCCACCCCTCGGGTTTCAGCCTCTTTTAGACGTGGGGTATGCCGTTCACCTATTGAAAATACCCCACTTTGGATAATCGCTCGATGAAATAGTCCTTTGGCAAGTGGAGAAATGATCAAATTAAAGGTTTTGCCCCCACCGCCAGATTCCCCAAAAATTGTTACACAATCAGCATCCCCCCCAAATACAGAAATATTTTCTTGAATCCATTTTAAAGCAGCAATCAAATCCAGCTGACCGTAGTTCCCGGAAACTCCTTTCTCGGATTCCGCACTCAATGCCGGATGAGCCATATAACCTAGTGGACCAAGTCGATGATTCACAGTGACAATGATGGCGCCTTTGGCAGGAAGAGCGGTGTTATTATAACTCGTTCTATTAGCTGACATAGCATGAAATCCTCCCCCATGAAACCAGACCATCACCGGGAGCTTCTTGTCGTCTGTATTTTTAGGTGCAATGATATTCAGATTCAGGCAGTTTTCGCTTAAATTCCCATGACTAGCTGGTCCTAACTCTCCTTGACCACATTGATCTCCCCATTGAGTACAATCGCGAACTCCTTCCCACGCTGTTAATAATTGTGGTGGTTTCCAACGCAGGTCTCCTAATGGGGGTTCAGTATAAGGAATTCCACGCCAAGTATATGTATTGTTGTTAGTTGCATAACCAACAATTCTACCTGATGATATTTCTACAATTTTATGACAGTCTGATTCCAGACGATTCGGATCCAAACTTACTTCAAAACTTGCTTGAGCTGCTGAAGCGTCTCGTATGGGGCGCATACCGAAATTGCCAGTATCCGGAAATAATTTCTCGGAATTCAACTTTCCTATTAAGGATTTCAATACAGGATCAGACCGAAATTGCTCAGGAGGTTGATTAAAATTAAGTTGTCCACTATATCCCGAAACAATTGTTGCTATCTTTCCCGAAATTCGGATTCCATTTTTTATATTACCATCCTCATCCAACGTTTGTAATAATATACATAAATTTATAATACGTTGATCACTGGAGTTCTCTGCTCCCGAGACGATGTCGATCAGGGATATCCTCTCTTTACCAACAGTCTCTCCGATGATCAGTTTACCAATGGAGAATACCACAGATTCTCCTGCAATATAACGAAATTGACCTTTTATATCCGTAATTCCTGAAAATGTGGCTGATTGATAAGATAAGCCTTCAATGGGAATCCCTTGAAACGCACCAACCATTTCCTTTTTCGTGAGTCCTTCACCGCTTTTAGTTTGATTTTTCATGCGTTACTTATAATGGAAGGTGATATATAAAGTCAATAGAATACGGTTTTGGACAAAATTGGATTTGTTCTTTAGCTTAGATGGATGATTCTTTTTCATTTAAAAAAAATCTAAACCACTTGATTGGAAGCAGATTTTTCACTCTTTCCAGAAATTCTGGAATACTCATAATTCCTAAATCTGAAATTATCCCTGAAATATATTCTGAGGGGATTATATCAAAATAATAATTCAAAACATCTATTTTCGCATCTTTTTCTATATCAAATACTTCACTACTCAATTTTTTTTCAATTAAAATCTCATGACCATAATGGCTTCTAAGGTTGTACTTATAAGAATCTCCTATTGCATATACATCAATATTATTTAACTTAGCTAATGCAACTAAAGGATAAGTACCAATTTTATTAATAATCGCGCCATCTCTCAAAATACTATCTATTCCTACAAAAACCAAATCAACTTCTTCAATGAATTTTCCCATCGCAGCATCAATTATTAAATTTGTTTTAAAATGTTTCGACAGAAGTTTAGCAGTAGTACGTCCTTCAAAGAGAGGTCTTGATTCTAATACAAATATCTCTAATTCAAAATCTTTATTTTTCTTTAAAACATTGAGAACTGTTGAACTATATGATATCAACATAATTTTCTTCAGTTTCTTCTCTCTCTCTTTTAAAAATTGACGAAATTTATATTCGAGAGCTTTTTCTTTCTCGATTTCCTTATAAAAAAATTGCTCAATTTTTTTTTCTAAAGCTGTCTTGTTAATAATAGTTAAATCATGCAGGATAAAACCAGCAAAGTTAATTAAAGGTGCCATAGTTGGTCTAGAATCAATAATCTCCTTAAATAATGAATGAATTTCTTTAGTTATATCCAGATTTCGATCTTCAAGCAGATCTAATTGAAATTTTACAATTTCAAGAGCATCTTCGATAAATTCACTGGCTCCTGAGGATTTATTTTTCCTGAGAGCTTTTAATAAAAATTCTATATTACTCCTATTCATTTTAACCACATTATTTGGATTAATCAAGAAAAATAATTCTTAAATATTTTACAAACTGATAGAGCAACCCAGAAAGTGAGATCTTTATCTTTTGTTCTCAATAATTTCAGATCCCAAAGGCCATTATCTAACTGTCGATCTCTTAGAAAATTTAGACTTTCCTTAATTTGAGGGTAGTTGTAGTTAAAACCAAGGTAAAAAAGAGTATCAAGAGATGAGACTATATCTGTAAACCAAAAAGGAAATGAAACTTTTGTCCAGAAATCTCTCGTTCGGCGATCAGGATATTTATCTGGTTTGAAAAATCTGGATGCTAATAACTCTCCAGCAATCTTCGCTTCCTTATATTTTTGATATTCTGGGTGGGCTGCAAATGCTCGTAAGATTACGCCAGTTACCATATGAGAAAATGGTTTGGATCTATTTGGTTGTAAAGTTTCTTCACTATTCATAACTCCATCCCATTTTGCATTATTAGTTCTTATCGGTATTGCCCATCCACCATCGTCTTGACGACATGATAATAACCATTTAAATCCCTTTTCTATTCGAGGATCATCTGTATATCCTGCTTTTACTAAAATTTCTATTATTGCAGCAGTATAATTTGGGGAATATTGATTACCATAGATACCTCTTATGTCTCCCTCTTCAGTTTGAAATGAAAATAAAAACTCCGCAGCATTTTCTATAAAGTAATGTCTATTTGTTAAACCATATTTTTCTATTAATTCTCCTAATTGCCTAAAAGTCTCAATTTGGTTATAATTTTCTTGAACCCGAAAATCTTCTTTACTACTTGGATATTTCCATGAACCATCTTGTTGTTGTTTTTTAAATATTTTTTCTACTTCTGGAAGATTCCATAAGTTTTCTACAGATTCTACTTTCTTCTCTAAGAGATCTCGATTGACAAAATAAAGAATTGCTGAATTTTTTACTGAGCATAGAGGTGTTAATGGATCAAATTTCAAATTATCTTTCCAATCTTTCATAGTCCAATAATAGTGAAATCAATAATTATTCAGATATTTCATCTGCCTTTTTAATGTAATCCGGAATAAAATGGGTTTTAAATAGATTAGAATTTCCAGTAGATATTAAATTTCCCTCCAGATCATAAATCTCGCCTATTGCGTGAATTATATTCTTCCCTTCTCTCACAATTTTTCCAATTACTCTAACTTTTTCTCCAACTTTCACTTTTCCTAAATAATCGACATGAAAATCTATACTAATAGGAAATCCCTCAAATCCCAAAGTAGCTGTAGTCATCCCTATAGTATCATCCATTAAAGCGCACTGCATACCTCCATGTAAAAGCCCAGTTGGATTCGCCATTTCAGGTCTCACTTCGAATTCCAATTCAATTATGCCATATTCTGCTTTAATTATCTTTCCATCTAACCATTTTGAAAAAGGAGGTACTGGAAAATCTTTTAAATTTTTATCTTTGAATGTGTTAAATAATCTTACCATTTGCTCTGATCTTTTCATAATTTTATCTTTGTCTTCTACCATAAAATCCTAACCTGTTCTTGAAATTATAAAATAACTTTCTTAAGCATTAATTATATTTACATTCTTAATAATACTTAATATCATAAAATATGATATTGAAATCCATGAGTAAAAATAATGAAAAAAAAAAAGAGAGTTGATAAAAAAAATAAGAAAATCATTACAATAATAGTCTTCGCTTTTTTAAAGGCTACTATGATCTTATCAATTTTAATTAGAGACATTATCTTCTTTCGTAAATTTTCTTTATGTTCTAAAAATTTTAATGCCTAATATCAAATAAAACTAGAATATAGGAAATTTATTAGTAATTAAAAAAAAAATTATTTAAAATATGATGAATTCGTAACTAAAACTATTTCTTACTTCCTTTCCATGTAAAGTGTTCAACACCAATTAAATAATTACTAGTCAGGATATGATCAGCACGGTTACTAACGATTGCCATATAGAAGTAATCACCTCTAGATTTTGTAACCCACATTCTTCCGGTTTGAGTACCATATCGAACATGCATGCGACGAGCCCACTTCATATGCATAGCTGGCCACTCTCCATATTTAACATTTATTACTGTGACTTCCCAATCGTTATAAAGTATGCCATCGGTTACATACCATCCAGTGGTAGCCCATCCATCTTCACCGGCTTCAACATCATCAAGTGGAAATACTCCATTTGTAATTTCGATATCATCAACATACATATTTTGTAAAGTAAATGCACCATCTTGCCATAAACGGAAGTGAATTTCAATTTGATGACCTTTAAAAGCGCTCAAATCCATACTTATAGGTATCCATCCGCCACTAAGTCCTGTAAATCCAAACCATGTACCATCTGTCTCATAAGTTGTTGGTTCCTGTTCATCAGGAGTATTTGGATTATCTTGCGGCTGATCAACAAAAGTTCGCATAGGTACATACTCATAAGCATGAAGGGTCAGATTATAAACATACATACGAGCATTAGGATCATTTAATGTAACCCATACATCATCTGTTAAATCATGGACCTCAACATAGCCATAATCCCAATCATCTTCGATTTCAAAATATGTCATAAAGTTTAAAGTCGCACCGTCTTCAGGGATAGTAAATGTTTGAGAGAAGCTCCTCCATGCCCAAGCATTAGCACCTGAATACCACTCTAAAGTACCACTATATGCTGTTACACCAGAAAAAATGTCCCCTTCCATATATACTTTAGCGAAGGTATCAGTTGTAAATCTATAGTAATGTGCGGTATAAGGTTGTGGAGTACCCCACCAACCAGTTAGCTCCCAATCTCCAGAAAAGATAGGTTCTCCATATCCATAGGTTAAGATGTCATCAAGTGTCCAAAACCAAGTATCTGGACCACCCATTTCTAATGTTTCATAACCATATTTGCCTCCCCATCTTGAAGTATCATCAAGATAATTTGCTATTGTCCACCTGTCAAATATTCTATCAAAGGAGATACAATATCCATGAGCATAAAGAGTCTTTTGAATTCCCTCTATCCCATTAGCTTGTTCTTGAACTAAATCTACGATAAAATCTGCTCCACCAAAATGTTCAAATAGATAGAGTATAAAAAGATAACTAGCCCCGTAATCTTCCAATCCATTACCCCAGAATATAAGAGATGTGAACCAGTGATATGCAAGATAATTCCATATGTGGCTAGCCCAATGACCGTAACCACATAAATAAATCGCCAGGTCAGCAAGACCTTCATCCACCCATGAAGGTTCATCTGGATCTTGATCAAAGTGTACTAAATGTTCAAATTCATGGGCAAAAGCGCCCTCCATTGTTCTATCTGAGCCTGGACCAGCATTATTTTCCCAATCATATGTATCACAATGAAAAATATTTTTGTTATATTCTGCGCTAGTGCTGGCAGAGAAATAACCTACTGCATAAGATGTTTGTGAGTCATCATAGTAGGACTCGTCTCGAATATTGAATATTAAAATCCAAACTTTCTGTCCTTCATCACCTCGAGGAAGAGGTTCTCCAAAAACACCAGTTACAGTTGGATAGATATTTGTATCAAATTCCGTCATCAATCCTTCGAGTTGAGCGTCTGTGATTAAATCTCCATATCTACCCCATGTCCCATAAGGATTAGAAAAATTATAGTAAGTTCCATCAAAACTATCGTAGGCATCTTGTGTAATAAGAATAAGACTATGTACTCCTTTCATTAAAACTATAAAGTCTTCATCATATCCTCCATAATAATCATCAGATAATTCAAATGTAAAAGGATCACCTATTTCTGCGGCTTCTCCTATCGGAGAAGCTTGAGTTGCACTTGCTGATCCAAATTTTGCTGCTTCCCTTCTAATTGCTAGCTCTTCTTCACCAAGCATGTCAGGTGTGAAGTCCATTGGAACTCGATCTTTAATTATTCTAGAAGTACCACTAGCGGTTGTTGACGGAATAAAAGCCATGAAAGAACCACCGAGAAAGCTCAATATGACTAGCATTATTAATATTTTTTTTCTCATTTTTTATCAACTCATTTTTTTTTGTAAATGTTAGGTTCTAAGTTCTTAAAAATTCATTATTTTCCGCTAGGAAAGAATGAAATATTTTGAACATTTCTGTAAAGACTCGAAATTTAAAAATAAATTCAAGGCTTCGATGGTTGAAATATTTGCAGCCTTGTTATTTAAAATTTTCCCTTTTATCTTTTAACAAAAGTGAAAAAATCGTGGGTATGTTATCCCATTATATTTAATTTCAATTTTAGACATCTATGTAGAAGATTTACCAATCTTGGACAATTCTGTAGAAGAGTTACCAATTTTGGACAACTTTGGAAAAAAACCCCCAATTAAATAGTTCTTTTTTTTCTATTTAATGACTAAAAAAAGCTGTTCTCAGTTAAATGCTAAAGATTTTTCATTCATTAATAATGTCAAATACGTAGTGGTTATAAGCTCATGAAAAGAAAGGAATTTCTATTTTTATAAGGAATATGTATATCTAATCTCCATTTTATGGGAAAAAAAAGTGAAAAAATGTAAGGATGTTATCCAATTACATTTAAACTATATTATGGATAATTTCGGAAATAATTAAATCTCAAAAAATTAATTATCTGTTTTATTTTATTAGTTAATGACTGAGCACAGCAGTTCTCAATTAAATATTAAGGATATTTCATTCATTAATAATATTAAATCTATTGCAGTAATAGGACCATCAAAAAAAAGGAATTATTATTTTTTGAGAAATCACGCTGCAGATTTTAGGGGAAATGTATATGCTGTACATCCTTCAGCCAAAGAAATTCCTGATTATGATCCAAATAAGATCTTCTCTTCTTTAAGAGAAATTCCTGAAAATATTGATTATGTCTGGGTTTCAGTAGCCCGTTCTCAGATCCTAGGTGTAATAGATGATTGCGTAGATAAAGGGGTAAAGCTTATTACTATTTTTGCTTCTGAGTTTTCTGATTCTGGAACAGAAGAAGGGATAGAATTAGAGAGAGAGGTATTAAAAAGAGCTCAGAATAAAGTAAGAATTCTAGGACCAAATGGGATGGGTTTATTTTATCCAAAAATAGGAATTGCTTGGCGTCCAGGATTCCCTACTACAGCAGGAACCATTGGTTTCATCGCTCAATCAGGAGGGATGTGTAATATTGCAATATATGGAGCAAATGCATTAGGAATTAACTATTCTAAGGTATTTTCTTTTGGAAATGGAGCTGATCTCGATATTGTCGATCTTCTATATTTTTTAAGTAAAGATCCTGAGACAAGTATTATTTTATGTTATTTAGAAGGAATAAAAGAGAATAGAATAGATGATTTAAAAGTAGTACTTAAGCAAAATGCAAAACCTGTAATTATACTTAAGGGAGGTAAGTCAAAATCTGGCTCAATTGCTGCTAAAACTCATACTGCTTCAATTTCAGGAGATAATCAACTGTGGACATCCTTCTTTAAACAAAATAATATAATTGAAGTGGATTCTTTAGAGCAACTATTAAATACAGCTCGATTAGTTGATTATTATGGCGTTTTTAAGCTTAACAATGTGGCAGTTTGCAGTGTAAGTGGAGGATATGGAGTAGTTTTAGTAGATTTATTAGAAAGATATGGAATAAAGGTTCCTTCTTTTAGTTCAAATACTCAAGAAAAGCTAAAATCAAAATTTTTCATGCCTGGAACAAGTCCAAAGAATCCATTAGATTTAGCAGCACATTTCTTTTTTGAAAATTTCGTTCATGATGTCGTAGAGATTGTTTTATCAGATAGTATTATAGATGGATTAATCTTAGATATGCCAAGTTTTTATTTAACACCATTTTTTTCGAGATCCAGATATAATCAATCTTTTGAATTAAAAATGATTGAGATTTTTAGTTTGGGACATAAATATAATAAGCCTATCATTCCAATTATTCAGCGATTGAATCGTCCAAAAGACAGAGAGAGAGTTTATGGTAAGTTGGTGAAGAAAAAAGTCCCGATGTTTGGAGATCCTTTAGAATTTATCCCTCTCCTGCAAAAAATTTCAGAATATAAAAGAAAACAAAGAAAATATAATTAACTATTATCTTTAATTTAAATAATTTCTAGGCCCCATTTTGTAATAATTTCATGAGGACTACATTAAAATCCAAAACATCTATTGCTAAGTTATGTTTATTAGTCACTTCACGGAATTGATACTCACAAAATGGACATGAAGTAAGTAAGGTACGTCCTCCTAACTCCTCTATTTCCTTTAATCTTTTTAAGGTAGTTATCTCCGCTAATTCTGGAAAGGCAGAGCGTACACCTGAACCTGAACCGCAACAATTAGTGTCTTGACGGTTTTGTTTGAATTCCAAAAAAGGTATATTAAGTGTATTTAAAATAGTTCGCGGTTCTTCATATATCTCGAGACCTCGAGCCAAATGACATGGATCATGCCAAATAATTGGACTCTTAATTTTATTGCTTAGTAAAGTTTTAACCTTTTGTTCAAGGTCCCCTAATTTCGAGATTTTATCAAGTAGATATTGAGTAAAGTGTAATAACTTTGTAGTTCCAAATTTCTCTCCTAATTGTGATTTGAAAATCTCTTTAAAGGAAGTTAAGCATCCAGGGCAAGTAAAAATAATTTGTTTGGGTGGTTTTTTATGCAATTCATCAAACATTGGTTTAAGAATTTCTGCTAATTCTTCAGTATGACCAATCCTGTATAAAATCCCTGAACAACATGTTTCATCTTTTAATACTCTTATCTCCTCTCCTAAAATTTTACATAATTTTATACTATTTAACGCAATTTCAGGAGTTCGATAAATTGCCATACATCCTGGAAAATAAACAGTTTCAGCATCAACATTATTTCTCAAATCTTCCCATTCTTGAGCTCTAGGTGCTTTTTCTCCAAAAGGATTACCATATTTTTTAATATTTTCAACAATTTTTACGTGCGGTTTGGGGTAATTGTCAGCATCTACTAATAATTTCTTACCAGTGTAAATGATTTCTGGTACATTGACGCCAGATGGACAAATATAATAACAATGAGCACATCCTGTACAAGAAAAAAGCCTCTCCTTCGCTAACTCACTATTTTGAAATCTTAGATGGGGATTTTTGATCATACCATGCACAATACTCAGTTTTCCTCGAGCATAAGAGCTTTCCCAGCGTCCATCGTCATCAAATGCAGGGCATTCAAGATCTTTAGGACAGAAACCACATAAGCTACATTTCCAGACTATCCCCATAATATCTTCTTCATTCATCTTCAAGCATCCTCCAAATTATCTAAAAAATTTAAAAGTTTTTTAGGGAATGAATACAACTTACCGGGATTTAAGATATTGTTTGGATCAAATATTTTTTTTATCTTTCTCATAATATCAATGGCATCTGTTCCATGTTCTAGGGGTAAATAAGGAGCTTTCCACACTCCACAACCATGTTCAGCTGTCACCGAACCACCTAATGAAATTGCAAATTTTACTAATTCATTTTGTATTGAACTTAGTTTCTTTATATCATCATTAGATGTAATAGGAATAGAACAGATTAAATGAACATTGCCATCACCTAAATGACCCATTCTAATACTTCCCAATTTATTCGCTTCCATAATCTTACCATATTTTTGCATTAATTCATTGATCTTGCTAAATGGGACTGAAAAGTCTAAACTTGCGGGTAAATAAGTGCCTACATTTTGCACCGAAGGAGAAAGACGACCTATCGCAGGACCAGCACCGTTTCTGGCGTTCCATAGGTATTCATGTTTAACACCTTCAAAAATTTCAGTGTTCGATGAAGATTTATCTTGTAAAAGTAACTCACTAATTTTATTGGCTTGAGTAGAAGTTATTTCATTATTCCCATCAAGTCTGATAAGAAGTGTTGCCTCTGCGTTTTTTAATGAAATTTTAGGTGTCAATCTTGCTAAATATGCATTCATTCCCATGAGAGTTATTCGATCTACGAGTTCAAGGGACATAGGAGTTAATACTTCTTTAATTTTCTTGGCTGAGTTGACTGCCATTTCGATAGAATCAAAAGACCCAATTACAGTCTTGAAACTCTCGGGAAGAGCTAGAAATTGAAGTGTAGCTTCGGTTATTATCCCTAAAGTTCCTTCAGACCCAACAAATAAGTTAAGTAAATCTAATCCAGAGACGGATTTTTTTACTAGCGTTCCAAACTGAAGGCTTTGTCCTGTTCCTAAAATAGCTTTTAGATTTAAAACATAATCCTTTGTTGTTCCGTACTTTATAACAGATTCACCAGAAGCATCATTTGCAATCATTCCTCCAATAGTACATACATCGGCAGATCCGGGATTACAAGGGATCCAATAACCTTTTTCAGTATTCTGTAACTTTTTACCAAGATCTATATAAAGTACTCCAGGTTCTACAACCGCATAATTATCGTCTGTATTTATTTCTAATATTTTATTCATTCGAGTAAAATCTAAGATCAAACCGCCCTCTATTGGTAAGAATTGACCCCCAAAACTGGTTCCCGCACCACGTGGTATTATCTTTAGATGTTCTACATTGGCTAAATCTACTATTTCTTTAATTTGATCAGCATTTTGGGGTTTTATAACCATATCTGCCTTTAATTCATAATCTTCTTTAACCCAACTTAGAGCCCGGCTAAAACTATCATGAGAGTAACAATAAATTTCTACAGGATCATCTGTTATGTATTTTTCTCCAACAATACTTTTTAACTTTGATTTGACTGAATTATCTAACATAAATCTTCAATTTGAGTTTTAATTCCAATTAATTTAAGTAAGAAAGTATTATAAAAAAAATCAAGTATTATTTTTACCTTTTTTTATCTCTTAATCTCCCCATTTATCATCACTATCGTCAAAAGCTTTCTTTTAGCTTTCACTAAACCTCTTTTTCATGAAATCTTCTGAATGTTTTTGATACCACGCAAAAATTGCATTAAACCTGTTTAAAACATTTTTAATACTTTTTAGTCAAATTAGTGGAAATACTTTATTAACAAAATAAAAAACTTTAATTTCATTAAACCTTAAACACAATTACTTAGTAGGTTTCGATTTAAAAACCTTAAATCACTGCAGATAAAATAAATTTAAGTAAATTTAGGGTAATAGAATTTGCCAGTATTTAGAGCTGATTTATATCTGAGAATCAAAATTTCAGATTTTGATTTAGTAAATTCAAGTGAAAAATTCTTAGAGATTTTAGAAAAATCATCTTGGTTGCGCAATATTCAAATGACAAAAGTCAGACAAGACAAAGAATTGCATGGAAGAATGGCAATTAATGAATGGTATGAAATTTCCGGTTCTATAGATGTCCCTGAGGGGAGTAAATCTTTCTGGGTTCTTTCAAAACAATTCTCTCAAGATGAGCCCTATAATTTTTTTGTGAGAATAGATCGGAATATTGAAGCGGAGGATTATGATAGGGCTCAAAAAAAAGCTGCTGACTGGATAAAGGAGATATTAATTGAATCTATAAAAAAGGAATTTCTCGTTGATAATATTGAGGTTGAACCACCAATAAATTTAAGAAAACAAGTATATCTAATGAGGGAATCAAAATGAATTTTGAAATTATAGATACGGATGTTTTAATTGTAGGTGCAGGAGGTGCAGGATGTCGAGCAGCAATTGCAGCTTCAGAATTAAATCAAGATGTTCTTATCATAACGAAAGATATTTTAGGTAAAGCCCATACAGTTATGGCGGAGGGTGGATACAATGCTGCTTTAGCAAACCTAGATCCTGATGATTCATGGGAAATACATGTACGCGATACATTAAATGCAGGAGCTTTTCTTAATGATCAGGAACTTGTTGAAACTCTCGCAAAAAAGGCTCCAGATCGGGTCTTTGATCTTGAAAGTTTTGGAGGAATATTTTCTCGTACACCAGATGGATTAATTATGCAACGTCCTTTTGGACATCAAACTTATCGAAGAACTTGTTATGCAGGAGATAGAACTGGTCATGAAATGTTAGGAACACTTACTGACGAATTAAGAAAAAGGGAAATCACGATAATAGATGAAGTTTATGCAACATCACTTCTATGGGATAATAACCATGTAGCAGGAGTCACAATTATAGATATTAAATCAGGGATTTTTAAAGTAATTAGAGCATCTTCTGTTGTTATGGCAGCAGGAGGTGCGGGTAGAATTTATGAAACTACAACTAATGCTCAAGCTGATGTAGGGAGCGGTTATTCAATTGCTTATAGAGCTGGTGTAGAGCTTATTGATATGGAACAGTTTCAATTCCATCCTACAGGAGTAGCTGTACCTCCCTCAGCCAGGGGTCGTCTTGTCACTGAAGGTGTTAGAGGTGAAGGAGGGATACTCTTAAATAAAGATGGTGAGCGATTTATGAAAATATATAATCCTAAATCAATGGAATTGGCTGGTCGGGATGAAGTCGCCAGATCCATCGCAACCGAGATTCGAGAAGGACGTGGAACCGAGAATGGGGCTGTATATCTAGATATTTCATTTATACCGTCTAAAATTATAGAAGAAAGACTCCCTACAATGTTAGAGGATTTTCTCGATATTGGTTTAGATATTAGAGATGAACCAATGGAGGTTACTCCCACTGCACACCATATGATGGGGGGAATTAAAATTAATAAAAATACAGAGACAAATCTTAAAGGATTATATGCTGCGGGTGAAGTTGTTGGTTGTGTACATGGAGGTAATCGTCTTGGGGGAAATGCTCTTGCCGATACCCAAGTATTTGGACAAATAGCAGGAAATGTTGCTTCGATACATGCTAAAAGTGTCTCACCACCCAAACTTAATAGAAAAATTATAGATCAAGAATATTCTCGAGTTATAGCTCCTTTAGATCGAGAAGAGGGTATTGAAACTCCAAATGAAAAATCACAGCTCCAAAAATGCATGTGGGATAATGCAGGAATATTCAGAAATGAAAAAGATCTTAAAGATGCTCTAAAATTCATAGAAAAACAACGAGAGCGAGTTATAACTCAGTTAATGGTGAAAAATAAAGCAACTAGATATAATACAGAATGGGTAAGTTCTTTAGAATTATATGATATGTTAGATGTATGCGAAATGCTTGTTCGTTCAGCAATTATGCGTAAAGAATCACGTGGGGCTCATTATCGAACTGATTATCCTACAGCAGATCATAAACAATGGCTCGCAAATATTATAATCAAAAATCAAAATCAACAGATGATATTAGAAAAGAGACCTGTTATAATAACAAAATGGAAACCACCATGGATTGGCAATTCCATATGAGGAGTGATAACAATGGTAGAAAAGCAAATTGTAAAGTTTAAAATTCTTCGGTATAATCCTGATGTTGACGATGAACCTTATTTCGTGAAATATGATATTCCCTATACTGGAACATTAGCTATTTTGGATGTCCTACAATATATATTTCACAATATCGATTCTACTTTAGCTTATCGTTGGAATTGTAGGACTGGACAATGCGGTTCATGTGCTATTAATATTAATGGGATTCCAGGACTTGCCTGTCGAACGGTTGTAAATCCCGCAACTAACTATGTTTTAGAACCTTTGTCTAACTTTCCAGTTATAAGGGATCTTGTTGTAGATCTCGGACCTGGTTTTAAACGTTTAGCAAAATTACGTCCATATTTAGAACGAACATCAGTACCTGATCTTCCAGAAAAACTTACAAGAGAGCAGATTTCGACATCTATGGATCTCAGATCTTGTATTGAATGTTTTTCATGTTATGCTGCCTGTCCAGCGGTAGAATCTGCTAGACAAGAATTTTCAGGACCGATTTCCATGCGTGAATTGGCAAGTTTCGAATTTGATCCTCGTGATGAAGGTGATCGTGTCCAAATAGCTGTGAGCAGTGGGATTTATGATTGTACTAGTTGTGGTTTATGTAAAGAAGTGTGTATTCCAAAGCATATCGATACTCGAAGGAAGGCAATAGAAGGTCTACGAGCTCGAGCGGTAGAACGTGGTATGGGTCCATTACAGGGGCATCAGAATTTTATTGACCAGATTAAAAGCACAGGATATGCAATCGATGTAATTGATAAGCCTTTTACCGAACAAGTTCCAGATGTTATTAAGGTTGACAATCCTATTGATGAATTAATTTTTTTTCCAGGATGTTTAATAAACTTAAGACTTCAGCAGATAGGCCATAATATTATAGAAGTTCTAAAACGAAATCATATTCAAGTACATATACCAAAAGATTTTGTTTGTTGCACTAGTGTAGCTTTTCGTACAGGTTCGCGAACTATAGCATATGATATGGTATTAAAGAATGTAGAATATTTTAGAAAGCTAGGAGTAACCAAACTTGTAGGGCTCTGTCCGGGCTGTATGTCGACTATAAAACAAGATTGGCCCATTGTTCTACATGAACAGGGCAAAAAAGAGTATCAATTTGAACCCTTTGATATTAATGAATATTTAATTAGAGAAATTGGTACTGAAAATTTAAATATCCAAGATTTGAAACCTCTTGAAATAAAAGTAACGTATCATGATCCATGTCATTTAAATCGACATCAAGAAATCACTGAAGAGCCTCGTAAGTTATTGAGGTTAATCCCTGGAATTGAGTTTATAGACGTTGAGCAGAGTGATAGATGTTGTGGAGCAGGAGGAGGTGTACGGGCGGGTCGAAGAGAACTTTCAGAGGAAATTTCAAGGATTAAATTAGATATACTAACTGAACCAAATCCAGATATTATAGCAACTTCTTGTTCTTTTTGTTTCATTCAAATAGCAGATGCAATTAAACGCGCAGGCTCAAACACCAAGGTTATGAATGTTATAGACTTACTTGCTGCTTCTTATCGTGGTGAGAAATTGAAATAAAATTATTAAATTCCTAATTTTTCATATATCTCTTTTTGGTTCTTTTCAACATCAATCTTCACTTGTTCATATAAATTAGAACCATGAGAATCTATTGCGATTATCAAAGGGCCAAAACGTTTAACTTCCATAATCCATAATGCTTCAGGCATACCAAGATCTAACCAAGAAACCTCTAAAATTTTGTGTACCGCTTTTGCAGCTAATACTGCGGCTCCACCAATATAGGCTCCGTAAACAGCACCAACCTTTTGCATAGTTGCAGTCGTCTTGGGACCCATTCCTCCTTTTCCAATAATTACACGAGGTTTAAATGCTTCAAGAAACTCAGATTCAAACATTTCCATGCGAGTGCTTGTGGTTGGCCCTGCAGCGACAATTTCCCATATCCCCTCGACCTTACGAACAATAGGACCACAATGAAAAACAGCTAAACCAGATGGGTCTATTGGTAATAATTTCCCTTCTTTAAACCATTTTAATGCTCTCTCGTGTGCTTCATCCCTAGCAGTAAAAATAGTACCAGTAATATAGAGGATATCATTTGTATGTAATTTGCGAATATCCTCTTCAGATATTGGTGTAGTTAATTCATATTCCATAATTTAATTCACCTCATGAGATGTAATAATTGTTTTTCCCTCTTTTGTAATAGTTGCTGATGCCCTTCTTGCTGCCCAACATTGAATTGCAAGCCCTACTGGAAATGAAGCAGGATGTCTCATGGTAGTCTCAATGTGGACATCTAAAACGGTTGTATCTCCACCTAAGCCCATAGGTCCTATCCCAGTTTGATTTAAAGCATCTAATAATTCTACTTCAATTTCTGCTATCCTTTCATTCGGATTACGTTGACCGATAGGGCGGAAAAGTTGTTCTTTTGCAATTTTCATACAAATATCAGCTCCACCACCAAGTCCTATCCCTATTATTGTAGGAGGACAAGGTTTTGCTCCTGCTTCAACAACTGCATCGATTACAAAACGCTTCATCCCTTTTATTCCTTGACCCGGTGTAAGCATTGTCAATTGAGACATGTTTTCAGATCCACCCCCCTTAGGAAAAACGGTAATTTCTAAATCAGTTCCATTATTAACCTTCCAATTAATCCATGGGATGCTTAAACCATCATTATCTCCAGGATTCTCATTCGTTAATGGATTTACTGTATTAGGTCTTAAAGGAATCTCCTCTGTAGCTCTTCTAACTGAATTTCTAATAATTTCAGGTATTTGATCAATGAGAGGAAATTGTGCTCCAACGTTAACGTAAAAAATTTGAATTCCTGTATCCTGACAGATTGGTATTAAATGATTTTTAGCAAGTTTTACATTTTTTAGAATTGCTTCTAATTGATTTTTAGCCGTTATGTTTCTTTCATTGTTAAAGGCTGTTTCAAGACTCTTAACAACATCATGAGGCAATTCTGTTACAGCTAGCCGCAAAAGTGATATTATTATTTCTTCTAATTTGATAGCTTTCATCTCTATATTCTCCTTTTAAATTACTTAATTTAAATTAAAATATATAATAATTTTAAAATATTTGGGGAGATTGATATTCTCCAAATACTTCTCGTAGTACATCACAAATTTCTTGTATAGTAGCGTATGTTTTGACGGTTTCAATCATAATTGGCATAATATTTTCAGAGGAATAAGCAACTTTTTTTAGTTGATTCAACTTTTCTTTAACGAGACTTTCATTTCGATTTTTCTTTAAATCTTTAAGAGATTCAATTATTCTGTTCTCAAAATCTTTATCGTGTTTGAATGTTTCTATTTTATGTTCCTCATCAATACGAAAACTATTTACTCCGATTACTTTATCGATACCTTTATCGATTCTGATTTGTTCCAAATATGCGTTATTTAGAAGTTCTTGTTGAATGAATGCATTTTCAATAGCTGCTGGCATACCACCCATTTTATCTATTTTTTCAATATATTCCATAGCTTTTTCTTCTAGTTTATTTGTTAAATATTCGAGATAATAAGAACCACCTAATGGATCAGCAACATCGGCTACACCTGTCTCATATGCAAGCACTTGTTGTGTTCTTATTGATAATCTAGCTGAATCCTCAGTTGGCAGTGATAACGCTTCGTCTGCTCCACAGGTATGAAGAGATTGAGTACCTCCCAAAATTGCCGCTAAACCTTGGAGTGCAACTCGAACAATATTAACTTGAGGTTGTTGGACTGTAAGTGACATTCCTGCTGTGTGTACATGAAATCTTAATCTAAGAGAATTAGGTTTCTTAGCGCCAAACCGATTTTTCATAACTTTAGCCCATATTCTCCTCGCAGCTCTTAATTTCGCAATTTCCTCAAAAAAGTTGTTATGCGTAGTGAAAAAGAATGATAATCTTGGAGCAAACTCATCAACATCTATCCCCCTTTTAAGAACCTCATCAACATAAGAAATACCATCAGCCATAGTAAACGCAATCTCTTGGATAGCATTACTTCCGGCTGCACGCATATGATAACCACATATACTGATTGTATTAAATAGTGGTAGATGCTTAGAACAATATTCTATTATATCTGCTACTAATCTTAAGGATGGTTTTGGAGGAAATATATAAGCACCCCTTGCTACAAATTCTTTCAAAATATCATTTTGAACTGTACCCATTAGCTTTTTTGAATCAATTCCCTGTTTTTCACCAACAGCAATATACATTGCTAAAATAACAGCGGTTGGGGCATTTATAGTCATGCTAGTAGAGACTTCATCTAAAGGTATCCCGTCAAAAACTCTTTCAAAATCCTTTAAAGAATTTACAGTGACCCCAATTCTCCCTATTTCCCCAATACATATATTATTATCAGAATCATAGCCCATCTGCGTAGGAAGGTCAAATGCGACAGAGAGTCCCTTTTGTCCTTGAGATATCAAAAATTTAAATCTATCATTTGTTTTCTCGGCATCAGCAAACCCTCCATACTGTCTCATTGTCCAAATTCTACCGCGATACATATTTGGATATACTCCTCGAGTAAAGGGTGGAGTTCCTGGAAACCCTAAATCTTCAATGAAGTCTAAACTTTCAATATCCTCTGGACTATAAACTTGTTTTAAGGGTATTCCTGAGGGTGTTTCAAATTTGTCCTTACGTTCACCTCTATCTGTAAATTTAGATAAATTATTTTCTTCCCACTCCAATCTCTTGTTTTTTATTTTTTCAAGTTCTTTTCTAGAGAACATATTCTCATTTCCTCCTTAAATTTAATCAATTTGGTGAAAAAACATAATTATATATTTCTTTCCCATCTAGATCATCACAAATTTTAGTATAGATGGGTTTTAGTTCCATTCCAGTTTTTAAATTTTCTTGAATTGTCAATTGGCCAAGAGCTTTTACTCCGTTTTCAAATTCAACAACTCCTAAGGCATATGAAGAATTTTTCCTAAATTCAGCAGGAGGTGCTTTTAAGATTGTAAAAGTAAGGAGTTTACATGTTCCTGAAGCATTTATATTTTCAAATGTACTATTTTTACATTTCAAACATCTTATATGAGATTTATGCTGTAAATACCCACAGTTTTTACATTTTATCCATGTTTCTTTTTCTACTTTTTCCATTGTTGATTCATCTTTTCAAAGAAAAATTATTGTAAAATTCTTATTAATAATAATATAAACTCAATAAAATTCATTTCGGAGAACTTAGTTTTTATAATTCTGCTGATAGAGTTTTGAATTTTTTATACAAGGCCTCAATAATTGCGTTAAATGCCTCAATAACGCCATTCCCCGTTTTAGCTGACGTTATATAATACCCAAGAAAATTATATTTACTTACTATTTCTTGGATATCAGAATCATCAATGTTATCTTCATCAACTAAATCTACTTTATTTGCGAACAATACAATAGGAATATTTCCACAATATTTTAAAATTTCTTTATACCAATCAGGAATATGATTGAAACTCTCTTCACCAAGTTTGTTTTCTTCTAGACTATATACAATTATGGCTGCTTCACTTCTCTTATAAAAAGAAGGTCGTAAGAAATGAAAGGTATCTTGTCCTGCTATATCCCAAAATTGTAATTTAATTTTGTCCCCATCTATTTCTTTAACATACGTTGATAGTTGAGCCCCAATTGTCTTAATATATTCCTTTTCAAAGTAACTATGTGTAAATTTTTGAATTAATGAAGTTTTACCTACCTGCCCGTCACCAATCACGGTGATTTTGAAAATAAAGCTTATATCATTCATAGAATTTTGAATAAAGATCAGAATAATAAGTTAAATAAATCTTATATGATGTAAGATTAGATTTATTATGTTATAAAATTTTTGAATATTCTCGTCAATAACCTAAAAGAATCTAGAACAATCAATAATTATCAAAGCTCAGTAATTCTTCTTTAAACTGAATAATCAATCTTTTAATTCTACAGATTATCAGATAATGATTTAAACTTATCATATAACTCATCTATCAATGTATTAAATGCTGTAAGTACGCCCTTCCCTGTTTTTGCTGATGTTAAGTAGTACCCCATAAAATTATTCTCTTCAACTATTTTTTTGATAGCTGAATGGTCTATAGTATCTTCGTCAACCAGATCAACTTTATTTGCAAATACAACTATCGGAACATCTCCACAATGTTTTACAATTTCCTCATGCCAAGTTGATATGGATTTAAAACTCTCGTCCCCAAGTTCAGTTTCCTCAAGACTATATACAATAATAGCAGCTTTACTGTTTTTAAAAAAAGAGGGACGTAAAAAGTGAAAAGTATCCTGCCCCGCTATGTCCCAAAATAATAGTCTGATTTTATCTCCTTTTATTTCCTTATTATACACTGAAAACTGTGCTCCTATTGTCTTAACATAATCCTTCTTAAATGATCCTTGAGTGAACTTCTTAATAAGGGAAGTTTTTCCAACCATTCCATCACCGATAACCGTTACTTTGAATCGAAACCTACGTCCTTCCTCACTCATAGAATCTTAAAAGAAATAATTTGTGTATTTATTCTAGTTAAAAAATTATATTTAAACTAAGATCAGTTATTTTTTAATATAAAATTTTGGTTTCTGATTAAAATAAACTGAAAAATAGACAATTTTATATTTAAATTAAAAAAAATTAAAAAAAAGTTTGGATTATTTGAGATCTTTTAATCCAAACTTGAATTTTTTTGGATTTAAAAGATAATCTCCTATCGAATATTTCCAATCATCTTTTTTCTTCTTTTTCTTCGTTTTTTTCAACCTCCATTAAATTTTTTGATAACTAATTATTTTATTATACGATTAATAAACTCCTTATGTTCTTCTAAACCGTTCTTTATCTTAATCCTCTCAATTCTCTCTAATTTTTTGTTTTTCATTATTTTTCGCCCTCCCCTTATCATTTAGATATATATCAAAAAAATGGAGGGGGAAAATTTAGGTCCCCCTCCCCCTGATTTTATTTCTCCCTGACTTTTCTACTTCGGTTTGTCGGATGAATTGAATCAGCGTGAAGATGACAGAATTAATTTTAATAATTTCCGAAATTCCTGTAATTTATACTTCTTCTGATGTTCTCTATAGGAATTTGTTCTTCTAAATACTTAGGATTATATTTAGCTTTCTTCAATAATTTCAATAAAGCTTTTTTAACTGGTTTCTCCTCTGCTTTTACTCGAACTATTGTATAATCTTCTTCAATAGCAGGGAGCTCTTCTAATATAATTACATCTTCTAATACCTCTAGTTCCTTTTTCTTAATTAAAACTTGGACCATTTTATAAACCACCTCCAATTCATGTTTCTAAACTATTGTAAATTAAAAAACCCTAAAAATATTGAATTTGGAATTAGCAATTATATCTGAGGTATATAATTTTTCTTTTGTATCTTTTAGTGGAATTACTTCTTCGAAGTATCTAGGATTTTGATTCTTGAATAATTCAAATAGTTCAATTTGTTTTTTAATTTGCTCAATATCTTTTTGTTCTTCTTTAGAAGTTTTTCCCGAAAGAACTATATATAGATCTTTAAGTTCAATAATGGTATCTTCATTTACTATTACTTGTCTCATTTTTTTCACACTCTTTTTTTCCTATAAGATTACTTAGATCAAGGTTTAATTAATAGTTTGATTTCGCAAAGTTCAAATGGAATTTAAGACTTGTTTTAGACTTTTATCAACTTTTCTTAAAAAAAATCTCTGTTTAATATGAGTTTAAATCTAGGTAGTTGCTATAGATTTTAGAGCCTATGAGTAGAATGGTCTAGCAATCGGTAAAGGTTCAACTCATTAGGTTTTAAAAATTTCTTGACCAATATTCCTCGTAAGTTAAATTGTTGGGTATATCTCTATTACCCCTATAAATTCGAGGAACAGCTTTAGAATCTATTAATATCTTGATGAATTTATAGTTAGCTAAATGATCGAGAGCATCCTTAAATTGATAATAAGACTTATAATCTTGTACTTTACCCGTGATATCTATCAAATCATAATCAAAGAGTAATTGATCAATATTCGGAAATTGATCCTGAAGCCAATTGTCTCTACAATCTTCAATAATTTTTATAGCATATTCAAAGTTGCTAGAGTGAGTTTTTGAAGAAAAACTTGTCATATTCGCATAAATGATAAAATACTTTGTTTTTAAGGATTTCAAAAACAGAAAATTTTTATATGAATTAGTCGAATTACGAAAAGTAAATCTAATCACTAAAATAAATACATAAAAATGAGAGATTAAAAAAATTATTTTATACTTCTAAAAAACACTAAAGAGATCATATTTAGATCCTACACAAGCATGAATTTGGTCTTTCGCTTCTTTTAGATGGATAGCTTCCTCAAAATATCTTGGGTTTAAATCTCCAAGAAGTGCTTGATTTTCTTCAACTTTAGGTCGTTTCATTATCATTATTTTTTGATAAGTTTGGGTCATTTTTTATAAACACTTTTTCGGTTTTTTTATTAAGAATAATTAGAGCAAGGTTTAATATATAGTTTAATTCTATGAACTCTGAGTGGAGTCTTAGATTCTATTTAGATCATCCCTTAATTCTCCAGAATTTTACATTTTATACGTCCAGATATAATGTTCATTTTTGAACTCTAATTAGAGTTTGGATCAAAATATATAAATAAACCCTTTTCATATTATTATTATAAGTAATATTTATTGGTAATTGGATGAATTTTGGTTCCATCTTGTAATTATCCCCCTGACGAGATTTTAAATCCTGTAATTGGTAAGCCTAATTATGAGTATATTATTCTGTGGATATTGAGTAATAATGAAATATGCTCATGGGCAGATTTAAAAGAAAAAGTGAATAGATCAACGCTTTCTAATTATTTACGTGACCTTAAGCGTAATGGATATGTTTTAAAAAGTGATTTCAATCAATATAAAATCACATCTAAAGGAAGGGAAAGATATTACGAATTAGGACAAGCCAAGAAGGGAGGAAGGAACTTAAGTTTTCCTCCTAAGGTAATTCTCGAAAAAAGGAATTATGACCATACGATCCTTTGGATGACCTATAACAATAATTACTGTAAGTGGGCAGATTTTCTTGAAGAACCTCTTTCTATTAATCAATCTTCCTTATCAAAGAATATGAATAAATTAATGGAAAAAAATTTTGTAATAAAAGAAGAAAAGGAATATAGAATTACTCGATTGGGAAAATCGGAATATTCTAAAATGCTAACCTATTATGATCTAGACAGACAGTCGATTTTAGAAGAAGAAAGCAAAAGAATTTCTGATTTAACACAAAAAACACTAAATTTCTTCGCAAAATTTGAAATTATTGAAAGAGATATTCAATTTCGATTCCTAAATAGTGTTCTAAGGTTAGATTATGAAAAAATTAAAACCGTTTTAAGAGAGGAGGAGGATTTTCATAAAATACTGCTGTTCCTTTCAATTAATCATCCAAATGATTATCCTAAATATGTATCACCTGAAGAATTCTCTGAAAAATATGGAATTAAAAAAACTACTCTTGATTATTATATTGATGAAATTGTAGAGAATCAAATTTTTCCAATAAAATTTTTTAAATTGGTGGTGCTCCCAAATAAATTCTATTATTTCCAATCAGATGAAAAAGTCGAGATGATGCTTAGGATTATTACAGAGGAGCATATTACAAAGTTTACCTATCTAAATAAGCTTTTTGAGGGCAAATCAGATTTAATTCTCCCTCTGAATATGAGTTCTACGGTAAACGCTATTTTAGAAGAAGCTTGCCAAAATGTATTTGATGAAGGATTAAAAAATTCATTAAGAAAATTATTACCTGAATATATCAATTACTTAGCATACAAAATCGAAAAAGAAAAGAAGTTGGTTGGTGTTTCTGATAAATTGGAAGGAATTATTTGGCAGAACATTCCTGAAATAATTCAATCAGACATTTACAAAACTTCTCAATATCAATTTATAAGTGAGAGTGAAATGAATTATTATTTAGATACCTCAATATTAGAAATATTACAGCCTTACCTAGCTTTCTGGTTTAAGCAGGAAGAGTTAAATTTAAAAATCCAAGAGTACTTAAAATCGAAAGAATATGATAAGGCTTTAAAATTGGATGAATTAGGTAAGGTTTTTACTTATTCTAAATCGAAGATAAAGAATTTGGATCTCATTATTGTTAAAGGGATTATTCTTTGCCATTTGAATAGAAATAGAGAATCGATAGATTTTCTAATGGATAATGTAGATTTATCTATTATTAATAAAGAAGATGAGATATATGCACCATATCTTTTTGTGTTAGCTTTTTCATATATGACTCTTGGAGATATTAAAAACGCTCTGAATATGGCATATAAAGCAATAGAAATATTTCCTAAAATACCTCTTTCTCATATTTTAAAGGGACTTGTACTTGGTTATAATAGTATTTATAATTTCGATGCAGAAAAGGCAGATAAAGAAAATGGGATAAGTGATATAGATAAAGCTATTAATTTAGAATCAAATAAATTCAACAAAGCAAGATATTATCAGTTAAAGAGCCAAATCTTATTAGAATTGAATAACTATGAAAATGCTTTAGAATCGATTGATAACGCACTTGAATTAAATCCTAAAACTCTAGATTTGTATAATTCTAAATTTAGGATTTTGAATTATTTTGATAAGTTCTATGAAATAATAGCTATATTGGATAAATTACTAATTGATTTTCCTGAGTGGGAAAAGAATCTTAAAATTAAAAAAATATACATGCTCAAAGAAATGAAAAATATTGAAGAAGGCCTAGAGATTATCAATGAATTAATCGAAAAATATCCTGAAGATAATAATCTTCTTCTTAATAAGATATATTGGTTACAATATTTAGATGAAAAAGAAGAGGTAATAACAACTATAGAGAAGCTTATACAAGAAAATCCCAAGGTAGGAATATACCGTGATACTTATGGAGAGATTTTAATGAATTTTGAGGAATATGAAAAAGCCATAAAGGAATTCTTAAAAACGATAGAATTAGCTAGTGATGATTGGTATATTAATCAAACCTATATAAAGTTGGGAATATGTTATAAGGAACTTGAAGACTATGATTTAGCAACTGAATATCTTATGAAAGGTCAAGAATATACAAACAAATGCTTTTGTGATCTTGAAACAAAAAGAAGATGGATGGCAATTGTTAGTCTCTATTTGGCAGAAATTGAACAACTAGAAGCCGATTTTTAAAAAAACACTTAGGTTAAAACCTTGGATTTATTATACAATTCATTAATAATAATATTAAAAGCCTCATGAACACCTTGCCCTGTTTTTGCTGAAGTTAAGTAATATCCTAAAAAACCTTGTTCTTCAACAATTTTTTGAATCGGAGTATCATCCAAATTATCTTCATCAATTAAGTCGACTTTATTAGCAAAAAGAATTATTGGGATTTCTCCACAGAATTTTTTAATATTCTCATACCAATTGGTTATATGCTCAAAACTTCGTTTACCTAACTCATTTTCCTCAAGACTATAAACAATAATTGCTGCTCCGCTTTCCTTATAAAATGAAGGTCGTAGAAATAGGAAATCATCTTGACCGGCTATATCCCAGAAGATCAATCGAATCTCATCTCCCTCTATTTCTTTTTCATATTTAGAGAATTGGGCACCTATGGTCTTAACATAATCTTTCTCAAATGAACTCTGAGTAAACTGTTTAATCAATGAAGTTTTACCTACTTGTCCATCTCCTATGACGGAAATTTTAAATCGAAATTGTGCAGCAGTCATTTACTTTTTTGGAGAAATCACTATTTCATGTTTTATTTAATAGTAGATTAGGTTTTTTGTAATTTAAAATTTTAGTTATTAAAAAAAACCTAGTTGATACAAATTTAGTGATTAAATATTAAAAGATTTGAATTTCATTTAATGAAATTAGTTAAATATCAACTAAAATACAATTAAAATTAAAGATTTGATAAAAATTAAAAAAGAAGAATAAAAAAAGAATTTATTTACGTAAATCCTTAAAAGCCCAATTTTGGAAATGATTATTTATATTTATTAATCCTTTATTCGCATTTTTTCTCATTTTTTTTCCCTCAATAATAGGTTCTTATTAATTTTAATATAGATTGACAACTATATTTAGTTTAACTTCGTAAACTCCATGTGAAGTTCGAATTTAACGCGAAGGGCTTCTCAGTTTTGTCAGAATTATTTAAAATGAATATGTATTAATATCTTAAAGCTCTTTAATTTTAATCTTGTTGAATGAAGTATCCATACCTTTTTCCCCAATTCATCCAATTCCTCTTCACTAAGTATTTAGTTTTTACTGCATGAACTTTAACCAAAGTTATATAGTATTAAAAACTATTATACTATAAGAAGACTATAAGAATTTAGTATGCTAAACATTAAGAAAACTCTTTCAAAAATGATATCATGAGTCATATAAATTATCCACCTAAAGAAATTTATAATCCTCCCGTATTAGAGAAAAAAAATTTTGAGCTTATCATTCTTTGGATGCTATATAATAATGAAGAATGCGAGTGGGCTAATTTTACTCAAGAACCCCTTGAACTTCGGTTATCTACTCTCTCAAAATATCTTTCATTATTAAAGGGGAAGGGATATGCAGAGAATATTTCAAGAGGGCTTTATAAAATTACTTCAGAAGGCAAAAAGAGATATCTTGAATTATCACAGGCAAAGGAAAAAGAAAGAACTCTAAGCTATCCCCCTGCTATCATTACAAGAAGAAGAAATTATGATCATTGGATTCTTTGGATGGTTTATAACAATAACTACTGCAAATGGTCGGATTTTATTGAAGAAAATTCACCTGTAAGAATTAATCAATCATCCTTATCTAAAAATATGAATATATTAATCGATAAAGGATTTATAGAAAAAGAAGAGAAGAAATATAGAATCACCCGATCAGGTAAAGTGGAGTATTCTAGAGTATTACAAGAATATGATTTAGATAGACAATCAATTTTGGAGGAAGAAAGTAAGCGAATTGAAGAGATTACAATGAAGACTATAAAATTTTTCAATAAATATGAAATTGAAAATAAGGACATACAATTTAGATTACTCAACAATATGCTGAAATTGGATTATACCAGGGTTGAAGCAATGCTCACAGATGAACAAGATTTTAACAAAATCTTACTTTTTATCTCAATTAATCATCCAAGTCAATATCCTAATTATATTTCTGTAGATGGTTTCTCGAAAATTTATGGAATTAAAGATTCAAAATTGGATTATTATGTTGATGAAATTATTGAAAATGAGATTTTTCCCGTTAAATTTTTTAAAATAATTGTACAACCAGATGTCCATTATTATTTCCAAGAGAATGAAAGATTAGAAATAATGCTTCGAGCAATCACAGAAGATCATATCACCAAATTCACATATTTAAATAAATTATTTTCGAGACCATTTGACATAAGAAGTACAGTGGATGATATATTAGAAGATATTTGTGAGGTATTATTTCACGAGGATTTAAAAGAATCCTTACACAAATTTTTACCAAAATATATTAATTATTTAGCCTATAAAATTGAAGCTAAAGTTGAGCTGAAAGAGACTTATGATAAATTAGAAGGAATTATTTGGCACAATATGATAGACATATTTGAAACAAGAAATATTGAAGAATTACAAGAAGATTACAGAGTAGAAATCAAGAAAATTGATAAAAAGATTGAGTCAAATCCAGAGGACCTTGATTTATATAACTTAAAGATAAGAATTTTGATTTATTACAATCAATTCGATGAGGTACTGAGCTTATTAGATGAAATGTTAGAAATTTTCCCGAAAGATGAATTAGATGTAAAGATGAAAAAGGCATCTGTATTGAGAAGGATGCAAGATGTAAGTAAGGGTTTAGAAATAATTAATGAGTTAATTGAAAAATACCCTAAAAACAATGACCTTGTGAGTTATAAAGCTTATTGGCTTCAATATTTAGATCGAAAGGAAGAATCTCTCAGCATAATTCATGATCTTGTTGAACTTATTCCTGAAAATGGAATGTACCATGACACTTATGGAGAAATTCTAATGTATTTTGAGGAAAATGAAAAAGCTATAAATGAATTCCTTAAAGCGATAGAATTAGCGGGTGATGAATGGTATATTCATCAAACCTATATTAAGCTAGGAATCTGTTATAAAGAAGTTCAACAATTGGAACGTGCGCTTGAGTACCTAACTAAAGGGAAGAAATTAACAGAAAAGATTTCAATTGACGCCGAAACTAAACAAAAATGGATCACAATTGCGAATCTCTTTCTTTTAGAATTAGAGCAATTAGAAGAATAAAGCACAAGGATTTTTGGTAACTTAACAGTAAACTTATCAAAATAATATAAAAAAAGGATAGAGACCCTAACTTTTTTCTACTAATTGTTCTAACTCTTCGATTTTGTCAGATAGATAATTAATTCCTTTTTGCCAGAATGAAGCATCCTTTAAGTTGATACCAATTTCAGATAATATTTCTTCAGGTGTTAATGAACCTCCAACAGAAAGGAGTTTAATAAATTTTGGGACAAATTTTTCTTTTTGCTCAAGATATAATTGATATATTGAGATTACCAACAGATTAGACATGTTATATGCATACACATAGAAAGGTACTTGTAAAAAATGGTGCACAACAAAACAGTAATTGGCGTAATCTTCTCTAATGTTACTAATAGAGTTGCCAAACATTAATTCCATTTCTCTAACAAAAGTATCTTTAATTTCTTCTGTTGAGGGTAATTTCTCCTCCAGTAAATTATGAATACTTTTTTCAAACCTATAGAAAGCATTTTGTCTATGGGAAGTACTGAACTTTGATTCAATGAAATTACTTAACAAAGAAATCTTTTCTTCTCTCGATAAATTTGTATTCATTAAATGGTCAAAAATTAAAATTTCATTGAAAATTGAGGCAATTTCAGCCATAACCAAAGAAATTCCTATATTTATGAAGTTTTGATTTTTTAAATTATAATATGCGTGAAATGCATGGCCAAGTTCATGAGATAATGTTCTTAATGAATCGATTGTACCAGTAAAATTTACAAATACGAACGGATAATGCTTCAGTTTCCCATTGGAACAAAAGGCACCACGATTTTTTCCAATTCTGGGAGTGACATCAATATGATTAGATAAAACCATTCTTTCTATTATCTCTTTAAATTCTGGAAAAAATCTTTCATCAGCATCTTTAATAAGTTCTAAATTTTCCTTATAGGAATAATTTTTTGTTATTTGACCAATCGGGACATAAATATCCGACATATGGAGTTCAGGGAGATTTAAGATTTTTTTCTTTAAGTTGTAATATTTCTCCACGATAGAATAACTTTTTGTGGTTACTTCTCCTAAAATTTCAACACTCTCATCACTAACTTCATTTTCGAGATTTCTTCGTGATATCGGTGTATTGAAATTCTTTTTTTTGCATTCTAAATCCCAGCTTTTCAAGGTATTATTAAAAGTATGAGTGAAAATCATTTCATACTCCTTATATTTGGAAACAATTGCACTTAAGGCTCTAAATCGAAGATCTTTATCCTGGTGGTACATAAAAGAAAAGACCTCTGCTTCAGTTAACTTCCTCATTTTTCCTTCTACTTCAAAATCGAAAATAAAACTGCTTTTTAATTCATTATAAAGTTTTATGAATGCTTTAGCACCTGTAATATCTTTCATTAAAACTATTTGTTCTTCTTCTTCCGAAAGTTGATGTTTTTTTTTCAATCTGTTAAATTTGAGAGCATGAGAATAATTGATAAGTTCTGGAGCATTTTTTAACTCGTTAAATTTGTGTTCTGAAATCAAATTCAATTCTAAATTAAAAAACAATAATTTTTCCTGAAATTTAGCTTTATAATCTTCTATCTTTGAGCGAAATGATTTTACATCATCATTTAATGAGTTAATTGAATATTCCAAACTTGAATAACGATCTAAGTAATATATTTGTTCAGATATTTGTTCATATTCCTTATACCATTCTAATAATTGCTTTGGAGTAAGTAAAGGATCCCTTATCTTTCCTTTGACTTTCTTATAAAAATTTTCGACTGACTTTTCTAATTCTTTAAGATCCTTATCAATTGAAGGATCATCAATGCTTTCGTAGAAGTCGGTTAAATCCCATTTAATGATTTCTTCTGCCATATAACAGAAAATAAGAAATTATTATATGAAGTTTTCTAATTACTTACTGAATCCTACTCTCGAGCAATACTGAAATATTAAAAAAAATTATACTTTTTAATAAAACACTTGTTTATTTAATTAATAGCATAGTTATAATAATTAACTTTCATTATTGCATTGTATGATCAAATCTGTCTTAATTGCAAATCGTGGAGAGATTGCAGTTAGGGTCATTCGAGCCTGCCGGTCAAAAGACATTCAATCAATTGCGGTTTTTTCTGACACAGACAAAAATTCTCTCCATGTAAAAATGGCAGATGAGGCTTACAACTTAGGGAATGAATCGGTTCAGAGCACTTATCTTAACATTCCAAAGCTGATTGAAGTAATTGAACGATCTAAAGCTGACGCAGTTCACCCAGGATATGGTTTTTTAAGTGAAAATGCAGAATTTGTTAGAAGAGTTACTAACCTTGGCAAAATCTTTATTGGACCAAGCCCAAGTACCATTGATTTCCTCGGTAATAAGATTAAAGCAAAAATACTTGCAAAAAAGGTCAATTTGCCTGTTTTACCTGGTTCAGAAGGATTTATTAATAGTTTAGATGAAGCTAAATCAGTAGCAGATGAGATTGGATATCCGATAATAATTAAGGCTGCTTTTGGAGGAGGTGGTCGAGGAATGGAAATTGTTGAATCTGAGGAAAATATGGGTACTGCGTTAGAGAGCTGCCAATCAATGGGATTAAAGTTTTTTGGAAGAAAAGAAGTTTTTATTGAAAAGTCAATTACAGCACCTCGCCATGTAGAAATTCAATTTATAGGAGATAATTTTGGTAATGTTGTCCATTTAGGAGATCGGGAATGCACTATTCAACGATCTCACCAAAAGCTTATTGAGGAAGCCCCTTCCTTCTTAACAAGAGATGAAATTACCAATTTAGGTGAAAGAACTTGTTTTTTGGCTCGTGAATTAAATTACTCAAATGTTGGGACGGCAGAATTTCTTTGGAAGGATGGTAACATCTACTTTAATGAAGTAAATCCAAGAATCCAAGTGGAGCATGTCGTTACAGAAATGGTTACTGGAATAGATTTGGTTGAAGAACAAATAAACATTGCTTCGAACAAACTATTAAACTTTACTCAAGAGGAGATTTCATTACATGGACATGCAATAGAGTATAGGATAAATGCTGAAGATCCCCATAACTCATTCTTTCCTCAACATGGAAAAATAACAAATTTAATAATTCCGGGAGGCCCAAAAGTACGTTTTGATAGCTATTTATACCCTAATTACGTTGTCCCTCATGATTTTGATTCATTAATAGGAAAACTAGTCGTATGGGGAAGGAATCGTAAAAGAGCAATCAACCTTTCTAAACATGCTCTTAAAGAATTAGTTATCTCAGGAATAAAGACGAATTTAGATATGCATAAAGTAATAGTTGAGACTTATGAGTTTAAAAAAGGTGAATTATCAACTGATTTCTTAAACAAAACAAATATTACTCATAATTTAAAAGATTTAGAGAGAAAGAAATTAGCAGCAGTATTTCAATTGGTTAAACAATTTAATTTTTCAATTCAACCTGAAAAAAAACATAAGAAAAAATCTAATAAATGGCGAGATATCGCAAAAATAGAGCAATTAAGTTAAAAAGAGAAAAAATACCTAATAAAGAGATTGTTATCATTATAAAACAACATAATTTTCTTTCCCTTTTACTGTGGATACACTTTCAATTTTAACTAGCGGTTGATCTTGACCAACATCATCTTCTACATTTACAAAGATTTGCATTATTTTTCCTTTAATTGGGGATAATATCCGATTTTTCATTTTCATTGCCTCTAATATCAACAATAATTGATCCTTTTCAACAAATTCTTGTTCTTCAATATGGATTTCCAAAATCTTTCCAGGAATGGGAGCATTTACGGTTTCTTCTTTAACTTGTGGATTTTCATTGTTACTATCTAAAGATTTTAAATAAGGTTTAATTTCAATATCGATTTCTTCACCCTCTAAATATAGTACTCCATTGATATATTCCAAATTAAACTGACAATCTTCAAATGTTACTCGAAATAAATTTTCTGTTTCCTGAATAACTAAAGGAGTATAGATGTGGTCATCAACTTTTATTTTTCCATCATCTATCGGTCGAACAACATAAGTTCTTCCTCGGAATTTTACTTTTTTCAGCATACTTGTTATCTTTTTAACTTGTTCTTATTGTTTTTACTAGATGAGAATCAAAGAAATCAATAAGATTTTCACACATTTGTTGAAAATGATTTTCATCTGTAAAGTTATGGTTAGCTCCATCAATTATATCAATTTTTTTATTTTCAGATTGAACCTTATTGAAAAGTTGGTGAAAACCATGTTCTGGAAATAAGACATCCTTATTACCAGCGATTAAATAAAATGGTTTTAATAACTTATCAGCTAATCTAACAGGATTATATTGTCTCGTTTGTTCAGCATACTTTATTTTAAGATCGCCATCTGGAAATCGCATTTCTTTATTGCGCGTTAAAGCTTTTATGAAAAACTTAAACAAGGGATTTTTTGGTATAATTTCAGTATTAAAAACAGGGGAACGTATCGCAAGACATTGAACTCTTTTATCTCTTACAGCATGGCAAAAAGCCATTGCACCTCCAAAACTTTCACCTAACAAGCCAATTCTAAGAGGATCTATTTCGGGATGATAGACTAATTGATTTATCACTTGTTCAATATTAGCTTGAGCATCATAATAAGTAAATATCCCCGTACTACCTCTAACACCTTGATGATCATAAGTAAAATATGCTATATTATTATTAACAAAATGACATGCAAATCTCAGTTCATCTTCTTTAGGTGATTTTCCTGGCATTCCATTAACACGTATTACTAATGGGAAACAAGTGTTTTTAGAGTTTTCAGGCTCTATAATATCAGGTAAATACAGGATACTCTGTAGGATTTCAGTACGAACCTCAATTTCTATCATTTCCTTTCTCATTAGTATCACTGGATTATTGGTTTGTTTTTAAAAGGTTTAATCTCACAGTACGAAAGAACATATTTTTCAGAAAATTCAACCCGTAATTGTAGATCTTTAAGATTTCTATTGATGTCTAACAAGTCATTTTTGGATTTTAAGGTAAATTTATTGTATTTTTTATTATATTTCAATTCAATGTCTCGGAAATTAATATTAAAGCCTTCCCCTATTGCTTTTGAGAAGGCTTCTTTCGCTGTCCAGTAGATTGTTCCCAGATAGGCATCGTCTAAAATAGTTTTTCTTTCTGATTCAGTAAATACCTCCTTATAGAATGATGGGGATCGGGATTCAATTATCTCTAAATCAATGCCAACCAAATTTTTACTTATCATTGCTACTGAAAAATCATTGGAATGACTTATAGAAAGATTAAGTGGAATTATTTTATTCTCTTTGTTTGAGTAGTAATATGGCTTACCTTTTTCATCCTTTTGAATTTCAAAGTCATGATATGAACCATCAACAGCAATAATCCTACGATAACATTCTTTTGCGGCAATAATGCCAGAAAAATATTCAATTTTTCTTTTTATATTCCTAAAGCGCTTTGAGTTTTCTATCTCTGTTTCAGTCAGATAAGTTTCAAAAAATTTCGGATTTATTTGATATAGATCTTTTAGTTTTGCAATAGGTAGAACTTGAATTTCGTTTTTAATTTTATTATTCTTTAGGTGGTAATACTCTTTTAAGGTAGTTAGATAATCAGAGAGGTTATTTGAGAGGTTTACTGTAATTTGTGCATGGATGATTTCTAGGTTTTCAATTTTCGCTATAATTTCTTGATCTTCATCTAAAATTACCGAGTTATAATAAGATCTCTCCTCGTCTTTTTTTAAGAATTTAGCTACTATGTATTTTGGTCTTTGGTTTGATTTTATTTGAATAGAGGAGGCTTTTGAGGGAAGAGAGAGATGGTTATTTATGATGTAATCAAATAACGCTGCGGTTTGAAATACACATTCCATGGATAAGGGTTCAAATTGAAAATGATCCTCTTCCTCATTATTAATAATAGGAACTGTTGGAAGATCGATCTTTGTTACTATTTTTCCTTTCTCTAATTGAATAACTTCTTCTAGAACTTGAAATTTCTTCCCATGAAAGAAAAGCTCATAAATTTCAGTTTTATCAAGTAAAGGAATTAATGGATTTAAAATTAGATCTTTTTCCCATCTCATTTCTTTTACTAAATCATCGAACTGAGCATCGAAATGGTTTTTTATTAGTGGTTTTCCTTTTAGAACTGTGGGAAAAGTCTTTGATTGAAGTGATATCTTATTATTGGATTTATTAAATGTTAGTTCTACTTCTACTGACTTACCTACTGAAATTTTCAGGGGCGTGTGAAAATTAATATTTGAAATAGAGGTTAACACCTTATCGAACACTCGATGGTAGAATTCTGCGAATGTTTCTAGAGCCATTACACCAGGAAATACAGGTTTTTTTTGAATTTGATGATCAAGAAGATATGTGTCGAATTCAGAATTTATGGTGTTAAAACCAATTATATATTCAGATTGATAATTTATTTTTTCTAACATAGGATATTCTTTTTTATCAATAACTTCCTCAATATCAAGCATTTCCTCAAAGATCCCTAACTTCCCCGCAATTATATATTCCCCAGTGAAGTTGTTTAATACTAAATTGGTAAATATCTTTATACCAGTTATTGAAGGAACAGGTGAAACTCCTGCTTGAGTAAGGATTTGTAAAGTGGAACCTTGAGTAGCCATACCAATATCTGCCCAAGCTGTCCAATCAAAAGTTAAAAATGGGATATTGCGTTGGTTGAATTCCCAAGCCATACGCGATAAATACGCATTAGCAAATGCATAATCAATTTGACCCTGATTCCCATAACGTCCAGCAATTGAGGAAAAAGTTACAAAATATTTGACGTCTTGAATCTTTATATATTTGAGAATTTTTGAAAACCCTCCAACTTTAACATCAACAATTTTATGAGCCATATTTAAATTTTTCTTCAAGAAACTTTTTGATTCTTCTATCCCAGCACCATGGATAACAACTGTTATCTGATTTTTAGTTTCTTCATTAATTGTTTGGAAGATGTTCTTCATTTTTTCATCATTAGTAACGTCTACTGCATAATATTGAACTGAAAGACCTTTTTTCTTCAAATTTTCGATATTACGAAGAGTATCTAATTTGTCGAGGAATTTCTTCCATTCTCTGTTAATCATAACAGGAGTTACTTTCTCTAGTGTAGATTTCAATGACTTAACCAATTCTTCCTTTTTCTCACTCAACATGTCCGGGGTGTATTGTAAATATTCTAAAAATGAATCATCGTACGGGCTTAATCCTAAAAGAATTAGTTGTGGTTTAGTATGGTTTGTTAATTCATCAATACAAGCAAAAGTTATTCCTTGTGCTCCTCCTGTAACCAATAATACATCTTCTTCTGTTATCGAAGAATAATTCAATTTTGGGAGCTTTTCTACTTTTTTTCTTAATAATGTATAACGTACATTTTCCCTGTAGGCTATTTCCTCAAGTTTATCCCAACTCAAGAACTCTTGAGTAATCTGTCCTAAATTCATTGAAGAAATAAGCTTGATCGGAATCTGAAATTCGCGATTGATTGTTTTTATAAAAGCACCTATACTAGAAGCAAGGGGATTAGCTCCTTGTTTCCAACCGAAAGTAGTATCTGGAGAAATAACTAAGATTTTTTCTAATATTGATAAATTTAAAGATTGAAAAATGAGAAAAAGACTGTCGAAAATGTTTAAACTATCATTAATGGTATATTGACTATTATCTGGAATAACCAATATGAGTATCTTGAAATCTATATCAAATGGAAATTCACTATTATTATTATTTAGATCTTTAACTAAATTTTCATTAACATCAACATTGAAAATTTGAACATTTAATCCAAAATTTTCAAAATCTTTGCTTAAGTTTTTGTAATTTGATAATCCTGAGTTAATGTTAAGAATTAATGTATTAATATCCTTGTATTTCAGATTTTCCTTCGAGGGGAGCAATTTAAAAACTCGGGAAGGAACTACTTTTGACACATAAATTTGGTCATCATTTTCATTTTCTGATTTTTCTTTTACCTCGCTGATATTTTTGACAGGTTCTAATTCCATATCAACTGATTGCGATTTTTTATTGATGAACTGGATTACAAATTCAGTGATCTCATTAGGCGTACGGATGTCAGCTATGTTAATTTCAACATTATCTTCTAGTTTGTAATATTCACGCAAGACTCCAAAGATTTCTGCTTGCTTTACTGTATCAATCCCCAAGTCTTCTTCCAAATCATAAGAATCATCGATATCAGTAAGGTCATAACCAGTTTTGTCAGCAATAATTTTTTTTACTAAATTTTTTACCTGATTTATATCATCAATTTCATTAGATTTTAATACAATACTTTGCTGTTTAATGCTAATATCTGTTTCCATATTCTGGTCATTTAAGAATTCTCGCATTTTAAGAATTATATTCTTAATACTGCCAAGTCCTACCAAATTTATTTCTGTGTCCTCTGAGATTTTCAAATCATTCCGAAGTTCTCCAAAAATCTCCGCTTGTTTGACAGTATCAATACCTAAATCCTCTTCTAAATCAAACTCAGGATCGATATCTTCAATATCGTATCCTGTCTTTTTAGAAATGATTTCAATTAACTTATTTTCAAGTGATTTATTATCTAAACCCGAGGAACTATTACTAGAAACAATATCATGACCTAAAGACTCATTGAGCATGTGAACGATATCATTTATAGTGCGATAGTCTGCTATATTGAATGAATCATCAATTTCAATTTTCCATTTTTCTCGGATTTCTCCGAAAATCTCTGCTTGTTTGACAGTATCAATTCCAAGATCTTCCTCCAAATCATAGGTTTCTTCAATGTCTTCTGGATTATAACCGGTCTTTAAAGCGATGATTTTTTTGATCTCAACTATCATATCGATTTTACCAACCGAAATTGATTGCTGAGGGATTTCTGTTTCTTTTGGTGATTGAATTGTAGTAATTATAGCAGAAATACGTTCTGTATTCATCTTTAAGACTCTACCATCCATGAATACTTGTGTCCCGCTCCCACCTACATTTTGAAGCCATTGTTCATAGTTTGGTTTGGTAAAACGATTATCATATGATACTAAACGGAATAAGACAATGGCTAATTGTGAACCGAATCCAGCGGCAAAACGTAAAGCATATTTCTTTCGTTCTCTTACTCCTTTTGAAAAGTTGAAATTTGAATAGTTTGAATCTATCTTATTAAAATTCGCTATCGGGGGAATTTTTCCTTTCTCCATTGATTTAATTGCCACAGCTTCTTCAATACCTGCACCCATCGCATGACCAGTATATCCCTTCGTATTAATTATAATCATATCATAAGCATTTTTACCAAATGTATTTTCTAATGCTCTTAATTCTGATTCCGCACTTCCACCTCGAGCAGGGGAATAAGTTTCATGACTTACAAACATCCCTTCATTAGCCAATTCTCTTTTACTAATACCATGTACTTTTTCCATCTTTAAAATAAAATCGTTAAGTCTTTGGGAAATATCATCCTTATCTAATCGTGTACCATGATAAGCGCTATTCCCAAAATAAGAACCAAGAATTTCTACAATTGGTTTTACTCCTCGAGCTTCAGCTTCGGAATTTTGTTCAATAACAAATGCACTTGCTCCTGCACCTAATACAATTCCATTCCTTCCTTCTCCAAAGGGAAGTACTGCTTCCTCCCATCGAGATTTTGTTGTAGCGGCTCCACTTGCAATAAATCCTGCACCAATCCATTGAAAAAGGTTCTTACTTGTTACATTATCGGCAGTGATTACAACAACTCGTTTACATCTCCCAGTTCGAATCCAGTCTTCTGCAATACCTATTGCTTGAGGTGCAGAAGCACAAGCTGCATTAATAGATGTATTTGGTCCTTTAGCTTTTATTAATTGAGCAAATTGAGAATGTCCCATAGATAAAACTCTAAATAAAAATGAGCGATTAAAATTTTCTACACTTTCCTCACTAGAATTTAATTGATTGAATTTAAAATTAGAGCACTGTTGAGAATCTTCTGCAAAATTATCGTATCCTGGAAATGCAGATGCAAAAATGATACCTGTATCATCTTGTAATGATTCTGGTAAAGCCCAGTCACCAGATAATGTCTTACCCGTAGAGGTTTTAATAGTGCTACGAACTAATGGAATTCCCGCGTCTTTAAGTGCATCATATCCTGCACAAATTGCTAGTTGGAATGTAGTATCTAAAGCATTTAGGATTTTAGGATTAAGTTGATAATCCTCTGTCGGGTTAAAATCCCCCATCTGTCCTGCCAAGTGAATTACTTTAGAAATATCATCTATAGGCACAAATTTAGCATTACCATTAGGGGATTTTTCCAAACGAATTATATTTTTTTGATATAATTGTTCTTGAAATTCACTACTTACCGATTCGATTAGATTAACTCCATCTAAAATATCATCGATATTTTTATCATCAAAAATTTTACGATTTTTGCCAGGAAGTCCAATACCTACACCAGTGATTACGACAGGTGTAGAATTAAGCAGTGATCCTTTCTTATCATATTTATTTTCAATTGAAATATGATATTTCTTAAGATAATTATGAAATCCTTGAATCATAACCGAAGACAAAAGTTCTTTTTGTTCTTCTAGAAATTCATTAAAAAATGGAAGTTGCTTTAATTTAGATAAGTCTTCATTCGAAATTAAAGAATTTTGATTTTTTTCAAGTGTAGGGGATTTTTTCGATATTTTTGGTTTTTGATCTGGAATAGCTGGTGGTTGAGTTTTGATTTCATCAATGGGGCTAGCTGATTTTATACTACTGAACTTCTCAAAAATCTTTTGAATATGCTCTTCTTCAGAAGATTTTGGTGAAAGTGTAAAATCAACCTCAATATCTTTATATTTTTTTAATATATCTTTTGTAAAAAAGAAGAGAGCCTTTTTTGGTCCGATTTCTATAAATTTTCGGCCCCCATTTTGATAAATATTCAAAATCTCATCAACCCATCTAACAGGGGATGTAATTTGCTTAAGAAGGATTGATTTTATTTTGTCAGGATTATCAGGATATATTTTGCCTGTTACATTACTAAATACAGGTATTCTAGGAGATTTAAATTCTATTGTTTTCAAAAAGCTTTCCAATTTTTCTTCAGCGTGAGTGACAAATTTAGAATGAAATGCATTTGACACGTTTAATTTTAGAGCTCGAATTTCTTTTTCTGAAAATACTTTCACTACAGATTCAACTGCCGATAACTCTCCTGATATGACCGTTTGAGATGTAGAGTTATAATTTGATATTGAAACATCATCAATTGATAGCTCATCTAAAGTTTTCTCAACAACTTCCGGTGATATAAATATCGCCGCCATAGAACATTGAACACCAAGAGGTAACTTTGACATTGCTTCTCCCCTTTTGATTACAATTTTTAACCCATCTTCAAAACTCAATACTCCTGCTGTAGTTAAAGCCACGAATTCCCCTAAGCTATGACCTCCAACAATTCCCGGAGTTAAATCTTTAGTTTTAAAAAGTTGCAATAGAGCCATTTCAACTGAATAAATAGCCGGTTGAGTGAACTCCGTTTGTTGTAATCTATTGGAATTTTCTTCTTGTGATAAATTTGGAGATCCAAAAATTACTTCTAGTAGGTCAAAACCACCAAAATCTTTACATATATCGTTTGCTTTATCAAGTGTATCTTTGACGACTTGGAACTTTTCGTATAATTCCCTTGACATCCCTACATATTGACTTCCTTGACCACTAAAAAGAAAACATAAATCGGTTGAATACGGAGTACTCAAATGATCAAGTTGAGGTTCAAAATGATCATACATATGTTCTTCACATAGAGGATACGATCTAGCTTTTTCTATCGATGATATCTCGTAGGATTGAGGTAAGAATTCTTCGAGGATTACATGATAATTTGCCCCTCCAAATCCGAATGATGAAACACCGGCTCTTCTTATTCCTGTTTTGGGAGTTAACCACTCAATTGGTTCCGTATTAACATAATAAGGAGCCGTATCCCAATTTATTGTGGGATTAAGAGTTGAAATGTTAATAGATGGAGGAATAATTTTATTATGTAATGCTAATACTGTTTTAATAATACCAGCTATACCTGCAGCACTTTTGAGGTGTCCAATTTGACTTTTTATTGACCCAATTGCTAGTTTTTGCTTTTCATTTCTTTCAGAAAACACATCGTCTAGCACATTTAATTCAGTAGCATCTCCAACGACTGTAGATGTTCCATGGCATTCAAGATATTGAATGTCTGATGGGCTTATATTACTATTCTTTAAAGCCCGTAATATGGCTAATTTTTGTCCATCTGGATTGGGTGCAGTAATGCCCTTACCTTTTCCATCTGAAGAACCCCCATACCCCATAATAATCGCATAAATTTTGTTCTCATCACGTAATGCATCTTCAAGGCGTTTTAAAACTAAAAATCCAGCTCCTTCTCCCATAACAAACCCGTTAGCACGAGCATCAAAGGGATATGAGCCATCTTCAGACAAAGCACCAATTTTACAGAATTTAATGTATGTTTGAGGATCCATTGAACTATCGACCCCCCCTACAAGGACTGTATCATAATCCTTAACTAGTAACCCATTAACAGCTGTATCAATTGCGGCTAAACTAGAAGCACAAGCAGCATCAATTGTCATGCTTTTACCAGTTAAATTAAACACGTTTGCGACTCTACCAGCAATTATGTTTGACAATTCACCTGGCATAGTATCTTCGTTAATCACTGGAATTTGATTAATTATTTTATCTTCAAGGAAATTTAGAAGATTATTTTTTTCTTCTTTCTTCAGAATCATCAGAGAGCTTGCTTCATTGATTCTATATTTGATTTCATTAAAAAGTATACGTTTATTGCTGAGACGTTGTTTATCTCCCCCTAAGGAGTTTCCAACGATAATTGCAATGGGCAAACGTTTTTTCCCGTCAAAAGGATACCCCGCATCAAGAAGTGCTTCTTTTGCTGTAATAATAGCCCATATCTGAACTAAGTCCATCCTTTCTGCCATTTTTGGAGGAATTCGATATTTAATAGATTTAAATTCAAATTTTTTCACAAATCCACCAATTTTTGTATATGATTTATCGGGGGATGAATGATCTTTATCATAAAAGATTTCAGGTTCCCATCTGTCTATGGGAACTTCTGTAATCGAATAATTTTTATTCACAATATTTTTCCAGAATTGTGGAATGTCCTCAGCATCTGGAAAGAGACCTCCTAAGCCAATGATGGCTATTTTATTTACTATGGACAACTTTTTTTGTGATTTTTTATCCTTTTCCATTATTACTTGACCTAAAGAATCTTTTATTGTTTGATTCGATATTTTTTTGATAAATTTGTAACCCCCTTCAATTATATCATAATGTATTTGGGGGATTGTTCTAATTGTATTTTGTAAGGAAATAGAATCACCTGTCATAAATGCACCTTTAACTACTTGGTCTTTTACTGAGATCGAAGTAAATTGGGACTTCTCGCTCCCTTCTATATGATTATCATTCCAAATCTCAGCTCTGGAAGCTATTCTTAGTGCACCTAAATTGTCTTTCTCATACAATTCTTTTCTTTGCGAAATAGAAATACCTTGCGCTTTTCGCAAAAATTCTTGCTTAATAGTGTGATGGGAAAATTCGGTAGAGATTACCCTTGCTCGAGTATTTACAGTTGTGCCAATCACTTTTGTAGATGAATTATTAAGTAATAATTCTTGATAAACTGGGGATAAAGCTCTAGTTGTCACAATTTCTTCGCTTAAGAGGTAAGCAGTTCCCATTTGAATACCAGGATTTATAATATCTAAATGATTTCCAATCATACCTCCCAACATAGCTGAACTTACTTCATCAATAATCCCACCAGCAAAAATAACATTTAATTTCTCGGTGAATATATCTTTTTCCTTATCCAAATATTCTAAAATACACTCCCAAAGAATGAAAGATGATAATGTTCCAAAATGACCTCCACACTCACTACCTTCTAATATCATATAATCGAGGTTACTTTTTATGGCTTTTTTAAACATAGAAAGCACAGGTGTGTGTATTAAGACCTTATTGCCTAAATTCTTAACTTGAACACCAAGATCAATAGTACCAGCGGCAATTAAGGTGATTTCGGGACCATACTTTTTAATACATCTAAGATGTTCATCCCTACGAGTCTTTACAGCTTCTAAACCTATAATACCACAACCGTATGGCTTCTTTGATAAATCTTTCACACTAATGTTTGATAAGAGTTCAACTGTTTCAGTTGATAATAATCCACCTAAAGCTAATATTGGAAGGGCACCATTATCTGCTACTTTTCTAGCAAATTCTAATTTATCAGAGATATTCGCCATTGGCCCTTGAATAATGGGATATGTAATGTTTAGTTGTTTCGCAAATTCAGAATTTTTGGCAAAAGGCCAATGTTCTATACTATTTTGAATCTGATTAGAGATTATTTTAACTAAATCATTTAGAAATTTTTTTAAATCGCCGAACTTGGCTAAAATATAGTTCGCAAAACAAATACCATGATCACTTGGTAAAAAAGAATGGTTGGGCTCTGTATCAGAATATATATGACAATGATTTTGAAATTTGGTAATTCTATGAAGAAATTCATGTTTGAGAGTAAAATAATCATTGTTAAATTCTTCATTTAATTTTGAAAAATCTTTTTGCTCAACTTCCTTTATTGATCGAATTGATTTATTAGCCAATTTTCCAATCAAACGATAATTATATCGTAAAGTTTCATGTACAAGATAAAAATCATTCTCTTCAATTGTCTTAATATAATTTTTAAATTTTTGATTTAAAGGACATTCAGGTAGCAAGAATAACTGACTTTCTAATACGATTCCTAAAGTCCCACCAATAAATGCTGAACATATGTTATATACCCCAAAACCTCCCTGAATTATGAATGGAAGACCTGCTTTTTGGAATTCTTGAATGAGTATAAAAGTATTTTTAGTTCCGACTAAACCACCTGCTTCATTCCCTTTAACAAGAAAAAAGTCTGCCCATTCCGCGGTTTCATAAGCTTCTTCTAAGTATAACACTTCGGAAAGAATTAATTTTGAATTTTTCTGCATTATAAGAATTTCCTTATAATTTGGAGAGAATGCACAGATGATAATTGGAATTAGTTCTTGAAATTCGAGTGCATAAAGGACTTCTTGAGAAGAAATCCGGATACCCCATATGTGATCAGAAGATAAAGATGATTTTAATTTATTAAAAAGTATTTTACATTGATCAATATTAAGTCCTTCAAAATCTACTAAACCAATTCCCCCGGTCTGGCATATTTGAACTGAAAGTGAAGGATCTGTTATACCTTTTGGTGAATAACCCCAAATAGGAATTCTGTTTTTTAAAATTTGCTGGATATTCTTTTTCTTTTTCATAAAAATCAACCAGTTTTATAGTTATACCGGGGAGATCCCATGTTTTCTTCTAGGAGTCTGTTCACGTTTAGTTTCAAAAAAGTTCAGATATTTAATGATCTCGCTGCGAGTTTCATGTGGAAAGATTACTTTATCTATATGTCCTTTTTCAGCGACTTGATAAGGATTTGAAAATTCTTTTTTATAGCATTCAGTGAAATCCTTTAATATAGCATCGGGATCTTCTACATCCTTTAAATGATTTCGAAACAGAATCTTACATGCACCTTCAGCACCCATCACGGCAATTTGGGCCGAATTCCATGCGATATTAACATCTGCTCCCAATTCTTTTGAATTCATGACAATATAAGCACCGCCATAAGCTTTACGAATAATAACAGTAATTTTTACGATTGTAGCTTCTGAATATGCATATAACATTTTAGCACCATGCCTGATAATTCCAGAGTGTTCTTGTTTAACGCCAGGCATAAATCCCGGAACGTCTACTAGGGTCAAAAGAGGTATATTAAAAGCATCACAGAATCTAATAAATCTTGTCGCTTTATCCGATGCATTGTAATCTAGAGCTCCACTAAGGAACATAGGTTGATTCGCAATTATACCCACAGTCTGATTTTCTATTTTCCCGAACCCAATTATTATATTTTTTGCCCAATCTGGAAAAAGTTCTAAAAATGAATCTTGATCCACTATTACATTAATTACACTTTTCATGTTATATGGTTCATCTTCATTTTTTGGTACTATTTGTTCTAATAAATAGGGATCTTCACCATAAATTTGCTTTAAAGAGTGAGGAATATCATCTAAATTATTTGACGGGATATATGATAATAGTTTCTTGGTGAATTCTAATGCTTCTTCTTCAGTATCTAAGGCTTTATGACATACCCCTGAAATAGTCGAATGAACTTCTGAACCTCCTAATTCTGAAAAAGAGGTATTTTCTCCTGTTACTGCATTTACTACTTGAGGTCCTGTTATAAACATATAAGCGTTCTTTCCACCCATAATAATAAAATCTGTTAATGCTGGACTATAAACTGCCCCTCCAGCAGAAGTGCCTAAGATAACAGAAATTTGAGGGATAATTCCTGAAGCTCGAACATTTCGATAAAAAATATCCCCTAACCCGTCAAGGGCATCAACTCCTTCTTGAATACGAGCACCTCCCGAATCTATTAATCCAATTAAAGGACAACCCATTTTTAAGGCTAAATCCATGATTTTACAAATTTTCTGAGCATGAGCTTTCCCTATAGTCCCTCCCAATACTGTAAAATCTTGACTATAAATGAATACTCTTCGACCCTCTATTGTACCATAACCAGTTATTACCCCATCTCCAAGAAATTTCTTTTTTTCCATACCAAATTTATTACACTGATGCTTAACAAATGAATCAATTTCTACAAAGGTTCCGAAATCTACCAGAAATTCGAGTCTTTCCCTAGCAGTTAATTTACCCTTTTTATGTTGAATATCAATATGATCTTGTCCACCCCCTAATTTGGACTCATTTCGTAACTCTTGTAGCTTCTCTGTCAATTCAAAGTTATCTTCTGATTTACCATCCTTTAAAATCATAATAATCCCATATTTATTTAAATAAACAAGTAATTATTTTTATCAAAAGTTAATTTATAAAATTATTACTTGAAGACACACTATTATTAGTATTACGGGTTTGACCATATATTATTAAAAATTCTTCTTTTTTTTAATAAACCTATAATCGAGATTTTTATGAGAAGATAATTAATAATTTATTGAATTAATAAACTAATTTCAGATTTTAATATAATTTAATTCAATTTCTAAATTTGAACGTTTATAAATTTTCAATTAACTTATATAGTAAGACTTTTTTCGAGAATTATCCATTTTTTTATTTTTTGAATTAATTTAATAAAAAATCAGACAATAAATTTGAAAACAATTTATATTAACCCGTGTATTTATTTTATTAATCTCTCTTTTAAGCAGCAGATTAGAATAAAATATGTTCTTAAAAATAAAGATTGTTCACATTGACGAAACTAAATCTACCCAAGACAGTATAACCGAATACCTTAAAAATGATTACTATTCGTCACTATTGTTAGTTGCGAAAACGCAAACAAAAGGTCGTGGAAGAAAACAAGATGACTGGCATTCTCCAGAGGGAGGATTTTGGGCAACTCTGGGATTAACCACTTCATTAACTTTGAATGAATCACAATTAGCTTTGTTCCACTATTTTACAGCAACATTATTATCACGAATTATTAAGGAAGAATATGATTTACAAGTTCAAATTAAGTGGCCTAATGACATATTATATGAAAATAGAAAACTAGCAGGAATCTTAATCGATTATGTAATATGTTCCCAAGAAAATTATATACTGATTGGAACGGGAGTAAATTTAAATAATTCAAGTAATGAGATGCCGGAAAGTTTAAAATCATCAGCAATTTCAATAAAAGATATATTACATAAACCAGTATCAATTGATACTTTTGCTCTAAAAATTTGTTTTTATGCAAACGAATATTATTCACCAATTATAGAATGTAATCAAAAAAAAATTCTAGATTTAATTCAAGAATATAATCAAAACTCTCGAATTTTCGGTAAAGATGCTATTCTTGATGATTTACAAAAATATTATTGCCATGGAATTAATAAAGAAGGATTATTGCAATTTTCGAATAAAAACTCAAAGTTAAATTTAAAAATTGATGATTTAACAAGGATAAAAAAGATAATTTTCTGATAAGCATCACATAGTCTCTACGAGTATGGAAATAATATTATTACCGAAACCTCCGAAGTTGCATGTAATTCCAGCTTCTGCACCTTCGACCTGTCGTTTCCCAGCTTCACCTCTTAATTGCCAAACTAACTCAACAATTTGAGCAACTCCTGTCGCACCTAAAGGATGTCCTCGTGCTTTTAATCCTCCTGAGGGATTTATAGGAATTTTTCCCCCAATTTCAGTTTGTCCGTTATGAGCTGCTTTTGCCCCTTCTCCTTTTTTGAAGAAGCCAATATCTTCTGATTGGACTGCTTCAAGGATCTCAAATGCGTCATGCAGTTCAGCTACATCTATATCTTTGGGGGATTTTTTTGCCATTTTGTATGCTTGATCTGAACATAATCTTAAAGCTTTTAGGGTAGTAAGGTCTTCGCGTTCAAATACGATGTGAGTATCTGTTGCTTGACCTATACCTGAAATCATAATAGGTGTATCAATAAAATCCTTAGCTTTTTCAGCATTACATAAAACTAAAGCTGCTGCTCCATCTGAGATGGGACAAATATGAAAAAGTCTTAAAGGATCGGCGATTATTGGATTTACTTCATCATCTTTTAGAAAATCATGAATGTTGTTCCAATTACCCCTTCCCTTTTGAGTGGCACTCTTCATAAAATCATCAATTGCCCTTTGAAAATGTGCATTCGGGTTTAAAACTCCATTTTTATGGTTTTTAATCGCGATATCTGAGATCCATTCAATTTTAGCATTATATTTTTCAAGATATACTCGTGTTAATAAACCCGCGAAAGAAGGAAGAGAAACACCATGAGGTTTTTCTGCTTCGGGATGTGTTAAAGTGGCAACATTGGAAGTAATATAGCCAGGAGTCGTAATATGAGTCATTTTTTCTCCACCAACCACTAATACTAAATCACTCATTCCTGAGGCAATTGCTTGAAAACCAGCTTTTATTGCTGATCCTCCACTAGCAGGTCCATTTTTAATATCATCTGCTGCTGCAGGAATCAAACTGATTCTATCTACTAAAGCACTCGCAATACCAGATAAATGATTGAGAATTTCTGGACTCATAACACCTACATACACCGAATCAAAATCTTTATCCCCAGTGTTGGAATCTTCAATAGCTTCTAAAGATGCTTCACATAAGAGATCCATTAATCCTTTGTCTTGTAGTCTACCGAATTTAGTATGCCCTACTCCAATAATTGCTACCTTGTTCATTATCATAAAGAATTATAGGTATTTAAAAAATCTTCTTAGACTTTTTAAATTTTCTGATATTCAAATAACTTAAGATCTTTTCACACAATTTTATTTTCTAATAAACAAACCTAATTCAAAATGTAAAAAAAAGGGATAAACAATTGAGATTTAAGTATATTTATCCTTTATTTGCTTTTTTAATTTCCATGTTTTTAGTTACGGTTTTTTTAATACAAGATTACATCTGGATAATAATCCCTTCTTTTGTTATATTTTATCCGATGCCATATCTTTCTGCACTTAAAGAGACAGCACGGAACAAAAGCGTGGTTGTTAAAATTAAAAATAAGTCCCCATTCATGATTCCTATTATATTCTTCTCTTTACCTACAATAATTATCAATAGCATCTTTCTTTATAGAGATTTGATTGCTTTATTACTATTCTTTATGATCTTTTTTATCAGTTTGGTGTTTTACTTTTCAGGAATTTACCTTTTAATTGGGGATTTAAAAAAGCAATTTGAAATTACGATAGACCTATTGAAGTTGATGAAGAACTGAAAAAAAAGAAACTTTTATTAATAAATCCTGTAAACAAAGATGTAGCAGGATTAACGATTAACCCATCCTCAACATTTCCACCTTTAGGGTTAGGAATAATAGCCGCTTTAACTCCCGACACCTTTAAAATAAAGTTAATTGATGAGAATTTTGAAAATTTTGAGTATGAAGACGCCGACCTCGTTGGGATTACCGCATTTACGTCAGTGGCAAACCGTGCATATGAAATTGCTGCTCTTTATAGAAATAAAAATATCCCAGTTATTATGGGGGGAATCCATGCTTCAATGGTTCCTGAAGAAGCTTTAGATTACGTTGATTCTGTTGTAATAGGTGAAGCAGAAAGTATTTGGCCTACAATTATAAAAGATTTTCTTAATAATAAATTAGAAAAGAAATATCAAGGTGTTCATTTAAATTTAGAGAATATTATTATCCCTAATAGAAAGATATTTAGTAATAGATATTTGTTTGGGACTTTACAAACTTCAAGAGGGTGCCCTATGGATTGTTATTTCTGTTCGGTAAGCGCATTCAATGGAAGAAAATACAGACAACGCCCCTACGAGGAAGTCCTAGATGAATTGGAAAAAATGCCTCAAAGAATGATTTTCTTTGTGGACGATAATATTCTAGGATATGGTAAAAGTGCTGAAGAGCGAGCAATTAACCTTTTTAAAGGGATGGTGGAAAGGAAATTAAACAAAACTTGGTTCTGCCAAGCTTCATTAAACTTTGGGAGCAATGAGGAAGTCATAAAATGGGCAGCGAAAGCAGGATGTAAAATGGTATTTTTAGGATTAGAATCTGCTGATCCAGAGGAACTTAAAGCAATGGATAAAAAATTGAACCTTCAACTTGAATATGAAAGAGCTTTCAAAAATATTAATAAATATAAGATCGCAGTTTTAGGAGCATTTATTTTTGGCTCTGATTCTGAAACAAAAGAAAGTATGTATCGAAAGGTCAAATACATATTGAAAAATCGTATTGATGTTATCCAAACTACTACTTTAACCCCGTTACCAGGAACAAGATTGTTTAAAGAATTACGACAAAACGAAAGACTTATACATGAGAATTTTCCTCAAGATTGGAAACTTTATGATATGGGACATTTAACTTATAGTATTAAAAACATGGAAAATGAAGAATTTATGAGAAGACATAAAAAATGTATTAGAAGACTTTATTCCAAATTTTCATTGTATAAAAAATTCTTTAAGACCTGGATTCATTCTAAAAGCTTTCAAACAGCGATGTGGGCATATAGTTCTAATAAAAACTATAGAAATGTTTCTTTATCGAATACTTAAAATATTTCTTTTAATCTTGAGTTAATCTTTCCTTTAATATTACTGTCAATAATGAGAAAACCACTTTGTTCATCTAATTGACTAAATAATAATAATGTATTTTAGGATAAAATTTAATAAAAAATACTAATAATCTTGAATAATTATAAATTTAATATATATCAAGAACTTAATAAGCTCTGTATCTTAATGTTATAATTTTAAACAGATTTTATATGATTATTGAAATTATCGAAGATTTATGCAAAGGCTGTGAATATTGTATAGAAATTTGTCCAGAAAAGATTTTTAATAAATCAAAAAAGCTAAATCAGAGAGGATACTCAATACCAGAAATTAAAAATTCTGATTCTTGCACATACTGTAAGAGATGTGAGTTAATATGTCCAGAAATGGCAATAAATATTGAAAAGGAGGCAAATAATAATGCAGACTCCCACGGTAGATGAAATATTAGAACCCAAATTACAATTTGCGACTGGAAATGAAGCAATTGTCTATGGTGCTTTGTTAGCTAATTGTCGTTTCTTTGCCGGATATCCTATTACTCCTGCTACAGAAATCTTAGAATTAATGATGAGATACTTACCTATTTTAGAAGATGGATACTGTATCCAAATGGAAGATGAAATTAGTTCATTAGCAGCTATTATAGGTGCCAGTTGGAATAATTTTAGAACTATGACCGCTACTTCTGGTCCTGGTTTTTCTCTTATGCAAGAAAATATAGGGTATGCTTGTATGACAGAAACTCCGTGCGTAATTGTAGATGTTCAAAGAAGTGGCCCATCTACTGGTCAACCTACGAAAGCAGCTCAAGGGGATATAATGCAAGCGAGATGGGGGACCCATGGAGATCATTATATTATAGCTCTATATCCCAATAGTGCACAAGAAAATCTCTTGTTAACAATAAGAGCTTTCAATTTAGCAGATAAATATCGAGTTCCAGTAATTTTACTTTCAGATGCAGTTATCGCCCATACAAGAGAAAAACTAGTAATTCCCTTTCAAAAGGATATAGATATTACTAAAAGAGTACCAGTTACCATCGATAAGGAGAAGTATCATCCCTTTCGAACGGGTTATACTCAACCAACTAAAGTCCCTGAAATGGACAAGTTTGGAGATGAATATTACACATATTTAACAGGTTTAACTCATGATATAACGGCATATCCTGCCACTGAGAGTGCTGAAATACATGAAAAGTTAGTAAAACGTTTCTATGAAAAGATTGCTGATAATAGACAGGAAATAATTAGATTTGAACAGAAATATATTGAGGATGCGGATATAATTGTCATATCTTATGGAATTTCTTCTAGAACCTCTCTGATGGCTGTTGAAGAAGCACGAAAAAAAGGATATAAAGTAGGATATTTACGATTAATAACTATATGGCCATTTCCTCATGATTTGATTCATGAATTATCACATAACATAAAAAAGTTCATAGTAGTTGAAATGAATTTAGGGCAGATTTATCATAAAATAAAAGAACATTCTAGAGGAACTTGCGAAGTAGATAGATATAATAGTATAGGAGGAAAAATACCTCATCCAAAAGAAATAATGAAAAAAATAAAAGGGGGACCGATTAGTGATGAGATCATCGACTGAATTAAGAAAAAAATATTTACGTGAAGAATTATTACCCACCCTTTTTTGTTCAGGATGCGGTAATGGACAGATATTAAATTATACTATTAGAGCTATCGATGATTTAGATATCTCACAAGATAATTTAGTTTTTGTATCTGGTATTGGATGCTCCTCAAGATTACCTGCATATATAGAAGCAGATGGTGTTCATACAACTCATGGTCGAGCTATTGCTTTCGCAACAGGAATAAAAATAACGAATCCTGATTTGAATGTTATTGTTTTTACTGGAGATGGTGATTTAGCTGCTATTGGATTAAATCATTTTCTTCAAGCTGTTAGAAGAAATATTGGGATTACAGTCATATGTGTGAATAATGAAACCTATGGTATGACTGGTGGTCAATTATCCCCTACTACTCCTGTTGGATATTCTACTATTACCTCGCCTTATCAAAATATAGAATTTGCGTTTAATCTTTCATTCTTAGCAAAAGCAGCAGGAGCTGCTTACGTAGCTCGTTGGACAACAGCTAATTCAATACAGGTAATTAACTCAATAAAAAAAGGTTTGCAAAAGAAAGGATTTGCTTTCATAGAAATCATTTCTCCTTGCCCTGTAGGTAAAAAGCAGTTCAAATATCCAAAAGATTATTTAAATTTTTTATTAAACGAAACAATTCGCTATTCCGCTAAAGTAAAAGATGAGACTTCTGCCCGAATATTTAAAGATTTAAATGAATGTTTTACAGGAGATTATCTTGGAAAGATTATTATAGGAGAGATTGCTGATCTTGAAAAACCCTCTTTTCATGAATTATATAAACAACTAAAGGAGAGAAGCTTAAATGAATTTTGGGAAAGAAGAGCAAAATGAATTTATAATTAAATTTTGTGGTTTAGGCGGTATGGGAATAATATTAACAAGCATTATCTTAGGAAAAGCAGCCGTCTATGATAATAAAAATGCCATCCAAACTCAGTCATATGGTCCAGAACAAAGGGGTACAACAGTAACAAGTGATGTCATTATTTCTGATGAAGAATTAATATCTTTTCCAGTAGAACAAAAGTTAGATTTTCTGGTTGCATTCAGTCAAGATGCCTATAACTCTTATAAGCAAATAGTTAAAGAAAATGGTTTAATTTTTGTAAATTCGGATTTGGCAAAAATAAATTCGGGGGAGACTAATACCTTTAAGATACCAGCGAGTTCGATCGCAATGGAATTAAATAATGAAAAAGTGTTAAATGTGGCTATGTTAGGTGGTCTCGTCAAAATTACTAATTTAGTCTCAAAAGAATCGATTATTAAATCTATTAACAATACTGTCCATTCTCGATTTGTTTCTCTTAATGTTAGTGCTTTTAATAGAGGATATAGTTATTTCTAATTAAGAGAATTGAGATCATAATAAAAATTATGTGTGTAAATTAATCTTGAGATAATTTTTTCTTTAAGGCTTCTGTTAACATCGGGACAATTACTTTGTAATCACCTACTATGCCATAATCACACACATCAAATATAGGTGCATTAGGATCTTTATTTATAGCAATTATTTTTTTACTGCTTTTCATGCCAACTAAATGTTGTGTTGTGCCTGATATCCCGCATGCAATATATATGTTTGGGCATACAACAGTTCCACTTTGTCCTACTTGACATGATTTTGAGATCCATCCCGCATCAACTGCGGCTCTACTCGCACCTACCGCAGCATTCAACACTCCTGCTAATTCTTCAATGATTTTAAAATTTTCTTTACTCCCTATTCCTCTACCACCTGATACGATGACATCTGCTTCATCTATGGGTTTAACATCGATTGTCGTTGTTTCAATCTTTTCAATTATTTTTGTTTTTAGTTGACTCAGTTCAATTTCTACGGAATATTCTATAATTTCAGGATTATTCTTATCACCCGCTTCTGATTTTTCCATTACATTGGGTCTAACTGTTGCCATTTGAGGTCTTTTATCTGGACATACTATATCAGCTAAATAATTTGCTCCGTATACAGTTCGAGTCTGAATTAAATTTCCTTCTTGAATATCTAAATCAATGCAATCTGCTGTCAAACCTGTTTCAAGAGTAGCTGCTATTCTAGGAGCTAAATCTCTGCCTATCTTAGTTGCTGGCATTAGTAAAATACTAGGCGTGTATTTCTTTACTAAATCAACTAATATTGAAGAATATGTTTCTGTAAGATATTCCTGTAATGTCTCATTTTCACATAAATAAATTTTATCGATCCCATGGTTTGAAAGTTCCTCACAGAATTTTGATAAATTATTACCAAGTAGAACAGCACATACTTTTTCATTTGATTGTTTTGATAATTGTTTTGCCTTTCCTAGTAGTTCAAAAGAAACTCCTCTAATTGAGTCTTTTTTGAGCTCAATAAATACCCAGATATCTTTATAATCCACCATGATTAAATCACCTTATCTTTAGATAATAACTCAATTAACTTTACTACAGCAGCACTTGGTTCCTCAGTAATGACTATTCCCTGTTCTCTTTTAGGAGGTTCATAGAGTTTTTTTACTTCTATTAAGGAACCCGCAGGCCCATATTTATTTTTATCACCTTCAAGATCATCCGCATTCCAAACTTCATAAGGTTTTTTATTAGCGGCTAGTATTTTTGGTAGTGGTGGAATACTGGGTTGAAAAGATGAAGAGGGGATTCCCGCAATGACTAAAGGTATGGTTGATTCTATTATTCTATAGCCCTCATCTGTTTGAGCTTTTATTTTAATTGTTCCATCTACGACTACTTCAGTACTTTCTGCATATGTTACTTGAGGAATATCCAGTATTGCAGCCAATTCAGGTCCTACTTGACTTAAACCGGTATCAAAAGAAGAATTTCCACAAAAAATTATACTATAATCGCCGATTTTTTTTATAGCAGCAGCAAGGATATTAGATGTTGCAAATGTATCAGAATCTTTAAAATTGTCATCGTTTAGTAGTATAGCTTTATCAGCTCCTAAAGCTAAACATCTCATTAAGGTACTTTTTGTTTCAGAATCGCCTATTGAGATAGCGATGATCTCATCACCTTCTTTTCTTATCTTAATAGCTTCTTCTAAAGCAAACTGATCGAAGGGATTAATTATTGTCGAGACTCCTTCTTTCATTACCTTATTTGTCTTTGAATCAATCTTAAGTTCATTTGTTTCAGGAACCTGTTTTACACATACGATAAATCTCATAATTGTGAAAAACCTTGATTAAAATTATAGATTTTATTTAATTCTCTTGCGAATTAATATAACTACTATTAAAAATATAAAAAAAAGTTATTGGTATTACTTATAAGACGTTAATTCCTTACCTAGAAGTTCCCTTGCTACAATCATCTTCATGACTTCGCGTGTTCCTTCTGCCAATGAAAATGATCTTATTGCTCGCCAGGCTGCTTGGTCTGGACATTCTCGAGAATATCCAAAGGCGCCTTGCCACTGTATAACATCGTTTATTGCCTCGCAAGCCCAGTCAGAAGCAAACATTTTTGACATTGCTACAATTTTGCTTGTTTCAAATCGATTCCCTTTGCCTTCTTGCTCTAAATCAATCGCTCCTAATGCTTCATAACCTAATCGTCTCAACATTTCCAGCTTTGTATAGTGTTCAGCTAATCTAAAGTTGATTTCTTGAAATTTTCCTAAGGGTTTTCCAAACACTGTTCTTTCTTTGACATAATTCATACCATTTTCCAACGATTTTAAACCTGCTGCTGCACAAATTACAGCAATTAATGCTCTAGCATACTCATAACCTTCATGAATGATGTAAAATCCTTTATTTTCTTCCCCGAGTATGTAATGTTTAGGAATTCTCACATTATCAATTGAAAATCCACCACAGGAAATTCCTTCTCGTCCTAAATCGTCTATGTAAGTGGGAGTTATCCCTTCAGCTGTCAATGGTAAGTAGAATACAGTCATACCTCTCGAACCTAACTCAGGTGATTGGTGAGCGATAGTAACGTGACCTCCTCCATTATTAGCTGCTTCACGTACACCACTTATATACATTTTCTCGCCATTAACTATAAATGAATCTCCATCTCTCTTAATAGTCGTTTTTCCACCAACAACATCAGTTCCACCACCGCTTTCAGTTGTAGCAATTCCCAAAAACCATTCTCCCGAGCAGGTTTTTGGAAATATTTCTTTTTTTGCCTCTTCAGTTCCGTATTTGTTTAATAGAAAGCCCCATGCTGCTTGTACGAGATAGAATACACATGTTGATCCCGTGCAGTCTCCTTTAGCTAATTCTTCAGCGATTACTCCTGCGGTAACAGCGTTTAATCCAGATCCACCATACTCTGGATCTGCTGTACATGTTAGCAAACCTAATTCTGCCATACCTTTAATAACATCTTTAGGAATTTCTTTATTTTTCTCCATTTCAAGAGCAATCGGTGCTATTTTCTTTTGAGCAAATTCTTTTACACTTTCTCTGATTAAATCTTGCTCTTCAGTAAATTCAATCATTTGATTTATACCTTCAAATTCACTTTTTTAAATTTTTATAAGAATTAAAATTAAATCTTAGACTTTAAACTTATTCAATTTAGAAAATTTAGAGGAAAAAAATAAAAATTAAATAGTGATCTTATTTTGGATGTTCATTTCGTATAATTGTGGCAGCACCCATACCTAGACCTACACACATAGAAGATATTGCATATTCTTTGCCAGATTGTTCTAATTGATGAAGATTTGAACCTATTAAACGGGCTCCAGTCATCCCTGTTGGATGCCCTAATGCAATTGCCCCACCCCAAGGGTTAAATCGTTCATCTTTCCAATCTAATCCTAAATCATAGCAACTAGCATATACAACTGGGCTAAAGGCTTCATTTATTTCTATAAAAGCCATATCATCTAAAGTCATATTTGCACGTTTTAAAGCTTCTGGGATTGCTTTTATCGGTCCAGTTAGCATGAGAACGGGATCAGTGCCTACAACTGCGAAATTGATTATACTTGCTCTTATTTTAAAACCATATTCTTCGGCTAGCGCTCTAGTCATCCATAACTGGGCAGCAGCACCATCAGTTGTGGGACAACTATTTCCAGCAGTGAGAAAAGCCTTACTTTTTCTTCCAGCAATCGTTCGTAAGCTTGCTAATTTTTCCATTGATGTGGTAGGTCGAGGAGTTTCATCTTTTTCAGTGAGTACTGATGTACTTGGATCTTTTGCAATTTCTTTCTTTTCATTTAGCATAGGATTACCATTCTCATCAATTTTAGGGCACCAAATAGGTTCGATTTCTTTTCCTCTTTCATTCCATGTAGAGCATGCTTTTTTATGAGAATGCAAAGATAAACCATCTAATTCATTTCTAAATTCTTCTAATGATTTACCAGATTTCTCCATCCAATTTAATCCAAGATAATGAGCAGCAGTAATCTGATCTGCCATTTGGGCTTTATATTCTTTTGCTTTTTCTACAACTTCAGGATTAGATTGTATCTTTTTATTGGGTGGTATCATTACAGCTTTATTTTGTTCTCTATCGAATATATATGCGTCTGACATTATTGGATATTTATTTTGCACTTCCACCCCGCCGCATATTACACAATCATGTATTCCTGAGGCAATTGCCTGCCATGCTGAAATTACAGCTTGCGCACCACTCGCACATTGACGGTTTAAAGACATGCCCGGAACGCTTACAGGCAAATGAGCAGCCAATGCAGCAGTCCTTCCAATATCCAAAGCACAATCACCAATCTGACTATTACATGCAACTATTGAATCACCAATTATACTTGGATCGAAATTATTTCGTTTTAAGATTGTTTGGTAACAATGAACAACGAGATCATCCCCTCTATGCCATACAATAGTACCTCTTCTTTTTCCCATAGGTGTTCTAACATAATCTACAAGTACTGGTTCTCGTTTAGGATCTTTAAAGTATTTTTCATACATACTTACGGGTTCAGCCATGTTAATTCACACTTTTTAAAGTTTTATAGATTCTAATGTAGTTTAATTAATTAAATTTATTTATAGTTAAGAATTGTTTGACATGAAAATACATATTATTGAGGGAAGAAAAAAATGCTGAGAGGTATCCATTTCTTATTAACTTATACATGTAATTATACATGTGATCACTGTTTTTTATATTGTAGCCCAAGTTCTCAGGGAACATTCACTTTAACACAAATAAAAGAAGTCATAAATGAAGCGAAAAAAATTGGTACAGTTGAGTGGATTTATTTTGAAGGTGGTGAACCCTTTCTTTATTATCCAATAATGGTTGAAGGAATTAAATTTGCTAAGGAGCAGGGATTTAAAGTTGGAATAGTCACAAACTCATATTGGGCAACAAGCATTACAGATGCAGAAATATGGCTAAAACCGTTCACTGTTTTAGGTGTTGATGATGTTAGTATTAGTGATGACGCTTTCCATTATGAAGATGAGAAACAAAATTTGTCAAAAGTAGCTAAAAAAGCTTCCGATAATCTAAATTTACCTTCAATGACAATTTGCATTGAGGAACCAACAGTTAAAAAGGAACAAGAAAAAGGAGAACCAGTTATAAGTGGTGGTGCTATGTTTAAAGGAAGAGCCGTTGAAACTTTGATTGAAGGCTTACCCAAAAGACCATGGGGAGAGTTGAATGAATGCCCATATGAGGATTTTAATGGTCTCGGAAGAATTCATGTTGATCCCTTTGGAAATGCACATATTTGTCAAGGATTAAGCATTGGGAACTTTTGGGAAACCCCATTATCGGAATTAGTTAAAAATTATGATGCCAACTCACACCCAATACTTGGGCCTTTAATTCGAGGAGGCCCTGCACAATTAGTTAAGGAATTTGATATTGAGCATGAAAATGAGTATGTGGATGAATGCCATCTTTGTTATCTAGCAAGATTGAGTTTAATTGATAATTTTCCAAAATATCTTGCACCAAGACAAGTTTATGGATTAGAATAAACACCAAGAATGTTAATTTCATTTTTTTTACTTTTCTGTCGATATTTTTCTTTAGTCAAAGTGTTAAATATAACTTCTTTTGTAATTTTATGGTATGAATTAGATTCATAATAATTTATTTCTCCTCTTTAAAATTGATTTAGATGGAAATCTTACTTATTTAAGCCCTCAAACCCTTCAAATGTTGGGATTTACCCCAAATGAATTGGTAGGTCAAAATGGCTTTAGATTTATACATCCCGAAGATCAAGATAAAGTACTAATAAACCAAAATACTCCTAAATATGGCAAGATTACAATTAGATCGGAAATTCAAAATGGAAATTATGTCATATCTGTTCAAGATACTGGTATTGGTTTAACAGAGGAAGAAAAAAAGAAGATTTTCAAAAAATTTGGAAAAGTAGAGCGTTATGGGCAGGGGTTAGATGTTGTTTCTGAAGGTTCTGGTCTAGGCCTCTACATTTCAAAAAAGATTATTGAACTTCATGAAGGTAATATCTGGGTCGAATCTGAGGGAAGAAAAAAAGGTTCTATTTTCTATTTCTCTTTACCAATAATAAAGAATTAAAAGAGAATTGCCTTTTTTTATCTTTTTTATTTTGTGTTTTAAGAGAATTCAAATAATCAAACACTATTATTTTATTATAATCACTAAAATGGAATAATTGTTTTAATAATTTTAATTTTTAACAAAAAAACATCACTGATATATAATGGTATATATAGATAAAAAGAAATTGCAGGCTTTATTTAAGTGGTACATGCAAGAAGTAGGCGAATCCTTGATATCAGTGCTTGTGGTAGGTCGTGATGGATTGGTAGTGGATATATCAACCCGAGATGTAGAAAATATAGATGAAAAAAAGTTTGTAGGAGCATTTAGCGCATTAGTAGAATTGGTTCTTAAGAAAATAACTCAAGACTTCGATATTGGCACTTTTGGTGCAGGTACTTTTGATACAGACAAATTTCGTTTCATTTTTTGCGAATCTGGAACAGATCATGTATTAGTATCTATCCTCCATCCTAAAGCTTTTGTTGATGACATTTTTCCATATACTTATTTAGCAGCGGATAAAGTAGCGCGAATAATTGAAGGTGAGCTACCAGTTAGCCCGGTTATTCCTAAGATTAAGAGACAGACTGAGGTTGAAAAAATCAAGCACAAAATGGAATATTATCAAAAAGCACCTCTCTCTTCCAAATATGTTTATAAACTGAGTTTAATTGGCGATGGTGGTGTAGGAAAGACTAGTATGGTACAAAGATATGTTCACGGAATTTTTAAGGCTGATTATAAAGCTACAATTGGAACCTTTATATCTAAAAAAGAATGTCAATTCGATGAATTAAGCACTTCTGTAAGATTCATGATTTGGGATCTAGCGGGCCAGAGTCAATTTCAACGCCTTTGGCCAGATTACCTAACTGATTCACGTGCAGGTATTATTGTTTTTGATATAACAAACCGAGAGTCATTTGAGAACGTGAAAAAATGGTATGACATTATTACAGAAGTAGCTTTTCAAAATATAGTGCTAATATTGGTAGGTAATAAAGTAGACTTAAATCAAACTAGAGAAATTACACCAGAAGAAAGCATGGAATTGGCAAAAAATTTAGGAATCTCTTATATAGAGACCTCAGCAAAAACAAATGAAAATATTGATGATGTGTTCGAATGGATTGCACTTCAAATAATTAATATGAATATCGAAGAAGTAAAGGATACTTTAATAGACAAACAAATTGAGGAGGGTAGCAAATTTATCATTTCAAGCCCTCAATTGAAAATCTTGAGCCAATTCTTTACTAAACAGCTAGATTATTGTATCGGTAAAAGTGATACTAAAGAAATCATAAAATACTTAGATATTTTAAAGACGATACAAAAAAATAAGTTATGAATTTTCCCCGAAAAACTTCAAGCATCAATATATAGACCCGGTTTAAATGGTCTTGCTTTATTCAATCTATTTTTTGGATCGAATTCAGAGTTAATCATCAGGGAAGACCTTATTCGTTTTTCGATATATGATTTATATTGCTGGAGTAAAAATACCTCGTCTATTTTAGGAAGTTTTTTTTCCCATATTCGGTCTTTTAATTGAGTTTTAATGAAGGAAACCAGTTGTTTATTATTCATTAAATCTCTATCTTTCTTCAGTTCAGAAATAATCCCATCGAAATTGTCTTTCTTTAAATTTATTTTATCCAAAGCTTTGTACATCCATCTAGGAGCAGTATATACATATACAATATTTGTTTTCTTAGTTTTCACAATTTTCTTTATGTTTAATACATCTTCAATTGTAGTGGTGATATATTCAAATTCAATTTCAAGATCATTATCGATGTACTCTTTGTTAAAGTCACCCCAAACTTCTGTTGATAGAAAACTTTTATTGCCAGCAATTTCCCACAATTCTTCACATACGTGTGGTATAGTTAAGGAGAGAATCTTTAACCAATCTGGATAAATAACCTTCAATATAAATAAAAAGTCGTCTTCAGTATCAGTATCTCTAGAAAAATCCTGTATTAAATTGAAAACTTCATAAAATGAAATTTGTAAGTATCTTCTTATGTTAAATTCTTCTAAAGCTTTTTCTGCTTCTATGAATTTTTTGTTAATTTTTGATAATACTACTTTTGAATACTTAGACTTAATATTTTCATATTTTACTTCGATATTTTTTGATTGTTTAATTTTATCAGAAATAAATACGAAGAATTTTTGAATATGGTTTTTTACGGTCTGGATTTTTCTCTCCACCCAATCCACTTTTACATCAAAATCTGCACCGTGTGAAATATAAAATCTAAATAAATCAGCTCCATAATTTTTCTGAATATCTGCTAGAGGAATTACATTCCCTTTTGATTTACCCATTTTCTCTCCTTCAATTATCACTGGTTCAATTAGCGATATAATTTTTGGCCAATTTTTCTCTGGAAAAATTGCTACATGGTGAAAAATATAAAAACTTAAGTGGTTTGAAATGTGCATTATTGCAGTATGACGATGATCAACCGGGTACCAATATAGAAATTCTTTTTGTAGGTCTTTAAGAATTTTTTCATCTATACTTATCTTGCTTGATAGTTTTTTTACATCTCCTCTTTCTAAGAAGACATAATCAAAAAATTCTGGAATTAACTGCTCGGGTTTAATTCGATGTTGGTTTAATTTATGAAAAATTGTATAAAATGCCATATAAATTGTAGAGTCACTTAAAGATTCTATAATCCATTTTTTATCAAAAGGTAATTTAGTGCCTAATCCCCGTTTTCGCGCACATGGCCTCTTCTCTAACCAATTAAAGATGTTTTCAAAATTCAATCTATATTTATTAGGTATGATTTTCATATTATTCAAGCATTTAAATGCATTTTTCTTCCAATCCCCTGCTTTAAAATTTATAAACCATTGATCTTTAAGAACAGAAACGATTACATTCGCACCACATTTACATTTAAGGTTTTTGGTAGCTGGAATATATAACTTATCTGCTCTATTCTCTTCAACTAAATCTTTAGAAACTTGTTTGGCAGCATCACTTACTTTCAATCCTTGATATTTACCACATTTTTCATTAAGCACCCCATTATAAAATTCGTTCTTATAATTCTCACTTGTTGCTAAATCTAACATTTTAGCTTCAGATTGTGAATTTACATTATATTTTTCACAATAAATTTTAGCAGGAAAATCCTTATATCCCTTTAAATCAAGAATTTTGATAGGATAAATCAAATCAATTTCCGTCTCATCCAAATCAAAATTTTTAATTAGTTTTTTATTTTTTTGTAAATCTATAAGAGCAATATAATCATAAGGAGCATGAGCGGGAACAGAATATACTACTCCAGTAGCAATAGATGTATCTACAAAATCTCCAGGTAGAATCGGAATTTCTTTTATTCCAAATACGCCTGAAGCTTTTTTGCCAATCAATGTTTCTCCCTTAAAAATCTCCAAAATCTTAATATCTTTATTTTGGTTCTTTAATAAAATAGTGGCTTCCTCAGAAATGAACCAAATTTCCCCATTTAAAGAGACTTTTATATAATTTCGATCTGGTCTAATCCATATATTTGTAACTCCATAAATAGTTTCAGGTCTTAATGTAGCTGCAACAAGAAAACCATCTTTAAAAGGGAACTTAATACAAATAAATTCATTTATATTTAGATCTAACTCATCTCCACCTGAAATGTCGTCTTCTCCTACAGCATTTTTATCTTGAGGGCAATATAAAATAGGATATTCCCCTTTTTCAATGTACCCTTTGTCGTATAAACGAAAATATTGCCATTCTATAAATTTATTATATAGTTTATCTCCGGTTGTAAATTCCCTTCTCCAATCATTACTCATTCCAAATGATTTGAAATCAAATTTAAATGTTGACGAAAAATAATTTACAATATTCCAAGGATCATTAAAGCCCTCTATAATATCTTGAATTTTTTTTTTATCTTTAGTATGTAGCGATACATATTCTTTCATTCTTTCTATTGTTGCTTGTTCTTTTCTTTCTATAGAAGAAGATACTGCTAAAACAGGTGTGGCCGTAATATGAAATGCCATAGGATACAAGACATTATATCCTTTTGCTCGATAATACCTAGCAAATACATCAGCGTTTATAAAGCTCCTTCCATGACCTATATGTGATGGACCAGAGGTGTATGGATATGGGCATGTTATAAAGATTTTCTTCTTGTTTGGATCTGGATTCGCTTCGAAAATTTTAGCTTGTTCCCACTTGTCTTGCCATTTCTTTTCTATTTCTTGAGGATTATACATTTTCTTTCGATTAATATTGTTTTTTTGTTTTCAATATTTCTTTCTAGATTAGTGAATAGAACCCTTATAATCTCTCTCAATTAAAAATATAGCCCAAGCGATAAAATCTATGGAACGGTTAAAAGAAAAAGAGAATAAGGATTTTTTCGCTTATAGTAATAAAACTGCGAGTAAATCATCTAAGGACAATTTTTTCTTTAAGAATATCTTTGAAGCAATTTTATTTGAGATCATTGATCTATAATTAATATATTTTTTAGTATTAAAAAATCTTAGGGATATTCATTTCTGGGCTAGTTTTCTTTTTTTAATTCATAGTGCAAATGGTTAAATACAATTTCTTATATCTAAAATTCACATGTGATTTAATTTTTAACATATTTGAATATAAGATATATGGGGATAGGAATATCTTGAAGGATTTTATCGAAAAAATTGAATTGGGGCTAAAAAGTGACACGAAACTATGGCAAACAACTCTTGATGCTATAAAGGAGTCTATTTTTCTTATTAATTTAGAGTATAATATTCTTCAATGCAATAGAGCGACTCTTGATATTTTTGGGAAAACTAATTATAATGAAATCATTGGACAATATTGTTGGGAATTGGTACATGGTACATCAGGGCCTGTTGAGTGGTGCCCTGTGATGAGAATGTTGGAATCAGGTCACAGGGAAGCTACCATTAGAAAAATTAATGAAAGATGGGTTGAAATTGCCGCAGATCCTGTCTTTAATGATACAGGTGAAATATCTGGAGCAGTTCATATTATCACAGATATTACATCATATAAAACTCTAAGTAATGAATTAGAAGCTATTTTAGATATGATTCCTGCCATAATTTTCCGTAAAAATAGAAAAGGTGAATATACTCAAGTGAACCAAGCTTTTGCAGATGCGTTAAATCTCAACAAAGAGGATATAGTTGGAAAAACACCAATCGATATATTCCCTTTAGATCAAGCAGAAATCCTTCATGAAGGTGATTTAAAAGTAATAAGAAGTGGTAAATCACAAATTAATAATGATATGTACGTTAATATCGATGGAGAACAAAGACGACTGGTTATAAATAAAATTCCCCAATTTGATGCTGATGGATATGTTATTGGTTTAATTGGAATTACACAAATTGCATATGAACAAGAACTAATTGAATCTGAGAATAAATACCGCCAATTAATAGAAAATTCTTTAGAAGGTGTATGGGTTATCGATGAGGATGCTAATACAACATTAATAAATCCAAGCATGGCAAATATATTGGGATATGAAGTGAATGAGATGAAAGGAAGAACCTTATTTGATTTTACTGCTTATGAAGATATAGAGGCTACAAAAAAGACCCTTGAAAGGAGGAGGGAAGGCATTAAAGAAGAAATCGAAAAAGAATTTATTCGAAAGGATGGTACCAAAGTTTTTACCCGATTAATGACATCTCCGATTTTTGATAATGATGGAAAATATAAAGGCGCGATTGCTTTCGTGTCAGATATCACTAACCGAAAAAAAACTGAAAATTTATTAAGAGAGTCAGAAGAAAAATTTAGAACCCTATTTGAAATCGTTCCAGCTTCGATTGTTGTTTTAGATTTAAATGGAAATATAGTTTTATACAATCGGAAATTTTGTGATCTTCATGGTGTGAAAAATCCAGAACTTCTAAAACACAAAAGTATTCGAAATTTTTTTTCAGCAAAAGATTTACCAAAACTTAAGGAAAGTATGACTAAGTCGTTGAAAGGAATATCCAGAGGAATGAATCAATACACAATGCTTAAGGAGGATGGGACGGAATTTCAAGCAGAAGCAATTAGTATAGGAATTAAGGATAAAAACGGCGAGATTACAGGCTTAATAGGAGTTGCTCAGGATATCACAAACCGCAAAAAGGCTGATCAAGAATTAAAAGAGTCTGAAGAAATCTATAGAACTCTTACAGAACAATCTTTCTTAGGCATTGCGATTTTGCAGGATGATAAAATCCAATATGTAAATGAACAACTCGCTCACACCGTTGGCTATACCGTAGAAGAAATCTTAGCCTGGGAGAAAGGAGGTTTCCTTAATTTCATACATCCTGATTATAGAAAATTCATTGCTAAGCAAGCCAGAAAAAAACAATTAGGAGAATCAGATGTTATTAACCAATATCAATTTAGAGGGATAAAGAAAAATGGTGATATAATTTGGTTAGAAGTATTCTCAAAAACTATTAATTATAGAGGAAAACCAGCGGATTTTGTCACAATTCACGATATAACTGATGGGAAAATATCCGAGCAGAAATTAAAAGAATCTGAAGAAAAATTTAGAACTATTTCTGAACAATCATTTATGGGTATTCTGATAACTGTGGATGATGAAATTGAATACGTCAATAATATCCTCCTTCAAATTTTTGAGTATTCAAGGGAAGAAATTACTAATTGGACAAAGGATAATATAATAGAAATGATACATCCTGATGATTTACAGTTTTTAAGAGAATATCGAGAGAAACTACGAAGACGAGATCCTAATGTAAAACCTTATTATTCTTATCGAGTGTTCACTAAATCTGGTAATTTAAAATGGGTTGATCAATTCTCAACAGTTATCAATTATAAGGGAAAAACTGCAGAATTAGTAACTTTCATGGATATTACAGAGAAAAAAATAGCTGAACAGGAGTTAGTTAAATTAAATAGTTTAAAATCGGAACTTATGAGAAGAACATCACATGAATTGAAAACACCTTTAGTTTCAATTAAAGGTTATTCTGACCTCTTATTAAGTGTACATAAAGAAAAGCTAGATAATTATGTTCTTGCGTCGATTGTTGAAATTAAGAAGGGATGTGAACGCCTTGAAAGTCTTATAAAAGATATCTTAAATACCGCTGAATTAGAGTCAGGGGCAGTTCAATTAAATAAAATTGTTGATGATTTATCTTTCTTTATAAAATTAAGTGTAATGGAATTGCAAGGTCTAGCTAAATTGAGAAACCAAACTATCAATTTAAACATTCCTGGTAAGTTAATAACGAGTTTTGAGCCAGAACAAATGCATCAAGTTATAAGTAATTTAATAAATAATGCAATAAAGTACACTCCTTCTAATGGTATTATAGAAATCAGTTCTGAAATTAAAGATCATCATATAATAGTTTCAATAAAAGACAGCGGAATTGGGTTAACTAAAGAAGAGAAAGAAAGATTATTTACTCAATTTGGAAAGATTGAGAGGTATGGTCAGGGACTTGATATAATATCTGATGGTTCCGGTCTTGGATTATATATCTCAAAAAAAATAGTAGAATTACATGGAGGAGAGATATGGGTGGAATCTGAAGGCAGAAATAAGGGTTCAACCTTTTATTTTAGTATACCTATAATCAATGAAAATCCCATATAGTAAAATAAAACCTTTTACTTTTTTTTTCATTGTTTAATTTAAAGAATAAATAAGATGAAAAACATGAAATTTGCAATATATACTCCGAATTTTGGAAAAGACTTCAGTCCACTCAACGTAGCTAAAATTGCGATGGAGGCAGAAATAGCGGGTTGGGATGGTTTTTTTCTATGGGATCATATGATTTTCATGGAGGGCTTAGATGTACCTATTCTCGACCCTTGGATCACTCTTTCTGCTATAGCAATGAAAACTAAAACCATAAAAATCGGGCCATTAATAACACCAATCCCTAGAAGACGTCCTTGGAAACTAGCCCGTGAGATTCTTTCATTAGATCATCTTTCTAATGGGAGATTAATACTTGGGGTAGGATTGGGTGCTCCTGATTACGATTTTGAATCTTTCGGAGAGGATGTTGATAATACAATACGTGCTAAAAAACTTGATGAGGGATTAGAAATATTACTGGGATTATTGTCTGGTGATGTTTTTAATTTTGAAGGAGATTACTATCAAGTTAAAAATGTAAAATTTTCACCAAAACCAGTCAAAGGCCGGGTTCCAATTTGGGTTGCTGGAATGTGGCCTAATAAGCGTCCTTTTCTTCGTGCTGCTCAATATGAGGGAGTATTTCCGATCAGTGCCAACTGGCCTCAACAATTAACTCCTGTAGATGTAGAGCAGATTTTAGAATTTATTTCACATAACCGAAAAATCACTGAAAATTATGATGTTATTATTTCAGGAGAAACACCTGGAGATTCTATTGAAGGAATAAATATCATTAGGCCATATATAGAGGTGGGAGTAACATGGTGGTGCGAGAACATCTATGGATATCGCTTTTCGAATTCGTTAGAAAAAATGACTGAGAGAATTCGACAGGGACCGCCAAAAGAAGTCTAATATTATATTTTAAGATTAGAAGACGTACATTAATCTTTGTAATTGATAGTGAGATATTGAATAGTATTTGTCTTAAATGAAAATTCCTCGTTTTTGAAAGGAATCACCTTAATTAGAGGTAAAAATTTCGCTAAATAAAGGGAAATACCTCTAATCTCCTTATTATTAAGTAAAAATTTGACTGGCTTGAATTTAAATAACCCAAAATTCCCACTCTTTTCATCTAAAGTTCCTATTTTGTGAGAACCTAAACATATTGAACTGGAAACATCAAACTCATGAATATTATTACAGAGAATAGTGCCAATTTTATAATGAGGAATACCACCATCTAATATACAATACCTTCTATCAACTTGTACCTTAACTCCATATATAGGAAATAATCTATAATAAAATTGTTTTGGAAATCGAGCGAGAATGAATTCATGAAAAATAGAATCGATCTCGATTGGGATATTAATAAATTCTTCATTTTCAGGGGATTCAATTTGATTATTCTTTGACTCAACTGCTAATGAGAATGTTTTTCCACCTCTAGCACGTATTGCATCATCATTGGTTCTTAGCTCTAAATGTAAATGTGGACTAGACCAGTAAGCAAAATATCCATTTCGGATTGTTTTTCCTAATACATCCCCTATTTCGATCTGATCTCCTACATTACAATATGGATTGACGTGCATTAATTTCCATACTACATTAAGATTAGAGGGATTAGTTATCAGTATAAGGTAATCTTTATCAATTCCACCTTCAAATTTCGGTTTTGGGGCTAGTAAAGTCTTAATTTTTAATATTCTTCCAGAAACTGGGCTCAATACCTCGTAGTTTTCTAAAGATAAATCTTGGTAAATATCTATAGCAAGTCCATGCTGATGTGCATAATAAGGTGATGTTCCTATGCTGAAATGGTTAGTTTTCAGTATTGATACTCGAAGATCATCCATTTTGACAATATCATAAAATTGACTTTTAGGCATGTGGTGACTTAAACTATATTAACTGTGGTCTAATTAAGGATAAATCAGATTAAAAAAATAACTTACCTTGTTTCAAAAAAATTATGAAAAATAAAAAAGTATTGATAGTTTTAAACTTATACATTTTCATTATAGTTTAATTGCCAACCAATCCCTTCTGGATCTTCAAATCGAGCAAAATATGCACCCCAGAAGGTTTTTTCCAGTTCCATAAGTATTTTGTATCCTTTTTCTTTTACTTTATTATAGATTTTATCGATTTGGTCTTTACTGTCAAGATCTAAATACACTCCACCAAATGGTACAATTGAGGTTAAATCTGAAGATAGAGATGATTTCATGGTAATTTCAATAAAGGAGAATGGAATTGGCTTCATAGAAGAAGAGAAATCCAGAATATTTAAACAATTCGGTAAAATAGAGAGATATGGACAAGGTCTAGATATTATTGCTGAAGGGTCGGGTTTTGGGTTGTTCATTTCTAAAAAAATTATTGAATTACATGGTGGAGATATATGGGTAGAATCAGAAGGGAGAAACAAGGCTTCAACTTTTTATTTTTCACTTCCAATAATTCAAAATTAGTTTAAATTAATGATTTTCCGAAAAAAGTAAAAATTTTTTTAGATTTTTTAGTTTTTTTTCAAAATGTCTTAAAAAAGTCAAAGTTTATTACCTTTGGGTACTTTTTTTTAATTAATACTTTTATACAATAAAGTATTCTTTTCAAAAAGTTAAAATTGGTTTTAAAATTGGTAAAAGGAACAGTAAAATGGTTTAATAGCCGAAAAGGCTATGGATTTATAAACTCTGAAGAGGGTGGAGATGTTTTTGTTCATTACACCGCTTTAGCTGGTAGAGATGACGAATATAAAACCTTAAACGAAAATGATAAGGTACAATTTGAAGTTGTGGAAGGTCAGAAAGGACCGCAAGCTAGCAATGTAGTAGTGACTGAAAAAGCTCCTCCTAGTCCATATGGTAGAAACAGAAACTTTCGATTTTAAGTTATAAAGCTTTATAAATCAACAAAAAAGAAAATATAATATAAGAACTATATAATAATTAGTAAAAATTAGTTTTTGCGATTATTATCGAATCTTATCTTTTTTTTATTTATTTTAAGGTATAAAAATCTTATATATAGATATAATTTTTTAATTTAATCATGTAATTAAAGAATAATTAAGTGATGTAAGTGGATTTGGATAAAATTTATAGGGAGACACCACTAAGTAAGATTCCTTGGAATTATGAAACTCCTCCTGAATCTTTAGTAGATCTAATTAATAGAGGGCAAATAAAACCTTGTAAAACTATTGATTTTGGCTGTGGTATTGGTATTTACGCTATATATCTTGCCGTTAAGGGATTTGATGTTACAGGAATTGATATTTCTCCTTCAGCCATATCGATTGCTAAAAAAAGAGCAAATGAAAAAGGGATTAAGTGTAATTTTCTTGTTGCAGATATTGTGGGTAAATTAGAAGATTTGAAAGATAAATTTGATTTTGCATATGATTGGGAATTATTACATCATATTTTTCCTGAAAATAGGAAACAATATGTTGAAAATGTATATAAGCTATTGAATCCAAAAGCGAGATACCTTTCGGTTTGTTTCAGCGAAAAAGATCCTTGTTTTGGCGGTCAAGAGAAATATAGAGAAACACCATTAGGTACAGTTTTGTACTTTTCTTCAAAAGAGGAATTAGAAGACCTTTTTAAACCACGTTTTAGGATAATCGAGTTAAAAACGATAGAAATAAGAGGAAAACCAGTACCTCATATTGCTAACTATGCGTTTATGGAGCGCATATGAGAAGTAATAAACAATATAGATTAGGTATTTTTTAATTCCTTCTGTTTTTTCACATTTTCTTTCAAAAGAATTATAGACTCCTCTCTTGCTTTTAATAAACTTCTTTCTTTCACTCCTACCATTTCTGTTGATTGTAGAACTTGTTCTTTTAATACCTTTTTATAGAGTAAGTACTCATCTTTTCTACTGATAAATGGATGGACTTTTTCTTCATGTATAAAACTCTCGATAGTTGTATTTTTTCCATTGCAATTACCTTCTGTGAGATCAAAGCGAAAATCTTTATACACTAAGAAGCAATGAGCCATAGGAACATAAGGAATATTATATTTTTTCAATATTTCATTTGCACCCGTAGAGATTTCTTCCGTGAATTTATATATCCCTACATGCTTATAGAGTGGTATATTAAGCTCTTCTGCAAGACCGCCTATTACCGCATGTTTAGTCGTGCAGGTTCCCATTTGCTCTATGAAAAGGATCATTTTTTCTTTGTAAGTTGTATTATAGCCATATTCCATATTGTGTACGTATTTACAAGCTCCCTTAAACGATGTTATTCCGAGTTCCAAAAAATATTTTGATATTTCTCCATTGGGTTTAATTTCAGTATCTGGTAAATTATCATATGAATCCATATTATTGATTTAAGTTGTTGATATTTAAACTGTTTTTCTATAGACTATAGAGATTTCGCTAAGTATCATTCAATTTTATAATTAAAAAGTTAGAAAAAGATGTTTTTTCATTGATTTCCATTTAGAAACTCAACAAAATTTAAAATATAATTTAATTTAGAGGAAGATATGAATTTTGAAAATTTATTATATGAAGAGAAGGATGAGACTGCGTTTATAACGCTCAATCGTCCAGAAGTTAACAATGCTTTGAACATGAAGCTCTCTGATGAGATAGTTTCCGCAATAGAAATCATTAGGCAATCTAAAAAACTTAAATTTTTGGTTATTAAAGGCGCGGGGAATAATTTCTGCGTTGGTGACGACATTAGTGAAATGCCGAGATGGGGTGATGCTAATGGTATAACCCGTCGTGTAAGATATTATCAAAATATGGCGAATCAACTTGAAGAATTAGATAAAATTACAATTGCTGCTGTAGATGGATATGCCGTTGGTGGTGGATTAGAAATAACTATGGCTTGTGATTTTGTTATTGCTACTGAACGCTCAAGGTGGGGTATGCCTGAAGTAGATGTTGGAATAACACCTGGATGGGGAGGTACAACGCGATTGGCTAGGCTCATAGGTCGAAGGAGAGCTAAAGAAATAAATTTTCTTGGCGCGCTTCATACAGGTAAAAAAGCCGTTGAATGGAATCTGTGGAATAGATTAGTTCCTGATGACCAACTCGATAATGAAGTTGAAAAGCTATTGAAAGTACTTAAATCTAAAAACCAACAAGGTTTGCGTCAATTGAAATTTATAATCAATCGAGGAGTAGAATGTGACTTATATACTGCTCAGGGCTTTGAAGTGCTATCAGCTGGTTTAACTGGAGCTGTTAGTGGATTTTGGAAAATAAAAGATGCTGATCAAGGGAAGGGTATTATTGGTTTTAATCGAAAGGATGGATTATGGCAAACCAGAAGAGGATTAGCAAAAGATTTCTGGGTTGATTAAGCTGAAAAAAGAATAGCTTCTAAATTAAGTTCCATCTAATTTTTTAGGTTTAATTAAGGAAATATGAACAGAAACTGCTATTGCAATGATTACTAATACAATTTGTACCCAAAATAATTTCATTAGAAACAAAATTGAAATAATAATCGTTATCCATAAAAGTGATATTGTAATTAATTTTATTTTTAATGGGAGTCCTTTACCTTCTTGATAGTTCTTAATATATGCTCCAAGTATTTTATTATTCAATAACCATCTATGAAATCTTTCCGACGATTTAGCAAAAGCTGCGGATGCGAGTAGCAAAAAAGGTGTTGTAGGGAGAATTGGTAGAGCAATACCAATTATCCCTAAAATAAGTGATATAAAACCTCCAAGAAATATCAAATGGTTTTTAATCTTACTCATCTTTAGATTTCCACTTAAAATCTTTAGATTATGTTTTATTTACATTTATCACATTCATAATATAAATCAATACGTTGTCCCATAGGCTTAACTCCAATATCATATATGATAACATTCCATAATTGTTTAACAGTATCGGCTTTATAATCATAAATTTGTCCACATTTTGAACAAACCATATTTATGTGTAGCTCCATATCAGGATCGTATCTAACACGATCTTCATTAAATCTTAATTTTTGTAGTAGACCAAGCTTTTCTAATAAATCCAGTATTTTATAAACAGTTCCTAAACTTATTGTAGGATAATCATTCTTTAATGCTTGGTAAATCTGATCTGCAGATGGATGATCTTCTCTTGTTGATATGAATTTATAGATTGCTATACGCTGAGTAGTAACTTTATATCCATTTTTTCGAAAGAGAGCAAATAATTCGTGATCATCCATTAATAATCTATGTTATTTTTAATTTTGTAAAGAATAAATTTAGCAATTTTGGCTATAAAAAGTTAATCAATATTAATATACCTTACTACATAATAATTACTCCTTGTTGAGAATGATTATTAGTATTCAATTAGATTCTATAAAACCTTAAGGAAGAATGAATAAAATGGTGTAAAAAAAAAAGTAGAAAATTTAACCACCTCAGGGAATATTAAGCTACTATGCGAGATCGAAACGATCTAAGTTCATAATTTTATTCCACGCCGCTACAAAGTCGTGCAGAAACTTCTCCTGAGAGTCATCACTACCATAAACTTCCGCCAATGCCCGGAGTTGGGAGTTTGAGCCGAAAATGAGGTCAACACGGGTGGCTGTCCATTTGAGTTCACCCGTTTCGATATCATGCCCTTCAAATAAGGTTTTATCTTGCGTGGTTGCACTCCAAGTTGTACTCATGTCAAGCAGATTCACAAAAAAATCATTTGTAAGCGCCTCAGGTCGTTTGGTGAAGACACCATGCTGCGTTCCTCCGAAGTTGGTCTTCAGAACGCGCATACCGCCCACGAGCACCGTCATTTCGGGTGCAGTCAGAGTTAACAGTTGCGCTTTGTCAACCAGCATTTCCTCAGCTGATACGGCATAGAGAGTCTTCTGGTAGTTGCGGAAGCCATCCGCCTTGGGTTCGAGAACGGCGAAAGACATTTCATCTGTTTGTTCCTGTGAGGCATCCATGCGTCCCGGTGTGAAGGTAACGTTCACATCGTAGCCGGCATTTCTTGCAGCTTGTTCGACACCTGTACAACCAGCCAGAACGATCAAGTCAGCAAGTGATATCTTCTTGCCATCGGACTGCGTATCATTAAATTCAGCCTGAATGTTTTCCAGGGACTTGAGTACCTTCTCTAGCTGGGCAGGTTGATTAACCTCCCAATCCTTCTGTGGTGTCAGACGAATACGAGCCCCGTTCGCACCACCACGCTTGTCTGAGCCACGGAACGTAGACGCCGACGCCCAGGCAGTCGAAACCAGTTCCGAGACAGACAGACCTGAAGCTAGGATCTTGCCCTTGAGTGAGTC
>JBHLKM010000010.1:0-23845 GCA_048886685.1 Candidatus Hodarchaeota archaeon
TACCATTCAAGCCATGTAAAACGAAAATATTCACCAGTGATATGGTTTCTGTAAACCACACCGATCTCATTTGGATAAATCCTCACTGGTCTTTTCATAAAAGTTGTTAGGAGGAGTGGGTAGTGAGAACTATATTCAGGATACGTTCTATTTGCCATATTTCATCCCCATTAATAATATTTGTTAGTTTTTTTAATTTTTTTATTAATTTATTGGATAAATAATATTATTATTTCAGTTTCTAAATATATAAATTTTAAAAAAAGTTGTCTTGCTAAAATAAAATTAGTTTTAATATACAAGAAAAAATAAAATAGAATTTCATATTATTAATTTTAATTTTTATTTTCAGATTATTGTTTAGACATTTCAACGCGAAATTGAGCTTCTGCATTTTTACGTCTTTCTGACGGTTTTATATAACGAGGGAGTTTTATGTTAACCTTCTTAATTTTACCAGTAAAAGCAAAAGGTGCTTTATAATCATCTGTAACCGGCGATAGACTATTTCTTCCAATATCAAATCCTGTAGATGATATCATCCGCATAATATAAGGAACTTGAATAGAACCGCATTCCTTTTCACCTATAGTAAGATTAATTGTACCCTTTCTTCCTTTTCGTATAAAGTTAACTCCAAGTGAGGATTCTCCAACGGGTACAGTAGTATTTGAACGAACTACGTGGTGTTCTGTGAATATATTATAATCAAATATAGAGACATTATCTTTAATATACCAACAGTATCCACAATTTTGAGTCCCCATCGCAACCAATACACCTTCATCTCTTTCATTAGATCTTTCGATGTCTGCTGTCATTAACCAAGTTCGGTTCCCAACAGCTGGAGATACTTCAGCAGGTAAATGAGCAATTGGTGGAAAGTAGGTATATTCTCGGTGTGCGTGAGGGGATCCGGGTTCAAATCGAACCCCAAATAACTCACCTCTCCTATCATCTAATGGGAGTACCCCATGTTTGCCAGCTTCCACCCACCAGAGGTCGATTAACTTCCGTAGTTTATCAGGATACTCCTCTGCTAAGTTATTGCATTCTGAAAAGTCTTCTTTTAAGTTATAGAGTTCCCACTCTTTATCGTCATATGGGTCTCCTTGTCTGTGAGCAGTTACTGCTTTCCAACCATCAACCCAAATACCTCGGTGGCCGAACATTTCAAAATGCTGTATCTGCTTATGAGAATCTTCATTCGTTGCATCAAATGTGTAAGCCATTGATGTACCAGATATTGGAATTTGATTATATCCTCGATATATCGAAGGTGGCTCAATTTCGAGAATATCAAGGATTGTAGGTGCTATATCTGTGATATAATGGAATTGATTGCGCATAGCTCCTTTATCGTTAATTCTTTTTGGCCAATGAATAATTAAAGGATCACGAACCCCTCCCCCAAAAATATGTGATTTATACCACTTGAGAGGAGTATTACCTACTTGTGCCCATCCCCATGGAATGTTAGAATGACTACGTGGTCCTCCAATATCCTCCAACCTATCCTGTATTGCATCTACATCTTCTGATACTGCATTAAAGTATTTGAATTCATCCATTACGCCCGTATGACCTCCCTCCATACTTGCACCATTGTCAGCTAATAAAAAAATGAGAGTATTATCTAACTCTCCCAATTCTTCAAGAAAAGAGATTAGCCGTCCAATATGGTGGTCAGTGTGATCAAGAAAGGCTGCAAAAGCTTCTTGAAGCCGTAATGCAAATTTTTTCGCATTTTCCGATAATTCATCCCAAGGTTGTACCCCAGGATTTCGAGGGGCAAGTTTGGTGTCAGTGGGAATAATCCCCATCTGGAGTTGCCTTTCATACCATTCTTTTCGAATAATATCCCACCCTGCATTAAATCGACCACGATATTTTTCAATAAACTCTTTTGGTGCTTGATGTGGCGCATGAGTAGCACCAGTTGCCAGATAAAGGAAAAAAGGCTGATCAGGTCGTATTGATTTTTGGTCACGTATAAACTGAATAGATTTATCAATGAAGTCCTCAGTAACGTGATATCCTTCTTCAGGACGGCGAGGAGGATCAACCGGATGATTATCATAAGATAACTCAGGATAAAATTGATCAGTTTCTCCTTGCATAAATCCGTAGAATCGATTAAAGCCACGTTGGAGAGGCCAATGATCAAATGGTCCAGCAACAGATGCATGCTCCATAGGAGCTAAATGCCATTTGCCCACAACCATAGTAGCATAACCTTCGTCACGTAAGATCTCTGCTAGAGTAGCGGCGTGGGGAGTGATATATCCTCGCATATTAGGAAATCCAGGATTAAAGTTAGAAATAGCTCGCATACCTACAGTGTGATGATTCCGTCCAGTTAATAAACAAGCACGGGTTGGAGAACATAAAGCTGTTGTGTGAAAATTAGTAAATCGAAGACCGCCCTCGGCTAGACGATCAAAATTGGGTGTTTCGATGCTAGAGCCATAACAACCAAAATGGGCAAAACCAGTATCATCTAGCAAGATTAGTATCACATTAGGACTATCATCCCCCACTCGTTTTGGAGTAGGCCACCAAGGAGTTGATTCATTATAGGTGCGACCAATCACACCCTCAAATTTTTCATATTTTTTCAAATTTTTTCCCCTTTTTATTCATATCAATATACTGAAAACATGCAAAATTTTGTATATTATTATATTTTCACTTTTAATCTATTATATAAATTTCTACTTACTATGTAATTTCTAAAAATAAAAAAAATTGTGTTAAGATTTAATTTTCTTCCTTAGTTTTATGACTGTAAGAATAATAGGCATAGCAGTAAATAATAGAAATAGATTTCCAAAAGGAATTGCAGCCTCTCCACCGTCTTGAATTTCTTGAATTTCTCCTATTTGAATGCGGATATAATCTGAGGGTGTATCTCCATCTTCACTGTGAGCTACAGCAATAAAGTACCTATATCCATTAATTTGACTCATATTAACCGCAAAAGGTATTGTGGCATTTTTGTATGCCAAACATATTAAATCTTCACTTAGTCCTGAAATAGTATTTTCAGAGTAGTATATTGAAAAATTGTTAGCTTCAACAGATTCGGACCAAATAAGGTCAAAAAGACCATCATCGTCATAATTCGGTGGGTGATATTTGCCATCTAATTCTGACCAATGGGGGAAAAGAATTCCCTCATTATCAACATTAGAAGTTAATGCAAATTCAGTTTTGTTATCATTATGTTTATCAAAAAAATTCAACGCATTGTGAATATCTTTACTATAAAATGTATGATATCCACCAGAAATCAAGATACTACTTGTTATTGTTGAGTTCCTAAAACTATAGTTTTCAGGTATTGCTTCATAAATGGGATCAGTAGAAGTAATGTTAGGATATATATAGCCAAATTCGTCAATAATATGAGCATCCCTAAGAGCATCGTATATTTCACTAGAATTTTCGTACGAAATATCATTGATATAACTAAATTGTTTTGGATGAACAGGAGTAGGTTGATTCATGTATAATTCTGCAAATGCTCCATTTGAAATGTAATATAGATAATTATTCCACGCAGAAGGATTTATATTTGGGAAATGATCATTTACCGCTAGATTCCAGTATGTTGGAATTAAATAATTTTGCATAAGGAAGCTAATCCCCCCAGCACAAAAAATTGCTTGCGCAGAGAAATTGAAAAATATTGATGCACGGCTTATGAAAGCACCTCCATTAGACAGACCTAATCCGAACAATGGACAATTACTTCTAATTATTCCTCGATTTGTAAAATTTAATAATATATAATTTATATTTTGTATATCAGTGTTATTTTCTAGAATACTATTTGGGTCCCATTGTGCTTCTTCATCACGATCAAGACTTTCAAAAGCAATAAACCCATATTCTCGCAGGACTATACGATTCATGAAATTAAAAGTTTCAGTTCTATTTTCACTTACCCAGTTTACTGAGCTTCCTCCTCTTCCATGAAATATAAAAACAATTCCTTTATAATTGGAAGGTAGATAATAATAAACTTCTGTTCCATTAAATATTTCAAAACTAACATTTGTTTTAATATCCCACTTACTAAGGCAAGGTTTATATGTTGCATTAATTTGAGAAGAGGTTTTAGGAGGTTCCATCCTTGTGTGGAAAGAATTTATATCATCTATTAGATCATTATCACCAACCCATTGATCAAAAATCATCCCCTCTGGTGGAGGATTCGCCCAAATATCGACCATTCCATTTGATAGAAGGTTATCATTGTAGAACCCTTCATTTATCTCTAAATTTGGTATAGCAGCACGGATTTGTGGTATAAGAAAACAACTAAATATTAATAGTATTAAAGCCAGTACTTTTTTTATGAATTTCATTTTTATATAGATTCAGTTTCTATTTATTTTTTTTTTTTTTAATATTTATATTTTTTGATCAAGGATCAATGATTGATAAAGCACAATGAATCAATAAAGAAAAAAAAAGAGAAAATTCATTTTTAACAGAATTTTAGATTATGATAGAAAATTGCCATAAATGTAATGAATAACAATTAAAATTAAATAAAATATATTGTGATATTGATCAATGTTTTAGTTTTCAACATATTATAAAAAAAAGTAAATCATGTCAGAAAAACCTAATATAATCTATATTTTTTCTGATCAACACCGCGGTGATACATTGGGGTGTGTTGGTCATCCTGCAGTACTTACCCCTAACTTAGATAAATTAGCATCTGAGGGAGTTAACTTTACCAGATGTTACACGAATTCCCCTGTTTGCATGCCTGCAAGAGCCTCCATGATGACGGGTCAGTATGTTTGTGAACATGGAATCTGGACTAATAATAATGAGGCAGATCCCCTAGGCCCAAGTCATGTCAGAAACATTCGGGATGCGGGATATCATACCGCTGTTATTGGCAAAACTCATCTTTATCTTCATGGGGCAGGTTGGAAAGATACTAGAAACAATATTGATATCTTGAAAAATTGGGGTTTTGAAGACATCCATGAATTAACAGGACCTTTAGCAACTTTCAGACATGATTGTTCTTATACTGATTACCTCAAAGAAAAGGGATTATTGAAGACCCATAGAGATTACCTTATGAATCATGGGATACCCTCAGCTAGAGGGACTGCAAAGCCCTGGGATGATCCGCCTAGCCCTCTACCCACTGAAGCACATTTAGATAGCTATACTGGACGCACTGCGATGGAATGGATTCAAAATTATAATGGTGATAAACCATTTTACTTACAAGTTCTATTTCCCGGGCCTCATAATCCCTTTGATTCTCCTCAAGAATATAGAGATATGTACAAACCTGAAGAAATGCCAATAGGAATAATGGATTGGCCAGAAAGACCTATAGCTAGATATGTGAGAGGAGTATTGCGTTGGAGTGGGCTTAAAGGTATGACTCCCATACAAAAACAAACTTTGCAAACCTATTATTATGCTAAGATTACCTTGATTGATGATTACATTGGAAGGATAGTAAAAGTACTAGAAGAAAAGGGATTATTTGATAATACATGGATAATCTATAATTCAGATCATGGAGAAATGCTGGGAGATCATATGATGAGCCATAAGGTAGTTTTTTATGAAGGAGCAATACGTGTTCCTCTAATTATAAGACCACCAGGCCATGTTCAAGGTTGGCAGTGTAAAGGATTGACAGATCATCTAGATATAACAGCATCTCTGATAGATATTGCACAGGCTGAAACCCTTCCTGGAAGTGATGGTCGGTCACTTGTTCCTCAAGTTTTAAGTGGTCCTGATGATATTGAAGCCCAAAAAGGAAAAGAAGCAATATTTAGTGAGGTTTATGGCTTTAGCATGGTTTTTAATGGAAGATATAAAATGGCTATTAATCCTATAACTCGGGAACCGGTTGAATTGTACGATCTTAAAGAAGATCCCAATGAGTTAAAAAATATTGTGAATGTCGCTGCCTATGAATCTGTACGTCAAGAATTATTAGATGACCACTTGGAGAAATTACTTAGTCGTCTAGATCATGAAAAATTTGAGAATATCAATTATGGTAGATTGATTGAATAATCTAAGCGAAAAAGAAATTGAAGAGAATCCATGATAAGACTCTCGATTTTCTTTAATAAATTCTTTTGTTGACTGTTGATGACTTTTTCAAATTTAGTCTGGAATGCTCAGGTAATGAAAGTTCTAATTGAATGGATGTTAGAAGGATTAAGAATAAGCCAAGAAATTAAATAAAACTAATAATTAGTAGTATAAGACTATAAACAAATAAAATTAAAAGATAAATAAGGTAAGTATTATGAAATTATTACGTACACCAGACGAAAGATTTGAAAATCTTCCGGATTTTCCTTATGAACCAAATTATTTAATGGTTGATGAAATACGAATACACTATATAGATGAAGGGCCAAAAGATACAGAAGTTGTTTTATTAATGCACGGAGAACCCTCATGGAGCTTCTTATATAGACATATGATTCCTATTATAGTAGAAGCAGGATATCGGGTCGTTGCACCGGATTTAGTCGGATTTGGGCGTTCTGATAAACCTACAGAGAAAGAGGACCACACTTATGCAAAGCACGTTAAATGGATTACTAAGTTTGTTACATCGCTTGATCTTAAAAGAATAACCCTCTTTGGTCAAGATTGGGGAGCTCTGATAGGTTTAAGAGTTGCAATTGAAAATCAAGAGCGATTCAGTCGAATAGTTTTGGCAAATGGAGGACTACCTACAGGCGATCGGGAAAAGACTCAAGCATTCTTGGCTTGGAGGAAATTTTCAAGAGAATCTCCCAAATTTGACGTAGGACGGTTAATTAATGGAGCAACAACCACTAAGCTAACAGAAGAAATACAATGGGGATATGATGCACCTTTTCCTGATGACACATATAAAGCAGGAGCACGAATTATGCCTTCATTAGTAACGATTAGTACTGATGACCCAGAACATAAAGCTAATAAAGAAGCGCGTGAGAAATTTGGAAAGTGGGAAAAACCGTTTCTTACTGCGTTTTCAGACATGGATCCAGTCACTCGTGGAGGTGATAGATTTTGGCAAACGCATGTTCCGGGGGCAAAGGGGCAGAAACATACAACTATTGAAAATGCTGGTCATTTTCTACAGGAAGATAAAGGCCCAGAAATAGCAAATCTCATTGTTAAGTTTATAAAAGAAAATCCTATTTAACTTTAATTTTTTTTCCTTATCTTCGTCTGAATCTCCAATCAGTCTCAAAAGGTACTACATCGCAAGTTTCCAAATACCACGTAAGCATTTTCTCTTTCATATTGAACAGTATATCCATGTATTTAGAATCATCAATAACATTAATTATTTCTTCGGGATCACTATTCAAATCATATAATTCATCTTCTTCATAAAGACGTTAAAGAAAGATAGATAAAAAGCAAAAATAATTTGGCCAGAAGAACCTACATCTATATATGTTAAGATGGTTCTACGATGGAGTGGTCTCTATGACATGACACCCGAACAGAAACAAATGTTAAGTACTTATTACTATGCCAAGATCACATTGATTGACGACTATATTGGAAGGATATTGAACGTATTAGAAGAAAAGGGCTTATTAGATAATACATGGATAATCTATAATTCTGATCATGGAGAAATGCTTGGAGATCATATGATGAGCCATAAAATAGTATTTTATGATGGACCTGTACGTATACCTCTTATTATAAGACCACCAGGTGGTGCTAAAGGTTGGCAGTGTAAAGGATTAACAGATCATCTCGATATAGCCGCATCTCTTATAGACATTGCACAGGCTGAAACGTTATCTGGGAGTGATGGTCGCTCACTTATCCCTCAAGTTCTAAATGGACCTAATAACCCAGAAGCGCAAAAAGGAAAAGAAGTCATCTTTAGTGAAGTTTACGGTTATAGTATGGTTTTTGATGGAAGATATAAAATGGCAATTAATCCTATAACTCGAACACCAGTTGAATTTTATGATCTTAAAGAAGACCCTGATGAATTAAAAAATCTTGTAGATGACTATGCTTATGAATCTATTCGTAAAGAATTACTCCATAAACATTTTGGTAGGCTGCTTAAACATTTAGACAAAAAAAAATTTGAAAATATGAATGTTGGTAGTCGTAGACGACAAATCGAAAAAGAACTTGAAAAGGAACAAGAAGTAACTTAATTTTTATCACATTTTAAACTAAAATAATTATATTTTGAGATACTATTCTATGATAAAATTGTAAAGAAAAAATTATCTATCAACTATGAGCTCTCTTAACCGGAACAAAAATACTAAAATTTTAGATTATACTACAGGAAAAAGTGTTATAAATACTATTAATGAATAACAAATAACATTAAATAACATATACTAATATTGATCATTGTTCTAGTTTTTATCATATCATAAAAAAAAGTCTTAAATCATGGCAGAACAACCTAATATTATTTATATTTTTTCTGATCAACACCGTGGAGATACTTTGGGGAGTGTTGGTCATCCTGCAGTAATTACTCCTAATTTAGATAAATTAGCGTCTGAAGGAGTTAACTTTACCAGATGTTATACGAATTCCCCTCTTTGTATGCCCGCAAGAGCTTCCATGATGACAGGTCAGTATGTTTGTGAACATGGAATCTGGACCAATAACAATGAGGCAGATCCCTTGGAGTGCCCAAGTCACGTACGCAATATTCGCGATGCTGGTTATCACACGGCTGTTATCGGAAAAACACATCTTTACCGTCATGGAGGGAGAACATTAACGTGGAAAGATACAAGAGAAAAGACTCAAGTGTTAAAAGATTGGGGTTTTGAAGACATCCATGAATTGACAGGACCTCTTGCAACGCGTAGGCATGATTCCCCATATACTGATTATCTCAAAGAAAGGGGATTATTGAAAATTCATAGAGATTACATCTTCAAATATGCAAGGGAATGGACAAGAGGGACAGCAAAACCCTGGGAAGAACCTCCATGTCCGCTTCCTGCTGAGGATCATCTTGATAGTTATACAGGACGTAAAACAGTTGAATGGATTCAAAATTATAATGGTAATAAACCATTTTATTTACAAGTCTTATTTCCAGGACCTCACGATCCCTTTGACTCACCTCAGGAATATAGAGATATGTATAACCCAGAAAAGATGCCTATTGGAATTATGGATTGGCCACAAAAACCCGTAGCTCGCTATGTGAGAATGGTGTTGCATTGGAGTGGACTTAAAGGTATGACTCCTGCTCAAAAACAAATCCTAAGAACTTATTACTACGCCAAAATCACATTGATTGATGAATATATCGGCAGAATCATGAAGACCCTTGAAGAGAAAGGTCTATTGGAAAATACGTGGGTAATCTATAATTCTGATCATGGCGAGATGCTGGGAGACCATATGATGAGCCATAAGATTGTATTTTATGAAGGAGCCTTACGCATTCCTTTAATTATTAGACCGCCTGGTGGAATGAAGGGGTGGAAGTGTGAGGATTTAACCGATCATCTTGATATTGCTGCTACCTTGATAGATATTGCAGGAGCTAAGCCACTTAAAGGGAGTGATGGAATTTCTCTAGTCCCAAAAGTATTAAAGGGACCAAATGATTCTGAAGCCCAAAAAGTAAAAGAAGTCATCTTTAGTGAAGTTTATGGTTTTTCAATGGTCCGGAACGAACAGTATAAGATGGCTATTGTTCCAGATACCCAAAGACCAGTTGAATTATATGACTTAGAAAAAGACCCAAATGAATTAATAAATCTAGTAAGAGATCCCAGCCTTGAATCAGTCCGTCAGGAATTATTAAATAATCATCTAAGTAAACTGCTTGATCATTTAGATATGAAAAAGTTAAAAAATATGAATGTTGACGGTCTTAGTCGGCAAATAGAAAAAGAAATTGAGAAAGAACAAAAAGTAATTTAATTGCCAAATAGATAAAAAAACGTTTTCATCAATTATGAGTTCTACGAAAAATGACAAAAATAATAATATCGTTAGTAAGAAAAGTAAGAAAATTGAATGGATTTTAGATGCTGCTCAGGAACTTTATGAAAGCGAAGGGCGAGAAAAACTAACTTCAGAAGCAGTAGCTGAAAAATTAAATATGTCGTCAAGGGGACATATTTATCATTATTTTAAGAGTAAACGGGAGCTATGGATTGCTCTTAGGGCTCGGTATTTTCAATATCTTCAAATCGAATTTAACCGAGTTGAAGAAAATCATAAAGGTTCTAATATTGATCTTTTAATTAAATTAATGGAAAAATTTTTGGATTTCTCTGCTTCTAATCGAAGAAGATTTCGTCTTATGTTTTTGATGCAACCACCTCCATCGAAAGTATTAGGTCCTTATGAATCAGGGATGAACGTTATTCGACCCTTTCATTTATTAGATTTTGTAGAAAGAATTGTAGAAAAAGCAATAGATCAAGGGGAAATATATAAGTATAACTCCTTCATGTTAACAGCTTTTCTAAATCAAATCACCTTGGGAACAGCCATAATCAACCATGGTTTTAGTCGATTCCCCTCAACTGGCAACTCCCCATCAGAATTTGAAAAAGTAGTAACAGAACATAAGGAGTTTATTAGAGAAAATCGAGAATTTTCCTTAAATCAACTCCGAAAGTTTATAAACATGATGAAAAAGTAAAAAAAAAAAATAATTATTTTATAATCTTTACTCTAGCAACTATATATGCTTTCTTGTTATAATCTTAGATCTAATCGAGGTTCACGGAGTTCTGGAGATAAATTATAGTCATACATAAATTTTACAAAATGTTGGTGAAGCTCTTTAGCAATTTCTGGATGTTCATCAATCACGTTATTTTCCTGCTTTGGATCAGATGGAATATGATATAACCAGGTTAATCCTGGTTCTGTACTGTAAAGTAGAGTCCACTCATCTGTGGTTACTGTGGTATCTGACCCCATCAGGGCAATTCTTTCCCTTCCATCAACTGATCGAATCTTAGTTTTCAAGTTCATAATAGGATGTGTACTGATTGTGTGGTCTCTTACTCTAAAGTTCGTATCTTTCATCATTGGCAAAATTGATTTACCTTCTACGCTCTCCGGTATGCGTTCATCTAGAATATCCAGTATAGTCGGCATCAGATCAACTGCTGAAGTAATTCCATCGGAAATACTTGGTTCCACTCCCGGCATATAGATAAAAAGTGGACAGGCTGTAAGCTCTTCAAAGAGTGGAGATCGGGTCCAAGCCCGTTTTGGTGAACCAATGGGTTCATCTGTGTAGGGAATCGAACTAGGATAAGCCCTAGTTAGCTTTCCGAACAAACCGTTGTGTTCACCGAAATAGAAACCATGATCTGTGGTAAAAATGATAGTTGTCTTATCCATGAGGTTCATATTCTCGACTCTTTTGATAAAGTGACCAATCCAGGCGTCTACCATTGTACACTCACCACAGTAACATGCATGTGCTTTTTTCACTTTTTCCTCAGTCATTCCAGGGACATCTTGCCAGTGCGCATAGACAGGATTGACTTCCTCACCATCATAATCTGGCCAGTATAGTTCCGTGTAATAATCAGGGGCATCCCAGGGTTCGTGGGGATCCCATGCATCTATATACAAAAAAAAGTCTTCTTTATAGTGTAACTCAAGCCACTCCATCGCCTTGGAGAATGTCTTCGGTGCAAATCTGTCTTCCTCAAAACGCCAAGATTTACGCTCATCTCCGAGCGTACGATAACCGTACAACTGTCCCGGTATCTCCATCCAACCTTGAAAGCCTCTGTCATAGCCAAAACCAAATCTTGTATAAAATGGTGTATCTACAACCGCAGCTGTTGTATAACCTTTGTTAGTAAGTATTTGTGGTAAACTTACTAGATTTCTTGCTAGTGGTTCCCATCTCATAAAACAGGCAGTCCAGCGACCAGTAAAAAAATCTGCTCGGGCGGGCATAGTTGGGAAACCCGCAGCGTAATGACGATTAAACTGCACAGATTTTTTAGCCAGAGAATCCAGAGCTGGTGTACAGATGGATTTATTACCGTAACAACCCAGATGGTCTTTTCGAAAGGTGTCAGATATTATCCAAATAACGTTCATTTTCCTTCTCCTATTTATGTATCAATATTTATATTTATAAAATTGAGGGAGTATGTATACCTAAGCTTCGCTACCACCATCAACAACAATGACTTGACCAGTGATATAACTTGATGCGTCTGATGCAAGAAAGAGAGCTACATTAGCAATTTCATCTGGCTCAGCAAATCTTCCTAGTGGAATATGGTAGCCTATTTTTTTCATCAGTTCAGGATTTTCCCATAGAAATCGGATCATTTCCGTTCTTATCCCTCCTGGCGCTATGGCATTAACCCGGATACCATACTGACCCAATCCCCAAGCCATGCCACGCGTTAACATATTAACCCCTGCTTTGGATATAAAATAAACCCTAGAAGCGAAAGGATGTACCTCTGGTCGTAATGGAAGAGGATCTTGGAATAATGACCTTCTAATACCCGGTCTAATCCTCAAGCTATCAATCGAAGATATATTAATTATATTGCCCGATTTTCTTTCAATCATTCCCTTAGCTGCCGCATGGGAACATAGATAACAGCTCTTCAAATTAATATTCATTTGTTTATCCCACTGTCGCTCTGGCGGTTCGTCAGCAAAAGCTCCAGCCCATACAGCAGCATTATTTACCAGAATGTCAATTCGACCAAATTCTTTCTCTACTTTTTGAACAAGAGAATTTACTTGGTCTTTTTGACTAACGTCAGTCTGATTAAAGAGAGAACGCCTACCAAGTTTCCTGATCTTTTCAGCCACCCCATCCAACTCCCCTGTATCAACGATCCAATCACATATGGCAACGTCAGCTCCAGCTTCAGCAAATGTTAATGCTGTGGCTTCACCCACACCTCGTCTTGAACCAGTAACTAGAGCCACTTTACCTTCTAATGACATTGTAATTACTCGCATATTTATACTTGACCCCTATTTAACACTCCTATGAAACAAAACATTGTTGATTGATTCAATTTTCAATGTTTTTATTATTTAATCATTGTTCCTTTTCTTATTAAAGATTTTGATCAATGCTCAAATTTTTTTATGAATTGAAAAAAGAGAGGAAGTTATTTTATAATTTAATCTCTTCAAATTTTCTCTGATATAGTTTACTCATTAAAGAATTTAGGTGTTTTCTTAGTAATTCCTTACGAATACTTTCTAACAATGGATCTTTCACTAAATTAACTAATTCATCTGGATCTTTTTCGAGGTCGAATAATTCTACTGGTTTTCCTGAGTTACTTTTAATTGTCATCTTATATCGTTCATCACGCACCATTGAGAATCTATATACTTCACTAAAAACAGCATCTTTTGCCTTTTGAGCCTTAGGGTCATTTGGTCCCTTCAATATTTTTGATACAAGAGAAACTCCATCACTTCCTTTAAGTGGCTTAGCTCCCGCAATATCTATTAAGGTAACAGCAATATCAAGATGATCGGTTAAACCCTCACACTTCCACCCCTTCATTCCGCCAGATGGCCTAATAATTAAAGGAATACATAATGCTCCTTCATAAAATACTATCTTATGTCTCATCATATGGTCTCCCAGCATCTCGCCATGATCAGAATTATAAATTACCCACGTATTTTCTAATAGACCTTTTTCTTCGAGAGCTTTCATGATTCTCCCTATGTATTCATCAATTAAAGTGATTTTCCCGTAATAATTAATCCTCATTTGCTTACATTGCTCAGGAGTCATATCTTGAATAGCACTCCAATTTTGTACCATCCTTACGTACCAGGGAGTTGGCTTTTGAGGAAATTTCATAATACCCTCAGGAATCTCTTCTAATTTGTACATATCTCTATATTCCTGAGGTGAGTCAAAGGGATCGTGAGGTCCTGGAAATAAGACTTGTAAGTAAAATGGTTTATCATCATTATAATTTTGAATCCATTCAACTGTTTTACGTCCTGTATAACTATCTAAATGTGCTTCAGTGGGTAGGGGGCTATGCGGATCATCCCAGGGTTTTGCTGTCCCTCTAGCTGAGGGTAAACCATGATTCATGATGTAATCTCTATGGATTTTCAATAATCCCTTTTCTTTGAGATAATCAGTATAAGAACAATCATGTCTGAAAGTTGCTAAAGGTCCCGTTAATTCGTGGATATCAACAAAACCCCAATTTTTCAAGATATTAATATTGTCTCTAGTATCTTTCCAACCTGCCCCATGACGATAAAGGTGAGTTTTTCCAACCACAGCCGTGTGATATCCCGCATCTCGAATATTGCGTACATGACTTGGACACTCTAATGGATTTGCCTCATTATTATTGGTCCAGATTCCATGTTCACAAACATACTGTCCAGTCATCATTGATGCCCTCGCAGGCATACAAAGTGGGGAATTAGTATAACATCTGGTAAAGTTAACACCCTCAGACGCTAATTTATCTAAGTTGGGCGTAATTATTGCAGGATGACCAACACTCCCCAAAGTATCACCACGGTGTTGATCAGAAAAAATATAAATTATATTCGGTTGTTCTGCCATGATTTTATCATCTTTCTTTAGAAATTATACTTAAGAATCATATTTTATTCCCTTTGAGGCAAGAAATTCTTTATCTTTTTTGATATAATAAACCCAAGCATTTCGAGACATAAGGCAATAATCATGAGAACCCAACTCTTTTAGAAGTTGTATTCTTAATTTTCTAGCTTCTATATGTTTAGGATTTCCCTGAATTAAGACGTCTAAGACTTGAAGACTGAGTTGTGTCTGACCATTTTTAAAAAGTTCTTTTGCTCTAGTTATAATTTTGTCATTATCACCAATCAAATTAAATATTTCATTATTTACCTCTCTTTCTGGTCTTGGCAATAGGTGTGCAGGATTATCATCAAAATAGCCATGATACCATCGATAAACATTGTAGACGAAAAATTCTGGTCTAGAATAACGTAATTTAAGATAAGGACTATTTTTAAGATGTTCTGGAATTTTTACAGCATGGATCATCTCTGAAATATGCATACCTTGATTAATATATTCTACAACTTGATCATGTAGAGAACGGATAACCTCAATATTTGTATCTAAAGCTTTTTTTGCTCTATTTCCTCGAAGCATCATACCGGCACCATTAAAAAATAAATAATCTATATTCTTCGATCTGATTTCTTCCAATGTTTTTGCCCAATCTAAAGCAAAACGTGCAGGCTTCCAAGGATTTCCTATATTTGGAAAACTTCCTATAAGTAAGTCCCCGATAAACGCCGCATTGAGTTGGGGAACATAAACCCAACAGATATCATCAGTTTCTCCTCGAGCTGTGTGAAGTTCGAAAGATTTATCTCCAAGAGATATGGTCATTTCACCCAAAAAGGTTTTTGTAGGATATATATAGTTTCCAATATTGACTCTTTCCGGAATATTAAATTGTTGGGCCAAAAATCGCGCACGATGACGTGCTAGTGTTTTAAACCTATCCAATCGAGCTGGTAAATATTTATTCGCTATTATTTCTGGATTATCTGCTATAAAAGCTCTTGCACCTCCCACGTGATCGTTATGACCATGAGTATATATAATATATTCAATTTTCCCCGCGATTCTTTTAAAAACCTCTTTTCCTATTGCTTCCGAGCCCATAGTATCAATTAATACAAGACCATCACCAGTTTCAATCCAAGCACAACCTGAAATAGGGAGAGCCGCAGTATGAACGTCCTTTAGAGGTTCCTTAAAGATAATATTATTTTGGTTCCATAAAAGCGGTGTTCCTTTTAATTCTTCACTATTAGGATTTTTTACCTCATTTAATTTTTCTGGCATATTATTCATTTGTAAATTTTGAATAGAATATTAATTATAATTAACTATTAAACAAATTTATTGATGTTTTACAATTAGAAAAAAAAAGGAAAAATTTTGTATTCTTCTTGTTTTAAGTGATTTTTCTCCTACGTATTATTACATAAATAACACCGAGCATAGTTAAAGTTGAAAAGAAACCTATAATCGGGATTGGATATCCTGGTATCACCTCTGATGGATATTTCCATGTCCAATCTGTATGTTTAATCCAGGCACCACTTCCCCAATAAAGTGTATAAAGTTCCCATTCTTTAGTAAGCCCTATCCCTACCATTTGTTGAGCGGTAAAAATCATAGGACAGAGAACATTTTGGATATCATACGCTAAATCATCAAAGGCTTCTTGTTTTTTGGTTCCGTTATTAAGATAAGCGTCATATAAGTAACCATTAATTGTATTATTTGTTAAGAAAGGAAAATTTCGCGTCCTGGCTTGTAGTAAAGCCATTAAATCAGCAGTCAAATAATATGACATTACATATGAAATTACACTCACTTCCTGCAGAGGAGCATTAAGACAAAAAGCACTCGCACTTAAGAAAGGAAATTGTCCAGCTTGCATATCAGGCCATATTCCATTGGGATGGTGAACGGTGTCAAAATCACATCCAATTTGATGAGCAGCATCTAATACATATCCTAACATCTCCGCAAACCTATCATCATAGTGAAAATCTCCAGTCCATATTGGATTTGTTTCTCCAATATTTGACCATAGTGCACTTGGACTACTTATATTTAAACCTCTAGCTGAACATTCGGTTGGATATGCAGCAAGCATTTTAGCTCGTGCCGTTGTGAGATCTGTATCTGGAAGTGGCACACTCGGATTGTAATACTCATTGCTTACTCCCAGTGTACCTCCAGCTCGTACTGCTCGTCCCCCCAACTCTGTGTTTATATAGGTAGCATAGTCAAACGAGTGTGATAAAGCTTGTCGAATTGGTCGCGGTATCCCATTCGGCATCCCAAAAACATCTTTCACTAATCCGAGAGGTCCAGGTATATCAGTATTTAAAACCGCCGGATTTGTCCAATACGCTGACTCATTAATACAATTTAACCAAATAGCAGGTGAAACTCCAGCGAAATAACCTGTATCTATATATTCATGATTAACTGAATCTACTATTTGATCATAATCAAGAGGCATGGCAGGTATATCCGCCGCAATATCGATCTCACCACTCATTAAGGCTAACCGTCTTGCTTCCTCTCCTTCTGCGCCAAGAGGAAAATAGAATATCTTGAATTCATCTACTTCATGAAATCCTAATGCTTGCATAGCTGTCGCATTCCACCAATCATCATTTTTTATGACGGAACCTCCCCCGAGAGTGACGTCACTGTGTGCAACAAATTTGTAGGGTCCTGTGCCAATATAATGAGCAACGTCAGTACTGCTAAATCCAGGTATTTCCTCGAATGTATAATTTGTAGCATACGTTTGCATTGAAATCATTCTATGCATATTACCTGTCCATACATAGCCAAAATAAGCAAACGGTTTTGGATTCCACATATTAAATTCAATCCTTAATTTTAATGGATCGGCGGGATAAGTTATAGTTCTATTTATCCATGAAACATATCCATTCATACCCTCTGCTGGTGCAGTATTTGTGTACCCTCCATAGGTTGCTGGTTGTCCTATTGCCCACGACAAGTCCCATTCTGGTGTAAAATAAGGTGCGTAATCTGCTGCTTTAAACCACACTAAATTCAAATTTTGTGTAGGAGCACCTGAACCAAAGCCCCCATTGATCCATACAGTTCGATTAATATTCCATGCCGCAACCGTAGAATTCCACGCCGAACCATCATGAAAAGCAACACCACTCCGTAAAGTGAAATTAATTGCTTTCACACCACCACTATGATCAGCATCGGGAGTCCACCATTCGACCGTCCAATCAGTTGCTAGCTCGGGTATAAGTTCATTCCAATCCCCCATCCACCCAGAAGGAACATCAACTAATTTTTCTAAACAATTGACATGGTAAAAAGCTCGGATAGCATTCGATTGATAACTCGCAGGATCCCATTTAGTTGGTTGAGTTGCAGCGTAAGCTCCTTTTATAATAATATCATCATCTTGACTAGTTTTAGGTGCAGCAATAACTGGGAAAATTGGTATTATTAATGTACTAAATATTAAGATTATGTAGAAATTACGTAAAATTTTTTTCATTTTCATTTCCCTCGTTAATGAAAATTTGTTATTTTCTTATTTTTTTTTTTGGATAAATCAAATTTTTAATCATTAATTTGATTTTAATGATTATTGCATATCTATGTTGTATTAATATTTAAACCTTGTTTAAAATTTATTATTAAGTATATAAATAATAAATAATTATAATCAAATCTAAAATTCGATCTAATAATAAAAAACCTAAATCGTATTGAGACAATAATGATAATTAATGCTATATGCAAAAATAAAAGTAGATGGTTACGAAAGTTTTATAATAAAAATCGACATTAAAGATTATTAAATATCATAACTTGGGGAATAAAATGGCTCGTAAAGCTAAAAATATGGTGTTTTATCTCATTAAAAGAGTCCTTTTTATTTTTCCAATGTTATTATTAGTCTTGATCGTTACATGGCTTATATCACAAACATTAGTTGATCAGGCTGTTTTGAATAATATGGCGGGTTTAGTAGATCCAATTGTTATCCAAGAAGAAAGAAAAAGACTTGGATTGGATAAACCTGTATTATTTAGACTTGCATTGTATCTTGCTAATTTTTTCAGAGGAAATTGGGGTGAATCTTATGTCATCGAACAAGGTACGCCCGTATTGGAAATCGTGGCTATAATTCTCCCTAAAACAATTGAATTAGTTATAATTCCAACTGTTATTATCCCAATTATAGCTGTTAAATTAGGAATTATTTCCGCAAAAAATAAGAATAAAACTGAAGATAATGTTATTAGAGGAGTTGCCATCCTTGGGCGAGGTCTACCAGTTTTTTGGTTTGCGATAATACTACAATTATTTATTGGTTTTTCCTTTAGAACATTTACTCAAGGAGAATTTTTTATACCGATTTTGAATGCTAATTCTTTTGATTATCCTATGGGTTACTATCCCGCTCCTGATGGTGCTTTCAGGACAAATTTTCGCATTATTGATAGTTTTTTATATAATGACCAACAATATCTTTTCGACACATTAATTCATTTGGTACTTCCAATGATTTGCATGACCATCGTGTCGCTTGCTGCAGTTACCCGTCAAACAAGATCGAGTATGTTGGAAGTTTTGGAACAAGATTATATAAGGACTGCTCGGGCAAAGGGAGTTCAAGAAGATGTGGTTCTCAATAAGCACGCCCTTCGAAATGCAATGATCCCTACAAGTAATTTTATCATTGGAGGTGTTTCAAGAAGATTAACTGGTTCTCTTCTCATTGAAACAAGTTTTAATTATACTGGATTTGGATATTGGATGGTTAGATCTATTCAACTGGGAGATCTCGCAGTAATAAATGGACTTTTAGTGTTTTCCAGCATAATTATACTTAGCGGCATCCTAATTGCTGATGTTATGTATACTATTATTGATCCAAGAATAACTTATAAATAAAATTACAACAAGGATGTGAAGAATAATAACTCAAATTCCTATTGAAGAATCAAAAAATATTGAACCACGTTCTAAAATTAATAATAAAAATTTACTTCGGTGGTTAAAATTTTATCTAATTCCAGGATGGCGTGATAAAGAATTCTACGAAATCGAATATAAAATAGAAATGATCAAAAGTAAAAGGAGAAAATTCAGAAGACTTCTTACACCACTGACGATTATTGGAATGTTAATGATATTATTTATAATGGTATGTGCAATATATGCTCCTTGGCTTACTGAATACCCTTTAGAACAAGTAACTCAACCTACTATTATTCCTGGTGGAGAAAAGTTTGCACCTCCATCACCAGAACATCCTTTAGGTACAACAGAATATGCTTATGATCTCCTCGGAAGACTTCTTTGGGGTAGCAGAACAGTACTTACAATGGGATTTTTACCAGTTCTCATTGCTGTAATTGGAGGGACTATTATAGGGACAATCTCTGCATATTTAGGGGGAATTGTCGATGCAATTATAATGCGAATATGCGATTTAATATTTGCTTTTCCAAATTTACTTCTGGTTATTCTTATCATTCCGATGTTTGGTTATAAGCTAATATATATTATGTTGATTTTTGGTCTCCTTGGAATTCCCCAGTATGTCAGATTAATGCGTTCTTCAGTTCTACAAACTAGACAAAATATGTATGTTGAAGCTGCGTATGCTGGTGGTGCAGATAATTTTAAAGTTATGTTTAAACACATCGTACCGAATGCGATAGCTCCGATATTGATCGCATTTTTTGGTTTAATCGGAACTGCAATTTTAGGTTTTTCATCAATTGCATTTCTCGGAATGAGTGAGGAATATAGAATTGCAGACTGGGGAACAGATATATTTTACGCTAAAGGACAATTTGATGCTCCTTGGGCGTCCATTTGGCCAGGAATTTTCATCGCAATAGCAGTTTTTGGTTTTATGTTATTAGGAGATGGCATAAGAGATGCTTTAGATCCTCGTATAAATATATAAAAATGTGATATAAAATGTTTTTCACAATGATGCAGAATAATTATGCAGCTAATTACGGTATGCTTTTAATTGAATCTATCTTTGAGATTATATTTTTAATTTTTATCACTAATTTTTTAAATCGGTTCGCAATTCCAGAAGATAATCAAGAATTTGAAATCAAAAATAGAAAAATATTACAGGTATCACTTCTAAGTTCTTTAATTTCCTTTGGAATAATTTTTACAATAAGACTAATTTTTGGATTTTATTGGTTATTTGATTATGGATTATGGCGTATAGAAATTTTTTTTGCTGGAATGATAAGCATATATTTTCTAATTTTTATCCTTTTTTTGACAAAAATGGTACCTCAATTTAAAGAAAATATTTTTTTTCATAAAAGACTTTTCAGAATCTATATAATCTGTATTGGAGTTTCGTGGTTTGTAGGGTTTGTTTTTCTTTCAATTGATTTATTGGAAATTCCAATGAATTGGGACCCTATGAATACGCAATATGACGTATTTCTACTCGGATTTATTTGGGCTTTTTTCACAGTTCTATTTGACATTTCTATCTTATATTTAGTTAATAACCTAATACCCATTGAAAAAAAGCTCCCAAAATATGTTTTCAGGAAATCATCTAATGTCGCTAGTATTATCGCATTTAGCATTTGGTCTATTCAACTTATTATTTTTGAATTATATCTCAAAAGATTATCTGATCTCTCGGTATGGAAGCAAGATATTCGTGTATTATTTCTTTTGGTTACAGCTATTTATCTTGTTTCTTTTTTTCTTTTTTTAAAATATAAATACTTACCAGAGAGTGCTCAAAAAAGTGGTGCAAGGTTTCAAGCCGCGCTAAAATTATATGAAGAAAAACAATTGAAGGTTAAAACACTGAAAGCAAATAATGTGATTTTAGATGTTCGTGACCTAATAACTTATTTTTATACAGAAGAAGGGATTGTTCGGGCTTTAGAAGGAGTTTCTTTTAAGATTTATAAAGGTGAGGTGCTTGGCCTTGTAGGTGAAACTGGATGCGGAAAATCGGTTACTGCTTTATCAATTCTACAATTAATTCGACCTCCCGGAAGAATTGAGAAAGGAGAGATTTTATTTGAGGATGAAAATTTACTCGAAAAATCTAAGTCTGAAATTTTAAAATATCGTGGGAATAAGATTACTATGATTTTTCAAGATCCACTTAATTCCCTAAATCCCGTTTATAAAATAGGAGATCAAATTACTGAAGTCTATCATCTTCATAAGGAAGATGATTTACTAGTTGAAGCATCAAAACATTCAAATGAAAGTGTATTTAGTATTGCTCGTAAATGGGGTGAAAAACTCTTACATGATGTTGGTATCGCAGCTCCTGAAAAAATTTTTGATCAATACCCCCATGAATTAAGCGGAGGTATGCGCCAAAGAGTCCAAATTGCCATGGCACTGGCTTGTGAACCTAGGCTTCTAATAGCGGATGAACCTACGACCGCATTAGATGTCACTATTCAAAATCAAATACTAAAATTAATGAAGGATCTTAGAGAAATTTACGATACAGCAATTCTATTTATAACTCATGACCTTAGAGTAATCTCAAAAATGTGTGATCGTGTTGCTGTTATGTATAGTGGTTTTATAGTTGAATATGGTGATATTCACAAAATATTCAAAAGTCCATACCATCCCTATACTAGGGGACTTATAACAGCTTTACCTGTAATAGGAACAAAAAAGAGAAGACTACAAACCATTACAGGAATAGTACCTAATTTAATTTATCCACCTTCAGGATGTCGTTTCCACCCGCGTTGTGAGTACTGTTTCGAACCTTGCGATAAAGAAGTTCCAAATACTATAGAAGTAGATGAAAATTATTATGTTGCATGTCATCTTTATAACCCTGAATACAAGCATCTCGCTGAGATCGTGGTAAGAAAATCGGAGAGTGAAAATAAATCCCAAATTAGATAAAAAATATTAAGAATAAAGGGTAAACAATATGTTATTTCAAGATTATAATCCAATGGCTACATCTATTATGATGTTGGTGCTAATTAGTTTTGTACTTTTAGGTATTTCCATATTTATTATATATTTGAGCAATAAATTGCAAATTGTAAATTATAAGGGATTATTATCTCTTGTCAATTTTACGCCAAGCTTTCTTTTTTTAATTATTCTTTTTCTAATACAAAAAGAAATATTCTCTTCTTTTTTTATATTATCCTTTCTCATTGCATTAATAATTTTAATTATCAGTAGTATTCTATTAAAGAGATATATTTTTAAGAAAATTGAATTTCCACCTATGGATAAATTCCATCGTCACGAAAAAGGAAAGTTTTTACTCCAGATTAATGATTTGAAAGTCTACTACCCTCTCCTTAAGGGGATGCTTAAAAGACAAGTTGGAGTAGTAAAAGCTGTTGATGGAATTTCTTTTGAAATAAAAACAGGTGAAACTGTTGGATTGGTAGGCGAAAGTGGTTGTGGAAAAACGACTGTAGCGAAAGCGATATTAGGATTTGTCGATATAGAGAATGGAAAAATCCGATATGGCGATAAAGACATTCCTAGAACTTATCCAAGAGAATTAAGACGAAAAGTTCAGATCGTCTTTCAAGATCCTGATGCTTCACTAAACCCGCGTATGAAAGTGGTTAACATTATTGCAGAATCCCTTAAGAACTTAATGGGCATTACAGATAAAACAGAAGTTAGAAAACTCGTCTTAAAGTTAATGGATGAGGTGTCTTTGAAACGAGAACATATGGATCGCTATCCTCACGAATTTTCAGGAGGACAGAAACAAAGAATAGTTATAGCAAGAGCACTAGCGTGTAATCCAGAATTGATTATCTTGGACGAACCAACCTCGGCTCTTGATGTATCTGTTCAAGCACAAATCCTTAATTTACTCAAAGATTTACAAGAAGATTATGGGTATGGTTTTCTTTTTATCACTCACGATTTATCAGTGGTAAATCATATTGCTGATCGTGTTGCGGTTATGTATCTTGGTAAATTTGTTGAGTTGGGAAGTACTGAGCAAATATTTTCCAATCCTGTTCACCCTTACACACGAGCACTTTTATCTTCTCGAGCTGAATTTGATCCAGATGATCAAGAGATTAGATTTGTGATCCATGGTGAGGTTCCAAGTCCTATAAATCCTCCTTCAGGTTGTGCCTTTAATCCACGGTGTACTGCTGAAACAAGGACAAAAGAATGTGAAAATCTCTTTCCTCATAAAATGGAAATTGAAGAAGGGCACTATATCTGGTGTTGTAGTGAAATGTTAAGTAA
>JBHLKM010000010.1:23945-170105 GCA_048886685.1 Candidatus Hodarchaeota archaeon
CCATTTTATCTCCAAGTATGTTTTCCTGGGCCTCATCCACCATTTAATTCAGCACCAGAATATCGAGCTCTTTATAAACCGGAGGAAATGCCTATAGGTATACTCCAATTACCTGGAAAGCCTCGTCCCCTGTACACAGACTTTGTCATTAGATGGAGTAACCTTAGTGAAATGACTGCTGAGCAGATGCAATTAATGCGTACTTTTTATTATGCAAAAATTACTATGATTGATGAGAGAATAGGAGATATCACTCGAGCTTTAGAAGAAAAAGGTATGTTGGATAATACATGGATTGTTTATTCCACTGATCATGGAGAAAACCTAGGTGATCACCGACTTAATCAAAAAATCGTATTTTTTGAAAGTGCTCTACACATACCGCTTATCATTAGACCTCCTGGAGGTGTTGAGGGTTGGCAAAGTTCTGCTCTCACCGATCTTTTGGATGTAGTAGCTACTTTTTTAGAAATAACAGAAGCTAAATCTATAAAAAGTTGTGAGGGCCTATCACTTCTTAGCAAAATCAGAGCGGGCCCATCAGATCCTGCAGCTCAAAAGGGTAAAGATGTCATATTCAGTGAAGTACTTGGATATAGCATGGTTTTTGATGGACGATATAAACTCGCAGCCAATGCTAGAAATAGTAAGCTTGTAGAGTTGATTGACTTGAAAGAAGATCCTCAAGAATTAAGCAATAAGGTTGATGATCCTTCTCTATTAGAGGTCCGTAATAACTTGTTTGAAAAGCATTTGAAACCTTTCTTAGAAAAAACAGATCTTAAAAAACTCAGTGAACATGAAAAACGGAGAGAAAGAAGGAGAAAAACGTTGATGAAACAGGCATCAATTAAATAATCAAATTTCTATTAAATATTTGAATTTTGAGAATTAATATTGAAAAAAACTTTAAAAATTTAAAATCCATATATATTTGATGAATATAGTTTCTGCTTCGCTGTTTTAAGATTATATACTTCCTCAAAATATCTTGGGTTTGAAATATAGTTTTGATCTCCTAGAGATTTATCTTCTTCATTTTCTTGATGAATTTGAACCTCATGTTTTTTAACTTTAGGACTTTTCAAAACAACTACTTCTTTATAAGTTTGGGTCACTTTATATCTACCTCCTTTTCTATGCTAAGTATTGTTAGATCGGCAATCTATATATAGTTTAACATCTGGAACTTTTATTAGAGTCTTAGATTAGTACTAGATTATAAAATCACTTCAGCCCCCTTACTAATAAATATTTCTGTGATTAGCGATTCTAAGAAAGGAAAATCCTTTAATTCAAGAATTTGGCTTGTGTTATAACATTTATCGAGAGTTTTTTGTACTAATTCGTTCATTTGTAAATGTTCAGCAAATTTAATTAATTTTTGCTTCGCATAATATGATTCTCCTTTAAACAAATAACAAATTGAGAAATTTGCTAAAGGTTCAACGAGTACAGTATGTTGTCCTAGTTTAACTCGATCAAGCCCTTCAGAAAAAATTTCATCACTAATTGAGTTAAACGCAGTTAAAAAACTTCCAAAGAGCTCATCACTAAATTTCCATTCATCAGAAAAGTGATATGAGAATATTAAGACCCCTCCCTCTGCGAGGATTAGAAGTACTAAAGATTGTTCATGCTCAGACTCTGGTGGTTCTAAAGCTCGTTTTCTTAACATAAGGTCTATTGTTTCATTTAATGAGACTAGATTCAACCGTTCCGAAATAGGTGTCTCTAGGTTTTTGAAATTTTCCCATTTCTCTAATTGCTCCAATAGTCTATCATGTTCATTTGAAATTGATCGAGCTAAGAGCTGAAGACCGTGTTCATCGGCTATCTCCTGAGCTTTAGTTAAATATCTCCGTGCATCTCCTAGATTTATTTGAAGTAAAGCCAATTGACCCTGAAGTAAGTTTGCATGAGCTTGTTGCAAATAGGAATTTGTACGATCCGCATCTTTTAGTAGTCTTATTATATATGGTTGAATATCAGTTAAAACTTCTAAACTTTGAGTATTTCGTAACTCTTCAATATATAAATCACATATCTCGGTTATGGCATCTGTAAATAAGAACTGAGATCCACCTACTTTTATTACACCCTCATATTTGTCAATAATGTCCTTTAGAATTGTTTCAGCTTTAGCTTTATCTCGGATTCTAGCGCTTGATTTTAATAATCGTGCGTGTGATAACTGATAAAAACCCATACTTACTGATTGTTTATTCTTCTCATTATATTGATATAATTGGTCTAAATACTCTTTTGCTTGTTCAGAAGAGTTATTATCTAATAAAAAATTTATCAAACGAGCATATGCTCCCCCTGTTGCAGGAAGATTTAATTCCTCATAAATTTTTAAGCCCCTTTTAACATAATTAATAGCAAGGTCTAAATCACCTTTTTGATGATAAACTCTTCCCATACCATATAAAGTCCAGCCAATAGTCATTTTGATCCCCATTTTTCCATCCTTAGTTCGTTCCAATATCTTTTTAAAATATTTCAATGCTAAATTCAATTCACCTTTTTCCAAATAAATAATACCCTTTACCCACAGTGCCTGATCTAGTGTAAAAGCCCAACGTTTATATTTTTTTAAAATTAAATACCCCGTATTAATAAATTTTAAGGCAAGATCATATTCACGAGTCCAAAGGTAAATCCAACCTTTGAGATAAAAGAGGATTGCACTCAATTCTTCTATCTCGGATGGAAATTCTTGTGTTATAGATTTTAGCATTTTTTCGGCTTTTTCAATAGCCTTCCATGATGCTTCTGTGGCACCTAGACCAAAAACTTTAAAAAAAAGAGATTTAATTAATTGGATCGGCATGTTTAATCTAGCGCTTTCTTTATTAACATAATTGGTTATATTAAGTACTTCTAGACGCTTTCCTGAAACAAAATAAATTATCCCTTTTAGATAAAGGTTTTCCAGTTTATCTTCAATGGTAAGTTCCTCCTTTTTTTCAATTTCAGATATTAATTTTAGGGCTTCTTCTAGCTTTCCTTCATTTAGAAGATCGTACCCTTCTTCTAATTTTTCGTCTATTGAATCAGTCAAGTGGATTAACCTTATAAAATATAATTTGCGTTTAAAAATTAGACTAAGAAAAAAGAAGACACTTCTGTATATAAGATTTTTTAACTATTTTAATGCTAGCTAATTAATTCAGAGCTTTTATGCTTAAATACTTCGGTGATTAGGGATTCCAGGAAAGGAAAATCCTTTAATTCAAGAATTTGACCTGTATTATAACATTTATCGAGAATTTGTTGTATTGAATCATTTTTTTGTAAATATTCAGCAAAATTGTTCAATTTTTGTTTAGCATAATATGATTGTCCTTTAAATAGATAACAAATTGAGAAATTTGCTAAAGGAATCACTAGTACAGTATGTTCCCCTATTTTAACTCGATCAAGCCCTTTAGAAAAAATTTCGTCGCTAATTGAGTTAAACGCGGTCAAAAAACCTCCAAAGAGCTCATCATTAAATTTCCATTCCTTAGTAAAATGATATGAAAATATCAAGATTCCCCCCTCTGCGATGATTAGCAGTACTAAGGATTGTTCATACTCAGGCTCTGGTGGTTCTATTGCTCGTTTTCTTAACATAAGGTCTATTGTTTCATTTAATGAGATTAAATTCAATCGTTCCGAAATTGGTGCTTCTTGTTTTTCCAAATTTTCCCATTTCTCTAATTGTTCCAAAAGTATATCATGCTCATTTGATATTGCCTGAGCCAAGAGTTGAAGACCATGTTCATCAGCTATTTTCTGAGCTACAGTTAAATATCTTCGTGCATCTCCCAGATTTATTTGAAGTAAAGCTAATTGACCTTGAAGTAAGTTTACATGAGCCTGTTGCAAATAAGATTTTGTACGCTCCGATTCCTTAAGTAATCTTGTTAAATATGGTTGCAGATCATCTACAATTTCTAAATTGTCGGTGGTTCGTAATTCTTCAATATATAAATCACAAATCTCGGCTATGGCATCTGTAAATAAAAATTGAGAGCCACCTATTTTTATTACACCCTCATATTTATCAATAATATCCTTTAAAATAGTTTCAGCATTAGCTTTATCTCGAGTTCTGGTGCTTGATTTTAGCAATCGTGCTTTTGAAAGTTGATAAAATCCTATACTTACTGGCTGTTTATTCTTCTCATTATACTGATAAAGACGGTCTAAATATTCTTGTGCTTGTTTAAGGGAGTTTTTATCCATAAAAATATTTATCAAGGTAGCATATATACGACCTGTGATATGTCCATTTAACTCTTCATAAATTGCTAGCCCCTTTTTAACATATTCAATAGCGAGATCAAAATCACCTTTTTGATAATAGACTGATCCCATTAACGAAAAACCCCCTCCAGAATTTCTCTTAATTCCTAAGGATCCTCCTTTAGTTCGTTCCATAAATCTATTGAGATAGTCTAAAGCTAGGTTCAATTCACCCTTTTCTAAATAAGTAGCAGCTATTAGCCGTGATTGCCAATCTAGCATAAAAGTCCAACGATTATAATGTTCAAAAAGTGAATAACTCTTATTGAATAATTCCAAAGCAAGATCAAATTCTTGTTCCATATAATACATCCAACCTTTTAAGTTTAGTAGTAATGCTTCTGTTTCTTCAATCTCGGAGGATAATTCTTGCGTAATTGATTTTAGTATTTGTTCTGCTTTTTCAATATCTTTCCATGATACTTCAGCAGTGAAAAAAGCTAAAGTTCCAAATTTAAGAAGGATAGATTGGGCTAGATCAAATGGCTTTTTCAATCTAATGCTTTCTTTATAGAGGTATTCTACTAAATTAAGTACGTCCACAAAATTTCCCGCAAAAAAAGAGATAATTCCTTTTAGAGTCAAGATTCTCAATTTCTCTTCAGGGTTAATTTCCTCTTTTTTTTCGATTTCAGATATTAATTTCAAGGCTTCTTCTAGCTTCCCTTCATTTAGGAGATCCCAACCTCTTTCTAATCTCTCGTCTATTAAATCAGCCATACGGATTTAACCTGTATAATATAAAAAATATTTGAGAGGATAACTAAGGAAAAAGAAGAAGCCTCTGTATATAAAAATTTTTAACTATTTTTTTGTCTATTAATGCAGCAAATTGAAATTTCTTGGAGTATGCTTTTTCTTTTTACAATGTCGTTTGTGATAATCATATACTTTATTGACTTCTTAACGATCCATAGTTAATTTCTTAGAAATTTGTTACAGGTAAGCTTTTGTAAACTTAAAATTAATTTGATTAGAGTTTAATGCAAAATTAATTGTTCTTACATTAAAGAAATAGAATTTATTGATTAAAAGAAAACAATTCTACCATTTTATGTTAAAGCTTGTCTATGAGGATAACAACTTTGAGCTTTAAGATTTTCATGAAACAACTCATTAACTAGCTCATTCCTTAAATCTTTATCTTTATACCATAAATTATGTAATTCATTTGGGTCATTTTTTCTATCAAAGATATCTCCATAATCTCGCAAACCTTCATATAAAGTAATTTTATAGTCCTCTGTAACCAGATGTCGTAATCTTATCTTGTAAGGATCAACTTCTTCATCTTCTTCAATCAAACAACAATTTCTAATTTTCATGTTTGGGTTATCTAATATTGGAGTTATATCATATCCTTGCATGTCCGGTGGCTGACGACGTTGACCAATACCTAGAAGGTTTAATATTGTCTTAGGAATGTCGATAGAACTCACCAAAGAATCGGAAATTGCTCTTTTTGTTAGTCCAGGAACTTTCCATATTAAAGGAACTTGTAATACGCCATTAAAAGGATTAGGTCCTTTTAAACACATTCCATGGTCTCCCATCAAATCACCATGATCACTTGTATAAATCACCATTGTGTTATCTTCTAAGCCTAATTTTTCTAAAGAAGTTAAAATTTTTCCAACACCATGGTCTATCATTGATAAAGATCCGTAAGTTAATGCAGTAAACTTTCGTACTTCTTCTTCTGCTGATTCTCGTATTAGAGTGCCTCTAAATGGTGGTTTTTTTAAATATTGGCCTAAGAATTTATGATGATATATATTCTCAATATCGGTGTAACTTGGGGGGAGTGTAATATTTTCTGGTTTATACATTTCATGATACTTTCCAGGTGGACCAACAGGATGATGTGGATCGGGAAATGAACAATGCATAAAGAAGGGTTTATTTCCATATTCTCCTTTAGCATATCTTTCAAGAAAGGCTATTGTGCGTTCTGCAACAAACGTAGTTGGATAAAGCTCTTCTGGCATTTCAGTTTCATATATAAAAGTAAATGGCTTTCTCTTCCTCCTTAACTTTAAAAGATCATTAAAGATTGTTCTTTCATTTTCGAATGTTCTTTTTCCTATTAATTCTTTCATGAAACTAGTATTATTTAGTACCTTTTCCTTTAACCAATCTAAGTAATGCCCACCACAAATATCCCCATGACCGATAGAAATCTCTACCTCATCAAATCCATAATAAGGTGAGTTGAAAATTTCTTTCATTTTTGAAAATGTATTAATATCGTCCCATTTGGCAGCATGTTCTACAGAAGAAGATTTTCTTTGAAATGGAAGAAAATGCCATTGCAGGTGCATTTTACCTACATTAACTGTGTGATAACCTTTTTTTTGTAAAGCTTGAGTTATTGTGGGAACATTTGTAGGTAAATTGATTCCATTGCTTCTAAGTCCATGCATGTTTGGGTATAATCCCGTAAGTAGGGTGGCTCTATTAGGCATACACATTGGGTTAGCTACATAGGCATTTGTAAATCTTACTCCTTCATTTGCGAATTTATCGATGTTAGGTGTTTTCAAAATTGGATTCCCTGAACAACCCAAGTGATCAGCCCGTTGTTGATCGGTTATTATAAATAAAACATTCATTCTTTCGCTTATAGGACTCAACTCGTTTACTTTTGATTTCAATTTTAAGTTTTCTTAAATAGTCAATCTTTAAATTATAAAAAATGGGATTATGCTCGAGCTTGTCTTACTGTTCGATCATCAACATTAATAATTTCGTGAAGTAACTTGTTTAAAAGTTTATCTCTAATTTCTCTTGAATTTTTATCATGCCATAAATTATTTAGTTCATATGGATCGTTTTTTAAGTCATATAAATCTCCAGTTTCTTCTCTTCCTTGATAAACAGTAATTCGATAACTATCTGTTATCATTGTCCGAGCTCTAAATGGGGGGAAACCGGTTGTATCTCTTAGAGTATCCTCATCTTCTTCAATTATACAATTATCCCTTACCCTTATTTCTGGGTTTTCGAAAATTGGCGTTAAGTCATATCCTTGCATTCCAGGAGGGTGGTCTCTGTGTTTTATATTTAATAAATTTAAAATTGTAGTAGGAATATCGATTGAACTAGCAAGAGAATTGGTTATGGTTCCAGGTTTTGTCAAACCAGGAACTTTCCAAATAAAGGGTACTTTTACTTCTCCCTGGTAATGAGCTCTTCCTTTCATTATTATTCCATGGTCTCCCATAAAATCACCATGATCGCTTGTAAATATTACCATAGTGTTTTCTTCTAACCCAAAAGTATTTAATGCTGCTAATATTTGCCCGATCCCATGATCTATCATTGAAACTGTCCCATAAGTGTAAGCTTGGAACTTTCGCAATTGTTCTTCAGGGATTCCGCGTGAAACTGACTCATGAGTGGAAGCCTGGACTTTTCGCAATTGTTCTTCTCGTATTCTGCGTGAACTTCTTCTTTTAAAATATACCCCTAATACTTCATGGTCGTGCACTCTATCTAGATTTCTAAACGTTGGGGAAATTTTAATTTCTTCAGGGTCATACATCTCTTTATATTTTCCGGGAGGGGAGACAGGATGATGAGGATCGGGAAACGAACAATGTAGGAAAAAAGGTTTGTTTCCATATTTCCCTTCTGAAAATCTTTTAAGAAATGAGATAGTTTTTTCTGTTACATAAGTTGTTTGATAAAGTTCTTCTGGGATTGTAGTATCATACATAATATAATCGAAGAGTTTAGGAGCATTATACTTCACTGACTTATAATATTCTAGATTCCTTTCTTCAAGCCAATCTAAATAGTGTCCTCCAACAGCCCATCCATGCCCTATGGTAAATTCTACTTCATCCAATCCATAATAAGGTTTTGGAATAGGTGGTTTTTTTTCTTTGTCAACGAATACACTAGTGATCATTGATTCTACAGACTTGAATTTCCTACTATAAGATGAACCATAATAATTTAGATGGATTTTTCCAATTGAACAGGTATGATAGCCATTATTGAGAAGAGTTTGAGTAATAGTTGGAATATTTGGGTTCAAATTGATCCCATTAGACCTTACTCCATGAACACTCGGATATTTTCCTGTAAAAATTGTAGCTCTGTTAGGCATGCACATTGGGTTAGCTACATAAGTATTAGTAAATCTAATCCCTTCACTTGCAAGTTTATCAAGGTTAGGTGTTTTTAAATCAGGATTTCCTGCACAACCCAAATGATCTGCGCGTTGTTGGTCAGTAATAATAAATAATACATTCATTTTTTCACTCATGATTTTCAACCTCAATAATACTATTAAATTAGAAAATTTCTTCCCCGATTTGACCTCTAGGCGTTATTTCTTTGAAATATTTGTTATATAACTCTTCTCCAATTACTTTTCCTTCAGAACTATGAGCAAGATTATTATTTTCATAATAGTCATTAGTCCTGTCATATAACTCTAATAATCTTCCTGAAGTTATATTAAAGACAAATTTCCATTTTGTAGTAGCTCCCATAATGAATTTACCAACTTGGCTAATACATAATTCTTTATGATGATAATTCTTATCTAATGTATCATCATAAATAAACGGCAGTAGAGATTTTCCACGATGATTTGGAGGAGGATTAATATTAAGAATCTCAAATATAGTTGCAGGAATATCAAGTAATTCAACATCCTGTTCAAAAACTTTACCTTTAATTCCCTCAGGAGGTCTGACTATTAATGGGATCATGACCGCCGATCGATAAAAAACGAATTTCATGAAGAGTTTATGATCTCCCAGCATCTCTCCATGATCACTTGTATAGATAATCCAAGTATTATCTAATAATCCCTTTTCCTCTAAGATTTTTCTTATTTCTCCTATTTTCTGGTCAATTAATGTCACATTCGCATAATACGCTGCTCTACTCTTTTTAATATAATCCTCGGTAAGATTTTTACTTCTACTAATGTTTCGAGATACAGAAATGTAATAAGGAAAAGGTCTTTTTGGTCCTTGAATCTCTTCACCATTTAAGTTTACTTCTTCTGGATTATATAGATCTACATATTCTTTTATACAATCAAAAGGATCATGGGGCCCAGGAATACCAATAAATAAGCAGAAGGGTTTATTGGAATCTTGAATATTATTGTAATTTTTCAGCCATTTTATTGCCAAATCTCCTACAAAATTGTCTATATAATACTCACTTGGTAAAGGGATTGGTTCGGCTAAAAGAATTGGGTATTTTGTTAGGTGTTCTTGATAAGCTTTTAAAAGATCATGTTCTTCTAATGCATCAGTATAGTATGAACCCACTCTTCTAGATTCCATTTTTCCACATACTTCTTGAATTTCGGTAAAGCCAATTTCCTTCATTCCGGCTTCATGATTTTTCGCATGATCATCTAATGATCCCAGTTCTAACTTTGCAGTTCTTCCTTTTGATAAATGACGAACAAAATGTTGCTTACCTATATCAATCGTTTCATATCCATTATGCTTTAAAATGTTTAGAAAAGAGTCTTGAATTAGTTCTGGACATCTTTCGTGAATAAAGGTACGATTTGAATAGGTCCCTAATTCATGAACATACCGTCCCAATAAATGAACTGCTCTTGCAGGAACACATAGGGGGGACTGAGTTATTGTATTCTTAAATCTAACCCCCTCCGAAGCAAGGCGATCTAAATTTGGTGTTTTAACAATAGGATGGCCAGCACAACCCATAATGTCGGCTCTATGCTGATCAGGCATGATAATAACAAAATTTGGTTTTGTCCCCATGATTCTTCTCATATTTATTTTTGATCTTAGAATATTTTTATTTCGTTTTTTTAATATTTAATAATAACTAAAAAGGGAAAAAAATTTTAGATTCAATTATTCTACAGCCCGTTTTGGAGGTGATCCGGATAATGTACTTTTAATACTGTTTTCTTGGAAAACTTTAAATTTGTTTTCATCCATCTTAGCAAGAAGCTTGATTAAATAATTATCTATTAATTCTTGACGAACAGAATTTAATAATGAGTTATTAATGAGATTATTTAATTCATTTGGATCATTTTCTAAATCATACATCTCTACTGGTTTTCTATTCGCTGATTCAATTACCAGTTTATATTTATCACTACGAACCATGGAGAAACCAGAAACCTCACTAAAGATAACTTTTTTTCCCGCTTGAGCTCCTTTACTATTGGGTCCAGATAGTACTTGTGAGACTAAAGATCTTCCCTCACTACCTTCTAATGGTTGCGCATCAGCAATTTCTATTAAAGAAGCTGTAATGTCAAGATGATCTGTTAACCCTTGACAAGACCAACCGTTTATTCCTCCTGGTGGTCTAATTATGAGTGGGACATGAATAGCTCCTTCATAAAATACCAACTTATGACTCATGAAGTGATCCCCAAGCATTTCTCCATGGTCAGAATTATAAATAACCCATGTAATGTCTAATAAACCTTTTTCGGCCAATTCTTTTACAATTTCACCAATAAAAAAGTCGATTAATGTTATCTTTGCATAATAGAAAGTTCGTAAGATTTGATTTTGTTCTGTTGTCATATCTTTAAGACCACTTGAACTGAGTCTACTCTTATTTAAGCGGTGAGTTGGTTCCTGAGGCCATTCCAGAATTCCTAACGGCGTATTTTCTGGATTGTACATGTCTCTGTATTCTGCTGGAGAATCGAATGGATCATGAGGACCTGGAAACAATATTTGAAGATAAAAGGGCTTATGGTCATTATAGTTGCGTATCCATTCTATAGCCCTCCGACCGGTATAACTATCTAAATGGTCTTCTGTCGGGAGAGGACTGGGGGGATCTTCCCAAGGTTTAGCTTCACTAACCCAATATTTCCTGAGATATCTTAAAATATACGTTTTATGAGTTCTTAGTAATCCTTTTCCTTTTAAATAATCAGTATAAGGTGATCTATGAATAGCACTAGCCCATGGTCCTGTTAGGTCATGAATGTCAATAAAACCCCAATCCTCCAATAATTTAATTATCTCATTGCGATTTTTCATTTTTCCTCGAACACCATGTGTATAAAGATGAGTCTTTCCGATAAGAGCAGTATGGTAACCAGCATCGCGAATATTTCTAACATGACTTGGTCCATTGGATCTAGCTTCAATAGCATTATTCCACACTCCGTGCTCACATACATACCGACCAGTCATCATTGTAGCTCTAGCAGGCATACAGAGAGGAGAATTAGTAAAACAGTTAGTGTATATGACTCCTTCCCTTGCCAATTTGTCTAGATTAGGAGTTATTACGGAAGGATGCCCAACGCATCCAAGAGTGTCTCCTCGATGTTGATCCGAAAAAATATAGATAATATTAGGTTTTTCACTCATTTTTTATCCCCATTCAAAATGGTTAGTATTATTACTTATTTTTCAATCTATGTTTATAATAGATTTAATAATAACTTAAGGTAAAACAAAATAAAAATTATACTATTTGATAATTTTCAAATCAGTACCATAAACAGTTTTTAAATTAAAGGATGATTGTATGTCCAAGAGACCAAATTTTCTTATACTCTTTCCGGACCAGCATAGGGGAGATTTTATGCCTTATAATAAGGAAATATTTCAAAAGTTGGGCATGACAGAACTTCCCCTTAGAATGCCAAATATTAAAAGGATTATGAAAAAGGGGGTAACATTTACAAATGTAATTACTCCATCTCCTTTATGTGCTCCAGCAAGAGCCTGTTTAGCATCAGGATTAAGATATAAAGATTGCAGAGTTGTTAGTAATTCTGTGGATTATCCCGTTGATCTAAAAACATATTATTCAGCATTAAAAGAAGTTGGATATATTGTTAGTTCAGTAGGAAAATTAGATTTGCATAAACCAACGCTGTATTGGGGTTTAAATGGATGGATCCCAGATTTAGATAAGATAGGATTTACGCATGTAATCGATAGTGAAGGCAAATGGGATGCATTCTTATCACTTAGGGCAGATAAATCAGAAACTAAACCTCAGAATGGAATCTCACCGCAAATTCACACCCCAAAAGGACCATACATGAAGTATTTACAAGATAAGAACCTCTTAACAGTTCATATGAGTGATTTTAAGAAACGATTTAAAAAATATTACACCGAACCTACACCTTTACCCGAAGAATCATATGGTGATAATTGGATTACTCAAAATGCGCTAACCATGCTAAATAATTTTCCAAAAGATAATCCTTGGCATTTAGTAGTGAATTTTACAGGGCCTCATGAACCTTGGGACGTTACAGAACGAATGAAGAAAGAATGGGAAAATGTACCGTTTCCCAAACCGTTTAATGGGAATGTGAAAAAAGTGGACGAAGAAATAAAAATTCGTCAGAATTATGCCGCAATGTTGGAAAATATAGACCGGAATATTGGAATTATTATTGATAAAGTAAAAGATAGAGGAGAAATCGACAATACGATTATAATATATGCAAGTGATCATGGAGAAATGTTAGGTGATTTTAACAAACATGGTAAACAATTACCTCAACGTGGATCAACTCATATACCTTTAGTTATTTCGGGTCTAAATATATCAAAAGGCCAATATGACAACCAATTAGTAGAATTGCAGGATCTAACAAACACAATATTGGATTACGCTCAAATTAGCATGAAAGAGGCTAAAGCCTCTATATCATTAAAAGACTTGCTTGAAGGGAATAAAAATAACCACAGAAAATATCAGATATCTGCTCTTAATTTAAGTGGAAAGGAAAATTCTGGATGGAAGTTGATAAAGAATGAACGCTATAAACTCGTAATAGAGAAAGATATGGAGTTTAAGTTGTATGATCTCAATCAAGATCCTTGGGAAAGTGATGATTGCTCAAAAGAGAATCCTATTATCGTAAAAGAATTACTTAATGAATTACAAAATGTTTATCTTGAGAGATAATCCCTTTTTTAAAGAATCAAATAAATTTTTAAACTAATTGAAATTATGATTTGTTAATTTATATTCATTAATTTCTCAATAAATAGTTAAAATCATGTTTGCGAAGCCAAAGAAAATAGGAAAATTAGAGATTAAAAATAGGTTTGTGAGGTCAGCAACCTATGAAGGATTAGCTACTGAGGATGGTGAAATTACTGATAAATTAATCGATTTTTATAAAACACTTTCAGAAGGAGGGTGCGGATTAATAATAACCAGCCATGCTTTTGTACAACCAAATGGAAGAGCTGGCGAGAATCAAATCGCTGTATCTAAAGATGATTTCATTCCAGGATTAAAAAAACTAGCAGATATTATTCATAAACATAATAGAGATTGTAAAGTAGCATTACAATTGACTCATTCAGGTCGCCAAACGAGGAGAATTGATGCTAAAGATATCATTGCTCCTTCAGCAGTATTGGATAGTTTTACAAATAAAATGCCAAGAGAAATGACTGTTGAAGAAATAGAAGAAACAATCGAAGCTTTCGCTCAAGCAGCAAGAAGGGCTAAAGAGGCTGGTTTTGACGCTGTTCAACTCCATGGTGCCCATGGATGGTTGATTAGTGAATTTTTATCTCCTTATACAAACAAACGAACTGACGAATATGGTGGTAATACAGATAATCGAATAAGATTTGTAGAAAAAATTTATTTAAGAAGCAGAGAATTAGTAGGAGATGATTTTCCCATATTAATCAAAATGAATTGTGATGATTTTTTAGATGGAGGGATAACTCTTAAAGATTCAAAAAAAATCGCTAAAAAATTATCTAAAATTGGTTTTGGTGCTATAGAAATCAGTAGTTGCATGTGGGAAACTGTCAAACGAAAGAGAAAAGAAATTGGCTGGAAACCTACGTTTATACCTGAAAGCCGACCATCTGTTGGAACTAGAAATGAGGCTGCATATCATTTACCATATGCTAAAGAAATCAAAAAAGACCTTGATATTCCACTAATATTAGTAGGTGGAATTAATTCAATCGATTTAGTTGAAGAAATTTTAAAGAATGGGCATGCTGATTTCGTTTCATTTAGTAGACCATTAATTCGAGAACCAGATCTCCCAAATAGGTGGATGAAAGGCATCGGAAGTGCATTAGTTGAATGTGATTATTGCAACAATTGTTTATTTAATCTGGCTAAAACAGGTCTTCACTGCCCCAAAAAATAAGAATCTTAAAAAAATAAAAGAGATTTCAATATCCTTAAACCATACAAAAATTTTATAAATCTATTATTATTTTTAATTGAATTTTTATGGTCTAAAAACTTTAAAATATGTGTATTCATCCCAAATTCCTTAATTTAATAAATAATTATTTTGTTTAATTATTATATCCAAAACAAATTGATCTAAACCATGTTTGCGAAACCAAAAAATATAGGGAATTTAGAAATTAAAAATAGGTTTGTGAGAGCAGCAACTTTTGAAGGTTTGGCTACTGAAGAAGGTGAAATTACAGAAAAATTGATCGATTTTTATAGAACACTTTCAGAAGGTGGAACTGGATTAATCATAACTAGTTATGCGTTTGTGCAAGAAAGTGGAAGAGCTAACATTAAACAAATTGCTGCATGTAGTGATGATTTCATTCCTGGGTTAAAAAAATTAGCAAATGTTGTTCATAAGCATGGGGAGGGATCCAAAGTAGCGCTGCAAATAGTTCATGCTGGTCGTCAATCCCACCATTTGAAAGAACCTTTAGCTCCTTCAGCAGTATTGGAGAATTTTTCTAAAAAAATGCCAAGAGAAATGACCATAAATGAAATTGAAGAGACAATCGAAGCATTTTCTCAAGCATCAAGAAGGGCGAGAGAAGCAGGTTTTGATGCTGTTCAATTACACGGTGCTCATGGATATTTAATAAGTGAATTTTTATCTCCCTACACTAATAGAAGAATAGATGATTATGGTGGGGATACAAATAAACGACTAAGATTTGTTGAACAGATTTATGGGAGAACTCGAGAGTTAGTAGGGGATGATTTTCCAATTCTAATTAAAATAAATTGTGATGATTTTCTAGAAGGTGGAATTACTCTCGAGGAATCCAAGAAAATAACAAAAATACTTTCTAATATAGGATTTGATGCTATTGAAATCAGTAGTTGTATGTGGGAAACTGTTCGACGAAAGAAAGAAGAGTTAGGATGGAAACCTACTTTCATACCAGAAAGTCGTATGGCAGTTGGTACCATAAATGAGCCAGCTTATCATTTGCCTTATGCTAAAGAAATTAAAAAGGGTATTGATATTCCATTGATATTAGTGGGAGGTATTAATTCAATAGATTTGGTTGAAGAAATTTTAAATAAAGGAGATGCTGATTTTGTTTCATTTAGTAGACCGCTAATTCGAGAACCAGACCTCCCAAATAGGTGGATAAAAGGCATCGGAAGTAACACTGTTGAATGTGATTATTGCAATAATTGTTTGCCGACAATATATGCAACAGGCCTTTTATGCCCTAAAAAGGAGAAATCCTAAAGTATCTGAAGAATTACACATAAATCTTCGATATTATAAATATTAAAATAAAGGAGAATGTAATGAATGAGTTCAAGTAAATTAATGAACCTAGAAGAAGCAGTTTCTACTTATGTAAATGATGGAGATCTTGTCGGGATTGGAGGACTTTCTTTTTGGAGAAAGGCAACCAGTGCTTGTCGAGAAATAATTAGGCAGAATAAAAAAGACCTTTCAATTTGTACGTTTGTTGGGGGCATAGAAGTAGATATGCTCATAGCAGGAGGGTGTGTTTCAGAAGTGAGAAGCTGTTTTGTAGGAATGGAAATATTTGGCATGGCTCCACACTACAGAAAAGCTGTCGAATCTGGTTCTATAAAAATTTCCGAAGAAAGTGAAGCTACTATTGCTTTAGGATTGAGAGCATCTTACTTGAAAGTTCCATTTATGCCTTTAAAGGGTATCATCGGAACTGACATGCCGAAAGTAAGGGATGATATTAAACAAATTGAAGATCCTCTTGGTTCAGGTACTCAAGTTATGGCAGTACCTAAGATAGACCTAGATGTTGCTATTTTACATGTGCCTTATGCAGATGAATATGGGAACGGTAATATAGCGGGAGCTGTGTGGATGGATGCGGATATGGCAAAAACAGCAAAAAAAACAATTGTTATCTGTGAAAAATTAGTAGAAACTGAGGATATTCGCTATTTATCAGGAAAAGCACAATTACCTATGCAAACTACCACTGCTGTTGTGAAAAAACCTTTTGGCGCACATCCAACCTCATGTTACCCTTTTTATACGTTTGATCCGCTTCATATTCAATGCTATTTAAAAACAAATTTTGAAGAATATAGGAAAAAATTCATAACAGATAAAACTACTGCTCAATATTTAGAAGAAGCAGGTGGAGTTCAAACAATATTTAATATTTTATTATAGGAGGGAAAGATAATGAGCGAACATTCGAAAGATTATACTATTGATGAATTGATGACAGTCTTAATGGCCAGAGAAGTAAGAAATGATGATGTAATGATCGTTGGTGTCGCAACTCCCATGGTATGGGCAGCATTTACCTTAGCAAAAGTAACACATGCTCCTAACGCTATTTATCATTATATTATGGGAAACACATTTGTTATGGAACCTCGACAAGTGAGTTTGCTTTATCATGAAATGAACACAGCAAGAGCATACCGATTACAAGATAGTGTAGAATGCACTTTAGAATCATTGCCTTCTGATAAACTAACTACTATTGAATTTTTCAGACCCGCTCAGATTGATCAATATGGAAATAGTAATAACATATGCATTGGTGATTGGAACAATCCAAAAATAAGGCTTCCTGGCGCCGCAGGTATACTTGATTTTAGCATGTTCTATTCTCGTGGCTCTTTTCTTTATACACCTCGACATGATACAAGAACATTTGTGCCATCAGAAAAATTGTCTTTTATTTCTGGTGTTGGATTTCCTGAGGGAAAACCTTCAATATGTGGTGGGGCAGGCCCACAATGCGTCATTACCAATCTTGCTTATTTAGATTTTGATGAAAAAACAAAAAAAATGAGATTAAGTTCAATCCATCCTGGTATTGACCTTGAAACAGTAAAGAATTCAACAGGATTCGATTTAGTAATACCTAAAAACCTATTAGACTCTATGCCTCCTACTAAAAAAGAACTTGAATTGTTAAGGAATAAGGTTGATCCGTTAAATATAAGAAAATTAGAAATATTAGCTGGTAAAGAACGTGAAGATTTATTAAATGAAATCATCCAAAAAGAACTAATTATGGAAAATAGATTTCCTAAATTAATATTCTAATTTGATAATTATAAATTATTAATCCAAATCATATAAGATGATATAATCAAATTTCATATCTTCTTAAAAAGTAAAAATTATAAATTGAAATAACTGATTATTAATCATTCTTAAAATCAATGTAATAGAATTTATGGTTAAGAAATTAGTGAAAATGTTAATGCAAACCAATGATGGGCGAATCTGAAGATATATTATTAGAAAAAGCAGAACTTGAAGAAAAAACTTATAATTGGACAGAAGCAGCAGTTGTATACGAAAAGCTAGTAAAAGAGTATAAAAGAGCAAACATATTAGATAAAGCAGCAGTTCTTTATAAAAGGCTTGGTTTTGTTAATTCACAAGCAGCTGATACGGTTAGAACAACAGAGCAGTATATTTCACTAAAAAGTATAGCAATAATGAATTATAGGAAAGCAGGTAACCTGTTTAAAAGTATCGGAATTAAAGCTGAAGAATTAGAATGTTATGGTGAAGCTCTCTATGAAGAAGGATGTACTAGCACTTCAATTAATACAGGTGAAAAAGAGTTCAAAAATTCTCTAGAATTTTTCATCCAAGCAAGTGAACTATTCTCTAATAAGGGAGATGAGGAGGGCTTTACAAGAAATATTATTAGATCTGCAATGTGTATGCATAATTTAATGAAATATGTTAAGAATCCTAAAGAATTGGAAAATATATTTGATGAAGGGACAGATTATGCAGAAAAAGCATGGAAATTTTCAAAAAAGTTAAACCATTTGAATTATCTAACTGATTCTCTTTACGCTTTGGTGAATATAATCATCCATAATTGCTTTGTAGAAGAAATGCCAACTTTTTATAATTTGGATCAAGGAAAAACACTAGCTTTTGATTTTAAAAAGTGGTTTAAGCGAGCAAAGATGACATTTGAGCTCACAAAAGATCAAAATAATTTAAAGATTCATGGAATTATTAATTTTATCTTAGGATTTCTTTACTTCTATTATGGTTTTTTTCTCGCTGAAAATATGAGTGAGCAGAATCACAACATTGAAGAAGGTTTAATTTTATGTGAAAAGGGATTAGATTTTATAAGAAAGACAAAGGATAATGGTATTATTACATTAATCATATTCTGGTTGAATTGGTGTGCGGTTATTGGTGGAAAAATTAATTATGTCCAGAAAAGGATTATTCAGGACATTAAAGAAATAAAAGAAGCTGGAAAGGTATATTCTAACTTATTTAGTTTTTGGAATTTTTATAGCAATTTCTTACCTGCTCTTTATTACACAAATATTGCTCAGAGAAGCTTTTACGGTCCTAAGCAAAGAGAATCCTACGCCAAAGAAGCCTTAAACTATGCTAAAGCTTCTCATAATAATATAGCTTTTAAGCCTTTTAGTGCCTGGGCATATCAAATATTAACTTGGTCTTACTCACAGTTAGTCTATCTTGCTAAAAATGAGGAAGATAGAAGTAAATATGCAAAAAGTATGGTTGAGGCTGCAGAGAATACAAATAAAATTGGATCTGAGTACAAAAAAGGGTTTAGTAGAACTTCTGGATATTCTGCACTGTATAGATCATTCAAGACTCTAGCTGACATTGCTCAGAATAAAGAAAACAAAATTAAAATGTTAAGATCTGCTGTTGATGCTGCTGATAATTATTTAGATCACCCTGTAGAATCTCGGACAGGATTTATTGCTGCAAAGATACGTTTAGGGCTCCTTTATGAAGAATTGGGAATTATTTCTAAGGAAAAATCCTATTTAATAAGAGCAAAAGAAGTATATCTGAATGTAATAGAGGATAGCTTAAATAGGGGACATATTTCCTATGCAGCAGCTAGTCACGAATGTATTGCTCGTATCGAGGACCGATTAGGTAATCATAATGTTTCAGCAGAATATTATGATAAAGCACAAAAAGGATATGAAGAATCATTAAGTTTTATAGATTATAAATTATTGAAAGACAGAATATTTGAGAAAAAGAATTATTCATTAGCTTGGAAATTAATTGAAAATGCTAAGTCATATCATAAAAAGGAAGATCATTCAAAAGCAAAGGAAAGTTATGAAGAGGCAAATAAAATATTAAGTGGTTTATCAAAATATAACTACGAAGCACATTATTATTTTGCTTGGATGCTATTGGAGGAAGCAGAATTACTTAGCAAACAAGAAGATCATAATAAAGCAATAAAGCAATATGAACAAACTAAAATGAATTTTTATGAAGCAATTACAATATTAGAATCAACTCTTAATAAGACTAAAGAAAAAATGGAAAATGAAAGGATTAAGAAGCTCATTAAAGTAGCTAGAGTAAGAATGAACTATTGTTCAGCAAGAATTAATCTTGAAAAAGCAAGGTTATTAGAAAAGCAAGGAAATAACCTAGCTGCTGCTGAAAACTTTGCAACTGCGGCTTCCATATTTAAGAATCTTTGTGAGGTATTTAAGACAGAAAGTGAGAGAGTTGAGCTTGAGGCTATTTATTATCTTTGTCAAGCATGGGAAACTATGGCATTAGCAGAAACATATGAAGACCCAATAAGATTTGCACAAGCCTCAGACCTATTTAAAAATGCTAGTGAGATTTTTATTGATAGTAAATTAAATTTACTCGCATCAGGTAATTCATCTTTTTGTAAAGCTTTAGAATTAGGATGTAAATTTGACAAATCTCTTGAAAAGGAATTCAAAGAGGGATTATACCCAAAAGTTAAGATACTCCTAAGAAACGCGGCTTCTTCTTATAGAAAAGGTGGGTTTGAAAATGGAGCAGATTGGGCATTAGCAACTTCAACTTATTTTGATGCTGCTTGGTATATAATCAAAGCAGACATGGAAACAAATTTAGAGGAAAAGAAAAATCTATTAGAAATAGCAAGCAAACTTCTGACGTCAGCATCGGAGCTTTTTGAAAAAGCTGATTATGAACATAAGAAGAATGAGGTGTTAGATCGGCTTGAATCATTGAAAACAGAAGATAAAATTATTGTTTCTGCTTTGAATACTATAAAAAAACCATCAATGTCGAGCAGTACATTAGGAATTAAAGCATCTGCATGTCCATTAGAAACGAGTTCATCTTCAAAATTAAGTGAAATTCGTCAGTTTACGGAGGAAGAAACCAAGGGGCTTGAGAGGAGAAGTGTTAAGAAGAAATATAAACTTATTTATAAAGATTTATTAAAAATATATCCAAAAATCCAAAGAAGAGAATGTAGAGTTGGAATCGCTCAAATAGGGATTTCAAAGACAGGTGATCTTTTAAATGAATTTTATGAAGTGAAATCTTCAGGTCTTTTAGGCATTCGAGATGAAAAAATCGAAAAAGTTAAATCAGTAGTAAAAAAAATAATTCAAAATGCGAATAAGAGTGATATAGATGTTCTAATATTTCCAGAAATGACTATTGACTTAAACTATATAGATTTTCTAGAGGAATTATCAAATTTAGCTAGGACTCATAGCATGTATCTTATTCCTGGATCATACCACGACACGGCGACAAAAAGAAATATTAGCTTGGTAATTGGACCAGAAGGGATCCTCTGGGAACAAGAAAAACATACACCTGCTATAATGCATATTGAAGGAAATAGAATTAAAGAAGCAATAAAGGTAAATGCTCTAATTAAAAAGACAATAGTGTGCAATACCGAGTTTGGAAGAATTGTCATAGTTATCTGTCGGGATTTCCTTGATATGGATTTGAGAGTGGAATTGAAAAATTTTGAACCACCAGTTGATATCGTAATTAATCCCGCATTCACTCCTGTCACAGCTGATTTTAAAGCTGCTCATTTTGATGCACGTAGATCTATATTTGCATATTGCTTCTTTGCAAATGTCGCTGAATTTGGAGATTCACTAATTTATACTCCTGAAAAAGATCGGACTGAAAGAAGGATTCCAGCAAAACAAGAGGGATTAATATATAAAGATATTGATCTCTTCAAATTGCGTTCTGAACGGAAAAAATGGGAAAAGATAAAAAAGAACGAAGCAAAATTTATTCAAAGTACAAGATAATATTGTCTTTTTATTCATAACTAACCTTCTTTATATATAACTTTATTTCGCGATTATGCTTTTCAAGTATTATAAAATCCAGTTTAGTTAGTTTATCAACATGATATTTTACAGAACTTCTTCTCATAATTAATTTCCTGGATATCATTGCTGAATTAATACCGGGATTTGAAGAATATAAAAATAAATTCATTTTGGATAAAACAACTACTCAATATTTAGAAGAAACAGGTGGAATTCAAACAATTTTTAATATTTTACTATAGGAGGTAAATATAATGAGCGAATATTCGAAAGATTATACTATAGATGAATTGATGAACGTTTTAATGGCCAGAGAAGTTAGAAACGATGATGTAATGGTTGTCGGTGTCGCAACTCCCATAGTGTGGGCAGCATTTACCTTAGCAAAAGTAACACATGCCCCAGATGCGATTTATCACTATATAATGGGTTATTCATTCGTAGCAGAACCTCGCCAAGTGAGCTTGCTTTATCTAGAAATGAATACAGCAAGAGCTTATCGCTTTCAAGACAGTGTGGAATGTACATTGGAATCTCTTCCTTCAGATAAACTAACTACAATTGAATTTTTTAGACCGGCTCAGATTGACCAATATGGGAATACAATTAATATATGCATTGGAGAGTGGGATAAATCAAAAATTAGACTTCCTGGAGATGCAGGTATTCTTGATTTTAGCATGTTCTATGCCCGTGGATCTTTTCTCTATACGCCTCGCCATGATACAAGAACGTTTGTTCCTTCTGAAAAACTTGATTTTATATCTGGTGTTGGATTCCCCGACGGAAAACCTTCCATATGTGGAGGGTCAGGACCTCAGTGTGTTATTACAAATCTAGCTTATTTAGACTTTGATGATGATACCAAAAGCATGAAATTAGGAATAATTCATCCCGGGATTGACCTAAAAACTGTAAAAGAATCAACTGGATTTGAACTAATTACTCCTGATAAAATAAAAGAGACTACACCCCCTTTGAGGAAAGAAATTGAAATATTAAGGGAAAAAGTTGATCCATTAAATATCAGAAAAATAGAAGTTCTTTCAGGCAATGAACGAGAAGAGCTATTGGATAATATAATTCAAAAAGAATTAGCAAAGCAAAATAAATTTCCAAAATTACTTAACAGTTAATTGTTCCTCCTAATTTTTCTTTTTCCCTTAATTTTTCAACATTTCTTTTTAAAGACTTCAGGATTATAAAAGTAATTGAAACTAAGAAGATTGCTATTATCGCCACAATCACAGAAATAATCCATTTAGAAGCCTGATTTTTTTTTATCATATTTAAAGCAAGTTCTAGCTCCTTAAATGTTTCAAAAATGTTCAAGATTTAGACCATCAAGTTCTTGCGAAGCTGTATTAGAAAATTTAAACTTTATTATATAAATAAAATAAGTTTCAGAAATTCTTTGACATTAATGAAAGCTTGATTTGTTCATAACAAATGAATGCATCTCGCTGTCCAAGATAATGGTATTGGACTCACAGAAGAGCAAATAAACCGATTATTTACTAAATTCGGAAAGATCGAATGGTATGGGCAGGGATTTGATATTATTACTGAAGGTTCCGGGTTAGGTTTACATATTGAAAAAAAATTATTGATTTACATGGTGGAAAAATTTGGGTCGAATCTGGAGGGATAAATAAAGGTTCAACGTTCTAGTTTTGCCTATATAGGAATTCAAATTAATAATTTTAAACTAAAATTTAAGAATTGCTCCTTCAGTAGCAGAAGATACGAGGTTACGGTATTTTAATAGCGCTTTACTTTTAATAACTTTCTCATAAGGTTTCCAATTTGCTAAACGATCTTGAATTTCTTCATTTGTAATATTTACATTAAGAGTTCGATTAGGAATATCAATATTGATTAAATCCCCATCTCTTACTATACCAATTGGCCCCCCAACATATGCTTCTGGACTCACATGACCAATACAAGGTCCTGAAGTATATCCTGAAAAACGACCATCAGTAATTAGCGCAACTTTATCTAAATCACGTTTCATTACTAAAGTCATTGTTACAGCTAATAATTCGGGCATACCCGGACCTCCTTTTGGACCTTCATATCGAACAATAATTACTGAATTATTTTGAACTTGATTAGAAGTTAGAGCATCTGTCACTTCTTGTTCTGAGTTAAAACACATTGCTGGTCCTTCAAACTTTAACATATCCTTATTTTTGATTGCTGATTGTTTGACTACTGCTCCTTCTGGTGCTAAATTGCCTTTTAATATTACAGTTCCCCCCTCAGGGAAGATAGGATCATTTAAAGGTTTAATAATGTTTTCATCTAAGACTTCAACTTTTTTGATAATTTTTCCAATAGTTTTTCCAGAAACGGTTAAGCAGTCCAAATTAAGAAAATCTTTTAATCTACTTAAAACTGCAGGGATTCCTCCTGCCTTATATAAATCCGGAGTACCATAATCTCCCGATGGAGAAACATTTACAATTGTTGGTATTCTTTTACTATATTCATTAAAGATTTCTAAATCAAAATCTATTCCCATCTCATGTGCGATTGCTGGAAGGTGCAACGTTGAATTCGTTGATCCTCCAATTGCTAAATCAACGATTATTGCATTTTCTAAGGACTTTTCAGTCATAATTTGAGACGGTTTTATTCTATTTTTTAACAATTCAATTATTCTTTTACCTGAATTTTTTGCTATCATATATTTCATTTGAGTCATTGCAGGTATTGTACCAGCATTAGGTAATGTCATCCCAAAGGCTTCCATTAAACATTGAGTGGTATTTGCGGTACCCATAGCTTCACAAGCACCATACGTTGCACATGTAATACATCCAAACTTATGAGTAAAATCTTCATAAACATCTGTTGAAATTCCTTTATAATCTGGCATAAATCTTACTTGATATAAATTTGATCCTCCTGGAACGCATATTGTAGGGATATCTAATCGTACTGCTGCCATTAAGATTGCAGGATTGATTTTATCACAGCTAGATAAAGTAACCATGGCATCCAATCGATGGGCTTCAACCATTAATTCAATTGAATCGACGATTACTTCTCTGTGTGGTAAGATAGAACGCATTCCAACATTACCCATAGCTAATCCATCACATGCTCCAATAGTGCAGAACTCAAAAGGAACCCCTCCAGCTTCTAGGATTCCATATTTAACTGCTTCAGCAAGACTTCTTAAATGTTTATGACCTGGATTGAGTTCATTCCAAGTATTTACTACTCCAATGAAAGGCTTATTATCGATATCTTTATCATCTAAACCTAGTGCCTTTAACAATTCTATTTTACCATATCTAAATGGTGTTTTACTAATCCCATCAAAAAGGCTTTTACTTCTTATTTTTAAATCAATGTTTTTATTATTCATTTTAAATTTCTCTTTTTTTATAATAATTAAAATAAAAATAATCTAGTTTTAAAGTTTAAACCTCTTCATTCACAATTTTAAAGGGTATTTCCCATATTTCTTTGTGGCAGAAATCATGGTAAATATGTTTTCGAGTTTACATGCATTTGTTATATCCTTTATCTCTTGTTTACTCTTTTCAAAATGGTTTAAAATTGAATATATAATTAGCTAAATGTTCTACTGCTAATAAACTGGGTGAATTTGCAGGGATATCAATTAAAGGTTTCCCTTCCATATCAAATTTGGTGATATTAGCATCTTCAGGAATCTTTGCTAATAAAGGTAATTCAAGATCTTTTAATTTTTCTACTATATAATCAACATTTCCTTTAACTCTATTCAAAATGATACCCAAGTCTTTGTAATTAGTAAATTTCTTAGCACTCTTTCGTATAGCATCTGCGGTTTCTATACTTCTGATTGATATATCCGAAACAATTAAAAGGAGATCTACTGTTTCTATGACCATTCGATTAATTTGCTCTAAACCTGCTTCACAATCTATTAATACTATATCAAAATCTTTCGTAATTGAACTAATAACTTTTCGTAAAAGCGCGTTTGAAGGACAAAAACATCCTGGACCTTCTGGTTGACCGATAGAAAATAAACTAAAATCTTTACTTTCTGTAATCGCATTATATACTTCAAAATCGATGTTTTCTGCTACTTTTTCCAAATCTTTTGCTTTTGTTAGAATTTCATCTATAACTTCAGTTCTTAATTTCTCAAGACTTTTTTTTGGAAGCAAATTCACCATATAACTTAAATGAGGATGCGTTGGATCTGCATCAATTAATAAAATCTTATATTTTTCTTTTTGCGAAATAGTTTTTGCTAAAAGTGTCGTTATAACTGATTTTCCAGACCCGCCTTTCCCAACTATCGATATTTTAAGTGGAGTTTTGATTACCATATAATAGATACCTAAAATCCTATCACATTATTTTTCAATTTTTTCTCTCTCTACTAAAACTTGCTTAATGTCATAACATGTCTCTTGATAAGGGCATATTTCACAACCCCAGTCATAATCACAATCAATTCTTTTTTTCCAATTTTCTATTTTCTTTAACCATTTTTCATTTATGTGGGCATTAATTTTTGAAGTTAATTTGATAAATTCATCAATTACTTTTGTATTATTGCTAACAAAAATGATCTCCATAGATTCAATTAATTCTTTAAATTGTTGCTTATACAAATAGAAAATTGCATTTCCTAAAAATTCCAATGTAAAATTCTTTATTATATTCTCACTGATTCTACACCAAAATTTTCTTGGAATTGTTCTTATCAGAAATCCCTCAATTCCATTTGATATTAGATTAAATTGTCTCAAAGAATCCCAATCCTTTTCATTAATCTTTTTTCCACCTATCAAAATTATCATTCCAAAGTCGATAGAGGAATCTGAAATGTCCTTGATTTCTGGTCCAATTAGAGTAATTGTACCATTTTTTATATGCTTAATAATATCTAAATTAGAGAAGGGATAAACTAAGGAAAAGGACTTATTATTAATTCCCCCCAATTCTAGTCTTGTTTCTTCTTGAAGAATTATTTCCTTATGTTTATCTAATTCCACTTTAATATCTAATGTTTCAAAAAAGTTAGTAGGATTTGGATTTTTTTTATAGATGAATATATCTTTTTCTTTTTGAGACTCAGAATTAATATAATTCTCTAAATTTTCTCGAAATTCTTCAAATAAGTTGATTTTCATAAAATTTCATTTAACCTTCTATAAAGATAATAAATAAAAAAAAGATTAATAGTTTTAACTCTTAATTGCTTTATTAACTAATTCTGAAAGATCAAAGTTTTGAATTTCATCATTTTTGACATTTGCTTTGAATTGATTTAGACAGAATGGACAGCAAGATACCATTGCTTCAGCACCCGTCTCTTTTGCCTCCTCAATTCTTTCATTTGCAGCAAAGCTAGATAAATCCTTGAATCCAGATCTAACTCCTCCTCCAGATCCACAACACCAAGAATTTTGTCTATTCCTTACCATTTCTATGAGCTCAATTCCAGGAAGCTTCTTCAATATTTCTCTGGGAGGCTCATAGATCCCCATATGTCGTCCTATGTGGCAAGGATCATGATATGTTATTTTCATATTTAGACTATTATTAAACTGTATCTCATTATTATTTACTTTCTCGAGTAAGAACTCAGGTAAATGAACTACTTCAATCCCATGATCAAGACCGAATTTTTTAGGGTATGTCTCTTTTAATGTTCGATAACAACCCGCGCAAGAAGTTATTATTTGCTCAATTCCAATATTTTGAAATAATTCAACATTTAACTCTGCAATTTCTTTTGCCTTATCAGTTTGCCCCGTCATATATACAGGAGAACCACAACAATGTTCATTTTGAAAAATCCTAAAATTAACTTGCAATGAACTTAATATTTCAACTGTAGCTAAAGCAATATTTTGTTCTCGATAACTAGCTGTGCAACCAACAAAATAAGCTAATTTAGAATCATCTGTTTGTTTAATGTTAGCTGGAATCCAGTTAGTCCTGTTTTTATGTTTTTCCATGTATGGATTAAATTCTTTAATAACATGTTCAGAGTATTTTTTTTGTTCTGGCATAGGACCAAAACCTTTTTTAACAGCTTCCTCTCTCATTGCCATGAGCCATTCACCAGCATAATAATGAATTTCAGGGATTTGGCATTGTTGAGTACAGGCTAAGCATACAGAACATTGATAAAATATTTTTGCTAAATTCTCAGTCCATTTTAGGCGATTTGATTGTAATCCCCATGTTAGTAGATTTTTACCCCCAAGATAATATGCTTCAAATTTCCCAAATTCCCCAGAAGGACATACACGAGGCCATCCACTCTCATGATATGCTGTTCTACATGTACCACATTTTCCACATTGATATAGAATCTCTTTATAATATTCAACATCTTTATTTCTATCTAATATTTGTTGATCTGGTATATGTGTAATCTGTGAAATGCCTTTATCCTTCAGAAATTTCATTTCTCTTTTATTTGAAATATTAATCACCTTCTATTCCATGTCCTGGATTCATTATATTATTTGGATCTAGCAATTTCTTAATTTTTTTTATTAAATTATTCGTAGTGGAAAGAGTTTTGTTTTTATGGTGTTCTACTACCCAAAGGGGAGGCTTATACATGACAACACCATCTAATTCATGAACTGCCTCAAATATTTCTTTTAAAACTTTTCTTGCCTTTTCAATATCCTCGGGATCATTTTTATCAAAACATATATTTGCACGTGCAACACAATAGTGCCCTCCAAACATAATCCTACTATAGAATTGAGGAGGTTTATCATATTTAAGTGTTATTTCTCTGGCAAGTTTGTAATATTTTACTATATCGCTTGTTGAGCAATAAGATCCAATCCATTCTCCGCCACCACCTCGAGCAAAATTCCAACATCCCCAAGCTTGAATCGGTGTATAACCTCCATAAGCAGGAAAGAGATCGAGAAAAACACCTCTCATATCACTTGGAAATGATTCTAAAAAGGATTGTACTGTTTGAGGTTCAACATTAAATTCTCTACAAATATCTCCTATAGCCTCACATTGGGCATTATGTTGATCTTCAGTATAGGCTTGGGTAGTTACAATACTAAACAAATCTGGCAAACCAAATTCAATTGGATCTTTTGCAACACTGTTTTCGTTAAATCCTTGAATTGCTTGACACCATCCCATGTTTAAAAATACGATGTCTACTATACCTAATCCAGCTTTTGAAAGTTTTCGCAAAAGCGGAACTCCTTGATCAACGGTTTGTGCTAAAATCGCGATGTCCTCACGAAACGGTAATTTTGGCCATAATTTAATAGCTGCTTTGGTTACAATCCCTGTAGTGCCCTCCCATCCAATAAATAATCCTGCTAAGTCTGGTAATGGTTGTCTACCATACCATTTATTTGAAATGCTACAAGATCCTACTTTAATTAATTCTCCAGAACCTAAAACAGCTTCCAAACCATTAAGGAATTCTGCCCCAGTACCACCAATCATCCCTAGATCAAACATCCCATAGCACAAACATGAAGGCACTACACCGGTACCGGGAGGAGAAAAAGTCACTCCAGCCCGAAAATTGGGGTGATGTTTATCAAGATATCCTTTCAAATCTGCCCACGTTGTTCCACCTTCTATTACTGCATACATATCATCCTCATTTACTTCAAGTACGCGATTCATACGCCGTAAATCTACAACAATGCCCCCTTTTCGTGGTGTAGCAATTGAACCAAAATTTATCCCTGAAACCCAAGGTACTAAGGGAATCTTATATTTATTTGCAACTTTTACTATTTCTTGGACTTCTTCGGCGGTTTCAGGCATAATAGCAATATCACATTTCCCTTCGGGTTCTGCGCTTATAAAATCATAATGGTATAAAAATTGTATCTCTGGTTCATCAGAAACATATCTTTCTCCAACAATTTTTCCTAATTCTGCCACAATATCGCTATTATTCATTCTATACCTACCTAATTTAAAATTTTAATGTAAGTGAATAATATTAAAAATTATAGACTTAATCTTATTAAAGAGTTATTGAAAATAGTTTTGAAATTCCTTTTTAATCTTATAATATGCTTTATAGTAGAGTTTGAGCAAATAATTTAATTTTTTCTCGTATTATTTTTTCAGATGCGAATCGAGCATCACCTACATCTACATCGATAAGAAGCATAGGTATTCCTACCTCATCTCGTAATGCTTCTCTTAAAATTTGAGGAACACTCCCAAATTGTTTGCATCCGATATGTGATGTAAAGATAAAGCAATCAGCTGAATAATCTTTTGCTAATCTTACGCATTCATCAATAAAAGGATAGTAAAATTCTGCGCTTTGCTTTGTCATTGGAGCCTCCATTGCCTTTTTTGCCATACCATAAAAAATTGTATCCAAATCTGATTTTGTATTAATTGGTTTCGAAAAATTATAGTTAAAGATATCGAATAAAATTGACATGCCTAGATTTCGATCCAGCCATTCACCAAGAGATAAATCGAAGAAAATAATCATATAAGGCCATATGCTCCTAATTTTCTCTTCTCCAGCGTGATGTTCTTTAGCCTTATACCTTTTTTTGGCAATTTCTAGCATTTTCTTATGAAAATCGAGTTTTTCCTCTCGACCAGATAAATATATGTGTGCTGCTGCGGACATGGCATTATACATGTTCTCAACAGGACAGGGTGTAGCTTTTTTCAATTCGAAAATTTCTAGTTGGATTTTTGTAACTTCATTTTCTAATCCCAATGATTTCTTTAAATTGTCGTAATTAGGTTGTTGATTAATTATTTTACCGAGAGAATCTAAAGCTAATCTAATCTGCTCACCATGATAATGATAACTTTTTTCTGCTTTTAAGAAAGGCAAATCTGGAGCGATAAGAGGGATCTTTTTATGATATTCAAAAAAAGGATAAGATGCATATGTATTATCACAAGGAGCCGTAGGGGTTATTATAGCATCAAATTTGAATAAATCATCCAAAGTCATTCCCATAGTTCCCTTTTGTGAGGTACACGTATGAAATGGATGTCCCCAGTGCGTAATTAGATCATAATATGGTTCGGAGCCATCTGGTAACAAAGCAGCCAATAAATAGGAAACAGCCTCTATACAAACAGGTACACAATCAAAACAAGAAAGATATTCAGTTGGGAATGAAAAATGGTGACCTATAATAGGTAATCCTTCTCCTGCTTTCTCAATATACTCACCCATAATTGACTTGATATGTTTTAAACCTATTCTTAATGAGGGTATTCCATTTTCGGGGAGAACTCCCTCAACTAATCCAGATGTGGACGAAACTGCTTCATATAACATTTTATAAGGAATTATCCTATTTTCCATTTCAACTCTATTAAACAAATTTATTCACCTCATTTTAAATGTTTTAAATCATTTCTAAGAATGCTTCAATACGGGTTTGTAATCGCGTTGTATCTGCTTGAAAAAACTCTCTATCAATATTTAATACAGGAATATCGAGTTCTTTTAATTCATGCGTGAAAAGCATATTATCACATCCGTGTAAATCACAGTTATTTATTCTCTGTAATAACACTCCTTCAATTTTCGCACTTTTAATCTCTTCCTTTAAGAATTCAAGTCGTCTAAGATGGTCATCCATCATCCTTGGGCAAGATATTCGATGATATAAACGCCTTGTAATACTTTCTAAAGAACTTTCATCTTCTTTAATCATTACATCATCAGAAAAATTGCGCGTTCCAAAACACAGGAAATCAGAGGCAATAAAAGCGCCTGAGTTTTCAATTAACTGGGTAAAATCAATATTATCAACTATACTCCCAACTAACAATATCCGTTTTTTATTCTCAATATCAATGTTTTTCCGTTTATTTAGATTATCTAGAAGTCTTACTAATTCTTGATTAGCCATTTCTTTAGGAATTGAAGAATTTGACATATTAATTTCTAAAGCTTCACTTCCAGTAAGTTTTGGGTTATTTTGAATTCTTAATTCATGGATTTTTCTTAATAATCTTCTATTTTCATTGAAAATTTTAATAGATTCCATTAACTTTTCATTAGAAATATCATTAATTCCAAAAGCTTTTTCTAATTTAACTTTAAGTTCCTCAATTTCTTTTTTATACCAGTTAAAACCTTCATCTGTAATAATATGTGGTAATGCGAAATAAAAGCTATTTACCTTTTTTTTAAAATTCTCTCTATTAAAGACTTTCAAATCGAAAACTTCAAACATTCTACGGCTATGATCACAACTATTACATACTAAAAAGCCATCTAAAAAATCATAAACTCCTCTTAAAGCCATATCTAATGTTGCTCTTACAAATGAACAGGTAAATCGAACCATATAAATATCCCCTAAATCAGTATCTTTATTACCTGTCGCTCTGATCCTGAAGGGTAGTAAACCTGCTGCATGAAGTAATTCTTCAGGAATATAAGTACAATAATAACCTACAATTTTTTTACCCTTCTTTTGCCAATCTTCGATATAGGGATTAAATATAGATTTGGAAAGAGTAAGAAAAGGATCTTTAAGTAAATTTATAAAAATACACCTCATAAACTCTTTTTATATACATTATGCTTTCCAATCATAAGACACCGTGCTAATTTTAATGCAGCAACATAAGAACCTTTTATCTTAGCCTTTCCTGGAAGAATATACTTTAAAAGTTTTATCAAGCCAAATATATTATGTTTTGAACGAATAATATCGCTAACTACATCAAGAATTTTATCTTGCTTAACATTGATTAGGATAGTTGACACAGGTTTATTAGCTCTCCCCATATAACAATCAAAATTCTCTTTATCAGGTGTAAGGATAAAAGTGATATACCCATCTAAATCTTTTAAGTATAACTCAATTTCTTTACCTTCAAGTTTACCGATTTTCTTAAAAGGAGCCTCCTGCCCAAATAAATCGACCAGCATCTTAGCTAATCTGACAATATTGAGAATTTTCGTTTCTTTAATTAAATTTTCAGCTTTAATGGTTCGATCATTACTTATTATGCTTTCGATTTGATTTATTATTGCCACCAATCATAGAGAATTACAATAATATGTCTTTTTAAGTATATAAAGATTCTTTAAAGACCTTGAGATATTGGTTTAATTACTTATAAGTCAAATACAAGAAAGAATGTTTTGTATAGCAAAATTATATCTAATACGGATATAACTCTATTTTACGTCCTTTTTTCACTAATTTTATTATATTTTCTTCTGATAACTTATCAATGTGATATTTTATAGTAGTACGAGAAAGGTTAAGCAGTCGAGAAATCTCAGAAGAATTTATTCCGGGATTTTCTTCAATAATATTTAATACTTCTGAGGTCGTTTTTGATTTTAAATTGAGATATTTAAGATTATCATCTGTTTCAAATGAAGATAAAATTGGATAATAAATAGTATATTGCCCATATTTTTCTTTTTTAATAATATGATTTTTTAATAGCACATCTAAATGCCATTGTAATTGTCCTTTCTGTAGGTCACAGTTTCGTAGCAATTCGTTATGATGCACTCCCGGATTATTAAGAATTTGATTTAATATTTTTATACGATTTTCATTCTCAAATATATCTGAGAGAGATAAATAAGATTTTCCCCTTTTAAAATGGTGTTTCCTTAGAAAATAACCTTTATATTCTTTAATCGTAAGTACTTCCATAATGGATAATAATAAAATCGTTGTTATTGAAATAGAAATTATAATTATTCCTATAGTAGATTCATCATCACCAAAAACAGGTTCTCTATATGATTCAACTAACCTACCTAGAATAATAGATAATAAAACGAGAGAAATTACAATTAAAACAAACTTAACCAAGAAAAAGCGACTATAATTTTTACCCCGCTTACTACTATAGTTTAAATTTCTGTTTAATCTTAAGAATGGAAACATGAAAGGCACTTCATTTGCATACTCTAAGAAGTTATTACCATATTTAGCTTTTAGGGCAATTTCTTCAATTTTTGCCAAAATTATATAGGCTAATAATTCACCAATCCAAATATAAAATATGAGGGTATAACCATTGAAATCACCAATATCAAATTCGAAAATTGGACTAGTTTGAAATGCTATTAATGTCATTCCAAAAGTCATAATAATGAAGGCGAGATATTGAGGGTGTCTCAAGTATTTATACGGTCCCGTTTGAATTAACTGCTTTCTATGAGTTAATTGATAAATTAAAGAGTAAATGTACATGATGACCCCAAATATTATAAAATAAATAGCGTGATTTTGAAATAGGAATTGTACGTCATATCGTAGAATTCTTGGATTTTGAAAGAAATAAATAAAGTAGGTAATTAATGGTACACTCATTATACCTTTCCATATAGTAGTACACGGCACATATTGGAATATTGGAATTAAAATTGAAGAAATACTAGTAGAAATCGATTCTATTTTACTTTTGATCTTACTTTTCTTAAAATTCATTCTAGATTACCTGAAAACTGGCGTGAGCTATTCTTTTCCAATTTTACTTCTATTTAACTTTAAGAATGGAAACATGAAAGGCACTTCATTTGCATATTCTAAGAAGTCATTCCCATATTTAGCTTTTAGGGCAATTTCTTCAATTTTTGCCAAAATTATATAGGCTAATAATTCACCAATCCAAATATAAAATATGAGGGTATAACCATCGAAATCACCAATATCAAATTTGAAAATTGGACTAGTTTGAAAAGCAACCGATGTTAATCCTAAAGTAATTATAATAAAAGCAAGGTACTGAGGATGCCTAACGTATTTATATGGACCTGTTCGAATTAACTGTCTCCTGTGAGTTAGTTGATAAATTAGAGCATAAAAATAAAATATAAGGCCGAAAATTACAAAGTAGAATCCAAATGTATCTGTTAAAAAATTATAATCATATTTGAGAATTTTTGGATTTTGAAAAAAGAAACCTAAATAAGTGATTAATGGGACACTCATGATACCAAACCATATAGCCGTACAAGGCACATATTGGAAGAGTGGAATAATGAATGATGAAATACTAGTAGAAATCGAGCTTAATTTAATTTTGATTTTATTTCTTTTTAGACTCACTAATAAAAACCTTTAAAATACTAATTGTACTTATACAATAAGAAATAATTTTATTTATAAAGATTTAAGGTGCACTTTTCGAACAGAAACATCTTTACCTTCATTAACGTGGCTAGCTACATTAAGAAATCACTCATTATCAATCTTTAATTTGTAAACATATATAATTATTCTATTTTTTATATTTATACATAATAATAATGACTGTTACTAAAGCTGTAATAGTAGCTATGATAATAACCAGGATTATGAAATCTGGATTTTGAGATGAATTTACATTTGTAAGTTCGATTAGTTCTAACCCATCATCTAAATCAGTTAAAAACACTATATTATTTTCAATAAAGAGATTTCTTGTGTGTCCTCCATCATTAAATCCGCTTATCTTCCAAGGATTAGTGGGATCACTTATGTTAACGATTTCAAGCCCATCATCATCGTCTGATAGGAAAGCTAAATCATCTAAAATGAACGTAAAGTATACGTTCCCTCCATTATTGAATGATCCTAAAGTAATCGGATGGAATGGATCGCTCACATCTAAGATCTCTAAACCATTTGAACAGTAACTGAGATACGCAATATTCTCTACGACCTTAACACTATACGCACCCTCCCCATTAAAGCATCCTCCGATTTCAAAAGGATTGAATGGATCTGAGATGTTGATTATTTCAAGCCCCGCATGATATTCTGCTATATAAGCTAAATCCCCATTAATAAAAACCCCGTTTGGATTTCCTCCATCATTGTATTCACCAATTTTAACTGGATGTCTAATATCGCTACAATTAATAATTTCTAGGCCATTTTCTATACTCACTAAATAAACAAGATCCCCAGTAGTAAAAACATCAGAAATATGTCCCCCATTATAGAAATCACTTATCTTAGTAGGATTTAATGTATTTGATATATTGACTATTTGCAATCCACTAAAACAATTAGCTAAATAAGCGATGTCATTGAGAACATCGATACTGTGAGTTACTCCGAGGTCGAGGTGACCCAACTCGGTTGGATTTCGAGGATCAGAAACATCAATAATTTGTAACCCCTCTTCAGTTCCTCCGATATAGGCTATTTCATCGATTACAACGACATCCCAGGCGAATACAGTATCGAATTGTCCGATCTTTTGAGGATATATATTTAAATCAGCGCCTACATTGTAACCGTTTGAAAAAACCATAATAAATATTATAATTATAAGAAGAAATTTCTTTAAGCAAAGTTTCTTTGAACTCATTTTTCATCAATTATCTTTGAAGGTTTATTTTAATTTTTGAAAACATAATTATAAAGATTTAAGGTGCACTTTTCGAACATATTAACAATTATGTTTTTTCAAAAGGCTCAAAACTTTTAAAAATTGAATCCTTTCTCAAATACTCCTTCTTAACTTGACAGTGAGAAATTTCTTCATTGTAATAAATGCAATTACTACATGTAAAAATATTATTAAAAATAATTTATTCTAGCTCATCTAATCCAAGAGTTTTTATATTTGGGCGTGGTGGAACTCGATAATATATTTGTCTTGGATATCCGAGGATTATAACTCCCAAAACATGCCAATTTTTACCAACATATTTTTCTCGGAGTTCTTTGTTCGAGTTTAAAACACCATGGGCTAATCCTATCCAGCAAGATCCTAACCCCAGAGATTGAGCACATAACATTCCATACGTCAAAGCTATTGTAGAATTCATTGCATCCATTGGATTTCTTGAATGTATTATCATTACATGAGGGGCATTGTAGAATATAGTATCTATACCCCGTTCTTTAGCTTTAATAAAGTTTTCACTGTACCTTGGATTATTTAAAGCAATTATTGCGTCCATGACCACATCTGATAGATTTTTGATTTTATCATCATCTGAAATTATGGTACAATGTAGTGTTCGGATGTTACCTCCTGTTGGGGCATATTTCATGGTATCTAAAACTTTTTTTAATACTTCTTTTGGAACTTTTTTCTTCTTAAACCCCCTTATTGACCGTTTAGCAATCATAAATTTGTGAATAGTTTCGTATGAGATTAATTTACTAGGATCTTGAACTTCATCAAAAGATAATAATTCTCCAATATTCTCATACTTAATCGCATCAGACTTACACATTGCAATGCAACGTCCACAAGAATCACAAAGATTACTAGGATCTTCAAAAATAATTTTGTTTAGCTCTTTATCACGTCTGAAATATCTTATGCATGCAAAACGACATATTTGACAATTGTCGCATTTTTCATAATCTATTCCAAGTATTGGCATAATTACCAGCTTTTTCTGATTTTAAATAATTTTTTTACTTTTTAAAAAATAAAGATTATTGTTATAATTTAACCTTAAAATTATCTTTTTTTAATTTCAAAATTCACATCTTCAAATTTAGTATGGATTGTGCGATATATTTTAAATTTTCCATCTTCTACGGCATGATTTATAATTTCATCTATATCTGATTCATTCAAAAACTTCTCCGAAATAATTCTGTCAATCTTTGAATAAATGAGCTCCTTAATTTTATATTTAAAACGATTTTTTTTCTTAGTATTAATCAATCCGGATAATTCGACATGCTCTTTATGATCCATTATGTTTTGAATAAGTTCATCAATACCCTCTCCGTTAATAGCATCTGTCATCGATACGGGAGGTCTCCAGCCACTTTGAAAGGTTGAATCGTCAAGCATCACTTCTATTTGTACAGCAATATCTTCTCCACCTAAATCTTTTTTATTAATATCATAAATATCCCCAATTTCTATAATTCCTGCTTTTTGCATTTGTATCGCATCGCCATACCCTGGGACTAGAACTATAACAACTGAATAGGCTAAATTATAAATATCAAACTCTGCTTGACCAACTCCAACAGTTTCGATAATAATTAAATCCATTCCAAAAGCTTCATATAATAGACTAATGTCAAAGACAGCTCTTGAAATCCCTCCCTTATATCCTCTGGATGCAAGACTTCTCATAAACACATTTGGGTGTAAAGAGATATTTGTCATCCTGACTCGATCTCCTAAAAATGCACCACCACTAAAAGGAGAGGTAGGATCTACACATATAATTCCAATTCGCTTTCCTTCATTCAATAAGGTTTTACAAATTGCTCCAGTTAAAGTACTTTTTCCAACACCAGGAGAACCAGTAATCCCAATAATATATGAATCATGTTTTATATCTTCAAAATGTCGAAAAATCTCATGAGCTTTATCGGGTTCATTTTCGATTATTGTAATTAATCTAGCTAAGGCGATTTTATCCCCGTTTCTGAAATTAGTAATTAAGTTTTCTAAATCATATTGCGTCATAGATTAAATGCATCCGTAGATTTAACTTAAATTCAATAGACAAAATTAATAACTAAAATTCTACATAGGTTTTTTATTTATTGATTTAAAACCATATCATTTAACTAAAATCTACTAGGACGATTTTTTCTCTTAAAACGTCTTTTAAGTTATATCCACGCGCTCTTCGAACCTGGCAATCAACTGATCAATACGACTATAATCATCTATAGAAATGGAAATTGCTCCGTTAGGGCATACCCTTTCACAACGACCGCATCCCATACAGTTCTCCTGATTAATCATTGTCTTGTTGTTTTTCATTTTCAATCCGTCATATATACAGAATTTAAAACATTTCCCACAACCTTCACAGAGATCTCTATTTACTCTTACTTCAACACCCTCCATTTTTTTTACAATTTTTTTATAATCGGATGGGCCATATTTCATTAGACTTACAACGCAGCAGCAAGAGCAACAGTGACAAATAGACATAAATTGATCCTCATACTCTAACACCCTATATATAACCGCATCACCTCTCAGTTTTCCTAAATGGGGAACCAACCCATTTTCATATGCCAAACGTTCTCGCTCTAAAGCTTCCTCCTTCGTTGCAATATATGCTCCGGGCCACCTAGATAAATCCATGTTAGCGGCTCCTTTCCCCATCCAAGTACAGCCCAGATGAACATTGTGATTTTCACACTTATTGGCTATACGGCATGGACAATCCATCAAAACTATGGTCCCCGCCTTATTAATAAAGTATTCTGTGACTTTACGTGGCACTATCTGATCCTCATAAGTGCCCAAAGACAAATTTACTGGTATAGGACTACCTGTTTGTTTTTCAAAATCATCATAATGGGCGCGTTTTCTGTATATACGTTTTATTATTGGCAATTTAGCAAACTTGGACAATTTCTTCACTTTACTCGCCCACGGGGTGTTCATCTCGATTGGCTTTAAATCTAACTTTTGATTTCTCCTCAATTGATCACCTTCAATGACAATTTAAATATTAAATATGTAAATGATTATTAAAGCTTATTAAATAGAGGGAAAATAAAAACTCAAATCTGTTCTCTTTCATGGTTATGTAATCTTTCTTGGCTTGTTGCTCTATTAGGATCTTAAAGTCTTAAAGGAAATTATTCAAAGGTTCGTTAAAAGAAATTAAAGAAAAAAATGGATTTAAACTATTTTTTTACATTAGTTTTTATAAATTCTACAATATCCGATGTCATTGACCCTGGACCATAAACATTTGCCACACCCATTTCTCTTAATTTTGGAAAATCTTTTGCAGGGATGACTCCTCCCAATAAAATCATAATGTTATCAATTACGCCTCGTTCTTTTAATAAATCAATAACTTCTTGAGTATACGCAAAGTGAGCTCCAGAATGAATGCTCAACCCAATAACATCTACATCTTCTTGGATTGCTGCCTCTACAATTTGTTGAACATTTTGGAAACCTCCGAAAATAAGTTCCATACCAGCATCTCTTATAGCTCTTGATACGACAATACCTCCGCGCCAATGCCCATCGATGCCAGGTTTTGACATTAGCACTCTAATTTTCTTTTCAGACATCACATATACACCTCAAATTTAAATTGCTAAAGGAGGTTCCCAAACACCCCAAATTTCTCTATAAATATCACAAATTTCGCCTACGGTGGCTCCTTCTTTTGTAGCTTCCATAACCACTGGCATAACATTTTCTTCTTTCTCACATACATTTCGCAATTTATCTAAAATTTTCTCAAGTTTTGCATTATCTCTTCGAGCTTTAAGTTTTTCAATACGTCGAACTTCAATGTCAATCGCTTCTTTATTTGTTCTAAATACATCAGTAACAGTGTCATAAGGAACTTCATATTTATTAACACCAAGCATGATCTCATCTCTTGCTTCAATACGCATCCTTCTCTTATGAAAGGCATCTCTCATTTCCTTATATAAGAATCCAGTTGAGAGTGCTTTATCGATTGTACCAACTTTTTGAATTTTATCTATATATTTCCATACACGTTCTTCAACTTCATCGGTTAACCATTCAATAAAATATGAACCTGCGAGTGGATCAATAGTGTTATGAATTCTTGTTTCGTCCGATATAACTTGTTGAGTCCTTAAGGCAACTAAGGCAGCTTCTTCAGATGGTAAGCAAATAGCCTCGTCATAAGAATTAGTATGTAGTGATTGACATCCACCTAAGTTTGCTTCCAAAGCTTGAATTGCTGTTCTTATTATATTTATCTTAGGTAATTGAGCTGTTAAAGAAGATCCTGCAGTTTGGACATGGAATCGAAAACCAAGGTTTCTCGGATCTTTAGCTTCATATTTATCTTTCATTAATTTGTACCATATTCTCCTTGCAGCTCTGAACTTTGCAATCTCTTCAAAGAAATCTTTATGTGCTGCTAAGTGAAAAGCAAGGCGACCCACAAAATCATCAACTTTCCATCCTCGGTCAATGAGGTTATCGATATGAGAGCAAGCACTAGCAAAAACAAATCCAAGTTCTTGGACAGCATCAATCCCTCCTTCGCGATAATTATATCCTGTAAAATTGATCGGGTGCCACCTAGGAACATTTTTCATAGGAACAGTCCACTCAATGAAATCACATGCTAAGCGTAGAATGTGATTTGGAGGACAATTTTTATAGGGTATATAACCTACAGTCATGGTTAAAATGTCATTTTGTGTTGTACCTGTTAATTGGCTTATGTCATATCCTCGCATTTGTGCCATATTAAAGTACATAGCACATACCGGGGCAGAAGTGAATGGTTCAACGACTAATGCTACGCTAATTTTGTCAATAGGTATATCTTCAGTTAAAGCAAAAAGACTATCTATGCAATACAGCGGTACTCCTGATGTTCCAACTTCTGGCGCTCCTTCTGGATTAGTAGGGTCAATCCCGTTAAATGTTAAGGCATCAACCGCTGCGCTAAACCCAGTTTCACCATTTTCATAAAGAAATTTCCATCTTTTATTGGTTTCTTCAGGAGTTCCATGACCTGAAAAAAGTCTCATTGTCCATAAACGCCCTCTATACATAGAGGGATAAACACCACGTGTATAAGGTGGTACTCCAGGAAAACTGATATCACTTAAATATTCTTTATCTTTTATATCTAAAGGTGTATAAAGGTTCTTAATAGGAATCTCAGAGTCAGTTACAAATTTAACATCTCGTTCTTTCAGACTTTCATAAAGTTTTTCCCACTTTTCTTTTTCTTCTCTAATTTTTTCTAAATAGTTTTTATCAAACAATCTTAAATCACGTCAACTTGCTAATTGACTTTAAGTAATTTAATAAAAGATGTTTATATTTATTTTTTTAAATTGGATAATCAAGAACAATGAGATATTCATAATAACTCATTAGAGCCCTCATTCTTCGATTTTTAAATAAATTAAATATTATTTTATCGAAGTTTTTAGATTTTAAGTTGTGGTTATAGCAAAATCAAAATCCTCAGATTTATAAATCCTTATTCCCCTATCTTCGAACCCTAGTGATTTTAAAAAATTATATGATGCGTAATTATCAATATAAACTTCACTTCTTAATTCAATGATATTTTTTTTCTTAAAAAATTCCCAAGCCGTAAGAGCCATGATTTTTCCCAGACCTTTTCTTTGAAAACGAGGAATTACACCCATTGCAACGATTATACCATATTCCTGTTTTGGTCCTTCAAAATCTAATATCATAAAGCCAGCATCTATTCCATAAACTCTGGCTATAAATATGATTAAATCAGGATCGTTATATAAATCTTTAACGTCATCTATAGTTAAAGCTCGAAAAGGTTCATGAGAGGTTAACCAAGCTCTATTATACAAGGTTATAAGATTTTCGAGATCATTTTCTTTCACTTCTCTTATTTTTGCTTGAATAATATTGCGTTCTACATTTTCTTTTAAAACAGTTTCTACTTCTTTGGTTATCTTGTTTAATGGTAACACCATTTGGATATATTTCATTTCAAAATCGAGATTTTCTTCAATACTTTCTAACTTTTCTAAATTTTTTGGATTTTTCTCTAAAGTCAAGAAATAATTTCTGATTTTTCCTCTTCTATCTTTTTTATCAATCATTTTAATTTAGTATTTTATAAATTCTCGTATTTCATTTGTTGAGATTTTTTATTATTTTTCATTCTGTCCCTATTTATTTTTGATTCATTTTATATAAAATTATATCATAAATTTTCATTTAAAGAGAAATAACAAATCATTTCTTCTCTTAATATTTAGATCATTAATTATTAAGAATATTACATATAAATCAACTTTTGGTCATTGATTTTTATTTAAAGACTTAAATATAATCCTTTTATTATCTTTAATTGAAAAAAAAAAAAAGATAAGAATGTAAAAAAAATTATTTCAATTAAAAAAAAGAAGTGATGAAAAATGGAAGAAGTAAAAAATATCGAAAAATTGGCAAATGAGAATACAAATATAGCTAAAGACGAAAAGCTAAAAGCACAAGAAATGAAAAATTTAACAAAGCAAGAAGTAAAAAGAGCAAAAGCTAGAGAAATGTTAGTTAAAAATGAGCTTGAATTAGCAAAGATAAGAGAAAGATTAGCTGAGAAAAGTAAAAAGTTAGTAGAAAGAAAAGAAAAGGTAAAAAATCTTCTAAAATTTTCTGAGGCTACTTTAAAAGCTGAATTAAATCAAGCACGATATAATGAAAAAGTTGCAGAGATTCAAAAAGACGTGGCTGAAATTCAACGAAAGATTGCTAATATCGAAACTGAAATTGTGGAGGTTAAAGTAAAACTAGCAAACATGAAACTTGATGAAGCCAAGGAAAGAGATAATCTAGCAAAAAAGCAATTCGCTTATGTAAAATTAGTAAATAAAAATGCCCCTGGTGAGAAAGTAACAAAAGCTGAGGAAGCATACCTTAAACAACAAAAAGAATTGACTAAATTTGAAACTGATGCTATGCAAATAAATAAAAATCTCGTGGAAAAACAGAATAAATTAGCTAATCTTAAAAAAGAACAATCGGAAAAATTAGCAGAAAGGGAAAAAATTCGACCGGAATAAATCCTCTCAAAAATAAATAGAAAATATTTGCTTTTATTTCTTTTCAAAATATTAAAAAAGAATAGAGTGGAAAAAAAAATTTAAAAATAAAAATTAGTTCTTTTTATAATGAATCCCGAGGATATAATTGTATACATTAGTTTAGGAGTTTCAATTGCAGTTCTTTTCTTTATAATCTGGGATCACATAAAAGATGATAGAATTTTAGCGCGTGAGGTTCAAGATTTTTATAGCGACATAGAAATGTTAATTTTTACTAATCTCCAAGTGAAATATTACGAAATACTTCAAACAAATCAGGGAGAAATGAGTGAACAAGAATTAAAAACCTTAGTAAAAAATAAAAATCGAGATGTCATCCAAAAAAACTATTTAAATACTAAAATCAGTCAAAATTTTAAGTTATATGCCCAGTATCTTGGATTAACTTACAATAAGGAAAATAATACCTATTTAAATGGAACTATCTATGTTTTAAAAATTGATGGTGCTCTATTAAAAAGAAACATCGAATCTAATACTGAAGAAATAATAGTTACATTATATACAGAAATCAAACCTCAGCAGATTTCAGAATTAAATGTGTATCTTAATAGTCTACGCTTTTATTGGAAAAAAAAATATTATAAAGCTATTTTTCGACCTCATTTACATCAAACAATAATTTTTGAGGATTTACTCGGATACATAAAACCTTTAGAACAAAAAAAGCAAAAATATTTCAGTATAGTTCGAAGAAAGGGAAGTAGAATATAATTATAAAAAACTCATAAAAAAGTTCTATCCCTATCACTCTTACGAAATTTTATATTTATAAATAATATCATAGACATCCTTTGCAAATTTTGGTTGAAAATCAAATATTTTTTGTGAATTAAATGTTAATAACCGAAATTTAACAATTATGCTTATATTATAATCAACAATATCAAATTGAGGTCTAATTCGAAAAATATTTTTTTGATTGTATAATTCACAAAGTTGTGTTATTTGATTAATAATTACTTGAAATCCTCTATAGGGAAAGGCCATTCTAAATGTATAGTTGAATAATTTTGGATAGTATTTAGTTGTAAAGGAGTCATAAGCTCTTTTTAAATTCTTTTCAAATTCCTTTCTAGATTTCAAATTATCTACGAGTAAATCTTTAAATCCTATATCTTGAGGTGCTAAAATCTTACTCTTAAAATCATCAAAAGTCTTCTTTTTTCCTAATTTGATTGTATAATTGACGATCTTAGACGTAAGAACTTGAGTATTTGATTTTTCAATTATTAGATTGTCAAATGTTTCTAATTTCACCTTGGTTAAATTTATTGCTCGAATTATTCCTTTATCTCCTTCAATTTTGACTAAATCATTGACTTCAAAAGGTCTTGTTAACATTATCACAATACCTGAAATAAAATTTGCAAATATACCACTTGAAGCAAAAGCTATTGCAGTACTAATTGCTCCTGTAAGTACAGCAGTGTAGGTTGGGTCAATTTTGGATATAATAGGAAAACCCTCAATGATAAAGAACACAATGATAAGAACCGTAATGATTTTTAAAGCAAAATTAAAAATAATTTTTTGTTTTAAGGGTATTTTTGTACTTTTACTAAATATCCTAGAGATTAATTTGTTTAATAAATATAAACTAATACCTATAATTAAGATGTATACCAATGCTTCCAAATCTGAACTAAAAATTGCCATTTTTAACTTTTCCCTCATCTAATTCATTGACATTCAAACCATAATTTATTTCCTTTTCATAGATCTTATAAAGAATTTCTTTTATTAACGGGTCAGTATAGGTTAAAATTAAGTTTGGATCCTCAGTAATAATTTGTATTGTAATACTTAATCTGTTAACGATACCACTGACTGTATTATTAGCATAAAAATATGGTTTTGTTCCAAAAATGGGTTCATACTTCTTAAAAATGGGATTTAATAGTGTTTCAAGTTTTTCTGAATCCACTGAACCTAGAAGTTCAACTACTTTAATGTATCGTGTTATTTTTTTTTCGTGTGTTATTATTTTTCTTAATTTTTTAACCACTTCTGAAATTTCTATTTTCGTTTCTTTTTTAATAGGGATATGAGTATAACGAACTACTGATGAATTGAAGGCAGTCTTATTTGGAATATAAGTAATAGATCCATCAAAATCTAATAATTTCAGATTATTTAACGTAATTTCCTTTACAATTCCATCAACTTGATTAATTCTGACTAAATCGCCAGCCTCGAAACCTTCTGATGATAAAAGCATCACTCCTGATGCGATATTGTTTATTATATTTTGAAAAGTGAGAGAGATTGCGACCACCAGAAAAGAAATAATCGCTACAAAATAAATTGGTGAAATAATAAAAATTAACCAAAATGGAAATAATAGCCATATTACATTTATAATTATCATAATTATATAACGAATGAGAAGAGTTTTAATCAAACTCTGAAGTACATCAATTAAAATCGATCTTAGGACATAGGCTACCAAATTCAGAATTAATACATTTAATAATAATTGTTCAAATCCAAAAAAAATATAAATCACAACAATTGTGCTTATAAATATCATCCATACAGCGATTTTATAAACCCTTTTCATAAGAAAGCCCTTATGTCTACTGAAATTATAATTCTAAGCATTATATGTTTAATTTAAAAAAGATTAAGAAAACTTTAATTTTAAAAGTTGGCTTAATAAATTATTGTCATTAAAATTCTTTATTATTAATTGATGTGAGATAATTTGAAGAGGTTCTCTCGACCTTTCCGGAGGGTCATTCCTTCAATTAAAAGAAAAAAGAAGGTTGGTCTTCCACCGGGAACTCTTATTTATACAGGCGATAAAAAAAAAGAAAAAACTAAAATTAAGGTAATAGAATATAGTGAGGATCATTATACTTACCAAGAATTTGCAGATATTCAGATTGATCTTACTAAAATTGAAAAACCTTTAATTAAATGGATTGATATATATGGTCTTGCACAAGTAGAAGTTGTTGATGAAATTGGTCGTCAATTTAATCTACATCCTCTTGTTTTAGAAGATATTTTAAGTCCAAATCAACGACCTAAACTAGAAGATTATGGAAATTATATTTTTGCAGTGTTTAATAAATTAAATTGGAATGCTGAAGAAGAAGATTTTGAATATGAACAAGTCAGTTTGGTTTTAGGAGAAAATTATGTAATATCATTTCAAGAGCGTGATACTAGACTCTTTAATCCGATTTATGAAAGAATTTATGTTCCAAAGGGAAGAGTTCGACTAATGGGTAGCGATTATTTATTTTATGTTTTAATCGATATTATCATTGATAATTATTTTGTTGTTTTGGAAAAAGTAGGTGAGGATATAGAAGATATTGAGGATATTTTAATAAAGAATCCTGAGCCTGAAACATTGCAACTTATCTACAAATTAAAAAGATCTTCTATTGAGTTGAGGAAATCAATTTGGCCAATTAGGGAAGTGATTAATAAACTCCAACGTGAACAATCGAACCTGATTAGCAATGATTTGCAGATTTATTTAAGAGATATATATGATCATATTTTCAGGATTAGTGATCTTTTGGAAAATTATCGGGATATTATTTTTGGAATGCTAGATATGTATCTTTCAAGTGTTAGTAATAAAATGAATGATATTATGAAAGTATTAACTATAATCTCTACAATTTTTATTCCACTATCATTTTTAGGGGGTTTTTATGGAATGAATTTTATCATATATCAGAGTTTTCAATATGATTTGTTTATAATAGTCATAATTATGATGAGTTCTATCGCCACTTTGATGATTTTATTTTTCAAAAGGAAGAAATGGATTTAGAAGTAAAATAAATTTAAAGATATAATTTCAGAGTTTAAAGTTCATTCTGCAAGAATGACTCCAGGATGTCTAATTTTTTCTCTTTCTGCGAGTTTCAATGAAAATTCCTTTTTTAAATCAGCTAGTTTATTTTCTTTTTTTCTTATATCCTTTTCCTTTTCTAAAACATCATTTTTCTGTTTTATTAGCCTCTTCTTTTCGGTTTCAGCATCATTTTTAACTTTTGAAAGTTTGTCTTCTGAGGTGGGTGCTTTAGCGATTTTTAAATATGCTAATTGCTTATTAGCTAATTTATCTCGTGCTTTTGCAACATCTAATTTTTCATTGGCTAATTTTAATTTTTCCTCAGCAATTTGTCTTTCTACTAAAGCAATTTTTTTATTTATTTCAGCTATTTCCTTTTGATTTTTTGCAATCTGTTCATTATAAATTGCATAATTATTTTCAATTTTAAGTTCTTCATCAGAAAAATCCAAAATATTTTTTTTTTTAATTTCAGATTTTGTCTTCGCTAAGATCCTTCTTTTTTCCGCAAGATCTTTTTTTTTCTCTGACAATTCAAATTCAATCTTAAACAATTTTTCTCTAGCTTTTGATTTTTTAATTTCAACTATCGCATTAATTTTAGATTTTTGTGCGAGTTCTTTCTCATATTGTGCAATTTTAGAATTTTGCTGAGCTTCTTTCTCAATATTACTTAAATTATTCATTTCTTTTCACCATTAAAAATTGAGTTAATTAATTGAATTTAGTTACACTTTTTAGCTAGGAGAGATATTATTTAAATTTACCATAATTTTTCATCTCTCAACTTTACTTTTTTTATAGAATTTTTAAAAAAATAAAACGATTTAGAATATCATATTTATAATTAAGATTTTTATCTTCTCTCCGTAATCACACTTATTTCTGAAATGGGAATATAAGAAATATTCTCATTTTTATCTTCTAATAATACAATGTCGAATTCATTTATAGATTTGATTCTTCCCGTAAATTCTTTACCAATCTCTTTAATGTAGATATAAACAAAATTATCGATTAAATCATCAAAAATTTTTCTTGGAATCATTTTTCTTGATTTCCCCTCTCTTCTTTTATTTTAAATTTTATTCGATTAATTTATACATCAGTTTCTTTTTTTATTTAAGTTTAAATTCTAGATGAATTAAATTAGAGGTTTTTTCTTCCATTTTTGTTGTATATTCTAATTCAAAATATTCAGATAAAAGAGATTTATAAAATTTTGAGAAAAAATTTGAATAAACCTCATCCATCTCATGTAATCCCCTAAAAATAAAAGAATTTTCCCGAACTTGAATATCAAGGGTATTGAACCATTTTAATCCATTTTTACCGAAAAAATTAATTAAAAAAGCTGTATATGACTTAAAGGTATCTTCATTCATTGGTTTCGCCGTTGAGAATTTCATAATATCGGAAAATAGATCAGCAAAATCTTTTGCTATAATATCTAAAGATAAGTCGTCTAATTTGGATAGAATTTTGGAAAAAATTGACTTAGAAATCATAATCATTTCGTTAGTTTGATTCAACAATTCTAGATTAAGCCATTGTTCAATTGCATCTTTTGCAACTAGCCCCCGTGTCTTATTCTCTTGTTTAGCAATTAGTTCCAATTTATTTATTATTTCTTCTGAAAGCCTAAATCCGAGAAAATTGCTTTTTTTTTTGGGAGGTTTTTTCGTCATATTAAGTTGTAGTTTATTATTTTAGTAAGACTCATCTTTTTATATCTAATAATGATATCAAAGTATATAAAGTTGTCGGATCGATTTATTGTTATCAAATGAAAACATTTAAATACTATGATATCATTATGGAATTATAAAAATCAACTACTAAAATAAAGGAGAAAAAGAAATGAAAGGAGACCCCAAAACAAAGAAGAAGAAATATGATTATGAATATGATGATTACAATGATGAAGATGAGGAAGAGAATTTAGATGATGTTTATGAGGAAGAAGATAACTGGGATTATGAGGAGGAAGATGAGGAGGAAGAAGAATTAGAGGTTTACGATGAAATTTACAGTTAGTCTAAATAAATTAGTAAATAGATATACTTTTTTAAAAAAAAAAGTTAGATCTAAAAAAAAAATAAAATGAGTTGATATATATGGAAGATACCAAAAGTATTGAAAAATTAGCTGAAGAAAATTCGAATCTAGCAAAGATGGAAAAAGATTCAGGAAGCGAACTGAAAACCTTAGCTAAACAAGTACTAAAAAGGGCTAAGGCTAGGGAGATGCTCGCTAAGAATGAAATAGAATTAGCAAAAATACGAGAGAGATTAGCTGAGAAGACTAAGAAATTAGTTGAAAGGAAAGAAAAAGTAAAAAATCTTTTAAAATTTGGAGAGGAAATTTTAAAATCAGAGAAAGCTCAAGCGATTTATAATGAAAAAGTTGCAGAAATTCAAACAAAGATTGCACAAACTCAGGAAAAGATTGCGAATGTTGAAACTGAAATAGCCGAAGTAAAAGTAAAACTTGCTAACAAAAAGGTTGATGAAGCTAAAGAAAGAGGGAATCTAGCAAATAAACAATTAGCTTATGTAAAATTAGTAAATACTAAGGCTCCTGATGAAAAAATTTCTAAAGCAGAGGAAGCATATCTTAAGGTTCAGAAAGGTTTAAATAAACTTGAAACTGAAGCAATGGAAATAAATAAAAATATAGTTGAAAAACAGGATAAATTAGCTGATCTTAAGAAAGAGCTCTCAGAAAAATTAGCTCAGCGTGAAAAAGTCAGACCTACAGAAATGACTTCCTAAAAAACAATTTAAATAAGAAAACTAAGCCACTTTTTTTTTTAAATCTTTAATTTGAAATAATATCAAATAAGGACAGGATTTGGAAGAAGTATTGTTAATATAATTGAAAATAAAAAGGTGGATCAACTTATAATGGTAAATTCCTTAATGTTTTTAATTTTACTTTCAATAGGGCTATTGATGTCTTCTTATATCATAGGTATCATAGGAATTATCATAAATTTGAAAAAAAAACCATATCAATACTTCATATTCATTATTTTCATCAGCATTACTACGATTTTATTAATTCCTATAATATTTGGATTAATCGAAGATTTAAATATATAATTTTTGTAATTTAAATAAACCTATTTATGGCTTTTATGTATTTTTTCTTTTAATTGTTCGATTTCGATATCTCTTTTTTCTATTTCATGGTTTAAATCTCCGCATTCAAGATCTAGATCATCTAATTTTTTAGTAATCTCTTTTATATCACCTTCAATTGTTCCTTCATCAATTTCTTTTAATTCTTTACCAAATTTTTCAATTTTTTCTTTTTTTTCATGTAGTAATTCTTTTAAATGTTTAACTTCTTCTTCTTTTGCTATTATCTCTTGTATTATCAGTTCTCCTTCATCCATATCGATTAATTCTTCAATTCTGGTCATATATCTTTTTATTGCAGTCAATTTTAATTCTTTTTCTTCTTCTTTCTTGAAAAATAACGCAATATTACTATCTTCGCCAAGTTTCAAAATAATAATAGACATATCATCAGTTTCAAAAATTATTTTATTGTAATCTTCAAAAGTGAAATTGCAAATTTCATAAAGTCTTCTTATATGATTCAAGACTTCTGCTAAATTTTCACCCAATTTCGGTATATTAATATCTTGTTCAAATGTAGTTTGAAAAATAGTGCCATTATTATAAAACATAACAACATGTTTGACTTCAGGTAATGCTGCTTTTATTCGTTGCACATTTTTGAATACTATCTCTTGATCACCTTATTATGAGTTCTCTTAATTTATCACTAATAACATAAATATGAGATTTGATCTTTTTTGATCCAAATTTATTTAAAAAATATATTGCAACTAGAACTAAACCTATAATCACTATAATAATAATCCCAATTTGAAAGTAAAAAATTAAAGAATAGTATAGTGAAAGAATAACTAATTGATAATTTGTTGTAATAAATCCTAATTTGAAAAAGGATTTAAAAGTTATAGGACGCTTGTTCTGTTCAGCAATATTAACCACAAGAATATTATCACCAAGAGGAGTTAAATTATCCCCCCAATTAGCTCCAAATGCAAGACTGTAAAAGATTTGTTTTTTATTAATCAACGAAGCTGTTTCTGTCATAGTATCCGCGACTGGAATTAAAACCTTAGTGATTGGTATATTATCAATACAACTACTTAAATAAGCTGAAAACCAAAGAATTAAGAAAAGTTGGAAAAAGAGATTAGTTCCTCCAATATTTTGTACAAAAATCCCTATAACCTCAGTTGCCCCTGTCACCTCAAGACCTCCAACAATTATAAAAATCCCCAAAAGATAGAAAATCAACTCAAAATCTATTTTGTTTATAATATCTTTTGGTTCTAATCTAGTTATAATGATCAAAATAATAGCAATAATTAAAGCAATTATATCCGGAGAAAGAAGTGAAGAAGGAACGATTGTGAGTAATACCAATAAAACTATCAAAGATACTAATGACTGATATAAAAGCCTTTTATTTTGAACAACATTCCATACGTCAAATTCTTTTAATGCTTTTTGCCCCTCTTCTGGTATTACTAACTCTCTTTTATAAATTAGAATGAAAAATAAGAGAGTAAATAAGAAAATTATAAAAGAAATTAATCCAACATTAATGAAGAATTCTATAAATTCTATTCTTGCTGATGTTGTGATTAAAATATTTGGAATTGAAGAAATTGAAAAAATTGTACCACCTATATTTACTAATATTGCTTGAGTAAGAATATAGGGGGAAGGATTTATATTTAAAATTCTTGAAACTGTAATAGTAAGTGGAATTATAATGATAACTGTTAAAATATTGTTTAAAATTGCTGAAATGAGCACTGTTACGCAACAAAATATAATCATTAAACGAATAGGTTTTCCTTTTGAGAGTTTAATTAGTTTTCCAGCAATAAATTGAAATGTGCCTGCTTCATGTGAGATTTGTACAATCATCATCATTCCTATAATTAGAATTATGGAATGTAAATTTACAAAATCATCATCCTTAGAACTAAATAGAAGATCGACAATTATAGAAAAATCTAAATCTTCAAGAAAAATTAAAACAAAATAGGTGATAATTGCCCCTAATAATGATGCGATTGCTCTATTCATCTTTTCTGTTATAATAAAAAAAATAACTCCGATAAAACTTGAAAGTATTATGATAACACTTAGCAACATTTTTTTGATGTTCTTGTTTCAATTTCTGTTATTTTGAAATGATAATTAAAATTAAATGATATGGTAATAAAAAATATTACTTATAATTCACTTTGCACTATAATAGATGAGAAAAGGCACCTACTCCTAAATACAAATTGGGAGAAAAAAATAATTTCACACAAAAAGATAGTTTTATTTTTCATTGTTTGAGATGTGGAGCTGACCATTATCTAAAAGTTAAGTATTAAATTAATATAAAGTAAAAATTTCTAGGGAAAAAATTTAATAAGACTGTTTTTAAAACAAGAATATGGATGGTAAAGTTAATGAATACATAGAAAAGCAGAAATCTCCTCAAAAAGAGATTTGTCAGAAATTAAGAGAAATCATATTGAGTACATTCCCAAATATTATAGAAGAAATGAAATATGGTGTTCCATATTATGCAGATAAGTATTACATCGTTGCCTTAAAGACACATGTCAATTTGGGTTTCTCAATTAAGGGATTAACAAAAGAAGAGATAGAACTTTTTGAAGGGAGTGGTAAAACAACGAAGCACATTAAAATCAAGGCCCTTGAGAATATTGATGAAAAAAAGATTGTAAAGCTATTAAAAATGATAAAATAATGATTTAAAACAATTTAGAAAATGCACCTAATCCTATTACGTTTGAGACTACTGCAGAGAAGAACAATTGAATAATCACAAAGGAACTTACTAATACAGCGCTAAAGGTTCTGGTATGCTCATAAATGATTGTATTACCGACCGTAACTATTAGGAAAATAATAAAAGTAAATAATACAGAAGGTAAATACGAGTAGCTTCTGGCTAGCGTCATTAATGTGATATATATTATAAAAGCAGTGATGACTGTTATCTTTGCTATAGTTTTTTCAGATTTTACAAAATTGAGGAGAGGATATAGAATTTTTCTGAATAAAATTTCTATTGAGAAATAAATTGGAAAAATTGCTATAGAAATGAAAATATTTGTGATACTAGATGGCCACATAAAAGCAAATGGGTAGTAAAAGGAAAATAATAAATATACTAAAAGAAAATACAAAGCACATATAGTCGTATAGACAAGTACATTCATATTAAATTCCTGCTTTATTATGTCCTTTAGATGCTTTCTACTAAATTTAATTTCCTGCCTCCATAGATGTATAATGTATGCAACAAATTTTATTAACAAGAAGACACTACTAAAAACTAGAGATGCATAAAAAATCCCTATTAATCCGAAAAGATAACTAAAATATAACCAATTTAATATGAAGAGCATAGAGTATATTATAATTTGAAGAATTTTAATGGAATTAACAACTTTTTTTTTAATTTTTTTCCCTATAGGTAACGGTTCTTCAACTTTCTCAATATTTTGATTATCAATTGAACTAGTTAATCGAAAGAATTTAGCCGAATAGGATATTAAAAGGAATATTATTGCGATAAGTAAACCTAAGTTCAAAAATATTAGTACGTAATTCCACATAAACGTAATACTAATCTTTCCATTAATCATTTCGGAGCCAAAAAATGTTAACTCAAACCATTTGATTGAATCTTTTAGTACTTTATCAGAGAATAATTGGTGAGCTCCTCCGAGTAATGGTTTTGTTATATTTATAAGAGTACAATTTGTCAAACTTTTAGCTTTTACTGCATCTTGGTAATCCAAGACTTCATCTTTAGTATGCATTATTATTAACAGGTGTTCACTATTAGTGCTATTCAATAAATTAAGAGGAATGAATTCTTCATAACCTTGCCATTCAAGTCCAAAACGAGGTGGTGTGAAATTTAATAATGGTGCCCAAGCAACAGTCGCCTTAAATTCTGGATTCAATGCTTGATTCATAAGAACAACCATGCCACCAAGTGAATGACCAATCAATCCGACCTGAGATTCATTTACATTCGAGTAAAAGGATAATGTTTTCAATTTTTCTAATAGTTTTGTACAATCTTGAGCAAGAGCAGGGGTATTGGTGGATACATCAATATTATTAATATTGCCTCCACTTTCACCATGTCCTTGATAATCCAAAGCTGCCACATAAAATCCTCGTTTAGTGAATTCTATAGGTACTCTGAGATCAAAATCCCGCTTGCTCCCAATGCCATGGCAGTAAATAATTAGTGGCTTTCCTTCCTGAAATGGTAAATTTTTATTAGGATAATACAGATTCGCATAAAGAGTTGCTCCTGCTGAACGGAATTGAACTCTATCGTATTTTTTATAGCTTATAGATTTATTCACTTCTAAAGCTATGAGTGTAAAAACCAAGACAATTATTAATAAGATAATTTTCTCGAGATAGATAAGATCTTTACTATCAACTTTTTCATAAAAAAAATTGCTAAGTTTTCGTTTTAACTTCTCTTTTATATTAGCCATTAGTTATTTTAATTTTATTTAATATATATCAAAAATAAATTTTAGCTTATTATAATGCTTTTTCATTATACCTTATGTTGTTAAAGCGTTGATTTAAATCTAAAAAACTTTAAATAAGTCTGAGAATAAAATCCTAATATTAAAGAAATTTTCTAGTAATACTATGAGAAAAGGTAGTAATAATCATGGAAGAAATGAGAACAAAAGATTCGGCATATGTTTACATATATGAACATATTTGGAAAGTATTAAGTGGTGCTGCTGTTTTAATAGTTCTTGGTTTAATTTTACCTGCAGGTTTTTCAGATTTGGGTCCTCTAAGTGATACTTACATGTGGATTTTTGGATTTTGGTTTTCAACATCAGATTTTGTATCTCCCTCAGCCGGTTGGCCTAGTGATTTTTATGTAGAACCCCATGATGCAGCGTTAATGACTGGGGGAATAGTTGCTGTAATTTTATTGATTTTTGCATTAATAATCATTTCTACAGCATCTAGAACAGCAAAATATGAGGGAGTTGACAAGGTGGCTGCGGGAACTGGTTTAATCGGTGGGATTTTGGCTATTATTGGTCCAGCTTTTTATTACTATTATTTAGACTCTGAAATAGTTGAGATGGGCGTGAGTGTTCATTGGATGACTTTTGACCCAAGTTTTGGATTTTATCTTCCAATCTTAGGTGGTGTTTTAGGTATTTTAAGTGCTATTGCAATAGGTTATGCTTATACATTAGAAACTAAGAGGAAACCCGAAGACACAATTCCTTCTAAACCAACTCCCGATAAAATTGCAATGGATAAAGAACTGGAGGTAATTAATCAACAAGAAGTTCCTAAATTTTGTAAGAATTGTGGTACAAAATTGGTTGGGGAATATTGTCAAGAATGCGGTCAAAAAGCCTAGTTCTTGGCGGTCTTGGAAAGCCAAAATTTAATGTTATCAGAGTATTGATTAAAAGTTAAGATTCAAATTATAGGAATAGAAAAGCTAAAAGTGCTTCCTTTATTCTTTCCTTCTGATTCTACCCAAATTTTCCCACCATGTAATTCTAAAATCTTTTTTGAATTATATAGCCCAAGTCCAACACCATCAGTACCAATATCCCATCCTTTACCATATCTCTCAATTTTTCCAAATTGTGTGAATAATTTCTGTTTTTCTTCTTTTGTTAAACCAATTCCATCATCTTCTATAGATATTACGATGTCGTTATCTTTTATATCAGAATAGATCTTGATTTGACCTTTTTTTGGAGTATAATTGACAGCGTTGAGTAATAGGCTTGATATAACTTTATGGATCTTACTTTCATCAAATTTGGTTAATAATTTATCGTTTAAATTGAGAATTACTGAATGATTTCTCATCTTTATAACTTCATTTAACTCTTCTAGAGTGTGCTCTATAAGAGAGGTTAAATCTCCTTCTTTAAGATTCAGTTTAATTTTGTTCTTTTCTAAACTTGAACTTTCTAAGAGTTCATTGATGAGGTTTTCTAAACGTTCACTACCATTCATTATTGCTTTTAAGTAATCAAGTATATTTTCATCTAGATTTTCTTTATAAGTTCTTAATAATAAATCAGCATATCCTTTCACTGGTATTAATGGAGTTTTTAGCTCGTGTGATATACGATATAGTAATTCTGATTTCAAATTATTTATTTCTTTCAATTTGAGGTTTAACAGTTTCAGACTTTGCTCTAATTCTTTTTTCATAGCATTGTCTACAAATGGTTCCTCTAAATTAATTAGTTTTCCATTTTGGCTTTCAGCCGTTCTATATGGAGAAATAAATTTAGTTAAAGTGAAAACAGCAGGTTTACCCATAAAATAAAAACTCTTTCCGTAAGAATGAACCCATATTTTTGTTCCATTTTTATGATAAATCGGGTAAGTAATATCTAATGTTTCTTTAGATCCTCTTTCTATTTCTTGATAATTTAATTTTATTAATGTTCGGTATTCAACAGGAATCAAATCTAATACATTATAAACAGTCATGTTCATTAAATCTAAAAAAGAATGTCCTATTATGTCTGATAGATGGTGATTTACATATTTTATTCTATTATCTTGAAAAATAGAAATTCCAAGTAAAGGGTTTTCATCTAAGAGTTGATCAAAGTCTAGATCAAATTTCATATCTTTACGATCATCTTTCTCCGTTTTATAACTTAATTCGATGATTTCTGTGTAATCTTGCATAGTTAATAGAATTGCTAATCTATCTCGATATTCAATTGCTTTCAACCATAATTTTACCCATTTAATTCTTCCAGATTTTGAAATTAATCTGCAATTTAAGAATGTTGTTGCGTTCTTCCCTTGGTTTAAAGTAGAATTAAGATTTTCCTTTAAATGTTTCAAATCCTCAGGATGAGCGTCGTTAAAGAAGCCATATCTTTTCATAATTAATATATCATTAATAGGAGATTCAAGTATATTGGCTAATCCTTTATTAGCATATATATTATACCCATCTTGAATTAATAAAACACCGATCAAATCATTATCTGAGGATATCATTTCGATTCCTTTAAAAATGAGATATGTGCTTTCTTTATCCACTCTCTTATCCCCATGAATTTGTTATAATAATTTAGAAATAGTACCCCAAAATATAGGGAAAATATACAATAATTAATTATTATGTGTAAAAAATAGTGACAAAAACTTATGAATAATAGTTTTTTTATAACATTTCGTTCGATAAGAACAAAAATAAAAATCTAGGAATTACACCCTGAAATGTTTTAAATTCTAGAGATATAATATCTAAATTTTTCATCATCAATTTGCCATGACTGAAAAAAGTCAAATGGCTTTTTCGTGTCCCAAATGTTCTCAATATTTCTAATGCCATTGTAGAGATCTGTCAAAAGTGTTTTATCACATGGATATTTTTGATGTGAAGGATAAAGTTCAAAAATATTTTGTTTTTCGCATAATTCTATCAATTTGGAAAGAGTATTTAGAACTTTTGGAAACATTTCTCTTGTTGGTAAAAATGTGTCTCCGTAATAAGCGACATCACTAGTAAAAAGTTCACCTTTATTAGTAATTAGACAAATAGAGCCAGGAGAATGTCCTGGTGTATGAATTACTCTAACTTTTATTTCTCCTAAATTAAACTCGTGTCCATCATTGATTTTTTTGATGACTTTAGCTGGAGGGATTGAAAAATTCTTTTCCTTATATTTATTTACAATTTCACAGGGCGAATCTATTAGAAATGATATATCATATGATGTTGAGATTCTATTTGCTTCATTTTTATGAACATAAACCTCTCTAAATTCCTCATTTCCTAAAATATGGTCCCAATGAGTATGTGTATTGAGTACATATAGTTTTCTTCTAGCTATTAAATCCTCTACAATTGGCTTTAAAGGGTAGAGTCCACATCCCGTATCAAGAAGAAGAGCTGAATGAGAGCCTAAAATCAAATATAAATTAAGAGGATCGTTTCTATAAACAGGGTGAACAATAGAAATATTTTCTTTTATTACAAACAAATAATCCTTATGTTTTGAAATTTCAAAATGTTGGCTTTCATTATTCATATTTCTAGTAATGTAAATAATAGATTTAAATTCACATATTTAAGATCTTATACTTTTAAAAATTCAATTAAAGCTTGAGATTTATAGATAAGTATACTCTTTTAGGCACTTTGAATTGGTAAAATATAATTATTATTATTAACTAATCTTTTCAATAATTTGATTTTGATATATTAAACAATTCATTGTTGTGAATGATATGGATTTTGCTTTAAACGAACAACAGAAAATGTTAAGAAAAATCACAAGGGAATTTGCTGAAGAATTTATTGCTCCTGTAGCCGAAGAAAGTGATCAAAATTCAAAATTGGATGATACTGTGTTTCAGAAAATGAAAGAAATGAACTATTTTGGCACGTGTATTCCAGAAGAATATGGAGGTGCTGGTCTTCATGATGATACGATAAGTTTTTGCATTATAACTGAAGAGATTGGACGAGCAGATGCTTCATGGGGTATTACAACAGGTGTTCATTGTAGTGTCTGTGCATACCCCATTTATAAATTCGGAACTGAAGACCAAAGACAACAATTTCTTATTGATCTTGCGAAAGGTGATAAAATAGGAGCTTTTTGTTTAACTGAAGCAAATGCCGGTTCAGATGCAGGAGGAGTACAATTGGGGGCCGAAAAAGATGGTGATGAATGGATTTTAAATGGGAGTAAGATATTTGCTACAAATGGGGGTATAGCAGGAACTTTACTGGTTGTCGCAAAAACAGGGGAGAAAGGTTCTCGAAAGGAGCTAACTATTTTTATTGTGGATACAAACACTCCTGGCTATTCAGTGGGAGTAAAAGAAGATAAACTAGGTGTACGGGCTTCAGATACTTCTGAACTTGTTTTTCAAGATGTTCATGTTCCACAGGGAAATATTTTAGGGAAAACAGGAGAAGGGTTCAAATTAGCTATGCAAATTTTAGATTTCGGTAGAATATCTATAGCCGCACAATGTGTTGGCTTAGGTCAAGCAGCATTAGAAGCTTCAGTTAAATATTCTAATGAAAGAGTTCAATTTGGTCAGCCAATAGGAAGATTTCAAGGAATTCAGTGGAAAATATCTGATATGGCATGTGCTGTAGAATCTGGAAGATTATTAACTTACAAAGCAGCATATCTGTGTGATAATGGAATGGATTATGGGTTAGCCAGTGCTATGGCAAAACTAGTAGCATCTGAGGCAGCAATGACAGCAGCTCATAGTGCCGTTCAAATTCATGGTGGATACGGTTTAATGAAAGCTTATGCTGTAGAAAGATATTTCAGAGATGCTAAAATGGGTGAAATTTATGAAGGAACTTCTGAAATTCAGAGGTTGGTTATAGCAAACCAATTATTAAGAAAAGGTCCTAATATCTTATAGGATAGTTATGGATTCTTACCCGAATCTTTTTTTCTATAAAAAATTATAATTTATTTAACTTAAATTAAATTTTACAAATCCGGAATCAATTTATGAAAATTTTCGTCTGTATTAAACAAGTACCAGGAGTAGCTGAAGTAAGAATAGATCCTAATACGAATACTCTCATAAGAGAGGGGATACCATCGATCATGAATCCATATGATAAAAATGCTATAGAGCTAGCCTTGACGATAAAAGAAGAATTCGATGCGGAAGTCATTGCTATAAGCATGGGTCCACCTCAAGCAGAAGAAGTTTTGAGAGAAGCTTTAGCTATGGGGATTGATAAAGCATTCTTATTAACTGATAAAGCATTTGCAGGAGCTGACACATTAGCCACGTCATATACTTTATCGCTTGCAATAAAAAAACTATTAAAAGGAATTAGAGAAAAAAAGAATTATCTCGTTATACTTGGTGCTCAAGCCATTGATGGTGATACAGGTCAAGTAGGTCCGGAACTCGCTGAAGAATTGGGTATACCACAGATTACTTATGTTCAAAAATTTAAACTGAGTGAAGAAAAAATAATTGTTGAAAGAGTATTTAGAAAAGAAGAAGTTGTTATCATTGAGACAGAGTTACCTGCTTTATTATCAGTATTAAAGGAGCTGAATAATCCTAGACATCCAACTCTTTCAGGGATCGTAGATGCATACCATAAAAAGGAGGTAATTTATTTAAATGCGGAAGAATTAAAACCAGATAAACGCAAAATAGGTTTAAATGGGTCAATGACAGAAGTTTGGAAAATTTTTATCCCTGAAAAAAAAGTTGATCAAATTATTATTAAAGGCACAAATGAAGAAATTGCTAAAGAATTGATTGATAATTTAAAAAATGATAAAATTCTCTAAGAGGATAAAAATTGAGCATATTTATTGATGATGAGCTTTGCACTGGCTGCGGTAATTGTGCTGAAACTTGTCCTTTTGTAGGGATTGAAATAATTGATAATAAAGCGATTATTACTGAGAATTGTAGCTTTTGCGGTAGTTGTTTAGATGTTTGTCCAGTTAATGCCATTCTAATTGAAAGAGAGGAATTTAAAGTTGAAAAGGTTGATCTCTCTCAATATAGAGGAATATGGGTCATAGCTGAGCACTACAAGAACATCATTCATCCTGTAGCATTACAACTGTTAGGAAAAGGAGCAGAACTAGCTAAAGAATTAGAGGTCAAATTAACATTAGTCATATTAGGTGCAGATTTTGATGATCAATTAGAAAAGTTTAGTTATTATGGACCAGACGAAATAATTTATATAAAATCTCCAATCTTAAAACATTATTATTCTGATTTATATGTCCAAGCTTTAACAGAAATAATTATTGAGAATAAACCAGAAATCATTTTGATAGGTGCAACTCCTACAGGAAGAGATTTTGCTCCTAGAGTTGCTAAAAGGTTAAATGCGGGGCTTACAGCTGATTGTACGGGTTTAGAAATCGATCAAACTACAAGGAATTTGTTACAAACTCGTCCAACATTCGGAGGTACTCTCATGGCAGTAATTAGAACTCCAAATAGCCGCCCACAAATGGCAACTGTAAGACCTGGAATTTTTAAACCTCCTGAAAAGAAAAGAAAAAAGACCGAAGTTAAGAAAATTGAATATAATTTCAAAGAAAAAGATTTAGTTACAAAAATCATCAAAATAATTGATAGGGAGAGAAGCTCTGTAAACCTTGAGGATGCTGAGATCATAGTTGCAGGAGGTAGAGGAGTCGGTTCGAGAGAAAATTTTAAAATCATTGAAGAATTAGCTGAAGTATTGGGAGCAGAATTAGGTGGTTCACGGGTTACTGTAGAGTTAAATTGGTTAGATCAGGATAGACAAATAGGACAAACTGGTAAAACCGTTTCTCCAAAATTATATATTGCTTGTGGAATTTCTGGTGCGATTCAACATCTGGTAGGAATGCAAAATTCAGAAATTATTGTTGCGATTAATAAAGATCGAAAAGCACCTATTTTTAATATCGCACATTATGGAATTGTTGGAGATCTTCATGAAATTGTTCCTGTTCTTATTGAAGAAATCAAGAAGAATAAAAAAAAAGAATAAATTCAATATCAGTATAATCTTAACATTTCACTTCAGGATTTTTAAATAGTAAGATTGAGAAAGACATAAGAAAAAAAGTAATGGAATGAATTTTTAGTCAAATTCATGTGGAGGAATAAATTATAGGCTAAAAACAAACATTCCATTACAGCTTAGAAAAAAAAAAATTTTTTTCTGTTACTATAATTAGCAATCTCTTCTTATAAATTTTATGGTAAATCGTCAATTTTATGAACGCCCTATTCCATAATTCTGTGAATTTTAGTGGTATGATAAAGTATTGCGATTAAGATTTTAATATCTCTCTATAACATCCGTATTTTAAAAATAAAAGCTAAATCAACTCATAAATTTAATGAATAAAAAATAATTTTCTTAAAAATTAGGGAAACAAAAACATTTATTTCGAAAATTATTACCCGAATTTTTGATTTAAAAGTTTTTCTAAAATTTTTGATCAAAAACTAATAATAATTTTATTAAGATTTTAATAAGGATGAAATCTGAAAAATTCACTCTAAAACATTCATTTTTTAAGCCATATAACCAAAGTATTCATTCTTTCAATTAAATTTACGTATTATTTATTAACAAGCAACAATTAAATCTTTTATTAAAAAAATCTCACATTTTTCTTGATACTTCTACGATAAAATATTCCACCAATATATTATCATATTTTTTTCCCCATTGTCATTTAAATTTTAATTGAGTAAGAGCAAATTTAAATTGATAAATTCTATTTAATTCTTAGTTGAATTATACTTTTATCAAAATTTCAAGTAGAATCATCCAGAAAAAGGTTTTATTATGACGAGTAAAGAATATGGAAAAAAGCATTATGTTCCGTTTGTGGGTCTACTAGAGGATTATGTAGGAAGATCTCCTTGGGATTATTACAGTTGGGGTCATATTGCTTTTGGAATTGGAGCTTTTTCAATTTTTTCATTGATAATAACACTTTGGGAACTTTATATAGGACCAGCCACAATGCCTTGGTATTGGATTCTGATTTTCGTTATTATTGTTGGGGTTGGATGGGAAATCATTGAAAATACGATCTTATGGAAACTAGGAGTAAAATATGAAAACAGAAAAGATTCCTTTATCAATGCTTTCTTTGATATTGTATTCGTTACAGTAGGGGGACTGGTAACATGGTTACTTAAGTGGATAGTAATGGATGCTATGGGAGAATTAGGAAGATGGTTTTATGTCTCAGCAATGATACTATTTGTTATTATCTTAATTGCCTACTTTATTGGATTTTATATAACCAATGAGAACACTAAAAAGTCAAGAAAAGATTTGGGAAGACTCATTAGCTAATTTTATAAATTATCTTATATTTATCCTTTTTTTTATTTTTATTCCTAAATAATGATTCTTTTGGGCTGAATAGCCTTTTCATCCCTTAATTGGATTTTAAATTATGGGAGATTATTCCCATTATTATTGATCATGTATAAGTTAATTAAAAACTAGTAATTAAGTAGAACTAGATAAATTTTTTATTAAATATAGTAATTATATAAAGGTGCTATGGAACTTAAGAGTTTTAACTTATTGATCGTCGGTATTGGTGGTCAAGGTGTTATTAGAACTGTGCAGATTCTTGCATGGGCGGCTCTATTAGAAAATTATAAAGTTCGAACCGCTGAAACACATGGTATGGCCCAGAGAGGTGGTTCTGTCTCTTCCTTCCTTCGATTTGGTAATGAAGTTGAAGGCCCTTTAATCCCTAACGGAAATTCTCAAGTTATTATAGCTCTTGAAGCTAGTGAAGCTGTACGTAATTTTAGGTATGCTAATTCAAACACTATTTTTCTTATAAATAACAATATCATTGTACCTCCTACGGTTCATTTATTGAATATGGATTATCCTGAACTAGATTCGATTAAAAAATTTTTAGGTCAAGTATCTTCAAATGTTTTTTTCGTTAATGGACATGAAGAAGCTTTAAAAGCAGGGGATATACGCACATTAAACGTATATATGCTAGGTGTTTTATTGGGTTCTGAAAGATTACCAATCAAACATAAAACTCTTGAAAATTCTATAAGAAGATTTGTACCCCAAAAAGCACAAATTTTTAATAAGATTGCTTTTCAAAATGGAATAATATATGGAAAAAAAATAAAAGAGGAAATCAAATGAGTATTCCACATTTTGCTGTAAGTAATCCAGGTAGCCACGTGATACTATTAGGAAATGAAGCAATAGCACGTGGTATATTAGAGGCCGGTGTTATTATTGGTGCAGGATACCCGGGAACACCATCATCGGAGATCCTATCAACTCTTGCCCAAATGTATCCATATTTTTCGCATTTAAAGATAGAATGGAGTATAAATGAAAAGGTTGCATTTGAAGTTGCATATGGAGGTTCAATGTCAAATGTGCGATCTGTGGTGTGTATGAAACATGTTGGTGTAAATGTAGCATCAGATGCATTCATGACGGCGGCATATGCAGGTGCTCGAGGTGGAATGGTACTAGTTTCAGCAGATGATCCAAATTGTTATTCATCACAAAATGAACAAGATAATCGACATTACGGTTTACATGCTTTAGTTCCCGTTTTTGAACCTTCGACACCTCAAGAAGCTAAGGAACTAATTAAATATGCATTTGATTTTTCTGAAAATTTTCATACTATAGTGTTATTTCGCACAACCACTCGATTAAATCATGGGAGAGGTGAGGTAATACTTGGAGAAATTGAAGAAATTAAGAGAGAATATGGATTTGATTGGGATCGATCCCGTTGGGTATGTTTACCTTCACATTCACGAGTGCTTCGTCTAAGATTATTAGAAAGATTAAAGGATATTTCTGAATTTGCAGATAATTTTCCATTTAATTTTTTAAAAATATCCAAAAAGAAAATTAATGGAAAGCGGATCGGCCTTGTTTCGGCTGGAGTTCCGTATGCTCATTTAATAGATGCTCTTAACCATTTTGACATAAAAAATGATGTATCAATTCTTAAACTAGGAATGGTATATCCCCCTCCAAAGGAACTAATTAAAAAATTATTTACATCAGTTGATAAAATTCTAGTTGTCGAAGAATTGGAACCTTTTATAGAAAATATGCTTAAACAAATAGCTTATGATGAAGGTTTATGTAAAGAAATAGAAATTCATGGTAAAGATATATTTCCACAAAACGGGGAATTTTCAGCAGGACTTTATCTAGAGAATATAGCTGATTTTATGGATCTAGAATATGAGGGTGTACCGGTTCCTAAAGATTTAATAATAATGCCCCCAAGACTTCCTATTCTATGTCCTGGCTGCTCTCATCGTGCAAGCTTTTACGCGATAAAGCAAGTAGAGAAGAATCTGAAAACAAAATTCGTTAATTCATCCGATATAGGTTGTTATACATTAGCAGTTTACAAACCTCTTGAAGGTTTAGATACGGAGGTTTGTATGGGGGGTTCAATAGGATTAGCGAATGGGATTACTAAAATTCAGAGTAAAGAAAATCCAGTTTTAGCCATTTTAGGAGATTCTACATTTTTTCATTCGGGTATACCTGCTCTGATAAATGCTGTTCATAACCAAAACAATATATTGATAATGATATTGGATAATAAATCAACAAGTATGACGGGGTTTCAAGATAATCCTGGAACAGGAATAAAAATCACAAAGGAATCAGGTACAAAAGTAAATATCGAAGATCTTGTAAAAGGATGTGGAGTTTCAGCTGAAAATATATGGATAGAAGATTCTAATAATTTAACCAAGATGATTGAGAAATTAGAGGAAGCGGTTAAAGCTGATGGAGTTAGAGTTTTTATTTCTAGGCACACTTGCTCTTTAGTAGAAATGAATGAATTTAAGTTAAAACAAATTGTACCTCCTACTATAAAGGTTGATCCAGAAAAGTGTACAGGATGTCTCATATGTGTTAATAAATTTGGCTGTCCTTCAATAATATTTAATGAACAAGAAAAAAAGGCGATAATAGAGCAGGATACATGTAGAGGGTGTAAAGTTTGTATCGATGTATGTATTCACGATGCTATTTTTGAGGAGGAAGCATAACAAAATGGTCTCTTTTTTCTTTTATCCTGAAACTATCGCAATTATTGGTGCTACTAATAACCCTAAAAAATTTGGAAATGCTGTTACTATCAATATCCTTAAGAATAAAAACCTTCGATATGAAGTTTTTCTTGTTTCACATAAATCTCAAGAAATTGAGGGTTTAAAATGTTTTAAGTCGATATTAGAGATTCCGAAAGAAATTGATATAGCAATTATTTTAGTCCCTGCAAGAGTGATTGATGAAGTAATTAATCAATGTATAGAAAAGAGAGTTAAGGGTATTATAATTGTAACTGCTGGCTTTAGTGAAATAAATAAAGAAGGAAAAAAAAAAGAACTTGAGATTACTGCTAAGTGTAAAGAAGTGGGAATTCGTATAATGGGACCTAATTGCGTAGGAATACAGAATTTAGAAATTGGATTAAATGCTTCATTCATTCAAACTGCACCCTCTGGAGATATTGGCATGATAAGTCAATCTGGCTCCTTTGGATGTGCAAGTTTTTATGCTATGGAGAGAGAATATATTGGGTGCTCAAAATTTGCGAATATAGGTAATAAAATTGATGTTTCTTTCACAGAAATACTGGAATTCTTTAAGTCAGATCAAAACACTCGAATAATAGGAATTTATATGGAGACAATTGAAAATGGGAGAGAATTTGTAAATACCGTTAAAAAAATCGTGGTAGAAAAACCAATTGTTATATTAAAAGGAGGTAGAACTAGTTTGGGTATGAAAGCTGCTAGTAGCCATACAGGTTCAATTGCCACTAATTATAAAATGTTAAAAACCTCTATAAAACAAGCAGGAGCCGCATTATGTGAAACCGCAAATGACTATATTACTGCTCTTAAGACTTTCTCCTATTTACCAATTCCTAAAGGGGAAAAGATTGGTGTTCTTACTAATAGTGGAGGAAGCTCAGTTTTATTTAGCGATAAAACTGAGGAGCTTAATTTGAAATTGGTTGATTTTTCTGACGAATTTAAAGAAAAAGCATCTCCCTATCTAATACCACTAGTAAAATTTGTTAATCCCCTTGATATGATTGGAGGTTCAGATGAAGATACTTATTATAATATAACTAAAATTATGCTTGAAGATCCTAACATTGATATTGTTGTTGCGTGTGTTGTAATCCCTCCATTTTTAGAAATGAAATCAGATGAACATTATAAAGGAATGATAAATGCATGGAATGATACTGGGAGAAAGAAACCTTTAATCCCTTTAATTATGTTTGGTGAAGAGTTTATAAGTTTAAGAAATCATGTAAGAAAAGAAAAAGCGACAATCTTTTTCACTCCTCATGATGCTGCTTTCGCAATAAAATTATTAATTGATAGAATGAAATATATTAAACAAATTTTATAGAAATTCTAGTTAGGTATAAGAAATTGACAAAATGAAGCTATAAAATTATCGTAAATCCACTCTTCTGGAGAGTTTTCACTGCTTCTTCTATAATATCGTCCTCCACCCGGACTATAAGCATTGAATCATCTTTCACCAAAGTAGAATAGCAATAGTCAATATTGATATCATTATCACCTAATGCTTTTGGAATTTGATATAACGCATTAGGATTATCATTTAATCTAATTGCAATAACTTCTGTAGTAGAAAGGAGATAGTCATTTTCTTCTAAAAGAGTCATGCATTGTTCCGGCTTATCTACTAAAACCAATAACAACCCATATTCAGATGTTTTAGCAACAGTTAGAGCTCTAATAAAAATTTTATTATCCATTAATAATTTAATAAATTTTGCTAATACACCTGGTCTATCTTCGAGAAATACACTTAGTTGTATCATATTAAAGGTCAAATTTTTATTAACTTTTTAGCTGTAAATTTTAATATTGCCTTTTTTTTAAATTTAGTAATAATAATTAATTTACTATTATCATTTTTATTTCAGTAAGAAGTAAATTACTAAAGATCAACTTCCATGACAAAAGATTTTTATGATAAGCATAAGAATTTTTCTTTTAGAACGTTAATAGATTATTACATTTCTCCAGGGATAAAATGTAAATTTGATCTTTTAAAGGCAAATATTGATACAAAGAAAAAATTTAACTATGGGATTGATCTTGGTTCTTCTGGGAATTCATTTCTATTCTTTTTAGATAATATAAGTCAAAAATTTTCTTTAGATATAGCAGAATTTCCCCTAGGACAATATATTAAGAAAAGTAATTGGCATCCTTTATGTGGTGACCTCATGAAATTACCTTATCGAGATGGTTCTTTTGATTTCTTAAGTGCTATTGATGTATTGGAACACATAAGGAATGATGAATCTGCTGTTTCTGAAATAAGCAGGATTTTAAAGAAAAATGGGATCATTGTTATAACAGTGCCCCATAGAATGAAATACTTTACCCAACAAGATATTTTAATTGGCCATCATAGGAGATACGAAATCAACAAAATAACTTCTCTTTTTGAACGATATAACTTAAAAATGATTCGTACTTTTGGTGTATATGGGCAACTAATGAGGATTGCTGATATTCAGTCAACTAATCCTAAAAAAATTGAACAGAATATAATAAATTTACGAACCCGATACATGTTTAATGGCGGATTTAGGAAGATCTGGGATTTTTTTATGAAAATAAGTTCTACTATCATGAAGATAGATGCGAAATATCATTCATTAAAGAATATTATGAATATTGGATTAATTTTTAGGAAGATTTAGGATCTTTAATTATGGTTCTTTAAGATGCCTCTTTTTTTAACTTATCAAATAATTTCTTGTACTCGTCAATATATTTTTCTTCATTGGATTCATCGATTTTTTGTAAAAGTTCAATAGATTTAGTTAATACTTCAGACTTTTTCTTTATTTGTTCAAGAAATTGCTGCTTATTAAAATGAGCCCTTGAAATATCGATCTTATCTTTTACCTCTAAGATTGATGTTTCAATTTCTTTTTGTGATTCAATTACGCTATTAATTACACCCAATTCTAGTTTTTTCTTTCTTTCGTCTAGCTTTATACAATTTTCACAAACAATTTCTTCGTCCTTTTCTTGCTTTCTTAATTTTTCTCCTTTATTCATCATAAAGGGATTCTTACAGCGCTCACACGCGACAAGCTCCAGCAAAAGCTTATCAGAGTTGGAATTGGGCATATTAAGAATCAAATAGTTCTTAATTTTAAATATTTATCTATAATAATTATCTTGTTTTTATAATATATTATTATTCCATTAAATCTCAGTTTTTAGAAAAGTAATAATACCGTAATGTATTTCAAGTTATATGGATCTTGGAGTAATTATCATCTTACTAATTTTTGGATTAATTTTTGGGATGATTAGTTCTATTACAGGAATAGGGGGTGGGGCGTTATATATGTCATTGATGGTTTTGCTATTCACTATCCCTATTGATGAGGCAAGGGATACATCAACTTTTATAATAGTCCTTTTCTCTGGCGCCGCATTTATCAGTTACTTCAGACAAGGAAAAGTAGATCTCAAATTATCTTTAATTTTCGCTTTCCTTGCATTATTGGGTGGTATTACAGCAACCATTTTCTTCCTTTTATTTCCAATTGATAATTATATTCTAAAAATAATTATTGCATCAGTTGTATTTGCTTCAGGACTCAATATGATACGCAAGGCTATAAAAAGTTATAATTTAGATAAAAAAAATAATGATGTTTTAGAAATAGAATTCTCATTTGAGAATTATGATTATAAATTAAAATTGATAAAAGGGATTCCTCTGTTCTTTTTTGCAGGTTTCGTTGCATATGTAAGTGGTATTGGAGGAGGTATGTTATTTGTACCAATTCTCAGTATAATTTTTAACATTCCAATCCATTACACAACAGCAATATCTGCTTCTATGATTTTCTTTATCGGAATATATAATGCTGGTGTTAGAATGATTATAGGTGAAATTCACTATCTCATTGGGATATTAATAGGAATCGGAGCAATTACTGGTTCATTATTAGGTGCGAGAACATCGAGTAAAATCCCAAAAGACTATCTCCAATTTGGGGTGGCAGTAATATTAATAATTTTATCGATTAGGTTGTACTTTGTATAAGGTTAATTTATAAATTTATAAATTTTAAAACTTAATCTTTAATTGGATAGAGATTAATAAAAACATTAAAAATAACTATAGGAGGAGTAATTTCATGGTAAAAGTAAAAGATATTGAAAATCTAATGGATGATTTTATGATTGAACCAGATGATAAATTTATTGATATAAAAAGATACCTTCTTAGTGAATTCGAATGGAAAGTAGATCCTTTAAAAAAATCTCAATTTATGATTAGAGGCATTCCTATAGAAGATGATATGAAATTAGGTGACCTTCTGAAAGCTTATTTGCCTGAAGAAATGGTTGTTCTGAAAGAACTATAAATTTATTATTATTAATAAACGCTCTATCTTCAAAAACAAGCTTTATTGCTTTTGAAAGAGCTATTATTTTGACTTCTCTTCCTGCTTATTCCATATGCATTTTTTTCAAATTATTGTATCAAAATATATTTTGATTTTTCTATGCTAAAAAATCTTAAATCGTTTTAAGAATAGTATAAATTAATTTATCATAACGAATGAAGTGAATTTATGTAATGAGTAGTGGCTTTAGGCTTCTTCGAGTAGAATATATCTTTTCTGTAATAATACCCTGCTTATTATGTGTATATTTGAACGATTATGATGTAGTTTCTCATACTTGGTTATTAGCTGGTTTTTCATTTTATGCAATTACTGGAAACACTCTTAATGATGTCATTGACATGAAAGATCCGAGAGAAAAAGAAACTCTAGAAAGAGTAAAAGGTTATGGGAGAAAAGAAATTGCTGTTCTTGCTGTAGCAAGCTTTATGCTAGGAACGATATGTTTCATGAATGAAATTTTAGAGAAACCAATTCTAGGATTTTATCTAGTGATAATCATATTTATGGTAGTTTTCTATTGTATGTTCAAAAAACTTGTTATTATCAACCATATTATTTTAGGAGTTTCTCATATAATTCTACCATATTTTATGATAAAAATTAACGCAGGGGATGATATCATAAAATTATTTCCTAATATGGAGTTGGATGAGTCTTTAATATTAGCAACTATAACTGCAGTAGCTTTCACTGGACAAATGGTTCATGAAATGATTGATGGAGATTCTCTAGCACAATTAAATCCAAAAGCATCTCAACTAATAATTTGGATTGCCTGTACAATTTCATTACTTATTGCTGTAATTTCCTTTATTATTACTACATATTGGATATTTATACCAATCGTCTTTTTTCCATTAGGGATAATGTACATTTTTAGAAAACCAAGGAATAATTTATTAGGAAGAACCTCGTTAAAAGATACGGGGATTATATTAGGGAATTTAATGCTTATTTATATGATTATTCTAATTATAGCACCTTGATTTCAGATTCAATTATTCTTTTTTTAGTAATTTGGGAAACAATAAGTTTGTAAAGAGTTTTTTATTTAAGTTTACTAATCCTAGATTAATAATTTACTTTAAACTACTTATGTCACAAGAAATTGATCTAATTAGTCATAAATTTCTAAAGAAAGCGAAATACCAGAAAATTATTAATGAAAAAATTACCCAATGTTTAACATGTGAAAGAAGATGTAAAATATCGGAAGGAACATTAGGTCATTGTCAAACTAGATATAATTTAAATGGAACTATCTATACCATTGTTTTTGGATGCAATGCGGGTCTTTCAAACAATCCTATTGAAAAAAAACCACTCTATCACTTTTTTCCAGGTACTAGAGCACTTACTATCGGCAGTTTTGGGTGTAATTTTGATTGTTTCTGGTGCCAAAATTATCATATGTCCCATCCTGGAAATAATATTTTAGAAATAATGAGTAAATATAACAGATTTATTTCTCCAAAACATTTTATTGATCTGGCTTTAAAAGAAGGCTGTCAAGGTACCTCTATTTCGTTTAATGAGCCTACTTTATTATTTGAATATTCATTGGAAGTTTTTAAACTAGCTAGGCAAAATGAATTGTATAATACTTATGTATCGAATGGTTATATGACAGAGAGTGTTTTAAACGATTTAGTAGGTGCAGGGCTTGATGCAATGAATATTGATATCAAAGGAGAAAAAGATATGGTTCAGAAATATTGCGGTGTTAATGTAGAAAATGTGTGGAGAAATGCTAAATTAGCAAAAGAATTAGGGGTACATATCGAAATTACAACACTACTTATTACTAAATTAAACACCAATGAATCCACAATAAGATATATATCAAAAAGAATTATCAAGGAATTGGGAGATGATACCCCATTTCACTTATCACGATTTTTTCCACAATTCAAGTCTTATGATCACGGTATTAATAATCCAACTCCTATAAATTACTTAAATAATGCATATAAAATAGCAAAAAATGAAGGTTTAAAATTTGTGTATCTTGGTAATATGCCTAGTAATGAATATGATAAAACAATTTGTCCTAATTGCTCTAAAATAGTAATTGAAAGAGCTTTTTTTGGTGTAAAGAAATTAGATTTGGATATCTACGGAAATTGTAAATACTGTGGATTTCCAATTAGTATAATTTAATTTTTTCTTAAGTGTTTTCTAATTTTGGAACATTAAAAATATATTTTTGTGAATAATAATATATTCACATGAGCGAAATTTCATTTGCAGATGTTGAAGGAATAAAATTATCTTATAGAATTAAGGGTGAAGGATATCCCATCTTTCTTATACATGGTTTTGCAAAAAAAGAATTCTGGATTGGGCAAATAGATGCTTTATCCAAAGAGTTTAAAGTGATTTGGTTTGATAATCGCGGAGTAGGAGAATCTGATCGTCCAAATATGCCTTATACAATGAAGATGTTAGTAGAAGATTTAAAAGATTTAATGGATTTACTTGATATTCAAAAAACTCATTTAATAGGTCATTCACTTGGGAGTTTTATAGCTCAAAACTTTGCTTTAACATATCCTGAGCGTGTTAATAAATTAATACTACTAAGTACAAATCCAGGGTTACCAGATAAAAAAGGTGCTGATATATTTAAAGACAATCAAATTGCTCTATATGAAGCAAGGATTGCAGATCCTATTGCTGGTTTCTATACCAAGATGAAAGTAAGATTTACACGCGAATTTCTCAAAATGATGAGAGCTGATCCTACGAAAAAATTACATGGAATCTTTTCTGCTGAAGATCTTATTAAGAGTGAAAATGAGAATCCTTGGACTCCTCAAGATATTATTAATCATTCTAATGCATTAGCAGATCATAATACATTAGATAACCTCCATAAAATTAAGCATGAAACCTTGATAATTGCTGGAGAAAAGGATAGATTAACCCCAAAAATATCAAATGAACAAGTTCATAAAAAAATTCCTAATAGTGAACTTAGAATTGTTTCAGGAGGGCATTATTTTCCATTAGAAAACGCACCTGAGGTAAACAAAATAATTTTCGATTTTCTTAAAAGCTAAGATACGTTCTACTTATTATGACAGAAGCTTTTGCTGATGTTAATGGTATAACAGTTTGCTATGGTATTCAAGGTGAAGGTTTTCCATTAATCCTTCTTCACGGTTTTGGCTCCAAAAAAGAGAGCTTTATGGCACAAATCCCTGATTTATCTAGGCATTTCCAGGTTATCACGGTTGATATGAGGGGGGCTGGAAAGAGCTCAAGACCAAATTACCATTATTCTATGGACATGTTTGCTGATGATGTTAAAGGATTGATGGACTACCTAAAGATTGATACGGCTCATTTAGTTGGTTTTTCATTTGGGGGGATGATAGCTCAAAAGTTTGTCTTGAAATATCCTTTACATGTAGCTAAACTTATTCTTATCAATACATCAGGTTTACTGAAGATACCCAAGGAGTATGATCCGGAACCTTATATTCAATTCAGAATAAAAAGTTTAGAATTAATTAAACATGATCCTGTTAAAGCTTTTTGGCAGAGTACTCAATTAGGATTTCCTCAAGAATTTAGGGAAGAAATGTTGGCAAATCAGAAGAAGAAATTCTACGGATTATGGTCTGTGGAAGATCTTATTGATTATTACACAACTGATCCTCCTACACCTCAAGACATTCGAAATATTGCATATTCTTTCAAAACTTTAAATTTTTCTAATAGACTACATGAAATTAAGAATGAAACTCTATTACTTACAGCATCTCATGACGTTCTCGTTCCTAAAGAAAGAATGTTTGAGATGCACAAGTTATTAACAAACAGTATGGTTAAAGTAATAGAAAAAGCAGGTCATGAATCTCCAAAATCTAATGCACCGGAAGTAAATCAAGCCATCATTGAGTTTTTAGGAAGAAATTAACGCAAAATTATTAATTACTAAATTATTAGTAAATTTATCACTATTAGAAAATTTTAATCTTGGTTTATGGGGATTAATGATGAAAGAAGCATTTGCATTTATAAATGGTGTTAATATTTGCTACGAGATCTATGGAGATGGAGATCCAGTATTATTAGTTCATGGATTTGGAGCAAAGAAGGAATCATGGATTGCCCAAATAAGCCCTTTATCAAAGCATTTCAAAGTAATAAGATTCGATAACAGAGGCGCAGGAAAGTCGGATAGACCAGATGGTCCTTACACTATGGAAATTTTCGCAGATGATATAAATTCATTATTAGATCATTTAGAAATTGAGAAAACCCATATCATTGGCTGGAGTTTAGGAGGGATGATTGTACAAAATTTTATATTAAAATATCCTCAAAGGATTAACAAAATGGTGTTAATTAATACAAATTATGGTATACCTGATGAATCCGGGGCGGAAACATACAAAAATATGAGATTACAAAATTTAAAATTAAGCAAAGAAGATCCAGTTAAAACATTTTGGCAATCAATCCGAGCAGATTACCATTTCAAGTTTCGCAAGCAAATGGAAGTAGAACCTACAAAAAAGTGGTATGGTTTATGGTCAGCTGATGATCTAATCCAAGAGAGCATTATAGACCCCCCAACTGAGAAAGATATAATAGTTCAAGCTAAAGCACTGGCAACACACCATACTTTTGATAGATTACATGAAATTAAGAACGAAACATTACTGATAACTTCTACTCATGATAGAGTTACACCACAATCTGTTATGGAACAAATGCACGAGAAGATCTCAAATAGTACACTAAAAGTTATTGACAAAGCGGGTCATGGTTCACCCCGATCTCGAGCTCCAGAAATAAATCAAATGATAATAGAATTCTTAAAAAAGTAAGTAATTAAAATCTCTAATTTTTTCAAGAGAATAAAGCTCTAGATAAGTTTAACGTTTTGAATTTAAAAATGGTAATTTTAATAATGAGGTTTAATTTTACGATTTAATTTAGTAATATTCTTTTTTCGAACTATGAATCAAAAATCAACTAATCAATCACATAGACAAGCACATCCTACCAAGGTTAAGTACCCCGAATTAAGCCCTTTATGGATTGGATTACTCATTGATGTTTTAGGTTTTTATATAATTATTCCCTATTTACCTGCCCTGATTAAATTTTTCAATACTACCCCTTTCGTGATAGGATTATTGCTCTCAACAAATGCTATGTTTTCACTTTTTTCAGCACCTATGTGGGGCAGGTTAAGCGATAAATACGGAAGAAGACCAATGCTTTTAATCGCTGAAGCTGGTACATTTACAGCATTTTTAATTCTAGCTTTTTCAAGTTCACTTATGATGTTTTTTATTGCACGAATAGTAGATGGTATTTTTGGTGGAAACTTTCCTCTTACAAAAGCAATAATTACAGATAGAGTCCCTCCAAAAGATAGAGGGCTTCAAATGACGAATGTAGGCGTGGTTATGACTATAGCGGGACTCGTTGCCCCAGGATTGGGTGGATTTTTATCTGTATTTAAAATTTTTGGTCCAGATTATCCTATGGCGCTTCCAGGATTAGTCGCTACGGGATTTTCGTTTTTAACAATTATTACAACTATATTTTTTATAGAAGAATCTTGGCCAAAATCTAAAAGGGAAAAAGCAGAACAACATATCAAAATAAAAATTAACCTTAGGGACAACAAAGAAGCCCAGTATTTATTAACTCAATTTGCTCTCCACACATTTTCATTTATAATGTATGTATCGACACTTGCTCTTTTTATCGGACTAATATTGGGGCTTGACACAATAGGAGTAAGTTTACTTCTAACTGTTTCAGGTGTATCAAGAGCTATTGTACGATTCACATTATTTAAACCGACAATGAGAAAACTAGGTGAGAAGAAAATGAAGTTTATGGGATTGTCTATCTTAGTAGTGACATTCTTTCTTGTTGGAATATTTGGTACGCTTTATTCAGAAATTTGGATTTTTATCATTCTAATGGTTTTCGCGAGTTATGGAGTTTCATGCTCAAGAGGAATTTTAATTAGTGATGTAACTCAAACGGTTACGCCAAAAGAGATTGGAAAGATTAATGGATATACTACAACATTTGATAGTCTTGCTCAAATAGTAGGTCCTCTTCTTGGAGCATTCATATTAGAAAATTTTGACCCCTTTTTTTTTGGATTCGTTATGTCGATGTTAGCTTTGGGAGCCTTCATTATGACTTTTAAAAGTGTTGTTCCATTAATGCAAAAAGAACAATTTAAAGAAATGGAGAAAACTATAGAGTTATAAACTCTTTCATGGAGTCTATTTTTTTCTTTTTTAATAAAATGATTTCGGAATAATTTTTTAAAGATCTTTGTTAATTATTATATTATGAAAAAAAGCGATGAGGGTAAACAAAACAATTCTTCACCTAAAGATAGCGAAGAGAAGACAGTAGAACTTCCGGCGTTTGACTTCTTTAAGATTAATTTCATTAGCTTTCTCTTCCCTCTATATGTTTGTTTGGGGCTTTTTCTACTATTTGAATATTGCTTCATTAATTTATTTTCAATTCATCCTCTAATCCACTTTTTAATTTTACCAGGATTTCTTTTTCTATTATATTATATTTATTTAATCGTATTAATCGAATTCAGTGCTCTATGGACTCGGAGTTGGAATAAAAATTCTCCACCACAACAAGGTGTTTTTGCAAGAGTTCTCGATAATATAAACAGTCCGGAAGGAAAATTGATTAAATATTACCATAAACGAGGCTTTATTATAAAATATCCCATGTGGTTAACATCAAAATCACCATTTCCTTGGCTGGTTAACCGGACACTTCGGAGAATAGGTCATAATAAAATAGGACAAAATGTAATTTATTGTGATAGTTATGTAGGATTAGAATTTACAGACCTTGGTGATAATGTTTTTATCTATCCTACTACGGGATTATCAAGTCACGCGGTGAACACGATTTTTGGAAAAATAACTATGATGGAAATGAAATTAGGAAGGAATACTACTATATATCCGGGTGATGTCGTAGGCCCAAATGTAATAACAGAGGATAATAATGTAATTTATCCAAATACAGTTTTACATAAAAATTGGAGAGGAAAACCTGGAAAATCTTATTATCAAGGGAGCCCTGGTCGTCCTATTGAAGTAAAAGAACTAAATGAAAAAAATTCTTAATTTTTTGGGAATTTTCCATATTTTTGTAGAAATTCTCTATAACTATTTAATTTATCTAACACACTCCCTGCTAAATCCAAGCTTTCAAAAACGGGAACATTTCGATTCAAGAGTTTTAGTTTAAATTTATATCTACTCTTATATTCCTCAAAACCTTCATTTATTTTAAGCATGACACAATACATAGGTTTAGTGCTAACGCTTTTTGCTTTTGAAATATATCTAATAAACTCTCTATTCAAATCTACCATCTCAAATCCTTGGATTACCTTATGGGAACGAAACATTTCTTCCATTAATTTTTGAAAATTTCCAAATCTTTCAGGATCCTTAATGAATACAATCGAAGAAATATTCGGATCTTTATTCAAAGCCATTATCGTACGGTAATAAATATTTGGTTGAATACCTGCACCACCCAAGTCCAGTGGGTTTGTAACGTTAGTATTAACATCTGGTAAAAACCTTTTCATTTTGCTAATAGTTTTCTCAGATAACATAGGGATTTTTAAATTATTTTTTTCAAGAATATCAATAGCTTCTATGGTTGAACCTCCACCTATCCCAATAACACCGACATTTCTAGAATCTGGTAAACTTGTCAAGTTAAAAGCTGAAGCTAATGCTGCTAATTCATTGGAATTGCTTACGATGCAACTACCTGTTTGTTTACCTACAGTCTTCCACATTTCATTATTTCCCGCTAGTCCACCAGTATGAGATAATATTGCTTTTTTTGTAGCCTCACCGTATCCTGCCCTCCAAAGTATTACTGGTTTCCGATTTAAATTGCATTCTTTCACCGCTTTCATGAATTGTCTTCCTTGTTTTATAGATCTTAAATTCTCAACATATAGTCCTATAATTTTTGTATATTCATCCTGATTAAAGTATTCTAAAAATTCTACTGGTGATAAATCTAAAGCATTTCCAATTGATATAAATTTAGAAACATATAAGCCGTATGAAACAGCCAATTGTGACATATTTTGGGCAATTCCGCCTGATTGAAAGACTCCTGAAAAATTACCTGCCTTCCTAGATTGAGAAAAAGCAAAGTGAAGACCTGCCTTTGGATTATAAACTCCTAAACAATTCGGACCAATAATTCTTACATTATATCGTTTCGCGACACTTAAGAGTTCCTGTTCAAGATCTTCTTTACCAACTTCACGAAATCCTGATGCAAAAACTGTTACAAAGGGAACCCCTTTTTTACCAATCTCTTCCATTAGTTCAGGACATAATCGGGCAGGTATAGCTAAGATTACATAATCTATTGGTTCTTCAATATCTAAGATCGAACTATAAATTTTATATCCAAATATTTCTTGACCAGTGAATTTAGGATTAAATAAATATATTGGCCTCTTAAACTTTCCTCTCATGCATCTAAGAAAGAAAGTCCCTCCTCTAAAGTCGGGTGATACTCCTATAACTCCTATTGCTCTTGGAAAAAATAATCTTTCAAAGTCAATGTTGTTTAATTTTTTCACGTCAGACATGGTATTCTGATTTAAATTTACAATAAAAGATAATTTATGTAGATTAATTAATAATTCCTAAAATATTTTAGTGTTTTGGTCTCAAAGATGTGATTTGAATATTAACTCAATGTGTTTTAATTAATAATTTCTTTTATTAGGGAACGATTGTTAACCTATTTCATCTAAAATCTTTTTAACTTTATCAACTTCATTAGTAATAATTCCATCAATACCCAAATTTATTAATCTTTTAATTTTTGACTCAGAATTGACCGTCCATGGGAAAATTTTAAGATTGTTATTATGAGCTCTAGTGATAAATTTCTGAGTTATAAGTTTGTAGAACGGATTAACCGCATAAAATTTATTTTTAATTGCTAAACTGAGTAATTTCTTCCTTGACAACCAACTTTTCATCCATCCAATTCGTGTTGGCCCCAACGATGCCAATTTAATTCCTGGTTCTAATTTATGAATTGTTAACAAAACATCATGTTTAAAAGAACTAATTATTGTGGTATTTATTAAATTTGATTCCCTTAGTATTTTAACAATCTTTTCAGCAATTCCTCTTACCTTTATCTCGCAATTTAATTTAATTTTCTCTTTAGCTAATTCAATTAATTCATGCAATGTTGGAATTGATTCACCCTCACCGCAGTCAAGTTTTTTTAACTCTTCAAGAGTCATTTTTTTTATTATCCCAAACTGTCCTGTTGTTCTAAGGGTATTACCATCATGCATTATAACTATTTCTCCATCTTTACTTTGGTGTACATCAAACTCAATGTAATCTGCATTTAGTTCTATTGCCTTTTCAAAAGCTTTTAGGGTATTTTCTGGAGCAATATTGCTGGCTCCCCTATGAGCAACTATTAAAACATTTTTATTTCCATGAGGTAGGATGGGCGATTCCCCTTTCTACTTTATTTTTCTTAAATTTATTTATAAAAAATAAATGTTTTATAATTTTTTTATTTATTTTTTAAAGGAATGCGCTAAAAAAGTGAATTTTAAGGCTCTATTTATTTAATTAGACAATCATTTTAATAAATTCAGAATTTTATTTTCATTAAATTCTCGTTAACTCAGAATTTTTTGAGCTCTATTTTTTGCACAAACTTAATTGGAAATTAATAATTCAAACATAAAATTTTTAAATGTGTTTTGGCAACAGATAATCTAGATAAAAGTTAAATTTATAAGTGGTTTTTATTTTTTATATTTCTGACATAATTAGAAATAACCTAAAAAACAAAAAGTTTAAAAGTATAAAAAGACACATTACAGAATTAGGGTGCAACGTAAGAAATTATGAAATTTTGCGACAATTGCGGAAATATGCTTATCCCAAAAAATGGAAAACTATATTGTAAAGCCTGTGAAGAGGAATTCGACTTAGGTAAAAATCAAGAGGAATATAAAATCCAAAAGAAAATCCGTCACGACGAAAAAGAATCTGCTCCGATAATTATAAAGGAGGGATTAAGAGGAGAAAGAATATCTAGCGACGATCGAAAAGCATATGAAGACCTGTTTAGTGGAAGTGAAGCAGATGGTTACTAATTCAGTCTTTCTTCACAGAATTAGAGTTAGATCACTTATTCTTCCTTAATAAAAAAAAATCGTATTCTTTATAGATGTTTTAATATTTCTTTAACTCAAGTTTTAAATTATTTATACTAATACGGGATAATTTCAGTATTTAAATTAGTTGAGATTTAAACTGAAAATATTAGAAAAAATATAATCTTATTATTTACTGATTAGAATGACTGAAGAAAAAAAGAAGAAACTCCGTGGTTTTGCAGGGATTGTATCTAAATTAATTTTACCTCTAAATGAAAACAAAAAATTTAAAGAAAGATTCAAGGATACTGAAGTTAAAGTTCTATTGAATGCCAAAGATGGAAAATATGCAGCATTGCTAGTAATAGATAAAGGTACTATTCATGTAGAGGGAATGAAAAATATACCTAAAAAGGATTTAAAAAAGAAAGTTGTTGGGTGGAATGGGCTATTACAAACAAAAACTTCGGTTTTTTTGGAGATTCTTGAAGGAGATAATATAAAAATAGGAAAAGTTGTATGGAAAATTCTAACTTTTAGAATAAAAATAAGAGGAATAAAACATGTACTTATCCTACTCCAATTGTTTAACTTATAACATACATATTGCAAACCTTATAAGAAAATACTAACTAAAGAATTCATTTTTTCTCTAAGTTTTTCCTTATTTTTCTCATCTTTTAATGAGTTGAGGATTACATCCTTATCATTATTGGATATTGAGGGAAAATTTTCAAGAAATTCTCTTAAATAGATGATTTTTTTTGTAGGTTTTTCTTGAATTTTTGAAATAAAATTATCAACTAGATTTTGCAAAATATTTGCTTGTTCTTTTCCTTTGGTATGTAAATGTTCTCCTTTAGTTTTTTCTATTTCTTGTAAAATACTATTGGATTCAATTATATCACTCATAATATTCTTAAGAGTCTCATTTCTTGATAAAATTGATAACATAGAAAGGTATTTTTCTAAATCTAAATTTTTTTTCTCAATATCTTTAATCATATTGAGAATTTCATCCTTTTTTCCTCTTTCCATATATAAATTAAGTTTTCTCTAAATTTTTAAATTTAACTGAAAATAATTGTTAAATAGAAATGCTTGAGATTAGAAAAGAAAAGGTAAGAAAATTCCAAGAATTTATAGATTACAAGTTTAATAATGAAAAACTTCTGGTTGAAGCATTAACTACCCCAAGGCTGGGAAACGAATTAAGGAAACCTAATTATGAATTTTTAGAAATACTAGGAGATGCTGTTATTAAAATTATTTTCATATTAAAATTATATTCTCTAGGGATAAAAGATCCTGGTACTATTACAAAAATAAAAGCTTCCTTAGAAAGCGATAAATCCTTAAGAAAAGTTGCACATAAAATGAATTTAAAAGAGTTTGTATTAAAAACTGAGAAGCAGACAGTTAAAGGAACAAGAATATTAGCTGATATATTCGAAGCAATATGTGGTGCAATTTTTTTGGATTCGAAGAATAACTATACTATTGTTGAAGAAAAAATGATTAATCCTTTCTATACGGATTTAGATTCTATTATTGATGATTCAGTATTAAATAATAAAAATGTATTATTAGAATTCTTACAGGAAAAATTCAAAACTAGTATTGTCATTAAACTTGAGTATAAAAAAGGTGGTTATGAGCATGAGCCAATTTGGGTAGCCAAAAATCCTCAAATTATTAAGAAGAATACCCAAGAGTTATTAATTAATCTCCCTAAAGATCTTAAATCTAATGAATTTGGAAATAAAAAGGATGCTGAAAAGGATATTTACCTCAAAATCTTAAAATATTTAAAAATGAGAGAAAGTTAAACGGTTCCAATTTTAATTTTATATATTTTGTTTTTAGAAGGAATAATAAATCTGATTTTTTCAATTCTCTTTTAAGAATTCAACTAATTTTTCTAAAGCTTGGCCTCTATGTGAGATTTTATTTTTTTCTTCTATAGATAACTCAGCAAAAGTTTTATCTGGAATGACATTTGGGATGAATATAGGATCAAATCCAAATCCTCCTTTACCTCTGATAGCATTGGATACTTTTCCTTCAACTTTTCCTTCAAAAATTAAAGTTTTATCACTTGGTTTAAAATATAATGCAATCACTGCTAAGAAATGAGCTGATGAGTTACTAAAATCATTAATTAATTTAAGTACCCCCTCATTCCCGATAGTTTGTAAGACATATGAAGAATATACTCCAGGAAATCCATTAAGTGGCTTATCTACAAAAAAACCAGCATCTTCTATGAAGAAAGAACCTTCTAAATGACATCTTACACTATTTAATTTAAATAAAGCTACATCTTTAATTGTTTTTGCTTGGATTTCAGTTGTTTTGATATCTCTTTGTTTTAAAGCATACTTTATATTCTTTTGCTTAAAAAATGTCGAAAATTCTCGGAATTTATATGCATTTCCCGTAATAAAGTAAACAGTGTTTTCATCATTGTTCATATATATTATAATTATGCTATATTTTTAGTTATTTTTTAAATTTAAATAAGAAGCTCAATAAAGATATTTTGATTTCAGTTTTAATTACCAATTAATTTTTTGATCTTGAAAATAAATTTAGTGCTTTTCCACAGCTTCATCCAAAACTTTATTTTGTATATTTCTTTATTTATGGTATATTATTATTTTAAAAATCTGTAAAGAAAGAGATTAGATGAGCGAAAAATGGCTCGGATGCATAGCAGAAAGAAAGGACAAAGTGGTTCCACGAGACCTGCCAGACTGGAGAAACCAGTTTGGGTGGAATTAAGCCCTGATGAAGTTGAAAATGAGGTTGTCAAGTTAGCTAGAAGAGGACATTCAAAATCAATGATAGGTACTATTATGAGGGATTCTCGTGGAGTTCCCTTAGTTAAAGTTGTTACGGGTAAAAAAGTAAGTCAAATTCTTGAATCAAATGATATAAAAGATCCACTTCCAGAAGACTTAACCAATTTAATAAGAAAAGCTTTAAATATTAGAAAACATCTCGAGAACAATCATAAAGATCTAGAAACTAAGAAGGGATTAAATAGAACAGAATCTAAAATATATCGCCTTATAAAATATTATAAAAAGAAAAAAGTATTAGCTGCCGATTTTAGATATGATCCAGATAAAATCAGAACTTTAGTTGCACGTTAAGGGGAGGATTTACTGTGAGTTCAAGAGCAAGAAAAAAAAAACCAAAAATTAAGAAAGTTACTTTTAAAGATAAATCTTGGTACCAGATAATAACACCGAAAATATTTAATTTTAAACCGATTGGTGAAATTTTAGGTGTCGAAGATAATGTAATAGGAAGAACCATCGAAACTCTTCTTTTTGACTTCACTGGAAAATATACTGATATTAGTTTAAAGTTAAAATTTCAAGTTAATGATGTTAATAATGAAGCAAGAAAATGTAACGCTATTTTTATTGGTCATCAATACACAAATGATTTCATTCGTTCACTAATCGGTAGAGGTAGTTCAAAAATACAGACTATATTAAATTTAACTACTAAAGATGGATACATTTTTCGAATTACTACAATATGTACAACTTTAAAAAGAGCGAGAAATTCCCAAATTGTTTTGATTCGAAAAATAATGAGAGAGATTTTATGGGAATTTGCAAAATCACTTAATCATGAGAAATTTATAGCAGGTGTAATTTATGGTGAATTTCAAAATCAAATACGTAGAGTGGCTAAAACAATCTACCCTTTAACCAACTGTGTGGTAGTTAAGAGTAAACTTCTCTCTATTCCTGAAGGTGGGGAAGATAGGATAGTACCAGATGATCAATTCGATATTGTTGAAGTAGATATTAAAAGATCTCGAAAATCAGAAATAAGACGCTCTGAAAGAATAAATGTTAAGAAACTTGCTCAAACTAAAACTTCTACTTCAGGGGATACAGATAATAACGAGGATGACGTAGAATAGCCTAATCCCTAATAAAACTATTACTTAATCTAAAATATCAATAAAATTAAGAATAAACTTCATTTTACACATAAAGTAATTTATTCTTAAAATCATATATTTATATAAAATCTATTCTATTATTTTTATAGCCCGTAAATTATTAAGAATTAGGGAAAAATTATGTCAAATCAAGAGGGAGATCGTAATAATCAATATAATTTTGATGATTTTTTGTTAGTTAGAGATAATTTTAACTATTACTCTGATGATAAGTTTTTTCAAGAATTAGTTAGAAAATATACTGGAGATGAGTTTGAACAAATTGATCGGGAGCTTAGAGCACTCTCGGATTATGTTTCATTTAGATTCAAAAATCTAGCCGAAAAAGCAAATGAGTTAGAAAATCGAATAAAAGTTACAAAACTAAAACACTACGATGCTCATAATCATAGGATTGATAGAATAGAACGTTGTTTGGAGACTGAAACATTAGAACAAGAAATTTTTAGTCTCGGTCTTTTTGATCCTATAAGAAATAGTCCTTGGAGTAGATTTGTTAAAATGTTTGTGCTATATGAGAATGGAGAGGCTGGTGTTATGTGCCCCGTGGCGTGTTCGCATGGAGCTGTTGAGCTTATGCAGAAGTTTAAGGATATTTTGGGTCCTGAAGCGAAAAAAATTCTTGAACATATGAGAGATGGAAAAAATGGAGAATACGCTAGGGGAGCGCAATTTGTAACCGAAATACAAGGTGGAAGCGATATTCCTTCCAATCTTGTAGAAGCAGTTTTTGAAACTGAAGAGGGTGCAGATGGAATTTCAAATTGTTGGAGGTTATATGGGCAAAAATTTTTCTGTTCAGCAACTCATGCTGACTATGCTATTGTTACAGCAAAACCAAAAGGTGTGGAATCTTCTACTAAAGTCGCGGCCTTTGTTGTACCTTCCTGGCTTCCTGGAAATAAAGAGAAAGAAATAAGAAACTCATATACTATTGATAGGTTAAAACAAAAGTTGGGAACTGCAGAGTTACCTACCGCAGAAATCACCTATAACGGAGCAGTAGCATATCCTGTAGGTCCTCTTGAAAAGGGTCTCGCTAATGTTGTTGGTATAGTCCTTTCACTTTCTAGACTTCATGTGGCTGTTGGAATGGCTGCTGGTGCTTTAAGGGTAGCAAGGGAAGCAATATTATATTCACAATTTAGAAGTGCTTTTGGAGTTCCAATTTCTTCATTTCCATTAATGATTAACCAAATAAAAGATTTAGAACATTATTCTAAGAGAAGCGCTGCTGGAGCATTTAAAGTCTATTCAGAATATATTCATTTTGGAGAAGAATTGATTAGTGGTATAAGAGAATTGGAAAAAATAGATAATATCGAAGAACGTAAACGCCGTTTCAGATTACGTGAATTAGTAATGCTGCAAAAAATCGTAGTTGCTGATGAAGCTCCAGCGATGATACGTAAAGCAATTTCATTTTTTGGGGGTCATGGTATTATGGAAGATTTCTTATCTTTTCCACGATTACATCGTGATTCTATGATCATGGAATTATGGGAGGGGCCCAGGAACGTTCTTCTAGCTCAGATTCATCGAGATCTCTCGAGAGTAAAAGAATGGTATCCTTTAGAAGACTTTTGTAGAGATTTACTAAAGGGAACTGATTCTGATAATATGGAAAAATATATATCAGAATTCACGAGAATAATGTCTCATGAAAGTCTTCTTACAAATGATCAAAAAACATTAGCAATCTGTCGTGATTGGGAAGGATTTTCGAATAAGCTATTTATTGCATATCAAGAACAAGCTCTTAGAGAACTTAATTATAAGGGTGAACCATTGAAATTTTCAAAATTATTACGTGAATTTAAAAAAAAGAAGAACCAAGAACTTCAAGTAGAAATGGTAGTTCAATAAAATTTATTAATTAAATGAGAGTGGATTTTTTTATAATTTTACCACTTGAATCTTGATAGTAGAGCGAATTGGGTGCTACATCTTCATTAACTAGAGTGTGTGCTCCGATAATAGAATTTTCACCTACCTTTTTTCCACACATGATACTTGCATTGATGCCTGTTTGAGAATTTGGTCCTAAAATTGCGCCTAACTTTCTTAGTTTTGAATCAATTAATTTTCCATTTATATTCATCTTTATATTCTGATTATCAAAACGGAGGTTGGACAATTTTGTACCAGCGCCAAGATTAACATTTTCACATATAATTGAATCTCCTACGTAATTAAAGTGTGGAATAGCTGAATTTGAAAAGACTAAAGAATTTTTTACTTCACTCATTCCAACATGACAACTATCATTAATAGATGTGTACGGTCGAATAAATGCATTCGGTCCAATTAAACAATTTTCACCAATATAGCAAGGTCCCTCGATATAAGATCCCGATTTGATAATTGAATTTTTTCCAATATAAACATTCCCAGAAATAGTAACATTTTCTTCAATCGTACCTAAAATTTGGGCTTCTAACTTTTTTAGTAGATAATTGTTTACTTCGAATATTTGCCATGGAAGCCCTAAATCATTCCAATAAAGATTTCTGATGATATAACCCTTGATTTTTCCACCTAATTCCCTAATTAAGATCTCCATGGAATCTGTAAACTCATATTCATTTCTAATAGATTTTTTTGTTCTTTCAATTGCTTCAAATATCAAAGAATTAAAGATATAGATTCCTGCATTTGCCAAATTTCCTAATTTCAAATTTGAAGAAGGTTTTTCAGTAATTTGTTCTACAAAACCGTCTCTATTTAAAGAAATAATTCCATAATTTTGAGGGTTATCAACTTCTAATATGGTTAATAAACCCTCAATTTTCTTTTTATTATATTCATTTAATATATTTTTAAAGATATCTGATTCTATATATAAATCTCCATACAACATTAGAAATGGTTCATCATCAATAGAATCTCTTACCTGATTTGCCGCGTGTGCTGTTCCTAGATACTCTTTTTGAGTGATATATTCAATTTTTACATCTAATTCGGTGATATTGTTATTAAAATGGTTCCGGATCACATCTTCTTTATAACCAATAATTAATATGATATGGTCTATCCCAGCTTCTTTTAAACCTATAATTGTATGCTCCAACAGAGGCTTGCCAATGAGAGGAATCATAGGTTTTGGTTGTGAAGATGTTATAGGTCGTAACCTCTTTCCCTCACCTGCAGCTAATATGACAGCTTTCATAAGTAAAATTAGATATTTTTTTATAATTTACTTATCAAATTGATTAACAACTTCATCAAGATGTTGCTTTAAGTGTTTAAAGGGTTTTAAATCCCCAGCAAATTCCTGGGTAAAAATGGTATCTAGTGCCATTTTAGATTTAAATTGTTTAAAAATATCCTTGATTTTATAGAAATTCCCAGAAGCAACAAAATCTAATGAATAGCCATTAATATTATCAAATAATATAATCATTTTGTTTTTGATATCTTCAGTATCAATGAGATGAATTTCTTTTATTCTTGTTTTTGCTCGGATTTGAGTATTCATTGAAATAGTTTCTAATTTTGCAGAAAGATCTGATGTGAATAGTTCAATATTTTCATTGGTTTTTTCCTGTGTTAAATTCATTAGTAAATTTGTGTCATAAAGTTGAGATATAATAGGTAATCCCTGTGATGATATTCCTGCATAAAGGATTGAATTTTTATAATCATTCTCATTCTCGTCAAAAATTATCTCCTCTTCTAATGGTTCTGTATACTTTTCTTTCAAGTAGGTTGTAATTAAAGAGATTATCTCTTTGAATGTAGATTCTTCGGAAGCACTTTTTAATTCAGCTAGATTTTTATAGTGGAGATTGACTTGTTTACTAAATTCATTCACAGTATTAGAAGATTCCTCAGAACCTACATTAAAATTACCAATAATACAAAAAAACAAGTTCTGCTGTTTCTTTGTAACTATATGCTTTACTATTATTCTTTCTTGTCCTATTTTATGATCCTTATAACAGATTTTTTTCAATCGCCAAGTATTTCTAGGATTGATACTACGCAATAATTTTTCTAAAAAAAGAATTATCTCAAATGAATTATACTTTTTACTATCTGAACAATATAAAACATCTTCTTCTAATATAATTGCAAAGCCAGTGATCATAGAAAAAACTCTAAGAATGTTTGAAAAGATAATTAATGAGCTCTTATATGGTTACTAACTTTTAAGAAATATATTTTTTTTTAAATTAATTAAATCTCAGAATTAAAATTTTTCCAAAATCATAGCTATAAATTTATTAGCGATACAACTCTTAAGAAATTAATAATTGACGGAGTAATATTTTTATCCATATGAAACCACTGGAACTATCTGAAAGAGAAAAAGTTAAGAAAGCCGCGGAGTTACTTGCAAATTCTAAAAATTCTATAGTATTAACTGGAGCAGGAATTTCGACAGAATCTGGTATTCCTGACTTTAGAGGAGAAGGTGGAATTTGGGATAAATACAAACCTGAAATTTATGGTAATATAGAATCTTTTCTAAAAGATCCTTCAAAATTTTGGAAAATGGCAGAAGATATAGCTCCCACTCTTTTTGATGCTAAACCAAATCCTGGTCATTTTGCTTTAGCTGAACTTGAAAAATTGAAAATAATAAAAGCGATTATCACTCAGAATGTGGATGAGTTACATCAAAAAGCTGGTGCAGTTATTGTTTATGAAGTTCATGGAAATATTAACAGATTTACTTGTTTTGGATGTGGTGCAAGTTATAATAAAGAACAGGTTTTAAAAAAGTTAAAAAGGGGAAAAAAATCAACACCTCTTTGTGATTATTGTGGAGCGCCATTGAAACCTTCTGTAGTCTTATTTGGAGAGGATCTCCCTAAATTTGAAAAATATATGTCTATTGATTTGGCAAAGAAAGCTGATGTAATGTTAATTGCGGGATCTTCCTTAACTGTGGCTCCAATATGTGACTTACCTGTATATACTCTAAGTGGAGGTGGTAAATTAATAATTGCGAATGACCAACCTACTCATTTGGATGATGCAGCAGAAATATTATTCAAAAATAAAACAGGTATAATATTACCGTTAATTGTTGAAGAAATAAAAAAGATTAAAATAGAACACGAATCTGAATTTAACAGATAGATGTATAATGAAAATTTAATTGTTAAAGATTGGAGAGTAATAGATTTTTCTTTTGGGTTGATATACCCTAATGTGTATAAGATAGGGATGTCATCATATTCTATTAGGTTGCTTTATGATTTAATTAATTCTTATGATAATATCGCTTGTGAACGTATATTTTTACCTGATAATATTAAATTTCCGGCATCATGTGATTATTCTTCAGAAAATTTTGTAAGATCAATAGAAAATAAAGTATTGCCAAGGGATTTTGATATCTTAGGCTTTTCACTACATTTTGAAAATGATTTTAGGAATATTTTATGGATTTTAGAAAAGGCGAATATTCCCATTACATTTCAAAAAAGACAAGAATTAATAAGAAATGAGAATTTTAATTTTCCTCTAATCATTGGAGGAGGTCCTGTAGTTACATCTAATCCTACCTCTTTAAGCAAAATATTTGATATTCTCTTTATTGGTGATGCAGAGCCAAATTTAGATATGTTTTTTAAATTATTCCAAGATTACAAAGACCAAAGAATATCTTATTCAAAATTTCTAAATGATTTAAAAATAATAGAAGGTATATACATCCCATCATTAAATAATAAAGCAAAAAGAGCTGTTCTTAAGAATTTAGATAACTCTCCTATCCCAATTAACCAATTAATGGTGAAATTATCTAAATATGAGTCTATTTTTGAAAGAAACTTTTTTATTGAAACAAATCGAGGTTGTCCTTATCAATGTAAGTTTTGTATATCATCCTTTCATAATTCTCCCTTTAGAAATAGAAGCTATGAAAATATAATTACTGTAATTGATAACGCCCTAGAGATTTTAGATTTTGATACATTTAGCCTAATAGGATCTTGTGTTTCATCTCATCCAAAATTCCAACAAATTTGTGAATATATAATCAGTAGGGGAAAAAGATTAACTCTACCTTCATTGCGTATTGAGCACCTTACTCCAGAAATAATTCAAATTCTTGAATCAGGAGGTATAAAGACTATTACAGTTGCTCCTGAGGCAGGATCAGAGAGTCTAAGATATGCATTAGGAAAAATGATATCAAATGATAAAATAATTTCGGTTTTATCTCAAATAAAGGATTCAGAGATTAGAAATGTTAAGTTCTACTTTTTAATTGGTTTACCTAATGAAAATGAAAAAGATATAGAGGAAATAATTGATTTATTAAAATCTATTGATAAACTAGGTTTTAAAAGTAACTCGCTAAGAGTAAATATAAACCCTCTTATCCCAAAATTAAATACTCCTTATGAAAAAAAAATTAATTTTTACTTTGATAAAGAATTAAACAAACTGATTCTAAAATATCAGAAAATTGAAAAAGAACTAAAAAAATTACACTCAATCAAAATAAAATTCATGAAATATAAGACAATAGTGAAAAACGCGCGTCTTCAAACATTAATCTCTTTAGGAGATAATAAAGTCTCAGATGTTCTTATAAATTATTATCAAAATGGTGCAAATTTTGGAGCTTTAAAAAAAGCAGAGAAAAATCTCCACTTTTTGATGGATAATTATCTATTAAAAATTAAAGAATGTTATAGTCCTTGGAAAATATAAAATAAATAAAAAAAAAGAATTCTTAATCAATTTTTTTGAACATTTTTCTTACTGTCCCACAAACAGGACATTTTTCTGGCGGTTCTTCTTCATGAGTGTAACCGCATACTGGACATATGTAAATATCTTGCTTTTCTAAATCCTTACCTTTTTCAACTGCTTCTAAAGCAATTTCGTAGAGTTTATGATGAATTTTTTCGACTTCATTAGCATAGTTAAAGGTTCTTTCAGCACCTTTATTATCTTCAGCTTTAGCATCTTCAATGAATTCAGGGTACATTTTTGTAAATTCATGATGCTCTCCCTCTACGGCTGCTTGAATATTTTCTTTAGTTGATTTTATACCTCCAAGTTCTCTGAGATGGTTATGAGCATGAACCGTTTCAGCAGCAGCAGCAGCTCTAAAAAGCTTTGCTACTTGTGGAAATCCATCTTTATCTGCCTTCTCAGCAAAAGCCAAATATTTACGATTTGCTTGCGATTCACCTGCAAATGCAGCTTTTAGATTTTCTTCTGATCTAGTCATATTTTTTTCACATTGAAGAAATTTTATTTTAAGATTATATTAAGAGATTTTTTAATTTGGGTTTTATAATTAATAAATTAAATTCTAATATTGTGGAATTCTCTTCTAAAATTAATAGTGCCAAATTTAAAAATATAAAGATAAAATCTAAAGCTTAATTTGATATTACAATTTTTATTTTGTTCACAACCTTATTTAAGTAATGTTCGGCTAAGCCAAATTTTACATTTAAACTAAATATTAATATAATAAAATAAGTATCAAGCACATAATCAGAAAAAATAAATTTCTTATCTCTAAAAGTGAGGAACAATTTTAGAATTGAATTATTATGAATTTTAACGCGGCAATCGACCTCCTTTAAAAACTTTTTCAAATCTAACTTGTCATAAGAAGAAAAAATTACATGTTCTCTGTCAGTTAGAAGAACTAATCCCTCTATATCGTCTATTGAAGTTAAATCCTTTAAACAGGCAATAATTATTAATTAATTTTTTCTTAATTTAGATCTCAAATTATTCAATTAATTTTCTATTTAGAGAAATAGATTTCATTAAAATAACGCTTGTGTAAAAGTTAATTCCAATATTTCCGATTTGTAAATAAATATTTCTTAGTAATTTTTGGATTAAATGTGAGTTACGTCCCAATTTTTATATATTTTTGATATTGCAAAATCTGTATTTAGAGCATTGTTATTCATCGTTTAAGATGATCTGACCTTAAAGTTTAAAAATAAGGAAGACGGAATAATATTTAAAATATAAATTTATTTAAAACTCTTTAAAATCATTATAGGAGGAATAAAAAAATGGCTAAAAAAGCAGCTGTAGAGGCTCTGTTTGTAAAAAGTAAAGTTCGAGAGTACATCAAAGGAAAAGGATGCAATACAAGTGGAGACTTGATTGATGGTCCCGCACTTAACAATGCTATTATTGAAATCCTTGACAAAGCTATTGGAAGAGCCAAGGCTAATAATAGGAAAACAGTTCAAGAAAAAGATTTATAGATTTCTTGCTCAAAACCTTAAACTAAAGTTTTTTTTTCATCTTATTTTCTCTCATAAAACTTTATCATTAAATCACTAATTTGATGGTGTATTTAGTTTTAAATTATCAAAATTTTATCTTTTAACATAACTACACACACAACCACAATAAATAAAGAATAAAAATTCCTCCCCAAATCGCCTTATACCTCGGACTCCTTCTAGAGAATCGGAATTATTTATTCTTATTTTTACTTTTTCTCTGAACCTTGTTTAATTTCTTTATCAATAATAAAAAAACCCACTGAAATTACGCTTTTCAATCTTTGCAGACGATCTTTAAGTGTTTTTACTCGATCAAAAGGTCCTGAGACCGCGATAATTTCTAAACATTTACCATATTCCAAATGAACATGCATAGTAGATATGATTATATCAAAAAAGTGATGCTGAATATCAATCTTTAATATTTCATCTGTTTGTTGAATATTAGCATACATCGTCCCAGAACTATAATCATGCTCATGATCAGCAGTGTGAGAAGAATTATGAGAGTGTTCATGTTGTTTAATATCTGGATGTTCATGAGCCATAATAATTGTTATACATCCCACAACGTTTCCAGAACTTATAGAAATATTTTCTTCACTGATCATAAAAGAATGCATTGCTTTCCGAATAGCATCTGATCTTGACATCCCTAACTTAAGTCTAAACGCCTCAAATAACTTATATAACTTTTCAGGAAGAGAAATTGTAAATCGCTTATATTCCTCCATTTTAAACAATCGTCATCTTTTTTTAGAAAAAGGATAAAAATTCATTTTTTTATAAAAATCGCAATTGGCACGCTAGCTTCTCGCCATTGAGCAATTTTTCCAGAATATTCTAAGTTTAACCTGCTTCTACCATGATCACCGATTATGATCATCAATGAATTTTTCCTTAGTTGCTTATAATTACTTAAGATCCATTTGTCAGTTCGATTTAATAATTTCTCTATTAAATCTTCTGGAGTTCTTTGCCTTAATTGCTGTTGCTGCTTATGTAAGTTCTCAAAATCTAGGTAATGCATCCAAGATAGGTCAAAATTATTAATTACTTTTGCTGATTCTACCCAAGTACTCATATCAGAGTCTTTAGCAATTGATTTAGTTCCTCCATCATAACGGTCTAAATCTTTTTTCCGTCCGATAAAACATGATTTTTTGTCGCTTTCATTTAAATGTTTCAGAAGGTGGAAACCATTAGGTTCCACATCAAACCCACCATACATTAATTGATGTAAAACTCCTAACGTATAAGGATTTCTTGTGCTTAGCAATAACATCAATTCAGCGTTGCTAATCATGAATTTTGGCTTCATATAAGTTATTTCGAAGAGACCTAGGTTATCAATTAGATTTATACTAATACGTTCAACATTTTGATAAAGATTTAGAACTCCTTGAATTGGTTCAGGAATAGTTTTTTGAGGAGGGTCAACTTTTAATAATTTTAATATTGTTGCTGGTAGTTGGTTCATATAGCATTTTAAAGTTTGAAGTTCTGAGCTCATAGCTGTGCCCTTAAATTGATTTATATTTAATAATTCTTAATATTATTAAAAAGATAATATAATTATAAAATTGTTATCACTTTAATTATTGAGTATTGTACCAATTTTAAAAAATGATAAAATGAGAATATTATATATTGATTTGAAAAACTCTGGAATCTCTGGAGATATGTTATTAGCAGCATTGTTAGGAATAGTTCCTGAACCAGAGGAAATTTTAAAAGATTTAAGAAAATTAAAAAATTATTTACCTGATGTTTCGCAATTAAATATTGATTTAAATAAAATAGATAGATCAGGAATTCAATTAAATCAACTGAAAATTGAGATTAAAGAAAATAAGGATCATAGGTCGGCAAAAACACTAAAAAATTCTCTTAATCAATATTTAAATGAAAATTCCTTTTCAGATTTAGCTAAAAATTATGCTAACCAAGTTTTAGATTCTTTAATCCAAGCAGAAGCAGAAGTGCACGGTGAATTAGCTAGTAAAGTCCATTTACACGAACTTAGTTCAATTGACACATTAATAGATATTTTAGGGGTTACTACCGTACTAGATAAAATGAATAGTTTTGATGAAAATTTTAAATTTTTTTGTAGTAAGATACCTTTAGGAGGTGGTGAAGTTAACACCACCCATGGTTTGTTAACAATTCCAGCTCCAGCTACCCTAAAGATTTTAGAAAAGTCAAATTTAATAACTTTCGGAGGACCTATAGAATCTGAATTGGTAACTCCTACAGGTATTGCCTTATTAACAAGTTTGAGTCCTGTTTTTTTAGAGTATTTACCTGAGATGATGATTAGGAAATCCGCTTATAGTACTGGTCAGAATAAGTTTAAAGATTTTCAAAATATACTACGCTTATTTTTTGGAGAATATGAGGATTTAGAAAGTACTATACCTAATCATCCAATGCAAAAATATGTTGAAAAAGTGTCGATTTTAGAAACTGATGTTGATGATGTCTCGGGAGAGATACTTGGGAATTTCTTCAATGAATTCAAGGAGGAAAAAGTATTAGATCTTCAAATAATTCCAAGTTTAACGAAAAAAAATCGACCTAGTTATATAATAAAGGTTTTATGTTATCCAGAATATACATTTGAATTGATTGAAAAAATTATCCATGAATTAGGGACTTTAGGGGTAAGATATAGTATAGTAAACCGTGTATGTGTAGATAGAACTATAGAAAAACATATCATTAAAATTAATAAAAAGGAATATGATGTAAATTTTAAAGTCTCTTATATTGAATTGGGAAAGAGTAAAGAAATCATAAATGTCAAGCCAGAATATGAAGATCTTAAAAAAATTAGTAATAATTCTGGAATTTCAGTGAGAGAGATACAATTTATTATACAAGCTAAGATAAAACAACTATTTTACTCTTAGATATTATGGATGATAAAAATTATAAAAAATAAGAAAAAAAATTGGTTTATAAATAAATTTCAGTATTTTTCTGCCTTAATATTTATCAACATGAAATTTATTCAAGTAGTACTCATCTTCGACCATTTCTTTGGAAAATTCTTTTAATCGATTTATTTCTTTAGTAATATCTTTTACTTTTCTTAGTTTTCCTAAATCCTTGAATATTTCTGATGCTTCTTGAAATGTTTTTACGCTTTTATCATAATCCCCGGAGACTTCAAGATCTTCAGCTAGAAACACTAAACCTTCAGCAGTTTCTACCTTCTTACCTAATCTCTTTTGAATCTTTAGTGATTGATAATGACATTTCATACTTTCAGCATATTGTCTAAACACAGAGTAGGTTCTTCCTAATGCCCTTAGAACTAGAGCTTCTTGTTCAGGTAAATTATTTTCTCGGCAAAACTTTAAGATAGAATCTAAAAATTGGATGTATTCCGTTTTATTCTTTAATTTTGTACGATCTATGCGTTCAAGTGCCCTTTCATAGTGATCTAAAGTATTCTCAATATCTTTTTCTTCAAAAAATTTTTTTGATCTCTCAAAAAGTTCTTGATGTTCAATAGATGCGACCATTGGGGTCTCAACTACTTTCTTGCTCTTAGCGAATTTTAGTTTTTATTTAGATAAAAATAAGTTCAATTATTATTATATTAATTTACATATATATAGTTATCTATCTTAAATTATATGGCGAGAGATATTGAAAAGGGGCAATTTATGAGAAATTTTAATCTTAATCTTAAAGCATCTTCACGTGTAAAAATTAACTTAGATATCTGTTTATTTAAACCATTATATTGTTAATTAAAGTAAATACCTTACATATTGCCATATTTCAATTTTAGAAGTTTTGAATGAACACTTAATAGGGAAAAATAAAATACAAAAATTGAGTTTAATAATTTTAAAAATTAATTACTCCTGCTATACCCAACGGTAAAAATATGCATAATAGCGCAATACCAATAGCGTAGATTGTTCCAACTACTCTGACTTTCGATTTCCTGTCCGGTAAATCGTATACGTAAAAAGTTCCAACAAAGAAGTGAAAATACCCGAATAAAAAGATTAAAACTGGATTATACCAATGCCACCACGGATATTCCCAAATTAAATAATCTCCCCTATTTAACAAAATTTCTACAAAAACAGAAAAGATTGTAAAACCTATTGCCATTGCCCATCGATTTGGGAGTCCCAAAATTTTCTTATTTTTATTATCTGGTAAAAATTTTGCAAATACTATACCTGCAATTGAAAACATGAAAGCTATTTCAATGTTCCATCCAATTAAAATAATGTAAGCACTTGCTCCAGGGGTAGTCCAAAAGGCAGAATGATCCGAAAAGGCAAAAATTAGCCCATTCCATATTTCATTAATCAAATCTAAGCCTAAAAGAGTTAACCCTGCAAATACAGTACTCCAATTTCCTGTTTCTCTCGCATTTTTAATTTCCACTCCATAAATGTATAATACTAGTACGAGTAGGGGAATAATATACCATCCATGTTCCTGATTCAATTCGCGAAGTTTGTCTAAAGCTTCAAGTGAAGCGTCTGTGGCCAAATATTTCACCTTTATTTAGAATTTTTTTTAATAATAATTAGAAGAAATTTAGACTCTAATATTTAAATATCTTTTCTTATTAAGGTTAGACTAAAATTAGAATATTAGCTTCTGACTAGTTTACAATTTTAATTTATCTAAAATTACAGATTAAAGCTTTTCTGAGATTTTATTAGCAATTATTGCAGCAGAAGCCCCAGCACCAAATCCATTATCAATATTTACAACTAATAATCCTGGAGAACAAGATTGCAGCATGGTAATCAATGCACCCTTCCCTTTTTCACCCATACCATATCCACTTGATATCGGAACACCTATAACAGGAATATCAACAAGAGCCGCAACTAATCCTGGTAGAGTTCCTTCCATTCCCGCACAGACAATTATTATGTGAACTCCTTTTTTAATCATTTCACTTAAAGGTGTAAAGATACGATGAATACCTGCAATCCCCACATCATAAGTAGTAATAGTTTTACAACCCATAACTTCTGCAATAATTTGTGCTTCAATTGCTACTGGAATATCTGAACTTCCCGCTGTAATAATTCCTACAATTCCATCCTTTTTAGGAAACTCGTAGGATTTTTCCTTAATAACAATTATTTTTCCGAGGTCATTAATATGAATTTCATAATTTTCAGCTTTATCAAAGGTTTTTTCAATTAGAATTTTCTGGTCTTCATAATAACGAGAGATTATTGCGAATTGTTTGGTTTCTAGGAACCTCTTAGTAATTTCAATGACGATTTCTGGGTCTTTATTTTGGGCAAAAATAACTTCAGGTGTACCTGTCCTCGTTTTACGAAAAATGTCTAATTTAGCCAAATCTCCAACTTCTTCAACATGATTGGCTCTAAGTAATCTTTCAGCTTCTTCTACAGTCATTTTTTTCTCAAGTAATTTTGCGAGAATATCTTTTATTTCATTCATAATTTATGTCCACAATAGGATGTGCTAAGAAAAGGTAAATTATTTCGTATAAATAAGAGTTCTTTTATTTTGTATTTTACTAATTTATACAATTTTGAATTTTATCAATTTTTAAAAAAAAATAATAACAACATAAAATAAATATAAATTACTACTAATTTCAATTATTAATCCTAATTTAAAGTGAGATTACGTATGAAAATTGATTATACATCTTTTAAGGATGTGAATTTAAAAGGTAAAAAAGTCTTAATGCGTGTTGACATAAACTCTAACATTGACTTAGAGAAGATGGAAATTAGAGATTCACCGCGAATTCGTGTACTTGCTCCTGCTTTGAATAAATATTTTAAAAAAAGCGCAGTGATAATATTAGCGCATCAATCCCGTCCAGGAAGTGACGATTTTACAGATTTAGACATACATGCGAAAGAAATCGAAAAATATCTTGGTCGTCCTGTTAAATTCGTAAAAGATATCTATGGAGAACAAGCAATCCAAGCTATTAAGGATCTCAAAAAGGGAGAAGTTTTAGTTTTAAACAATGTTAGAAAATTTGAAGGAGAAATGAAAGGATATAAGGATTTTTCTGAAGCTGAAAATACCGAATTGGTCAAAGCATTATTTCCATTAGTAGATTATGTAATTGTTGATGCTTTTGGAGCCGCTCATCGAGCTCATGCGTCAATAGTAGGATGGCCTAAGATGATGGCAGGTCCAATAACCGACAAAGAATTAGATGCTTTGAAGAAAATTATGCAAGAGCCTGAGAAACCTATGGCTATGCTAATTGGTGGAGCAAAAGCTATAGACAAGTTTAAAGCAATGAAATATAATTTTGATAATCAGAAATTAGATTACGCGCTTTGTTCAGGATTAACAGCTATTCTGATCTTTGAAGCGTTAGGGAAAAATATGGGAGAACCAAACCATAAAATAATCGCTGAAGATCTGGAAACAAATAAAGATATGATCATAGAAACTTATGAGAAATATAAAGATAAGATTATTCTTCCCGAAGATTTGATAATTGATGAAAATGGTAATAGAAAAACAATTGAAATTGATGAAGCGGGTACTTATAATACCACTACGGGAGATATTGGCCCTAAAACAGTTGAAAAATTTAATGATATTCTAATGAAATGCAAAACAATTGTAGCAAACGGTCCTCCAGGCATTTTTGAAAAGGAAGTGTTTCGAAAAGCTACAAATGAAATTGTAGATACAATGGTTGCTGCCACTAAAAAAAACAATGCACTCACAATTATTGGTGGTGGTGAAATGGGTGCTGCAGCCTCAATGGCAGGAAAAGCTGACGATGTTTCTTTCATTTCAACAGCAGGAGGCGCAATGCTAGAAATCCTTTCAGGAAACGACTTACCAATGATTAGAGCTTTACGAGAAAAAAAAGTGTAAAATATAACTCATTTATTTTATTATTTTTTTAATATTGAGTATCTTTAAACAGAAATTTACTAAATTTAATAAAATATTTATTTTTTAATGAAATAAATTACCTATAGCTAATTTCAATATTCCTTATATTGAAATTAAGGGGCCCGTGGTCTAGCCTGGTATGACGTCCGCTTGACGTGCGGAAGGTCGCGCGTTCAAACCGCGCCGGGCCCACTAAAAAATTTAGAAGATAATAAAAAGATGCCGATTAGAATCCGTTGGAAGTCAAAAGAGTATATTGGAATCGCCTTGTTGTTATTAGGAATGTGTGGGTTTTTACAGCTTCTCTTCATAATCATTGGGCAATATTTTTTAGCGATTGGGAATTATTTCGTTATTATAGTAATCCCAATTGGAATAACATTAGCAATATTTTATGCTTCTATGATTATCTTTGAGAGTTATGCTCAAGTTGAGAGAAGAGAGAAGTTGAGAAGCCAGTTCCGGAAATCAAAAACCTATTCTTCTAAATTAAAACAGATCTTAAAGTTCCCTATAACAAAACCTCTAATTATCATAATTGCTATTTTCACTCCAATTTTCTTTGCAACTTTCTTTATATGGGTTTTAATATTCGATAACATGGTTTCTTTTATAATTGCTGAAAATACTAGTGCCATAATTTGCTTGCTTATAGCAAATTTGATCGAGAAAAACTATGGTAGAGTTAAGAGATATTAAACAGACTCTATGAATAAGACGATGATCTCTAATTATTGCAAACTTATATATTGATATTACCACAATTAATAAATAGATAAGAAAGATAACAAAATAGGAATTCTATATACTTTTTATAAAAATAAGTATTCGATAGACTATTTTGAATAAGTATGGCTAAAATTGAAGTTAGATGTCCAATTTGTTCTAATTGGGATAATATTGAGATCTCAGATGATGCAACAAGAAATGCAACAAAAGGACTTTTAGCTATTAATATAACTGCTGGAATGATTTGCGAACATAATTTTATTGCCTATGTTGATAAAAACCTTATAGTGAGAGATTGTTTAATTGCAGATTTTAAAATAGAAGCCCCAGAATCTCCAGGTTCTACAACAAGAGAAGATACGGATAAAATTATTCCTGAAGTCGAATCGATTAATCACGACTTAATAAAGTTAAATATTCCGGAACCATTAATGGCTTCTATTTTAAGAGCTATTTTTTTGGGTAAGGGTGTAATATTAATTTCAGATGATCAGTATCTTGCTGATAATATCATATATTTCTTTAAATATGCAATGAAAAATTTATTTGATAATGAAATTATAGCTATGTCAAAATCTGATTACAATCATAATCAGATTAATTATGAGAAATATATAGTTTTCGAAAAGAGAAAAATTGTTCAAGATTTTGAAAATTTGATTAACCCAAAAAAAATAGATATCGAGAAAGGCATTGCAAAAAAGTTTTTGGAAGAGTATGATTTAATAACTGCTTTAATAATTCTTAGAAATGAGATTCAAAAAGCATTCGAATTCTCCAAAACTCTAGCTGAGTTTATAACTAATTCTGAAAAAAAAGCATGGACTTCAAAAATACTTCTTGATCATGTTAATAAAGTGTATAATGAAAGAATTCAAATAAATTATCTTATCTTTTTATACGATATAGTGCATTATTACTTTAAAGTAGATATTCCGAAAATCGAGGGAGTTACCAAATTCCTTGGAATTTTATAATTAATTTTTTCATTCAAAGAAATTAACTATTTATTATATTTTAGCGGGAGAAGCATAACAATAATCACAATTATGTTTACATCGAAAAATCCCTGTATATCCTCCTATATCTTTTGATTTGAAACATCCACAGCTTTTCCTTTGTCCGGTATCTCTTAATTTTGGGATATTTTCATTAATTAATTGTTCAATTTTAATTGCATCTATACAGTGTGCTTGTTCAATCCCTTTAATTTTTAGTAAGTCAGGTTGACAACACGCTTTCATATTTATATTGGAATCATTACATATTTTAATTAATCCGTTTATAATTTCTTGTTTTTTGTTTAAAGTTAGGTCAATAGGAATATATCCTCTAGCATTCATCCTATTTTTAACTTTAGGATATATTGTAGCAAAAGAAAATATGAGTTCTTTTACACCAAGATCGGCTACATTTTCAACTATATTCTTAAATTCATCTAAATTATTTTTTATTCTATGAGTATCCTTTTTTCTGTAAAAAATGATTGGATCATATCTATAGCTTATAGAAGATACTCCAAACTCTTTGATTAGCCATTCCATTTGCTTTAATCGTTCTTCAACTGATATAGTTAAATTCTTTTCCAATTCTGAGGGGGAATTGATTGTAAATTGGAAAATATGCCCCTTATAAGATTTAAAAAGATATTTGTTCTTTTTGTATTCCTTAATCCAGTCTCTAAAATTTTTACTCCACCAGACAAAACACATAACAATTTTAGGATCTAGAGAGACTCGATTTATTTGCTTTCGATTAAATGGGTTAACTACATCAACATATCCCACTTTAAGCCTCTGAATAACCCAATCCATCAAAAAAGCAGGTATATCAGTTCTACGTGAACAAGAAATTATTGGGGATTCAATTATACTCATTTAAATTTTTACAAAGAATATAATATTTTGTTTAATAATTTTTTAAATTAATAAATTAAAATTAATACTCCTATTAGATAAGAAATTGTTCCAAATTGCATAATTAGAAAAACGAGAGTTCTCAATTTTAATATATTTTCTATATTATTTATATTCCTTTTTCTAATTCATCTTTATTAAGATAATTAAGGATGAGTAGATTCTAGATATTTATGACAAGAAGAAATATTTCTTCTGGATCTCAATACGAAAAGCCTATTGGTTTTTCCAGAGTGGTAAGGATAAAAAACTTTATTTCTGTAGCAGGGACGGCACCGATCTCTTCAGATGGATCAACCGCGTGTCCTAATGATTTATATGGTCAAACAAAACATTGTTTAGGAATTATTGAAAAAGCCATTAAGGAAGCTGGAGGTTGTCTAAAAGATGTTATTCGTACAAGAATTATGCTGACTGATATCTCAAAATGGCAAGAAGCAGGTAAGGCACATGGAGAATTTTTCTCTGAAATAAGACCAGCATGTACTTTTTTAGAAGTTAGTAGATTCATTGATCCCGACTGGTTAATTGAAATTGAAGCTGATTGTGTAATAGATTATGAGGAATAGGATTTTTACAGGATAATTTTAATTTTTACTCTATTTGATTTTTTTGGCTTTGATGAGATAATAATTATTTAAAGTTTAAAATATTAAATAAAGTCATGATTCCTTCTATAGAATGGACTTCTGATAATAAAGTTAAAATGATTGATCAGACTCAATTACCTCACAAACTTGAATTCTTAGAGTTTGATGATTATAGAGATGTTGCTACATCAATTAAAGTGATGAATATTCGTGGTGCTCCTGCTATTGGAGTTGCAGCGGCAATGGGCATGGCTATAGCAACACTAGAGTATAGAGATTTACCAAAAGAAAAGTTTTTAGAATCTATGGAAAGGGTTGCTAATGTTATAAGAAATACAAGACCGACAGCTTCAAATTTATTTTGGGCTGTCGATAGAATTTGGAAAATAATTACGTCTTATCCGGATGACCCGATTAATCTTTCAGAACTAGTTATTGAAGAAGCAAAACTTATGGCTCAAGAAGATATCACAGTTAATAAAAATATTGGGAAGAATGGAGCTGAATTATTAAAGGATGGAGATGTTGTGTTAACACATTGTAATGCTGGTTCTCTTGCCACAGTTCAATATGGGACAGCATTAGCTCCTGTAAGATCAGCAATAGAACAGGGTAAGAAAATAAGTGTTATTGCTGATGAGACAAGACCACGATTACAAGGTGCAAGATTAACTGCATATGAATTACATTATGATAAGATTCCTGTAAAGGTTATTTCAGATACTTCTTCTGGATTACTTATGAGATTAGGAGAAGTGAATATAGTGATTGTAGGTACTGATCGAGTTACCTCTGATGCTGTTTTTAACAAAATTGGAACTTATTTAGTAGCTTTAGCAGCAAAAGATAATAATCTCCCTTTTTACGTAGCAGCACCGAGTTCAACCCTTTCTCTTCATGAAACTGTAAAGGATGTAATAATTGAACAACGAGATAGTTCTGAAGTTAGTAATGTTTTAGGAAAAGTTCAGATAGTTCCTGATGGTGTAGAATGTCTAAACTATGCATTTGATATCACTCCGTTTAGGCTAGTTACTGGCGTTATTACAGAAGATGGTGTATATAACCATAAGGAGCTTTTAAAGAAATACAAATAGATAAAAAAATTTAATATCTTTTGCACGTCAATTAAATACTTCTTTTAAAGACATTTTTAACTGTAAAAGGTCTTTAGTTTTGCATAAGTGAGTTCTAATCTTTGTAGAATTCCAAATATTTTTCATTAGCCAAATCGAAATTCTCTTTAATTCCCTAAATTTGAATTCATCATTTCTATATGGGTATGAAATTTCATTTAGAAAAGTATCAATAATCTCTTCATAAATATTAATATACTTTTTTACTAACTCCAAATTACTGATAAAGGAAACAATTTTGCCTTTAGTTAAATATTCATGGATTTGTCGAAAGATCTCCGGATTGCCCATCGTTTCTCTACCTATCATAAAAGCATCAACTTTTGTATAGTCAATAAACTCTTTTGCACTTATCGGTGTCGTAATATCACCGTTACCCACCAGAGGAATAATGATTTTTTCTTTTAATCTTTTAACTGTTTTTAAATCTAGCGTTCCATTAATAAAGTTACTTTTTACAGTTCTAGCATGGATAGTTAAAAGAGATATCCCTGAATTATTTATTATTTTTGATACTTCTTCAATATTCATGGGTTTTTCAAAACCAGTCCTTATTTTCAAGGAGACAGGTTTAGAGGATTTCTTAACAACAACTTGGAGTAATTCGTTTAATCCATCCAAATTCTTCATTAAAAATCCCCCCTCCTTGGCGTTAATTGCTCTCCGTGAAGGACAACCTGCATTTATATCTAATACATCAAAATTATAGCTTTCAAGATAATCAATTGATTTTCTAAAAGCATCTAAATCAGATCCTATTAATTGGATACTTATTGGTCGTTCCTCTTCTATTCCACATAAGTCATGATCTAGAAATTTCGGATTTTTAACTATTCTTTTAGTATAGAGCATCGGAACACTAACTAATCCAATTTCTTGAAATTTTCTACAAAATCTCCTAAAAGGAGCAGTAGTCACATTTTGCATAGGTGCTAAAATGTATCTATTCGCTAAGTTAAGTGTTCCTAATTTCATTCGTTCCTTAAATTTCCTTATGTTCTAAAATAATGAAACTTTTTTATTAATTCTAATTTTCTATAATTAATTAAATCTGTTCAGATAGCTGATAAGATGTCAAATCAACTTAAAGAATTTAAATTTAAAAAACCTCCAAAAAGTATTACCTACATAGAAGGTGAACCTTTAAATTTAACGGAAAGATTCGATTTTTTTCATAATAAAACCAAATTGAGAAAAAACCTGACTCAACTTCAACACCTTTTTAAATCATACATAAAAAATCCTCTACTAGCATCAGGAATTAGAGATAGTTATTTAACAGAGGAATATACTGAAAAATATCTGATTGTATTATTTACAACACCTGAAATCGTAAAAGAAGCTAATGAGATTCTAGCAACATATTCTGATATTGAAATTACTCAAGGTAATTATTTCCTTATAACAACCCAAGAATATATGTTACTTTTAACTAAAGACATTGAGGGCATAAATTCAGGTATTGAAATAATGGAAGAAATTCTAAATCAAGTTCTAGAAGATTATTTCGATAAAAAGAAATTCGAGGATTTTATTAAAATCCGTCAATTCAAATTATATAATCTTTAAAAAATTGATCTAACAAATTTCCATGGTTTTTGCTTTTGAAGATTGTATGCTTTTTCTGCATATTCCATACACATTCTATGGGTATTAAAATAAGCTGCTAAAGAAATGGCGTTCTTTTGTCGAAAGATCCATTCATCATGGTTCATGTAGGTTGGGATAATCTCGTTTTCTAAAGTCTCATAAAGCGTATTTGCATCAATATCCCAATCATTTGAAACACCAGGATCATCTGGATTTGAATCATCAGGTCCTATAGCCCAACCTGCTAGATGATTCATTTTATATCCTTCCAACCACCATCCATCTTGGACACTAAAATTCGGCACTCCATTTAGAGCTGCTTTCATTCCACTTGTTCCACTTGCTTCACGATATCTATTAGGTGTATTCAGCCAGATATCAACTCCTGAAACAAGCATGTGAGAGAGATCCATATTATAATTTTCCATCATTACAACTTTTACTCCATAGTTCTCATACAAGTACTCACCAGCTTCATGAATTTTTTTGATATAATCTTTCCCCATTTGATCTTTAGGATGAGCCTTACCTGCAAAGATAAACTGTACACCATTTTTACAGATTTTGCCTAATCTATCAATATCATGGAATATTAATATTGCTCTTTTATAGGTGGCAAAACGCCTTGCGAATCCTATTGTAATTAATTCCTCATCTAGTAAATTCCATGAATGACCCTTTTGATATGATATTAAGTTAAATTTGTTCTCTATATGAGCATCAAAAACGTCTAAATCATCTAATTCGATGGCATTTTCCAATACCGAAGGATTTGCTCTCCAATTTGGCCATTTTCTTCCAAATAACTTCCGGAAGGGCTTAGAAACCCAAAAAGGTAAATGGATTCCATTTGTTATATAATCGATTTCATATTGTGGGAACATTTTTCTGGAGATATCCCCATGTTTTTTAGCTACACCATTTCTATATCTAGAAAGTGCCATTCCAAGAAAGGTCATATTAAATTCCCCATTATCGTCAGCAAGTTTCCTAATTTCAGGAGGCATTCGTTTTTCAAAGACTTTGTCCACTAAGCCTTGCGTGAAACGATCGTGCCCCGCAGGAACAGGAGTGTGAGTTGTAAATACTACCTTTTCCTTTACTTGTTCAATATCTTCTTTTAACATGTCATATAATTCAACAATAGCAAAAGAACCATGACCCTCATTAAGATGATATGTTTGAATGTTATTGTAGCCTAAAGATTTTAAAAGTTTAACTCCACCTATTCCTAATATCATTTCTTGCACAATTCTATTCCATCTTGAGGTAGAATCATAAAGAGAACCCGTCATGTTCTTCATCCAATCTTCATTTCCCTCTACATCCGTAGTTAATAAATAAATAGGTAACACATGACCTGATTGACCAATGACATTATATTTCCATGCTGAAACTTTCACATCTTTATTCTCTATTTTCATTGTAATTGGTTGTGGGACTTTCTCGAATTCATAGAAGAAATTCCATTCAATTTCTCTTTCTTTTTGATCTCCAAACTCATTAAAAAATTGATAAAAATAGCCAGAACTATAACATAAACAGATACCGACCATAGGGAGTTCTAGGTCTGCAGAGGATCTAACTGTATCCCCAGATAACACTCCCAGGCCACCACTATATGTAGGTATATTACTATCGACACCTATCTCCATGGAGATATACGCTACAGTAGTATTATTTTTCAGATCTTCGTCAACTTCCATTTTGTTTCACTAATCTGAAGTTATGAATTTGATTTCTTAATAACAATTAAGAATTTTATATATTATGTTTAAAAACCATGGTTTAAAATATTATCTTTATAAAAAATTAAAAGTGTTAAAAAAAGATTTCACTTCATTCTAGCGATTTCCTCATTAATCCTTCTCCTATTTTCTTCGAGATCCTCAATTCCTAATTTTTTTGCCATTTCTTCAAACTGTTCTGTATTTTGTCCCCACATTCTCCCCCCAATCAATCCACCATCAACAACTAGAGGATGTCCGCTGACAAAGGTGGAGTCATCACTCGCTAACCACAGAGCAGCTTTAGCTATATCTTCTGGAAGCCCTCCTCTTTTTATTGGTTGAAAATTAGAAAGAAAGATCTTCACAAGTTCTTTGAATCTTTCGGCTTTATCTTGATCAAATCCAAGACCTTTTCCAAAAATAGCAGTTGCAATTCCGCCAGGACATATGCAATTTACACGGATATTAAATTCTCCTAATTCCATAGCAACTGTACGAGTTAAGTGGATAATCGCTGCTTTAGCTGCACTATAAACATGTCCTCCCATTCCAGTTCGAAGACCTGCTACACTTGCCGTGCTGATTATACTTCCCGAACCTTGCTGCTTCATTATTGGAGTAGCATGTTTCATACCAAGAAAAACACTACGAAATTGGATTTCCACACTCACATCAAACCCATCTGTGGGGATTTCATCAATTGGGCCCCCAACACATGGAAAGCCTGCGTTATTGAACATACAATCAAGTCGTCCAAATTTATCAACTGCAAGATCAATAAGCGCTTTTATTTCAGATTCATTTCGAACGTCTGCATGAAGATATATGGCATTAGGACCAAGTTCTTCAGCAAGTGCCTCTCCTAATTCATCTTGGATATCCCCAAATACCACTTGGGCACCTTCATGTACAAATAACCTTACAGAGGCATTTCCGATACCACTGGATCCCCCTGTAATAACAGCAACTTTTCCGTCAAGTCTACCCATTTTTCATCATCTCACTTTATTTATTTTATTTTTAAATTAATTTTTTTCAAATATTCTCATCTATTCGCTCTTCCAGTTTGTTCAACGGTTTCAAGGAAGTCAAGAATTTCAGCTAAAGTACGTTTAGGATCTTCGATTGCAGTCATGTGGCCAAGACCAGGCATAACCACATGTCGAACGTCAGGAATCTCTTTTGCCATTATTTCACTTGGCTTAAAAAAGACTACGTCAAATTCACCAAGTAAGACAAGCGTAGGACACTTGATCTGTCTGAGTTCTTCAATCCTAGGATTAGGATCTGAATAAAAACTTGTCATAAAGTATATTATTGCCCGACGATCTTGTCGCCTTAAAAATCCTTCGTAAATTTTCATCATTTTATCGCTTTCCGGATGTTCAGCCATTTTGAACAAAAATGGTCCGGGTTCTTGCTTAATACCAGCCATCCTATCCTCAATTGAGATCTTCAAATCCATTTCTATCCATGCTTCTATCATTTTTTCTCTTTGTTCCTCACTTGCTTTCTGACGTAATTCAGCCAATTGTGCTTGTTGTGCTCTTGCTTTTTTTTCCTCTTCCGTAAATTCTCTGTAATCAGGAATATCAACGAGAGTATTTGAACTTGTATCCGTCAACATAGCACTTAATAAACGATTTGATCTTTTCATTGCGTAACGAGCACCCACCATCCCTCCAGTAGCATGAGTTAATAAATGGAACTTATCAATGCCTAAGAAGTCAGCAAGGTCATCAAAATCTTGAGCCATGGTGTCAGCATCATAACCGTAAGGCTTTTCTTTTACGACCGTACGACCATGTGCCCTCATATCAATTGAAATCACCCTATATTTTTTAGCTAATGCAGCAGTAACCCCTGTCTCGCTCCAATAAGTTCCATCTTCCATTAGACCATGATTCGCGATGATAGGATCTCCTTTTCCAACATCTTCATAATACATTCGTAAACTTCCTTTTTCAAAATATGGCATAATTAAATCATTAAATTTATTTCTATATGATTAAATTATAAAGTAAGTATTCCAGTTTTATAGATTTCTATTGCTTTAAAGTCAAAAGATTAAAAAACTAGAGATCTGGATATGAAAAAATTAACAAATTAAGGAAATATGAATTTTGCTTAAAAAAGAAAAAAATAGATTTAGAAATTATACTCTTAGCACTTTATCAGTTAATATTTCAACTTTTATGTTAGGATCTTTTTTATTCAGAAGTTCTTTAAATTTATTTAAATCCTTGTCCCAATTATGCATCGGTACTGCTATTTCAGGTTGAATATCTACTGCAGAATCGGTGGCTTCATCGAAATCCATGGTGTATGTACCTCCACATGGAATTAATGCAACTGTTATGTTTTTATCAGCTAATTCTTTCATTTCAGGAATTCTTTCGGTATCACCTGCATGGTAAACACTTTTACCCCCTGACCTTATGATTGTGCCTGCCCATCCACTTGATTTTGGATGATTTGGCTTTTTTATATTATAGGAGGGTATAAGCTGAATTGAAAGATCTTTATAATCAAAAGTATCACCTAATTTAATTGCTTGACCATTAAATTCCTTTAGATTACTTGCTATGCTTTCTGGACCAAGTAAAATAGTATCATCCTTCATCAATTTTTTTATTGAATCACCATGAAAATGATCAAAATGACTATGACTACTGACAATTATATCTGCTTTTTCTTCCCCTTTTTTTAACTGATAAGGATCTAAATAAATCACCATTCCACTACCTGTTTTCACTCTAAATGCTGCGTGTCCTAACCATTCAATTTGAAATTGAAAATCTTCTCCCATTTGATTCACCTCTTAAATAATTTGAAGACTAGATTATAATTTATTATTATGATTTAATCCTTTAAATTAATAACGTAAAAAGGATAAAATGAGATGAAACCTATTATGATCTTATTGAACACATTCTAGTCTTCTTCTTCGAATTGCCATTCGGCGCTTTCGAGAGGTATTTTTTTGGAAATTCCGAAATTATCTTCTTTAGATATATCTAACTCTTGAAATTTGTCTTTTAATATTTTATTTTCAAAATTTGGGATTTCATTTATGAGAAAGGCTTTTGATATTGGACTTACAGGTGGAGAGAGAGTATTTGATTTTTTAGCTATGATTTCTTTAGTTATTTTTTGATTTAATCGTTCATTTTTGTTAAAAAAGGGATTTCCAATCATAATATTAGGCTTTTTCATTCTACTAAGAGTATTTTTTGGAAAAGTAGATTTTGCAGTTCGACACATTGGACAATTTATTTCATCTAAACCATGTATGCAAGGCATTTTTTCTGTATCTCTCATTTATTCAATTTCTAAGTATTTCGAATTATTTGTATCTTTTATTTTTTTTTATTATAATTTCTTAGTAAAAATATATTTTAAAATCAGAGAATTAAATATAGAATAATTCTATTTTTATGGTTATTATTTATAAACTTTATAAATTTAAACCAATTTTACTTAATGTTTAAAGTACATTAATAATAAGTACTCTAATAAAAAAAGAAAGCTAAAGTGTAATCAGAATGGCAGATTGGCAAGTAAATGAAGAAAAGGCTTGGTTCAAGAAATGGTGGCCTAAAGATACACCTAAAAATTATGATTTTGAAAAAATTTCTTTAGGAGATTTCTTTGAAAGACAGAGAAAGAAATACGCGAACGAAAGAATGATGTGGTTTATAGATTCATGGATGACGTATGAGGAAGCTGGTCAGGCAATAGATTCTTTAGCAACAGCACTTCATAATTTAGGTATAAAGAAAGGAGATGTGGTTGCATATTTAATGCCAAATAGTTTTCAATATGTTATATGCTTCTATGCAACTATAAAATTAGGAGCAATTGCGACAGGTATAAATCCAACTTATAAACCTTTAGAAGTATTACATCATCTTAAAATAACTGGTGCTACTGTATTAATAACTCTAGATGCGCTATACGAGGAATTAGCTCGTCCTGTTATTAAACAGTCAAAAATTGAGATGGTAATCTATACGAATATAGTAGATTTAGCCTCAGGTTTATCAAGCTTAAAAAAAGGCTTAGGAAAATTTTTAGGAAAAATACCAAAAGGGAAGGTAGATTTTCCTGGAGCGATTAAATTTTTGGATCTTCTTGAAACAGAACCAGATCTCCCAAAGGTAGATTTTGATCCTTTTGAGCATACAGCTACTTACATTATGACTGGAGGAACAACTGGAGTACCAAAAGCGACTGTATTGTCCCACTTTAATTTAGTTTCGAATGCAATTCAAGCAGTTTTATGGGTAGGTGGAGAAGATCCTGGCGTAGGAGATATTGGTGCTATACCCCTTTTCCATTCGTTTGCGATGACGGCGGTTATGAATGTTTCTATTGGTTTGGGAGGGTGGATGATGTTATTTGTGAGACCCCCACAAACCGAAGAATTTCTGAAAGAAATTACACATATAGATGCTCCAAGAGGTCTTTTTTATGCAGGAGCAGAAATACTGTTCAAAAGAATCGCAGATTTTCCGAATCTTAAGAAATTTCCTAACTTAACTGGCAGATTAAGACTCTGTATCTCAGGAGCAGGACCTTTACATGCTCCAGTACAAAAATCATTTCAAGAAAATACTGGCGGAAGAATAGTAGAGGGATACGGACTTTCAGAAGCAAGTCCAATTGTAAGTGGTGGAAATTTATTTGGTGAAAGCCCTATTGGTGTAATTGGTATGCCGTTTCCTGGTACCGATTGGGGAATCTTTGATGTAGATGACTTTGAGAAAGGACCAATAGCAGATGGGTTACCAGGATCTAAATATGGGGAGAAAAATACAGGAGAATTGTGTGTTTGTGGTCCTCAAGTTATGAAGGGATATCTAAACCAACCTGACGAAACCGCAGAAACCTTAAAAATTTGGGATGGGAGAACTTGGCTACTTACAGGTGATATAGGGTTTATGAATGAGGATGGGACAGTAGCTCTTAGAGACAGAAAGAAACAATTGATTAAAGTAGCAGGTCATTCGGTATTCCCAGCTGAAGTTGAAACTATGCTAATGAGTAATGAAGCCGTTTCGGAAGCTGCTGTAGCTGGGCTTCCTGATCCAAAAGGAAAAGTTGGTGAAATCACAAAAGCATGGGTTACTTTAAAACCTGAATATAAGGGCAAAATTACCGAAGAAGAATTAATTGCTTGGACTGAAAAGAACATGACAAAGTGGAAATGCCCTGCTATCATTGAATTTATCGATGAGATTCCTAAAAATATAATGGGAAAAGTTCAGAGACGTGTTTTACAAGAAGCAGATCCGTTATACAAGAAATAAAATCATTTTTTTTTATCTTTTTTAGAAAATTTTAAATTTCCAGAATCTTGAATTAAAGTTATTAATTAAATTTTAATTTCTGTTTTAATTAAATTTCAATATCCTAAAGTAATAAATATCTTTATTGAATAATCAAAGTCTGGCTATGACAAAAGGAATAATAATCTCTGGTGGTTGGGGAACCCGTTTACGCCCATTAACGTGTACCATTCCTAAATCTCTAATTCCAGTAGTTAATAAACCAGTTATAGAGCGTCAAATACTTTTATTAAAAGCTGCTGGGGTGACTGATATTTTCTTAGCTGTAAGTGTAATGGCTGATATTTTACAAAACTACTTCGAGGATGGTCAAAAATTTGGAGTAAACATTCAATACACAGATGAGAGAGTACCAATGGGAACCGCGGGTGCTATTAAGTTAGCTGAGGATTATTTAAAAGGTGAAAATTTTTTTATGTTAAATGGAGATGTCATATTGAATTTTAATATGAGCCAGATGATTAATTTGCATGAAAAGAATAAAGGAATTGGAGTTATTGCTAGTAAAGTGGTAGAAGATCCATCGAGGTACGGGGTTTTAATAGTAGATAATGATACGGGTAAAATTAATAAATTCCTTGAAAAAGATGAGTATCAACCTCCAGAAGGAAAGTATGTTCCGATGCCTATCAATGCTGGAGTTTATTTACTAGAACCTGATGTCTTCGAGTATATCGAACCTACTAAAAAGGTATCTATTGAGAGAGAGATTTTCCCTAAACTCGCAAAAGAAGGTAATTTGTATTTTTATCCAATATCTGGCATTTGGAAGGATATTGGAAAACCAGAAGAATTATTAGATGCGAATATACTACTGATGAAAGATATCTTACAGAATTCAAATGATCAACAGAAGAACATTATAGATGGCAGCCTTGATATTGACGGAAAAGCTCTAATCTATCCTCCTGTAGTTATAGGAAAAAATGTAACAATACGAAAAAATTGTGAAATAGGGCCAAACGTTATAGTGGGCGATAATGTCTATATTGGAGTTAATACAAAAATTAAAGAATCATTAATTTACAACAAAGCCTATATATCTAGGCAGGTAACAATTGAAAAGGCGATTGTATCTGATAATTGTGTAATCAATGATAAGGTTAACCTAAAAGGTAATAACCAAAATTTAGTGATATTAGCTTCTTATACTGAAGTTTTAGAAAAAGTTAACTTAATTGCACCTTCAAATGGTTCTATTACAGTTTGTCATCATGAAACCGTAAAAGATGATATTCGATTAAATTAGATTTCTTCGCGAAGTCTCATTATTTTTTTCTTAAGCTTTTTTATTCTGGAATCTGAGACATTGAAAATTAAGAAACTTTCTAAGATCTTTAGGGCCTTTTGATAAAAATTAATACTATTCAGATAATCTCCATTCTTTTCAGCATTTTCTCCAGCTTCTAAAGCAAAATCTAATTCTAACTGCTTCTCTTTTTTTTCGAGATCTAATACTGATTGCGAAATTCTATTAATATCTTCTTTAATATTGAATTCTCTTGCTATATAAAGAGCCTTTTTATATTCTTTTTCTGCGACCTGATATGCTAAAGTTTTTTCAGCATTTTTAGCTTTCTTTACAAATTCTTTTATCATCTTACTTGCCGATAAAATATCCATTTCATCTAAGTTGAGTTCGATAGCATCAATTCCAGTATTACTTGAAAGAATGGATGATATTGGTTTAAATTTAGCTACTTTTTCAGAAATAGTCTCCTCGAGCATTTCAATATTACTAGCAACGGTTTCAAGATTTGTAGAAATAAAAATATTGTTTTTTACTAGCTGATAAATCTCATAAAGAATAATATTTGCATCCAAATTTACAATTTTTTTTACTCGATTAAGCAGATTATTTATGAAGAAAAATTGTTTAGAAGCAAGAAGTTCTTTAGCTAAGGTTAGTATGGCTTTTTGGATTTGATTTTGATTTATTTTCTCTAAATCGTTTGGTGCAATACTATGTGCTAAAGACATAGGAAATACTAATTTAACATTAAAAGAATCTACCAAATATTCAATCATGTTTTCAACATTAAAAATCCCAGAATCTTTAAAATTACTGATTTCATTTTGAAAAATATCCTCGTATTCTAACAAAAATTGTCTTACATCAGTCCGCAGGTTATCTGAAGCTGTATGGTCGAGTATTAGGCAAATCCTTATAAATTCTCCATTTTTGAGTAAGATATTAAAATTCTGATATTGAAATTCATAGAATTGATCATTTCTGAGATAACTTGAACCATTAGATGAAACTGTGTCTGATTCAGAGAAGGTTATATTTGCTTGAATAAAACCACTTAATAAATCTGCATCAATTTCCGCACCTGAAACAGAATAGTTTAATAATTTCAAGCCTGATTCTTTATCCATTAATATAATGTGCCGAATATTCAAAACATCCAAAAATTTCCGCCAAATAATTTCCCGCTCCACTTGAAGATGCCTTTCATATGAATCCAATTCAAAAACTTCCAAGCTTGAATCAACTTCAAATCCTAACTCCTTTAGTTTCTTTTTAAGACATGACATACAATATTTAGGATATTTTGCACACTTAGATTTACTAACTCCGCAATTAAATCCTAATTGATTAATTTCAAAATAAACCATAAAAACCCTATAGAACTTAAATAGTATTCAATTTCTACTTATTTCTATTATAATGAAATAAGAATGTTTTATGCATTTAAAATTGAGTATTTAAAACTTTAATTTTTTATAATAATGCGAAATATTTATTATTCAAATTCAGAAATTATAAAATGACAATAACTTGTGAGGATTAAATGGAAGACCTTAAGGAAAAAGGGCTTAAAATATATAATGCTATTTTTGAAGGAAAAAAAACTGTTGAGATTGAAGAAATCGAATATCCAATAAAGAAATTTTCAAGCGGTATAAAATATGTTGACCTATTCGGATATCGTTATATAGAGCAAAATCGCAATAAAAAGTCAGAATGGGGCAAAAAAGCAAGAGAAGGACATAAGATCATGTGGATTATCAAAGGTAGAAGGTATATTGCCCAAATTATAGATGGAGATTATAACGATCTAAAGAAGTAAATGTGTTTAGATTTATTAAGAAAATTCTATATAATTTTACAGAATAAAAATACATGTTTATTTATTAAACAACATAGCAGCTTCATTGAAAAGTATATGAAGAAAGTGTAAAAGGTTCTTGGAAGGAGAAACCTTTCTTCTTTTTTGCAACCTTCCTCCCCTTGAAGCAGATCTATGAGAAAACTAGGTTAAAAGAATAATAACTTTTAGATTTCATTTTAAAAGAATTAAAGATTCTCAATTTTTTGAGTAGAGAGAGCAAGTTTAATTATAAATTTCTATGACGATTCAAAATGTTCAAGAATTAATTCTAAGTAAGACTTAGTTATAAAATTTTCTTTTTGAATTCCAAATGAGCTTAAGAAATTAAATAATAATTCTTTAGATTCACTGATTTTTACTTTAGAATTTGATAGGTATTCTACCTCAATGAAATATTGCTCTAGAATCGGTATATAATCAATCAGAGCTTCAATATGGTAATTTCCAAAATCGAATTCATACAACTCCCTTTCTTTCTTCACAGTAAAGACTTCTTGGAATCCAAGTGTTTCAAGTATTTTTTTCATTTTTTTTATATCTTCAATCTTAATATCAATTTCTTTACGAGTTTTAGTTAGATTATCAATTTTTTTTCCTTTATAAGTAATATAATATTCCAGATCTTGATTTTTCTCACGATTAGTTTTATCAAATCGACTTGATTTCCTGAGTCTTAAAGCTTCATCAGTCTGTTTAAAATCTCTTAACCCTTTAGGCATATTATAGTATGTATCTTCGTGGAGCAAGGAAAATTTATAAGAACCTTTATTTTCTTCAAATTTTCTTCTCATTAATGCTGGATCTGGAATCCGAACTTTGATTTCTACCTCAATCATATAAGGTTTCTACTTTCATCTGATAACAAATATAATTTATTAATTTTTATTAAGTATTAAGAGTTGCTTGAAGAGTTGACTTCATGTCACAGAATCAAAAATTAATCCTAAAACTTGCGCAAGAATATGGATATTTTCCGTATATGATTGAAAGGTATGTTCAATTCTTAGGGATAGATGGGACTATTGAATTATTAAAGGCAAATGAAAAACCGTTAAATCCATCCATTAGGGTTAACTCGCTTAAAATTAGTAGCTCTGATCTGAAAAAAAAATTAACTCAGAAAGGATTTGAGCTTGAACAGGTTAAATGGATTCCTTATGCTTTTAAAGTCATTCAAGAATCCCAAAATTTAGGTTCTACCCATGAATTCCTCCAAGGATATTATTATCTTCAAAATGTTGCCTCAATGCTCCCTGCTGTAATTCTTGACCCAAAACCTAGTGACATTGTAATTGATATGTGTGCGGCGCCTGGGAGTAAAGCAACACATATGGCACAGTTAATGGAAAATGAAGGAATGCTCATTTTAATAGATAGAAATAGAAAAAGAATTCCTGCATTAGAAATGAATCTACGTAGAATGGGAATCATAAATTCTATTGTCATAAATATGGATGCAATTAACTTATCACAGTTAAATATTAAAGCAACTAAAATACTTCTCGACGCACCATGTACAGGAGAAGGACTAATAAGACAAGAACATGATAGGAAAAAAAGTCGAAAAATGAAGGATATTGAGAAAATGGCATCAATTCAGAAAAAATTACTTAAAGCTGGATTGCATGTATTAAAACTTAACGGAGAAATGCTGTATAGCACTTGTTCTATTGCTCCTGAAGAAAATGAATTAGTAGTTCATGAAATTCTAGAAGAAAACAATAATTTTGAGATATCTAAAATCTCGAATATTTATGGGGTGAGTGGTTTAACAAAAGTGTATGGAAAAAATCTTAGAGAAGATTTAAAGTATTGTCAGAGACTATATCCTCATCTCCATGATACAATTGGATTTTTTGTATGTCTAATCAAAAGAAAAAGCCAATAACAATTTTAGCAATTATTACAATTATGTATATTTAATATAAAAAAGATAAGACTTAAGAAATAATATTTTTAAATTCTTTTTTTTATTGTTTTTTTCTGAGATAATATCCCTTATCACTTAAATTCATAGCGATAATTTCTTTTTGCATGAGTTTCTGTACGTTTTGATTTTTAACTCGTGATTGGGCTATAGCTATAATTTCATTAAGTATATTAAAAATCAATAGAAAATCCCTTTCTTTTAAATTGATTGGAATCTCAACGATCATACTTTTTAAAATATTATTACCATAAAGAATTGATTTTTCTCCTTTTTCATTGACTCGAATTGTTTGAAATTCAGAAAATAGATTGAGTTTATTTAGAAATTCAGCGCCTTCTAAACTTAAATAGAAAATTCCTTTTTTAATAAAGCCAAAGTATAGTCCAGCTGAACAGATTCTAGGTTTGTTGTCGAAATCTTTGATTAATTTGTGTTGTTCATTAGAAATTAAATAGATTGATGGAAAGTTATCATCAATGGATAATTCATATGTAGAAATAAATAGATCCTTTTCAAGATTGTCAATTAAGGTTAAAATTTTTGGGGAAATATTAGAAAGTGTAGTAAAAATTATTTTTTTCTCTATTTCATTTATCTCTCTAAAAGTTATTGAATCATTCATATTACAATAGAATAAAAAGAATTAAGAAGTTTTATTATTATTAATCAATAAAGGTATTAAAAAATAGTGTAAATGAAAAAATGGGTATTCGAAAGATAGAAGATGAGATTGATTTAAAAGAAGCGATGAAGAAAAAGGCAGCAGAATTAAAGATGAAAGATATGGAAGCAAGAGCATCTGTCGAAAAATTTACTAAAGATCGGTTACGTGAACTTGCTAAAAGACATGGCGTTTTATTAGCTCTAACTCCTGAATTAAGAAATGAAGTTAAGGAATTACAGAAAAAATACAATATCCCTTCATCTAAAATCATAACTGAACAAATAACAGAACATGATGTTTTAAAAAAATTTTCTAAAATAGATCATGAAAAATTAGGAATGCTTGCATACCAACGGGTTTTAATGGCAAAAGAAGAAACAGGGGGGATAATCCCATTGTCAGAAGTATTCGAATTGATTAATACCGGAATATTAAAAGGTAATGTTGAGGTTAAGGATATTGATAAAGCTTTAAGTCTCCTGAAAAAAAAGAAGGTAATTGAAGATATTACACAATTAGAATCTGGAGCTATTATAGTAAGATTCTTTCCTATTCAATATACAGGGGATGAGTCTAAGGTTGTTGAATTAGCAAAAGAAAAAGGTATTCTCACTTTAGAAGATGTGTGTGTTAAACTAGATTGGTCTCAAGATCGTGCTCTTCATGCATTAGAATCACTTGAAAAGAGTGGAATCGCAAAGTATAGAGAAAATATTTTAACTGGGAAACAATGGTTTTTCCCATCAATATAAAGAGAAAATTTAGTTATTCCAATTTTATTTTAAATGCTAATTGTCCGTTCTCTAATTTGAGGACTTTAGCTCTACGATTTTTCGCTAAGATTTTAAAAATCTCTTCCAAATCTTCTAAAGGAAGATTACTAAAATCTTCTTGTTTTGCTTCCCGGAGTTCATATATCATAATAGGTTCAAGCTTTCCATTATCATAAGCCCATTTATATATCTCATCTGACCAGACTTCAAGTGTTTTCCAATAAATTCTTAGTTTTTCTTTCTTTTTGGATAGCCATACCGCTTGTTTTTGACTAATTAATTGCTCTGCAATTTCTAATATATATTTTTCTCTTTTAGTAAAATTCGAAAAAGGTTTTTGAGAATTTAATTCTCTTATATAAATTATATGGAGAACAGCAAAACGAGCATAATCAAAAAGAACTTTTGCCCATTCTGTTTTCCAAGAAATATAATCATTTTTCTGATTATCTTTATTAGGCATAGTATACATGAATTTTTTACGCTCTTCTTCTAACCAAGGATAAGCTTTTAACAATTTTTCATAAGCAGTTAATTTCTTTTCAATAAGCCCTTTTTCTCCTATGATTTCTTCTTCTAATTCTTGAAGTTCAGCTTCAATTTGGTCAGCATGTCGTTGGTATACTTTATTATCAATTTCTCCTGCTTTCGAGCTTAAAATATTCTCAAGTTTATCAAATTCCTTTTCGATATAGCTTAAATCTGCAATTTTAAAATCTGATTCGTTAATTATTTGTCTTTCTAATGCTTCCTTCTCTAGTTCTTCTTTTTCTTTTTTTAATGTCCTTAAACGGGCTAGTTCTTTCCTTAATTCTTCTAATTCTTTTTCTGCTTTTTCTTTTTCTTCTTTAGGGACTTCCGCTGTTTTCTCTCGTTGTCTTTCCATGTTATTCAATCTCGTTTCTTATACTTCTCCAAATTCTTCTGCCCAATCATTATATTGTTTTATAAGAGTTTTATTAGTCATCGGTTTTACTTTTTTTAAAGTCTTCTTAAAATCTTTTAAATTTATATCTCTAACTTTTACCTCTTTATCTGAACTTTCCAAAAGGCCACCCATATCCAATTCTCGAATTGGTAACATGATAACCTCACGACAAACATTCGCAATATCTCTACCAGAATATCCTTCAGTTCTAACAGCTAATTCAATATAATCTTCATCTGTTAATGCTGAGTTTACACCCTCAGTATGGATTTTAAAGATTCCTGATCTCGCTTTCATATCTGGAAGAGGAACATGAACTCTTTTCTCAAATCTACTCAGCATTGCATTGTCAATATCCCATGGACGATTTGTCGCTCCCAACACCAACAAAGGTTTATCATGAGTAGATTTTAATCCTTGTATTTCACTCAATAACTGTGTTTTGACTCTCCTTTCACCACCGCTTTCAGTTCCTTCTCCCCGCTTTGTAGCTACAGAATCGATTTCATCCATAAATATTAGACTTGGTGCTCTCAATCTCGCAACTTTGAATAGAGAACTAATTAATTTCTCACTTTCACCTAACCATTTACTTAATAGATCAGCTGAAGAAGCGCTAAAAAAGGTTGCATTACATTCTGTGGCTGCCGCTTTAGCTAATAAAGTCTTACCACATCCTGGTGGACCAAAAAGTAAAATTCCTGACCAAGGTCTCCTAGCACCCGTAAATAATTCAGGTTTAGCTATTGGAAGAACTATTGCTTCTCTCAGAGCTTGTTTAACGTTTTGTAGCCCCGCAATATCCTCCCATTTTACATTAGGTGATTCGGTAACTATTGTACCAGAGATCATATCAATCAATTCTTGCTCTTCCGAAGAAACCGCTCCAGCTTCGGAATCCGTCAGACTAGAATCTCCAGTAATACTTGGTGCTTCAGAAGGTCTTGTTCTCCTAGGACTCACTCCACTGAGATGAGATTTTAGTATTTTAGCTCTCTCGACGTATTCTTCAATGTTCTTTTGGCACAACATTCTCATTTGCGGATTCTTATTATATTTCATAAATTGCATTAAGATCTCTGCTGCACGTTGGTATTTATTTATAGCCTGCCTTTTTTTTCCTTGATTGTCCAATGCTACTGCTTCTTTTGCCGTTTTCACAGCATATTGATAAAGTTTTGAATCTACAGATGACATATTAAATATATTACAAAATTCTTAGTATTTATAGCTAATGTAATTTAGCAATCTGTATGATTAATAATTGAATCAGAATATATCAAATTTACTCTTTAAGCAAAAGATAATAAATATTGGTCTACAAATAATTATATAATACCGAATTTTTTTATATCATATATAATATATAAGAAATTTTGATGATTATGGGTTTTCTAAAAGATATCTCTAAATGGTTAAGCGGTGGTAAGAGGGAAAAAGACACTGTTCGCTCTGCAGCAGTAAAATTGAAAGTATTTAATAAAAGACTGATGCGACAAACTAAAAAATTAGAGATGAGCGCAAAATTAGCAAGAGATAAAGCAGTAAATCTACGGAGACAAGGTGATATGGATGGATCTAAATTTCATGCGCGTAATTATCTTCAGGTTAAGAAGCAATCAAGAGTGGTGGAAATGTTTCGCACCAATCTGGAAGGTTTATTGTTCAAATTGGAGCAAGCAACTGCAGTTAAAGATGTATCCGAAATTATGACTGGAATTGCTCAATCTCTTGCCACTTTAAAAAGTCAACTTTCCGTTCCTCAGATGACAGAATTAATGAGCCAAATCGATATTGATATGGAAGAATTTGCTGTAACTGCTGATATTGCTACAGAAGGTATGGATAATATCTCAATTGATACTGCTGTTACCGATTCAGATGTTAACGAAGTTTTAGGAGAAATAGATGCAGAGATTCAAGTGGAAATGGGTGCGGCATTACCAAGTGCAGCATCTGACGAAAAGATAGCCGAGTTAGAGAAAGAGTTAAACCGTTTGAAATCTGATGAATAAAGTTAGTTTTTTTCTCTAATCTTCTTAATACACCACCTACCAAAATTATTAAAAGATTTCTTTCTATTTTAACAATATTCGATAACTCAAAATTTAATAATATATAAGTGATCTTTATGGATTTTCCAGAATTAATTACGATTGGAAGTAATACTTTAGATATATTAATTCAGATTGATGACATATTACGATTTGAATTGTTTGATAAAGATATCATAAAAAAATATACTGCGATCGAATATTCTCGTAAATTGAATGTGAAGAATGTAAGATTTGTACCAGGAGGGTCAGGTGCCAATATCGCAGCAAATTGTTCCATGTTAGGACTAAAATGTGCATTTGTTGGTGTAATGGGTAATGATTTTTCTGCAGAAATTTGTTTGACTGATCTAAAGAAACGCGGGGTTGATTTATCTCAAGTTATTCAGACGGATAAGGATTGTACAGCATTATCAATAATATTAAGAACGCAATGGGGTAAAGATCGTAGCATCTTAGCCTATAAAGGAGCAAATAATTTGCTAAAGCCTTCTGATGTTAAGGAAGAGTTATTTAATAATATCAAAGCATTCGCCTGGACATCCTTGACCACAGATGAGAGCTGTAAAGCAATAGAAAAAGCAATAACACTGACAAAAAATAAAGGGGGAATGGTTTTCGCTGCTCCCAGTATGTCAATTATAAAGAACGCACCAGAGTGGGCAAAAATTCTAATTTCTAATTCTGATGTAGTATCTATGAATCTAGAAGAAGCTCAAGAATTTACAGGAGAAGCTAAAAAGTCATTAATGATAAAGAATTTCTTAGACCTAGGAATAAAACTGATTTCTATAACAGATGGACCTAATGGCTCAATCATATCGGATGGCAAGACTATGATAAATAGTGGTGTTTATAGTGTTGGAAAAGTTGAGGATACAACAGGGGCAGGTGATGCATTCTTAGCTGGAATATTAATCTCTCGTTTAAACAATTTTACCCTTGAAAAAACATCAAAAATGGCAACAGCAATGAGTTTCTTGGAATGTAAAGAAGTAGGAGTTCGCGAGGGATTACCAAATAGTCTACAAGAATTAGAAGATTTCATAAATAATAATACAATTAAACAGGTTATCTCTGAAATCGTTTGAAGTTTTAATTTCTTATTTAAATCATTAAATTTTAATTTTTTAATATATTCCTAGTATTAACGTTTTTGCGCTCTTAGTATAGTGGTAAGTATGCTAGGTTGCCAAATCTCTGTCTGTTTGAAGCCAGAGAGGTGATCCTAGCGACCCGGGTTCAATTCCCGGAGGGCGCATATTTTTAACTTTATTTTTAAAGAGGATATTGTTCTTGGAAGAAATTAAGAATTTATCTAAGAAATTAGAAGATAACTCTGAAGAAGAAAGGAAAAAGATCTGGAAAATTATTATTAAGAAAAATAGAGCCTAATTTAATAAGAAAAATAAAGAACTAAACAAAATTTTAAAAAAAGATTAAATTCTGACTAACAAATTAATCAATCTTCAGAAGATAATATTGGCATATATATAAAGAATCGTGAAAGAGGGATTTCACGAACTTTTTCTATGTTATTTCTGAAATATTTTAAATAACTTCTAGTACTTAATACTAAGAACTCACATGAAAAATGTCTCATTGGTTGAAAGAATACCAAGCGTACAAGAATATCTTGCTTTAAGAAGAGCAATCAATTGGAAAATTATTGATGAAGTGACATGTAAGAAAGGATTGCAAGGATCTCTTTATTGTGTCTGTGCAGAACTAAATGATGATATAATCGGAATGGCTAGAGTTATCGGAGATTCTGGGATATATTTTTACATTCAAGACGTTATAGTTTTACCTCAATATCAAAAAATGGGAATTGGTACATTAATGATGAAAAATGTAATGAATTTTCTAGGCAATACTATATCACCTCTAACTGTAGTTGGATTAATGGCATCAAAAGGTAAAGAACCATTCTATGAAAAATTTGGTTTTAACAAGAGACCCTCCGAAAGACGGGGACATGGAATGTTTAGAATTTGGAAGTGAAACTTGCGATTAGACACGTTGAAATCATTAAAACTTTAAAAAACTTTGATATAACAAAATTTATCATTAAAATTTTAGATAGTGATTGAGGTAATTCACAAAAAATTTAATGAAACCTTTTAAGTTATTTTTTCCATAACTTTCTTTAATAATATGAAGAATAAATTTATATAAATTCAATTGAAATTCAATTAATAAAAAGGAGTGAATTATAATGAAAGTACTTATAGTTTACGACACAAAATACGGAAACACTCGAAAAGTGGCTGAATTAATTGGCGAGGGCCTCAAAACCATTGAAGAAAATGAGGTCACAATTGCAAATGTGAAAGAGATTGATCTGAATAAAGATCAGATTTATGATTTAATACTTGTTGGTTCTCCAAATCATATGGGGACTCATACGGAATCTGTTAGGAAATTCATAAAGGGTCTTCGCGACGCTTTATTAAAGGGAAAATCTTTTGCAGTATTTGATACGTATATGTCAAAGGATTATGAAAAAGCAGTAAAGAGAATGGAAAAGCAAATTAATATGGTTATACCAAATATGGCTAGAGCAAGTTCTGGATTGTCTATTAAAGTTGGAGGGAAGAAAGGACCAATTGTGGAAGAAGATCTCCCTAAATGTAAAGAATTTGGAATTAGCCTTGCTAAATGATTTTTTTCCAAACCAAGAAAAAATCAAAAACATTTATTTTTTTGTTACTATTATTAATTTTATACCTTAAGCTTTAACTAATAAGAGGGGTAGAATATGCCTAAATGTAAATTTTATATTGTGGATGTTTTCGCTGAAAGAAGACTCGAAGGAAATCAACTAGCTGTCTTTATTTGTGAAAAGGGAATTCCAGATTCCGAAATGCAAAAAATTGCAAAAGAAATGAATTTCTCAGAGACCACGTTTATCACTTCAATTGAAAATTATGATGTTCGTATTTTTACACCCGACATGGAGTTACCTTTTGCTGGACACCCAACTTTAGGTACTGCTTTAGTTTTTCAGAAAGAAATAATAAAATCTAATATCAAAACTCTTCTACTAAATCTTAAGATTGGTCAAATCCCCGTTTTATTTAAGTACAAATCTGGTAATACCGAAGAAATTTGGATGGAACAAAACGTTCCTGCGTTTGGACAATTTTATGATCCAGAACTCATTGCTAATACATTATTTTTAAGAGAGGACGATATTGATATCAGATTTCCTATTCAAGAAGTATCTACAGGATTACCTTTTATTATTGTTCCATTGAAATCTCTAGATGCTTTAAAAAGAGCTCGGGTAGAACGAGAGAAGTTTTTTGACTTAATAGAAAATACAAGTGCTAAGTCGATTTTGATTTTTTGTCCCGAAACTTATAGAAAAGGAAATCATTTGAGTGTTCGCGTTTTTACTGAAGTTCCCGGATTCGAGGATCCCGCAACTGGTTCTGGAAATGGATGTTTAGCTTCGTATTTAGTACAACATCAATATTTTGGCAAAAATAGTGTTGATATTAGAGTAGAACAAGGTTATGAAATTGGTAGGCAAAGCTTACTATTGTTAAGAGCAGAAGAAAAAGAAGGTCAGATTAATGTCTCTGTAGGGGGAAAAGCATTTATTATTGCTCGAGGAGAATTTATAGATTAAAAAATTAAATAATTTAATTAATACTTATACTTTTTTAACTACTTGTTTTATAGGCCCCCACTTTTTTTGCCAATATCTCTACTTCCGTAGAGTTAGAGAATAAAGCACAAGGAGAACCATTGGTTTCTAATAAATGTTCACTTTCTCTAATAACCTTAAATAATTGACTATCGAGACCAGCTTTCAAGGAGGATTTCGTCAGGTTATGTGTAGCAATATTCGAAACTGGACATGGGGTTAAGTCTCCTGAGGGTGTTACATGAGCGAATCCTCTACCAGCAGACACACATCCCCCCATATACTCTTCATCTCCAGGAGAGTGGACTAAGAAAATCTGTTTCGTTTCACGATAATTTAATACCTTTTTTCTAAACTCGATGCTTTCTTCTTCAGTTAGCATTAATTCATTATCATTATCTACTGGGATATATTCAAGTAGAAAAGCCAAACGTACTCCTTTTGATATCAAATCATCGAGGTTTTCTGATTTCATCCAAAATTTAAAATTATTGCGATTAATAGTGACTGAAATTCCACTTATAACTCCAATTTCATCTAAGTTATTAATAGTACTTAACACTTTTTCATAAACACCATATCCTCTTCTTGAATTTGTTAATTCCTGATCTCCTTCAATACTTACTATAATTATTGTATTTTTTTGACGTTTTAATTTCTTATAGTCTTCTTCTCCTAAAATTGTTCCATTTGTAAATATCAAAAAGAGCCTATCTTTGAACTCCTTGCTGATTTGTAATAGATTTGGCATTAAAAAAGGTTCTCCACCTGCAATTATGAATCCAAAAACTCCTAATTCAGAAGCTTCTTTAATAATTTCGATCCATTGCTCTAAATCGAGAGATTTATTTGTTTTATTATTACATAACGTTCCCGTTGCTGCAGCATAACAACCAGTACATTTAAGATTGCAGTTTGAAGTAATACTTAATATTAAAAAGGAAGGAACTTTTGTTCCCTGCAATAATTCTTCTATCCTTATTCTACGACTCTTTTTATAAGCTCTTGCTAATCGCATCATCGCATACATGCTTTTTGGGTGTTTTAGAATCCAGGGCATGAAAATTTTGGCCATTTTAGAATCTACTTTCATTAAGGTCTTATTAATAAATTTGGTCTCTTTATTTTCCATAATTCTTTTCTATATAATCCATTTATTTTTAGTAAATAGTAAAATTAATCTTAAAATATAATTTCAGTAGTCCATTTTTTAAGAACTATAACTAAAAATACATAAATGTCAAATATACATCTTGATTTTATGTAATTGCAAATTATCTTATGTATTTTAAAAGAATTCTTACTCTAATACAATAGTTTTAAAGCGATAACATTCATTTTATACATTCGGAATTACATATACTTTCTTTACAATTTTATTGACGAAGTGTTTTATTTTTTCTTCAGTTTTAGTTCTTGGTACGAATAGAGTTCCATTATTGGTATAACCAAATAATTTATCCATTATAGATCTTGGTTTATGAACCATTGTTTTAATTGTTTTTATTAAATAATCTACATCAGATTTCTTATTTTCAATACCAATACTTATTCTTAATGTCCCCGGAAGACACATTGCTGTTCTTTTTGGAAATATCAACGATGTCATTCTTGCCCCAAGAATTCTGATTTTTTGGATTTTAAGGATTTTTTGAATTAATATATGAGCACAAAAACAACCATTTCGAACTCCAATCCCGCCGTATTCTGCAAGTTCCTTTGCTGCAACATTATGAGGAACTTTTGCTAAATTGAATGAGATAATACTACCTCGCTTACTAATATTATAAGAATTTAAAACATCTATTCCAAAGATTTTTACATCTTCTATTTTCCTTAAACCATCTATGGCAATTTCGATCAAATTATTCTCGTAATCTTCAATTTTTTCAATCCCAATCTTTTCCAGAAGCAATATTGCCTTCCCTAATGTAGCAATTCCAACAACATTTTCTTCACCAGATAATTTAATCTTCATTATCTCATTAGGATTATACCTTATTAATCTTTTTTTCACCACTAGTACTCCAGTACCGAATGGAGCATAGATTTTATGCCCCGAAAAGGTAAAATAATCGATATCAATATCAGAAATATTAATCTTATGATGAGCTACTAATTGAGCTGCATCAATAAGCATTTTTGCACCATATTTATGCACAATTTCACTAATTGCTTTAAGATCATTACGTGTACCAAGAACATTAGAGGCTGCACTCACAGAGACTAGTTCTACCTTTCTAGTTTTAAGTTTAGCATTTTGATTATATTTACGGAGCAAATCCTCTAGTTCATTCGAATTTATAAATCCATCGTCATCAACAGAAATCCTCATTAAGTTAGTGTTTGGAATGTAACGGAAGGGAAGTTCATTGGAGTGATGTTCCAGCTCTGTATTAATTATAACTGATTTTTTATTCTTTTTAGGCTTTATTGCCAAATTACGAGCTACTATATTTATTGCTTCGGTTGTATTTAGTGAAAAGATTATATCATATTTATCCAATGGTGCGTTTAAAAATTTGGAGATGATCTCTTTTACATCATGTATAATGTCTTTATGAATTTCCTTTGATTGCCTTAATGTTTTACAAAAGACTTTCCAAATTGGTGAAAACGTTGGAGTACTTGCAGCATTATCTAAATTAATAAAATGTTTTATTCCTTCTAATGTTGGAACCTTAATATTATGCCCTACTAATAATTTTTGAAGCTCATGTAATAATTCTATTCCAGAGAATTTATCTAATTCATCATGATATAAAATTTCATGTGAAGTTTCTTCCCAATTAGGTATTCGTATTTTGAACACTTTATCAGGATTTTTAATCAATTGAAGAATTACTGCAAATGCAATAATATTCAGTATATTAGGTGTACCTGCCTCAAATCTTTCGGGAGGATCTGCCCAAATAACATATTTAGAAGTAACATGCTTGATCATTCCACCACCAGTAAAGATTACAGAGCATTTACGAAGAACTCTTTTTTTAACAGCAATAGCTCTTACTCCTAGTGGTAATTCAAAATCTCTACTAGATAAAATGAAATAATCTGTAGAATTAAGTTGAGTTTTAAATATTTCTAATCTAAGAGGGCTACAAAATACTACGGTATATTTCTTATTATTTAATTGTAAATAATCTAGAATGATCACTCTTGCTTGTTCATATAAAGCAGTAGTAGCCAATGAATTATGACCAGTGCCTCTATGAACATTAGAGTATGTCTTCAATGCTGTAAATAATGCTCTTTCCAACTCTTCAAAAGCATCATTGGTGTTGGTAGCTGAATTTTCATTTTGTACTAGATAATTCATTCCATTCATTTTATGTTTTTTATTTCAAACAAGCAAGTTGGATCCGATGTTATATTACTACCGGATGATATAAAAGCTTTTGCTCTACATCCACCACATATAGTTTTAAAATTACATTTTCCACATTGACCTTCATACTTTAAACCACGATATTGATTTAAAATTGGTGAAGCTTGCCAAATTTTTTGAATGTGATGCTTTTTGACATTTCCAAGATACACAGGATTTAGAGGACAAGGTGTAACATCTCCATTTGACTTAATATGCATTGTAAAGACACCACATTCACAGCCTGTAATAAATGGAGAAAATGGGCTTTGTTTGCTAAAAACGCCATCACTAAGTCTCTCTGAAAAATTAAAGTATGATATTGCTTCACGTGAGAAGATACTTTTAAAAAAAGGAGCAATAATTACTTTTGGGAATCTTTGAGCTAAAATTCGTGCAAAAACAGGATTCTTATATGAAAGAGTTAACGGATAGTCTTCATTCATTAGATTTTGCCAAATATCGCATAGAATAACACTAAATTTCTCGATCTGGAACGGAGTTAAAGTTATATGTACTTGCGAAGATGCCTTGCCAGAGGGAACAAAATCAATAATTTCAAATTTTTGAACCTTTAAAGATTTAGCTAAATCGACTAATTCATAGATCTGATGGACATTCTGTTTGGTAATTGTAGTCCCTATACATGTATATAAGCCTTCATTTAGACAATGTTTTATTGCTGAAATTGCTTTTTCAAAGGTACCGATGCCACGTATTTGTTCGTGAACATCTTTTAACCCATCGATACTTACTTGAACATATCCAACACCAATCTCTTTTAATTGTTTAGCCTTTTTCTCATCGATTAGGGTGCCATTAGAAGCAAGCGCAACATTAACATTTTTACCCGAAGCATATCTCATAAGTTTAAATATATCGTCTCTAAGTAGAGCTTCTCCACCAAAAAAAATTAAAATGAAATTTTTTGCTTCAGCTAATTGGTCAATGATGTTACATGCTTTATTATAGGATATCTCATCCAAATCCTGGTCAACATAACAATGAGTGCATTTTAAATTACACCGTTGAGTCACTGACCAGAATACTACAGGAGGTCCTATCGGGATGGTTGGCATTTTAAAACCATACATACCAATTCCTTCTATATAGGATAGTGCTAGTCGTTTTAAAGCCTCATTTTCTTTTAAAATCTTCGGAAATCTCTTTTTAGGTATATTTAAACTTCGACTTACTGCATTCAGCACGAAGGAAATTAAAGTCGTAGAGATAATAGTTTTATATCTACATTTCTTACATTTAATTTTTTTGGTTATGTAGTAATCTATAAAGATTTCGGAAAATTTACGTTCACAAGATGGACAATGTTTATTAAATAGATGAAAAAATTTGGTTATATGAAATCTATTTATGATATTCCAAATTAAAAGGTCTAACTTTATAACCTTTATTTTAGCTTTAATATCTAATAATCTATCTGGGAATTTTTGATTTTCAATTTCTAATAATTGGAGATGATCAATCTTAGGGTATATTTGAACCAATTTTAATCAGCAAAAATTTTATTATATATTTCGTCTATTCCCTTATTTAATCTTACACTTATTAAAAATAAGATTTTTTGAACGACTTTTTTGTAGATTCTATAGAAAATCTTATAATTCTAAGAGAAATAACATATAAGAGCAATTTTTATATAGAACTATATCAAAAAATAACATATATTTAATAAATCGTTGAAAAAGATGACGGTAAAAGTAGCTTTTATGCAATTGAGTAGTTGTTGGGGGTGTCATCAGAGTCTCTTGAATGCACACCTCGGGCTATTACCCGTATTTCCTGAGTTGGAGATCGTATATTGGCCAGCAGTGGTGGATTACAAACTCGATTCTTTAAAAGCAAGGGAAGAGGGTGAGATAGAAGTTGGAATAGTTGAAGGTGCTGTAAGAACAAAACAAGATCTAGAAAACTTGAAATTAATGAGAGAGAAGTGTAAATTTCTTTCTACATTTGGAACTTGTGCATGCCAGGGTGGTGTGATTGCTATGGCAAATAATTATCGATTGGAAGATTTAATAAATCGAAAATTTAAGGAACTTGAATCTATAACTACGGAAAATCCAAAAGAACCAACCTCTTATCTTCCTGGCTTTGAAGTATCTGTTAAAGGTATTGACGATTGCATAAATATTGATGCATATTTTGTGGGTTGTCCCCCTAGGGCGGAAGCAATAGTAAGTAATATACTTTCTTTATTAGGGAAGACATCATTTCCTATGACAGATAATACCTACTGTGATGAATGTATACTATATGATTCTGGGTGTCTTTTGGACTCAGGAACTCTTTGTTTTGGTCCAATAACTAGCTCTGGCTGCATTACAAAATGCACAAGTAAAAAAACAGCATGCGTGGGTTGTCGAGGTCCTTCAACCATTTTATCTTCAAAGGTGGAAAAATTAAAAGAGATTATTAATAATCTGGATAATCTAAATGGTTCAAATAGAAAAATTCTACATGAATTATATCCCCTATTCCTTAATCTTCCAATGTTCGCCAATTTTCTCTTGGTAGGACCTACTCTTCCTCAAATGCCTTCAGAAACGGAAGAAATTATAGTAAAAACTGTTGATTTCTTACGATTCGAAAGATTTCCTAAGAGACTTAAGCTTTCCTCCGATTTCATTCCACTATCAAATGTTTGTGATACTTGTGGAAGAATTAGGGGAAGGATGACAATGGTGAGAGTTAAAAGAGACTATGAAGGATTACCAAATGAAGAGGATTGTTTTATAGAGCAGGGTTATGTTTGTTTAGGACCAAGAACTAATGCAGGATGCGGAGCACAATGTATAAATGCAAATGCACCCTGTACGGGATGTTATGCTCCGATAGATTATGGTTTCAAGCATGGAAGGTATCGAGAGGATGCATGGGCTGAAATAGTAGTGAACGAATTTAATGTTAGTCTTTCAAAAGCAGAATTATTATCCCAAATAAAGGATCATATAGGGACTTTTGAGAAATTTTCTTTAGGGAAAAATCCACAATATAAGGAGGGTTATAAGGGTAGGCTTACCGGTCAATGGTGGCTTGAAAAAACGGAATAAATAAAAATATAGTTTTTATTAAAAATAATCTAATTTGTCGTCTTCAATTCGATGATCTTATTATGTTTAAAATTCTCGATTTCATCCACCTAAAATTATAAGTATTCCAGAATATATCCTCCTAATATCAATATTGCTACTGTTGTTAATAATAGTTATTGCATTAAACTATTTTTTATTTAAGAATTTTCTAACTAAACTATCGAAAGGAGAATTTACTATTAAGAGAAATATGAATAATAGAACAGAAAATAAAATAATAGATGATTTTCCATTATTAGGGGTTGGTCCTAAAATATTGATAACTTTTACTCCATTTATGATTGTATTTGGGTTGTTGAATTCCATATGTTATCCAATTTTTAAAATTACGATGCTTTATTATTGGATGTTTATAATTGGATTAATTCTTTTAATATTTGGTGTTCTCATATTTATATATTCTGAAAGAATCATTAAATCAGCGTATGCTACATCAGAATTAGTAACCACAAAGATTTATGCATATGTAAGGCATCCTATGTACGCGGTTTGGGGATTAGCAATGCTTCCAGGGATTATTTGTTTTTTTAATAGTTGGTTTCTTTTTATACTTCTTCCCATCTATTATTTAATAGTTAGAATATTTATCAGAAAAGAAGAAACATTTTTAGTAAAAAAATTTGGAGAAGATTATGTTAACTATAAAAAACGAGTGAATGCTTTCTTTCCCAAATTAAAAAAATATATACCCGAATAAAAATAAAATATTCAAGATATGGATATTAAAATAAAATTTGGATTCTTCACTTTAGGTGTCATTTTATTTCAATCATTAATTAAACTATTTGGGGTTTTAATCACTGGAAGTTTAAGTTTCTTATCTGAAACCGCGGATACTCTTACTGACATTTTGTTTGTTTCTATAACTTTATACTCATTGCACAGTAGCCAGAAACCAGCGGATTATGAACATATGTATGGTCATAGTAAAATAGATTCTATTTCTGGGTTGATTCAAGGAGTAATATTAATGAATATTTATGTAATTCTGATATATAATGCTATTCAGGTAATTATAACAAGTAGATTTGAAGTTTTAAATCCTGAATTTGGTTTAGTTATACTAATAATTTCATTCATCATAAACTTGGTTTTTTCAAGGATATTAATCTCACAGGGAAAAAAACAGAAAAGTCTTACAATGGAAATACAAGGGCTTAATCTATTTCAAGATTCTATGCGAGCTATTATAGTTTTATTAAGTTTTATTTTTGCTTCTTTTAATATAATTATTCTTGACCCTATTCTTAGTATCATACTTTCTGTTTGGATTATTACTGGTGCATTTAAATTAGCCAAAGAAGGTGTCAAAGAGCTTACAGACACAAATCCAATAAGCTCAATTATTGTTGAAAAATTAAGACAAGAAATTTTTGCGCTTGAACACGTAGTGGGTGTTCATGATATTAAAATGAGAGTTAGTGGTAAAACCCTCTTTTTAGAAATTCATTTATCTGTAGAAGATCATATTTCAATTGTCCATGCAAATGAAATAACAACTTCGATTAGAAGTATGAGCAAAAAAATATTTCCTCTATATGATGTTGAGTGTATTGTAGAAATGAATCCATTAGCAAGTGAAAAATCCATTGGAGAAGGCTTAATTAATCTTATCTATTCTATGAAATCAGAATATCCAGATATAATCAATTTTAAAGATCTCAATCTTTTTAGCATTGAGGATGAATATTTTATTTCTCTAATTGTTGTTGTAAATGAGACTCTTTCACTTTCAAAGGCACATAAAATTAGTACCAACTTTGAAAGGGAAATAAAAAAGCAAGCACCATATTTATCCCGAGTAATTACTCATATTGAAAGTCAGATTTATAATGAATCCTTATCTCCAAATCAAATTAAATGTGCTGATGTTGGACCTGAGATGCTTAAACAGATTAATGAAGTGGTAGAGCGTGTCCTAAGAAGCCATCCGCAAGTAAGAGGGTATCATGGTCTGGAATTTTGGGCTACCTTAGATAATTGTATTTTAGAAGTTCATGTTTTTTTTGATGGATCTCTAAATATTTCAGAAACTCATAATTACATTTCAGAGTTGGAAAAGTGTATTAGAGACGAGCTAGGAATAGATAATTTAGACTCAATTATTCTCCACTCAGAGCCGTTAGAAGGACGAACAAATGGAAATATTTTTTGAAGTAATTTAAAATAGTTAAAACGAAAATCTATATTTATCTAATCCAAGTTCTTTCTGCATAATTTTAATATCTTTTTGAAGACTTTTATTTATTGGAATACCATTTTCTCTTCTTTCAATCTCAGCATCATACTCTTTTTCTCCGGCTGTATAAATTCTTTCTTGTCCAGGTTCTTTAGGAGAATTCCTAAGGTCTCTCATAATATCCCCAGCAGTTATTTTAAATGAATCAATGCCAATAAAGCTTTCTAGATTAATTGCTAAAAAGAAGTGACCAACTTTCAGTCTCTTTTTTCCTCCTTCTTCAACACCAAGAGTATCTCTTAAGTATATACCATTTTGAAGGGCAGCAGATAGTAATTCAACAACAGTAGCATATCCATAACCCTTATATCCCGCTGTATCTTCACCTCTTCCTCCTAACGGTAATAAGGCTGCTTTTCTCTCGAGCATTTGTTCTAATACTGTATTTGGATCTGTCATGAACTCCCCTTGATCATCAATGACTGTATTTTTTGGGAGTGGTTTGTTGGTTCGGCCATAAAGTTCTACTTTTCCTCGCTGTATAATAGATGTAGCACAATCTATCAAAAATGGAAATTTTTCATCCGTAGGTGCTCCAATAGTCAAAGGATTAGTACCTAACATAGGTTCTACTCCAAATGTAGGTGGTATCGAAGGCCTTGCATTAGTAACCGCCATTCCAATCATACCCTCCTTAATTGCCATTAAGCTGTAAAATCCAGCTATTCCAAAATGCGTAGAATTTCTTACCGCTACTGCCCCTAATCCATATTCTTTTGCTTTTTCAATTGCCATTGTCATTGCCTTATATGCAATAACATGCCCCATTCCGCAATTACCATCTAAAAGTGCCGTAGTTGGACCTTCCTTAATGATATCTATTTTTGTATTTACTTCATAAATACCAGCTTTAATCCTATCATAATACATTTTACATCTTTGAAACCCGTGCGAATCAATTCCCCTCAAATCAGAAGTAATAAGAACTTCCGCAATAATGTTAGCATCTTCTTCTGGTACACCAAGCCCTATGAATACATCCTTCATAAAATTTTCCAGAGTTTCTAGATCAATATAAACAATCTTTTCTGACATTTTAAACACTATAAATATGTGAATAAATATTGGATAAGTAATTACATATTAAACAATGATATTATTAAAATTTTGAGATTAAAATATTACCTATGTTTTTCAATTAATAATTTAGTTTTCAGAAATTGTATCTTTCTTATAAAGGTATATGTTCCAGATATTATTTGCGTATATATATCACTATTAACCAATAGAAATATGATATTGTTGAGTCTTTAAAGTTAATTTATTCTCAATAAAAACAATTGCAAAATCGAGTCATGACGCAAAAAGAGAAGTTAAATTGTCCCGTATGTAATAATAAATTCATTCCAAGAACATTTTATCCTGAAGAAGCCAGTTTTTCGACTTCAGATGGTAAAAAATTATCTGGGTTTAATGGGTATATAAGTTCAAGTGGAGTAAAACCACCAGAAGTGATTTTGAGCTCTTGGATTACTTACTGCCCCAGTTGTAATTATGTGTTAAAGTTTGTAAAAGAAATTGTGAAGAAAGAGAAGATTCAGTCGCAGAATGTGTTAGCTAAAGACATTAAAGAAAAATATAATAATTATTATTTTGGATTCCCATTTGAAGATTACTCACAATATTTACAAAACGTTGCGGATAAAGTTAATGCTTCTATTGAGACTTCAATAGATAACTTAAACTTGAGTGCCTTTGAAAATATGCACGATATAAAAGACACTTTCAAGCTTTTAGTACGTTTTTATGCCAATTTAGAAAATTACTGCAATTCTCAATTTTCTGGAGAAGATGATAAGGATTTGGAAGAAAAAATTAAATTATTAGAGTTATCAACAGATTTAGAAGATATACTATTAGAATTAAATAAAATTAGGAATAAAGCAATCCATAGCGATTATGAGTTATCTAGCGAAGATAAGGTAAAAGTACATAGAGCTGTAACTGGATTCATGTTGAATCGAATTGAAAAACATATTAAACCCTTAATTAACGGCAAGAAACTAAAAAATAAATATAATTACGTGGATATACGAGATCTTAATTCTGAAATAAAGATGTATTTGAATGGGTACTTTAGTAGGATATTTAATAATGGTCGGGCTACTGATGACCAAATTAAGACCTTTTTGGACCAATTTCTCGTAAATTAAATCTATAATTTCGCTTTAAATTATTTTTATTTTAGGTTTCACCAGGTCTGGAATTCTGGTGTTATCACCATGCTATATGTATTTTTGAGATTCTTTTTCATATGTTTAATTTATGATTTTAAATGATCTAAAAGCTAAAGTTGATGGAAGATTTTCCAAAGAAATTGTAGTTGAAGATGATGGTGAAGACTTAGTATATGTTTTTCCTGATACAAAAGAATTTATTTCAATCTTAAGAAGAAAAATACACAAAGATGTGGCTTCGAAATAGGTATAGTTGTTGCTATAATTGAATAATACTAGTCATGGCAATATATTTTTATTATTACGTTCATTTTATATTATGAGCCGTTTGGGGTGGCTTGAACTCCTAATACTGGACGGACCGCAAAATCCTCATAGCGGGAATTGCCCGTATCAAGGTTTCATGAGTATTATTAGCCAACGTTATGTTCTCGTCGAAGCGCTCCCTATAATGGTAGGTATCAGGGTGGTACCTTTTGAAGGAAAGGTATATGCCCGTAATTAGGAAACTGGCAAGGCCAGGGATGGAGCAGCCATAACTATAGGTATTTACGCTTTATAGTAAGGGTGTGGAGAGACGTAGCATTTGGTCTTAATAATAGAATTGAAGTCGAGATTCGGGTTTTTTATTCTTTAACACTTAATAAATACTGACAATTTTTTTTATTAGATTTAAGAATACAATCCATTAACTCCGTTGTATATTTTGTATCGGGATCTAGAGATCTCAATATTGCTTTAGTGTATGGTTTACATATTGAATTTCTAATGATATCTGCTCGATCAGGATTGTATTTTCCACCAATAGGACAAAAATTTGAGCGAAATTTAATCATTATTTCGCGGGTATTCTTATCTATGGAAGTAATTTTAGTTTTAGCATTTAATGCTGAATATATTTTCTTTAATCTTTCTTCTAAACTAAGAGTTTCCCTTTCCTTTAATATTTTACCCAATTTTGCGCCAAGACTAGCGGATATGGATTTTGGAAGGTTTATTCCTCCTACATCAATCATTTCATTGATATATGCTTGAAAAAACTTTAAAGCATCTCTATTTTTAGACATAATTTCAGAATCCTTGCTAACAGTAAAAATGAGAATATCTTACATAAATCTCGATTTTAAAATATTTAAGATTTTATCTAGAAAATATTTATTTGATAATATAGTAAAAATCTATATTATCTGGATTTAATAGAAATAGAAAGCTCAAAGAGCTTTTTCTCTATTTTCTATTGTTAATATATAATGACACGTTCGACGGTTGTTTAGAGGAATACAGTTTATGATATCAGCTTCAAATTTGTATTCTGGAAAAAGCTCATTCAAAAAACCCCTTGTATACGGTATACATATATTTTCTTGAAACAGTGTTGCGCGTAAAGAGTTATTGGAACCCCCAATGGGGCAAAATTTCTTTGGATATTTGATAATTACATTATATGTATTATCATTTAGTTTTTTTATTAGTGGTTTGGCATTTAACACTGCGTAAATTTGTTGTAACGCATCTTCTATTTTCAATGGCATTCCTTTACTTTTATATAACTTACCTAACTTTGCTCCAGATTTAGATGATATTGCCTTTGGTAAATTATTCCCACCTATATCAATCATTTCTTTTACATAAGCCTGAAAGAATTTCAAGGCATCTCTTACGATAAAATCACCTTTTAGACATTTTTAACCCAATTAAACTAAACCGACAACCAATAACCCTATTCCAAAGTATATTTGGTAAATTTAGATATTTAAATTTAACCATTAATGTCGGTTTCTCCTATGAAAATGTAGAAAATGAGTATTAATTTTATTTATTTTTATTAATTAGGGTGTATCTTAATAATAGATCTTTGTCTTCTTCTGCGTAATCTATACCGATTCTTTTACTTTTTATTATATTATTTCGATCAATCTTTTCACCTTGAGCAAAAAACAGTCTTGAATCAATAGAGCAAGAGTCATTTCCATTAAATTCTTCTTTTGTTATATTAAATGCCATACACAGTTTTCCAGGACCATCGATCAAATTTTTGTAGTTTTTACCTATATTCACTTTTCTATTATCAATCATTAACTCAATGCCTTCAATAGGGTATAATTTTCTTATTAAAACTGCGCATGGCTTCTCTTCTGACTCAGTTATTACATTTAGACAATAGTACATGCCATATATGAAGTAAACATAAAGAGTACCAGGTTTACCATACATAATTTTTGTCCTTTCAGTCTTTTTGTAATTATAAGAATGACTGGCCTTATCATTTGGACCAAGGTAAGCTTCAACTTCGATAATTTTTCCAACTATCTTATTTTCCTCTGTTTCTCTTACTAAACATTTCCCTAATAGATCTCTCGCAACTATTTCAGTTTTTCTATTGAAGAATTCTCTATTTAATCTTTTAAAACTAGTCAAAAAGCTATATCTACTTTTAAAGGAATTATTTATTTAAGAAGAATAATGTTAATCTTATATTAATTGTAATCATTCTAAATATCAGGGGATTATGAAAGCTCCGGAAAGAGTGTTGAAAGCAGTGAACCACGAAGAACCTGATCGTGTTCCTGCATTTGAGAGTGCTTTTACGAATAACACAATTATGAGACATTATGGAATTGATCCAAGAGGAGCAGGGGGATACAAATCATCTTATGAATTTTTTAGGAAAGTAGGGATCGATTTGGTTTTGAGCTTTGTAAGTTTATTTCCTCGAAAATTTCTTAAAAAAGATGAAGGATTCATTGATGAATATGGAAGACATATGAAATTTGAGCTATATAAAGATGGCACTCAAATATTAGCCTATCATGGAGGTTATTTTAAAAATTTTGAAGATTATGAAAGCTGGGAACAACCAGATCCGCATTTAAGCACACGTTTAGTCCAATTTAAAAGTGGACGAAAAGTTCAAAAAGAAATGAATGATGAGGTTTTTTCTATTCCAGCAACGGGTTCTTTAATGGAATGTACTTGGGAAGGATTTGGAATAGAAGGTTTTTCGAGAATTTTAAGAAGACATATACAAATAAAAAGAGTTTTTGATGATCGAGGTAAATTCACTCTGGAGCTAGTGAAAATTTTGGCCGAAAATAATGCTCAGATGGTATTGTTATGGGATGATTATGGATTTAAAAACGGGTTATTCATGCGACCTAGTTTATACCAAAAATACGTATTTCCTTGGTTAAGACAAATATGTGACGCAGCACATAAAAGACATTGCAAGGTATTATTACACTCCGATGGTGATCTGACAGAAATTTTTGAAGATATAATTAATTGTGGGGTTGACGCAATTAATCCTATCGAATCAACAACTGCTAATCCTGAATACGATATTTTTAAGTTAAACGAGAAATATGGTGAAAAAATTACTTTTGCTGGGAATTTAAGTCCAATCGTGCTAGCAATAGGAGAAATTTTTGAGATTGAGGAATATGCGAAGCGATTGATTCGAGAATTGGCACCAGGTGGGGGCTATATTTTTGGCTCAGGTCATAGCATTAATCCCGCTGTGACTATAGATCGGTTTGAAGCAATGCAAAATATCAGAAGAAAGTATGGAAAATACCCTATTAAGGTCCCAGATTAAGAATATAAATCAAGGCTCACTTAAAATTAATTGATTTTTAAGAAATGATTCTAACTCAAGATTGCATGCTATAAATGGGAACCTACCATCAATTGATAAGTGATGATCAATTTCAACTCCATCTAAAGAAAAAACTCGACCACCAGCTTCCTTTAGTATTAAAAATCCTGCTGCTACATCTACTAATCTGTTACTATTCCTCAAATTGATGAAAGCTTCCATACTTCCCCTCGCTATTTGACATAATGTCAAGGCACTGCTTCCCAATATTCTAATCCGATAAAATCTCCTTATTAATGGGCTTAATTTTTGTAAATTCTTCATTAGATTTCTCATTGGAAGATTTAATTCAAAAAAGCATTTTTGAGAAATATCCAAATCTGATACATGAATTTTAGAGTTGTTAAGAAAAGCTCCCTTTCCCTTCTCTGCCCAATAAATATCTTTTGTATTTAAATTAAGTACTACCGCTTTACTAATGTCATTCATTCGAGTTCCAACGGCATAAGCAATTGAAACAGAACTGTACGGTACACCCCTAACAGCATTATTAGATCCATCCAATGGATCTATTATTAGCTTAATTTGGTTTTTTTTAGCTTTTTCCTCGTCACCAATATATTTTTCTCCAATTTCTTCGCTAATCAATAATAAATCAACATTTTTTTTTTCCAATAATTCAATGATGGTATTTTCTGCAACAATGTCAATATGCATGGTCATATCTCCTCCCGCACCTTTCTTAGATTTTTTAGCGGCTTCTCTTGTGCCTATAAGAGGATTTACGAAATCATATACATTAAGAGCAATTTGCTGTAAAAAAGTAATACTTAGTTCTATAATAGATCAACTTTTTTAAATGATTAGATAAAGAAAGAAGAAGAAGGTATTATTTTTTATTATTTTTAATGATGTTTATTTCTATTTCTTCATTACTTTAAGATTTTATGCTTCTCAATTATCCATTTATCGACAGTAAATTTTTGTAAATCTTTACTCTTCACATCATACTCATTATGGATGGTACTTTTAGGTATCCAGAATTCTTCATCTGATTCTAATGTAATGAGTAACGCTTTAGGACTTTCAACCTTGATCCTTGCTTTTATATCAACTCTATCAATGGAGGTGCCATATTCAGTCGTTTCTACAATATGTAGTCCATCTCTAGCTGTAATATGTTCTGCGAAAACACTATATTCTGCTTCTTCATCAACAAATTCTTCCTTCTCTCTTGACTCAAAGGTACCACTAGTGGCAAACTCTATTTTCTCGTTCAGTATATGCTCAAGCATTAAGGTAAGGAAATTTAAATTCGGGAATCGAATTTTCTTCTCGTAATCTCCAATTTTTATCCTTAATACCTGACGACTCTCATCTTCCCAGCCTACATATATCTCTGTTTTACGCTCTTTAAAAACATGATATCCTCTCCAATTTGCATTTCTTCTATGAAGAACTTCTAAGATACAGATGATTTCTTCGATTGATAGTTTGACAGTTTTTCCTTCACCTTTACTTGTTTTTTCCCATGTACCATCATCTTTTCTATTTATACAGCTTAAAAAAATATGAGGGACCATCCTTTCAGGGCTAGTGACAATTAAACTTGATTTTTGGCCATAAAATGTTTTAATATGGAAATCTGCCAATAAAATGCACTTCTATTAAGATTTTGTTGGATAATTTAATAAAAACATAGTAATATATTGATTTAAATCTGATTAATTAAAAATAATCCTTTTTATCAAACTTAGTAAATAAGTAAAAGTTTTATTAAATTTGATTTTATATAACTGTAAGCAATTCTTTTAGTTGTGAATTCAATTGGAAAAAAAAAATAATGATTCTGTTAAGAAAGAAGAGAAAAGAGCTGTGATTAGTAGTTCAGGAGATTTAATGGAATATGATGAACATATTAGTATTACTGGATCTGCCAAAATTTCAGGTGGAAAAGTTAAAAAGTCTATAAGAATCTCTGGTTCAGGAGGAATTAATGGAGATTTAGAATGCGATGGACTTACTTCTTCAGGCACTTTAAAGGGATCAGGGAATTTAATAGCACATGGGGATATAAGCAGTTCAGGTTCATTAAATATTGCCGGATCCGTTCGTGGGGAGGGAAGTGCTGATTTTTCCGGTTCAACTCAAATAGGTAATCTTGTAAGGATTCAAGGGGCTTTAGTAGCTTCAGGTTCATTTAAGGTAGGACATTTTGTAACCGTTGATGAAGGAATTGAGATCTCTGGATCTTCAAGTATAAATGGAAACATTTCTGCTCAAAAAAGTATTAAGATTGATGGTTCAACTAAAATTGAAGGTAATGCAGTAGCTGAAAATGTTCTTCTAGGTGCTTCAGAAGAAACTAGAAAAAAACAGCACTATAGAATTCATGGAAGCATATTAGCTAAAAACATTGTAGATGTTAACAGAACACATGTTGACGGAGATATTAAAGGTAAAGATGTAAGAATTGGTCGTGGAGCAGAAATCCTCGGAACTGTGTATTATGTTGATAAAATTGAAGTTGATAAAAAAGCAAAACTAGCTAAAGAACCAACTCAGATCGAGTTACATGAGTTATAAATTAAGAAGAAATGCTGATTACATTAACTCAATTTCTACAAGTACAGTTTCAGGTATTTGGATCTTCATAATGAGATGCATACTTCGCTCATTTGCGATAATTTCAAAAAGTCTTTTATGAATACGCATCTCGAATTTAGCCCAGGTTGATGTTCCTTGCCCACTTGGAGCTTTCATGATAGGTACCCTGAGTCTTTTTGTAGGAAGTGGGATTGGTCCATTCTTTCGGATACCTTGGGAGCTACATACTGCAGAAACTTGATCGCATACTGATTTAAGTGCGTCTAATTGCGTAGATGATAATCGTATGCGTGCTTTTTGTATGTTTTGCTCACCACTAAAAAGTATTTATAGCTTATGTTTCTTCCTATTTTCTACAATCCTATAATTATTTCTATTAAATAAATTTTATTATCTTATTTTTTAAAGGGTATAGTAATAAAACTAATTAAATCCCAATAAAAATTTATTTCCTAAATTTACTCTCTTTAAATGTTTTTTTGCGACTTCCAAGCTCTTTAAAGCCTGTTTTCTGGGAGTAATCCCTAAATCCCTCATCTGATAATCTCCATGGAATATCAGTAGACTATAAGGAATATTTTCATTAATTGATTTGATGTATTCTGCGATTAATTCAACTTCTTCATGGGTTGTATATCCAGGAACCATCAAGGTACATGCGCTCATTTCTGGCATATCTTCAGCTCTCGTTCCAAAATAAGTTTCAGCAAGAAACTTGAAATTCTCAAGAGTTCTTTGATTACTTACCCCACATAAAGCTAAATTTAACTTTTCATTGAATGTTTTCAAATCAAATTTGATATTACCTCCAGATTCAATGGCTATTTGCATACATTTTTCGGTTAAATTTCGATTTCCAGAACCATTCCATTCCCAGCAAACTCTAAATTTTCTATTATTCTTTTGTTTAATTTTTTCAAGAATTTTTTTAGATAAATTAATAGAAAAAGGTAATTGAGCCTCTGGAGTTCCTCCAAAATAACAAATGCAAGTAATATCCTTATTTTTTACTATTTGGTTTGCTAGTGATTCAGCATCAAATATATGGTTCTTTGAGAAAAATTTATGAGAGGCATTTTGGCAAAACAAACAATCAAAAGTGCATCCATAAAGAAATGCAGCATAGCTATATGTACCATATTCCGGACCCTCACAATCAGAATATCTTGGAAAGCCGACTGAAGTCCCTGCAGGGCAAAACCATGCATTACAACAGTTTGTGGGATTAGGATCAATATAACCATGAATATATCCTTTTGATTTAGACGGAAAAGGTAAATCTCCAGAGATCTTTTTTTGAATATTTCTTAGTCCACAATAACTCACGTCATTTTCAGCCAGGGAACATTCATTTATACAATAATTACATTTCAATTTTATATTTGGCTTTTCTGCTTTAGGTGGTTTTTCGGGCAGTTCTACAAGTTGTCGAACTTGTTTGTGTACTGCTAAAATGTGGGGCTTGATTTTATTCCATTCTCTTTCTAAAATACACACTCTACATACTTGAAGAATTTCAGATATTACTTTATCTGATTGCCCACAAAATTTACATGTTCCCATTTTTAGTAACTTTTCTTTAATAATAAAAAGGTTTGACCAGATTTTTGCTTTGGATTGCTTTTTACCATAAATCCTTTAAACCCGTTGTTTGTAAACGATTTATTAAATATATTTAATTCATGATCATCCTTAGGATAAAATTCAATTATAATTCTTCCCTTTTTCTTTAGAATTTTGTTTAAATATTTTGCAGTTTCACTTAATAGCTTAACCTTTTCACCATAATTTTCTTTTCCATGTGTAATAAAGTTATAAGATGAGATTGAAACAATATGATCGATTATATTTGTCTTAATTGGTAAATTATTAATATCTGCCAAGATTAAATCAAACTTTTTTTTTTCTTCGAAATTTTTTTTCTTTTCTCTTGCTTTTAATATCATATCAGGTAAAATATCAACACCGATTACATTAAATCCATTTTCAACCAATATTTCTGAAGAAAATCCCGTTCCACACCCCAAATCTAATATTAACAATGGAGTTCCCAATTCTATCCAATTTTCTTCTTGGTTATTCAATTTTTCATCAAATAGATATTGAATACTCAATAAGGTAGATCTTTTTTGATTTCGCTCCATCCATTTTGATCCATCATATTCCTCAGCTTTTTCATTTAAATAATCATGAGGAAATTGGGGCAATTGATTTTTCCTTACCATATTACCACAAATATGTGATTTTGATGATCACAAATGTAAAAAATAAGCTCATTTATATAAATATCTAAATTCAATTATATATAGAAAAATTATTTTATACTTTATCAAGACAAAAAATTGTATTTAGGAATTGCACATGTCGCTGAAAAATACAATTCTCATAGTGGACGACGAGCCTGATATCGTTAATCTTACGGAAAAGTTTTTGAAATTGGGGGAGTTTGATACGATAACAAGTAATAATGCGAAAGAAGCTATGAAGATGGTTGAAGAAAATTATGATAAAATCGCGTTAATATTGCTTGACATTATGATGCCCGGCCGATCTGGCTATAGTGTGCTCGAGGAAATTAAAAACAATCAGAAGTACAAAGATATTCTCGTAGTTTTATTTACTGTTAAAAGCTTCAATGAAGACGTACAAAAAGGAAAAAATTTAGGCGCAGATGATTATATCGTTAAGCCTTTTTCTGGTAAAGACCTTTTGAAAAGAATTAAAGATATTTTAGAAAGAAACTAAAAATAATACTTTTTTTCTTTAAATTTATTTTAAGACTGGATAGGCTTTTGTCCTTCTCGGATTAATAATTAAAATTATTTTTATTTATACAATAATCAGAAATAATTGATATAAATTATCTTAATGTTTTTGCCATTTAATTGCTGAATCATAATCGTTAAATGCACAAACCTTAAAACCATGACTGAATAATGTATTTATACGCATTAAATTACGATCATCGAGTTTGTCAAATAAAGCTCCAATTTTAATGTTCTTAGACACAGCTAATTGTTTCCATTGTTTAGGTTTCTCAACATTAGACCCAAGTGAAAAATCAATATTTAATCCTCTAAAATCTCCTAAGACTTTAGGAGATTTATATTTCACTATTAAATTCATTATTTCTTGAAGATCTTCTATTGAATCTTGAGATCTATAAATTAGAGGGGATTTTAGTATCAAAATATTTTTATCTTCTAAAAATTCAATTTCACTATTCTTTTGCATTATAGTTACCTGTTATTTTGATTCTGCTTTATTTCTCTGTAATCTATTTTTTAGGGTTTGAACTGTTCGAGCGAAGAACCTTCTGATGAATTTATTATCAAACTGCGATAATTTATATTTTTGTCTAATAAGATCTTTTTTGTTATCGAAAATATAGTTTTTACCTATTCAATTTTTTAGAATTTTGTAAGAGACTATTTTAGCTTTTAATTAAAGTAATTTTTAAAAAAAACTAGCAATATTTTTAAGT
>JBHLKM010000011.1:0-15014 GCA_048886685.1 Candidatus Hodarchaeota archaeon
AAAATTGATAAAATGTTAGATTTAATTATAGATGAGAACATTGTTAAATTCAGTTATCTTAATAAACTGCAACCAGATATCCCGAAGGAGGAAAAAGATTTACAAACAGCAGAACTACTAGAAAATATTCTAAATGATATCTGTGATAAACTTTTTGACAGAGATATGAAACCAGCCTTAAAGAAATTTATAACCGAATACATCAACTTTTTATACTCAAAATTTCAAAAAGAATCTTATGCAGATAAATTAATTGATAAATTCAAAGGGTTAGCATTCCAGAATTTAATTAGTTTAAGTTTGGATGATTATGAGAAAATAAAGAAAGAAAAAACCAAATTAACCTCGATTTTAAGAGATTATCCGAAATATGTTATTCTGGATGAAATAAAAAAAAAATTGAAAAAATAATTAAACTTTCTATTCGAACTTTGCGAGAAGTTTCGAAGTTAAATCTAAAAATGATTTGTTGATATTATTTAATTATTTAAGAAAAAAATGAAAACAAAATGAGATTATCAGTAGAAGATACAAGAACTGGTAAGCGAATAAAGTTAGATGTGAAAGAACATCACATAATAGAACGTATTATAGAAATTGTTGTTAAACATATGGGCTTTATTAGCTCAGAACAACGTTCTTATGCATTAGTCTATAAGGAGAAAGAGTTACCGAACGCGATAACTATTAAGGATGCAATCCATAAATTTGGTTTGAAAGAATATGATATTTTGATGCTTTGGACAAAAGTAATTGGAGGTTAATAATAAAAGTTTCTTTACTCCTTAATAATAATTATTTCATCCTCCTCATCAACTTTTTTCTCTTTTTCTTCTTCATCACTTTTAAAATTTCTTTTAAGTTCTTCCATTGAATTGTTTTTAAAGAACTCAGCAGCTTCAATACAGATATTATATTGAAGTGGATCCTCAGGATTGGGGTTTTCTACTAATTTTTCTAATGATTTAACTGTAGTTTCTAAATCTGATAATCTTGACCATTGTCTTAAAACATTTAAGCAAATATAACCAGTCCCTAGATTATTTGTATCTCTTAATTCAACGGGATGTATATTTGGGTGAAAAATATTTGAATACCAAGCAAAATCTATTCCCCCTGGATATGGAAAAGATCTGTTAATTTTAATGAAAATTCGGTGTTTTAATTGGGGTTTCACTTTGATTTTTTCCATTTTATTCACTACAACAAATCCTAAGGCATTCAAATTGATCCATAATTCTACATTATTTTCTTGCCACCTTGCCGAATTTTCTTCAATGACTTTCATATGTTTTAGAATTTTAATTTCATTATTTATTCGTTCTTTCCATATCTCAAATGGTAATTCCGGCATCTCTAATTCTTTAAAAATTATTATATATTTTAAATGATTTTATTCTTTGATTTTTTATATGAACAGGTCCAACAATTCGGATCTTTTAATTTATCAATAATAGTGAAATCATTGGTAAGTCCATTATATATTAGTTGTTTTCCAATAATCGGTTCTCCTACACTAGGATTCCATTTTTTATGTTTTTTAAAGTAGTCAACACCGAGTAAAAATTTAAGAACTTGTTGTGATTGAATTCCCCCTATTATCGAAGTAGTTGTTATGATCGTTGCTATTTTGCTTGTAGTTTCACCATCTTCGGATTTTATTTCTTCTCCAGTACATGAAAATTTTTTCCACATTAAATCCAAATCTTGATTAGAAATCCCGCATTGTAAACAAGCTGAATCTCTTATCCCCGAATATACTGCCTGTACTGAACCAAAAAATCCATCTATTCCAGAATCAACAAAAGGAACTTCATAATAATATGCGTAATTATTTGCTTCTAATCGTGCTTCAAGATTATCTAAGCAAGAACATATTACATCACATTGGCTATAGAGATTTTTATCTATCGCGTTTAAATCCTTTTTAATAGGAATTATGTTAACTTCAGGATTTAAGTCTTTACAAGCTTCCTTAATGACATCTGCTTTATATTCCTTATTGTCTGCAGCTTTAGGATTAAATAATACACCACGACTTAAATTTGAAGTTTCGATGAAATCATAATCAATTAATAATATTTTTCCTACGCCAGTTAGGGTTAAATTTTTTACAACTTCATTTCCAGTTGCTCCAGCACCAATAACCATGATCATAGCATTCGATATTTTAGCTTGATCCCATCCACTAATTCTTTTTTGACGATCAAATCTATCTGAATCTATATATTCTTCTCCAATAACATCAATATCATTATTTACTTTTTTACGCACCATATTTAATAAAATCAAATTAATTAATCAATTTGATGAGATAATTGCACTACTTACAGCTTTATATTTTTTGATAGAATCCTTGTTTAGTGTAAAAAATTTATGTACTTCTCGAATTGGATCTACTACTAACGCAACTTGGTAAGATTCAGGAAAAAAAGATTCTTGGGTATGAATATCAGTTGCGGATAAAAAGCTACCTAAACCAATATGAGAATGCCACCATCCTACCACTCGCAAATCTTTATCTTTTCTTCTGAGTTTTAATTTTTGAAATTCTTTTTCAAAATCTCCTGCGGTTCCCTCAATTTGGGACGTGATATATTTATCACTTCTTACTGCATTTTTTACATAAATTTGGTCTTTAATAATAATATATTTTTTGTTTTCCCATTTTAGTATCAAACCAATTAAATAACCAAAAATTTCCCTATCTATATTTCTACATAATGTTTTAACTTGATTCAAAATATCTTCATGAATATATACGGGAAATACAAAATCCTTTTCGAGTGATGTCAATTTGATAACTAAAATAATGATTGTTTTTATTGTTTTTTTTTCATTAAATTTAATTTACAATTTTGCCTACAAAAATGTTAGGCTTAATTTAATTTATTAAAGGTTTTCAATGCCCATTCTGCCTCTTTTTCATAACCCCCATCTTTATACAATTTAATTGCTTTTTCAATCAAATTCCTTATTTTTGGATAATATTTTTCCTTTCTATTAACCGCACCGGATTTATCAAAGTCTAAGCTAAGTTTTAAAGCTTCACAAAAAATTGAATTTCCTAAAACTAATAATTTTAATTTCTTATCAGAAAGATGTTCATTGGCTTGATTAAAGAAATTATTTGCTTCTAAAAATTTTTGTGTATTCTTGTATTCCTCAGCAAGTTCCATGCATTCCCATGCCTTACATAGATAATATAATGCAGAAATTTCCTCTTGAGCTTGCTCAGAACAAAGTTTTTTGAATTTAGATGCTGCAATTGAAAACTTCTTTGCTGATGAGAAAAAATTTCCTTCTTTTTCAAATATTCTTGCTTCTTCTATTTCAGACAAGATATTTTTAATATCCTCTTTTTCAATGGAATGAAGTTTTTCCAGATTTGATATTTTGAGGATTTCCTTAATAATAGCAATTATACCATCCTTAGAATCTTCTTGAATCGCTGAAAATCCAAATGTTTTTTCCTTTAATATATTTTCAACTTTTTCTACACTAAAAGAAATTGATTTTCTATCTTGAAAGTTAGCAATAATATAAAAATCGATTTCAGGTAATTTGTCTCTTAATTCTAATAATAACTCTGCTGTATTTCCAATATTTCTCTCAGTTGAATCTGTAACAATACAGATAATATCAATAGATCGTAGTAATTCCCAATATGAAACAAAATTATTTGTTAAATCTCTTAAATCTATTTCTCTTAAAATGCACGGTTCTACACCTTCTAAATAGGGTACATCAACTGGTTTCTGAAGAATCTCATTTAAATCATCATCTAATTCTAAAATAATTTCACCTGGAAATAGATCTAATATTGTTGTTTTTCCCACACCGCTTTCTCCAGTAAGTAGTATATTAAGAGGATTTGCCACTAATATTACCGAAATTTACATATATTTAATTAATTTAATTATAGTTAGCCATATTAATTAAAATGATTATAATTTTATTATTGAGAAATCTGAGTGAAACAAGCTGAATGAAAAAAAAAATAATAATTTAAATGAACATGATTTAAAGCTCTTAAAAATGGAAGTAAAAGAAATTCCAGAACGTAAACCCCCAAATAATAAAATTATCCATTTTACTCTTGAAGATAATCATAAGGAAAATGAATAAAAAATCTTTCATGAAATGATGAAAAAGAGCTTTACAATCTAATTGTAGAATATTCTTCTCTAATTTTTAGATAAATTATTAGTCCTATGAAAAAGGGGATTAACCAAATCACCAAGATCCAAGTAAAGGCATTCATATCTCTTTTTTGAGCATCTTTATAAACCCATATTGTTATAAGGGACAAAATAGAAAAAGGAATTGTTAAAAAAATTATAAGAAGTAATATCAATAGATTAATCATTAAGATCTCCTAATATATTTTTGTTTTAATTAATTTTTCTTATTATTTAATTTATCAATTTTTACAGGCTTGGATTCGTCAAACGGGGTTTCACAAACCCAACACGTATTTTCTAAATTGGTTAATGCTTCTGAACACTTTACACAATAGAAAGCATTACATTTAGGACAAACATAATTTAATCTCGAAACCTTACTTTTACAAACTAAACATAATCCTTTTTCTCTGTATAATTCAATTTCCTCAACTGTTATTGTTGAAGGTTTAGTAAAAATTTTTATAAAATCTTTAAGCTCTTCTTTAACAACCAGAGTTGAACTTTGTGGAGTTCGAATTTGCTTAGTTATATGAACTATTATATAGATAATTACAGCAACTAGAACAATAATCGAAATCCAAATTATTAATTGACTTATAATAAACAATGGTAAATTTGTAAAAACTGTTAATCCTAAGAAAACTAAAATTCCTGCAATTGAGATTAAAACTAGCCAGTTAGCTACATGACTCGAAAAAAACTCCAGATCTATAACTATTGGAAATATTGCAGTTAGAGCACCTATTACAATAAAAACTGATGGTATTGCTGGAGAGATAAGATTTAATTCTTTTATTGCCGTCGTTTCGAAAGCCCATCCTATCAAAACCATAGCAAATCCAATTGTCACTACTGAAGAAATTATTTGAAATTCTTTTTTTGATTTTATAGAAAACCAAATAAACATAATACTTAAAGATATTATACTTATAAGGATATAAACAAAAAAATATAAATAAAAATAAAGAAGAATATAGTTTTCAATTTCATAAGTTTGGATTATTATGCTTAAATCTCCTGTATAAGTTCCTTCTAAGAAATAATCGGAAAAATAAAAGAATGTACGAGTTATAGCTATACTCAACCAAAAGCTTGCAAATCCATACATTAAAACTTTTTCATGGATAATCTCTTTCTTACGACCATGGTCCAAATAAAATAAACTACTAACCATTAGTAAAATTATTGCTATACTAGAAAAAAAACGCTCAATAGGATCAAAAACAATAAGAAGAATTGTTTGAAATCACCGAGAAATGAGAATAATTAACTCTATAATAATTAGCTTATAAGAGATATCAATATAAAAAATTTTCTTCTTATATCTGAAGAATTATTTTAAATATCATTGTCATATATATAATTATTTAAAGAATAGTTTATTCCGGTACCATAGGTTTAACGATGGCACATAAATCTATAAAAACAATAATTATAATGGTTATTGTTTGTTTCAGTTTAATTTTTACTATCCCAATTGTTATCCTATCAACTACTCTTTCTCCCTATGGTAAAATTATTAAATCTATTCGATTCGATTATAAACCTTCGAGCCCTTCATTTATGGAAGAATTGAACATTAATGCGGATTTAGGGAATATTGAAATAAAATATATCACTGAACCAGTAGATTATTGTGTAAGAATAAAAATAAATATTGAGATGATTGGTTCAAACTTAGCTGGAAAATCATATTTTGATTATTTTAATATTGTTTGGCAAAATACTAGCGGTATTGTAAATTTTACTATGAAGCTAAAAACAAATATAGACCACGTTGAAGTATTATCCGTAATAAAGAATGTTAACATAACGGTAGCTCTTAAAGCAGATGTAATTTGTGATATAAATGCACTTATATATTTCCAAGGAAATGTTGGTATAACAGTTCCATGGAGGTTTACTATTGGTAACATCTTAATAAATATTTCAAAAGGCGATATTAACTATTACTTTTCAAATTGTATTATAGAAGGAGAAATAACGGGAATTGTCCAAGAAACAGGGAGTATAAAATTAGAAACGAATAACGTTGAATACAAGAACAATAGTTTATGGACTCTTACTGCTGAAATTGGAAACATTGTTATAGAAATCAATCAAGATAAAACTATGGGTGCGAATATAACTGGTACAGTCGTGACAAACATAGGAAATTATAGATTGGTTTATTTAGATAATAATGTGGATGTTGGTGCTCAATTTATATTATGTGCAAATCAAGATGATGTACCATTCCATCAAAAACTTACTGAAATCGTCGGATTTGAAGAGCCTGTGTTAAATGTTGTTGATGGAATTGATGTTTATACATTAAACTCTAATGATTATCCGACATTAAATAATTATAATTTATCTTTTAGTTTACCAAATGGTTATTATGATATCGATCTTCAAAATAGTTGAAAAGATTTAGTGTCCTTTGATTAGATGGAATTACTTTGTTGGTACAACTTCGCTAGAATATAATTAACAAGGTAAAATTTATTTAATCCTTGAAATACATGTTTTTATATTTTGAACAAAAATGATTAAATTGTAACCCCTTTACATTAGATCGATAAATGTTAAAATGATGTTTGCTATAAAGATAACACATTGGAAAAACCTCTTCAATTAACCTTTTTTGAATTTGGTAATATAATTCTTCCCTCACGGTTTCGTTAGTTTCTCCTATAGCTTCTTCCATCCTTTGCTGTGTTAGAGCGTCATTAACTTGACAATAATTTAAATCTAACGATTTATTTGAACATAAGATATTGATAATACTACTAGGATCATTAAAATTAGGAACAAAATTCATCCAGCCAATTTCAACCATGTTCAAGTGATAAGGAGGTATTTCCATATATATATTAAAATATTCTCCAATTGTTACATTGGCATCTACTACTTTGATACCTATTTGTTTTAAATTTTCCGTTAAAATAGCCAAAAGCGTATCAGAAAATGGTGATGGAATAGTTGTATAGTTGTATGTAACTAGGGGGGTCCCATCATCTACTAGCTTTCCCCATTCATTACCCACAGAAACATTATCATCAGCAGTTAAGGCTCCAGCTATTCCAGCCCAGTTAACGTCTTTTAGCGTTTGTCGCGCCATTGAAACATTATAGTAAGGAATATCAATATTGGTAGTATTTGAATATAATATTCCTTCTGGTATGGGAGATTTAAGCCTTGTTCCATGACCATTTAACCATTTATCAATAAAAGCTGAGTAATTAAAAGCATATGAGATTGCTTTTCTCATAGTTACATTGAGTAATTCGTTGTTCATTATTAGATAACAAAAGACCGTAGCTGGGGGTCCTTCTTCCACTATAATATCAGGATGATTTATAAATGTGTCTAGGAGGTCTTTATCATAATAGATATTATTGACGTAGTCTGTATCCATTAATAACTCTACGTTTCCACTCAAAACTGAAAGATCTCCCGATAATATCGCATCATATCTAGCTTCATTAGTATCATAATTTTTGAATATTAATTTATCAATCTGGGGTTTGTCGCCCCAATAGTTTGGATTGGAAGATAATGTGGTATTTATACTAAAGGAAAAATTTATAATTGGATTATATACAAAGGTAGTTGAATCATAAATAAATGGACCCGTTCCGATTATCTTTTCAGTTAGGTGATCAATAAAAAGATCACTTGGGGTGGAAGTAGGAGATAATATAAATGCAGTATGAGACGCTAATAATGCAGTGAGGGGAACATAGGGCTTATTTAATATAATCTTCACATTATAATCTCCATCGGATTCCGTCCTGTTTATAATTCGATTTTTATAATTCGTTCGATTCCCATCGGGAAATATCCAAAATTGTGCCTTCGTCCAATGCATTTTACCATTGTCGATTAAAGCGTATATCCTTTTAATATTCCATTGAACTGCTGCAGCATTAAATGCAGTTCCATCATGGAACTGAACCCCTTGTCTTAGTTCACATGTTAATTCTGTATAATTTCCATTCCATGTATGATTAATAGCAAGGTTATGAATTACACGAGACTGTTCACCAGCAATGTTATGAGTAAATAATCCTTCAGCAGCTTGACTTATTATCTCATAATCAGTTGGAGCCCAAGTTTGAAGAGGATCAATCCCAATACCTAAACCCATATATGACACATAAAGAATTTTTTTTTTTGGTATTTTTGTAAAAATAACTATTCCACCAATAATTCCTGCTATAGCTACAACAGCAATTATTCCAAGACCTAAAATTGGTTTTTTCTTTAACAATCGGACTTCCTTTTTAGGAAGTTTTTTCTTTGGTGCTTTATGATCTATACTCATTTTAAGATATCCTTAGGTTATGTCTCATTAATATAATTGTTAATTTTTTATTTAGGCTTCAAATTTATAATATAAAATAATTTAGATGGATCCATAATTAAGGTTTTTGATTATTAATGGATTGCAATCTACAGAAAGTATAGATAACTGATTGTAAATCACCTTTATTTCAAACCAAGTAATGGATTTGATTAGGTTTCACTTAGTTTTTCCTATTATTTTAAGAAACTATTGATAAAAACACAAAAATAAAAAAAAAGAGAGATAGAATAGGAGGAAAGAGTTTAGAAAAAAAGCATCTCGCACACCCTGATCCAAACTAATAATCCTCCCCTTTCTATAGTTTTTTTAGAATTCTTTGGAAAGAAAAATTTCACCCAAAATAGGCTCCCTGCAATTAGCATTACTCCGATAAAATCTATTTAATACAATTTTATGAAGTTGCAAGGCCATATTGGCCAAAATGGATCTATAAAATTATATCCCTTCTTTGCGGATCCATACGTAGCTCCTACTACTTTTGCAACATCTCCAAGCTCTAAACCATTCCAGTCATTAACCATTTCTCCTTTACCTGTACCGATAAAGAGCACGCTTACAAACTCCAATCCAAACTCATACCACATAAGAGCATCAAAAGCAAGAGGCAAATATCCAGGTAGTATAACATACCCTGTCTCATCATCAAAGCCATCATCATCTAACCATGGTACTAACCAAGGCGGCCATTCTTCTAAATCAACTATGAATCTTAACTGAAATATATAATCCATTTTCCCTACAAATAGTGTGATGATATTACTAGGATCAGGATCATATGTTTCGACTAGTACCGGCGCTCCTTTTACTCGTATGTGGACTGTTATCATATGTCTTCCATCAGGCAATTCTCTTTCAAGGATGTGTCCATGATAATCGCACTCCAATATAGATACGAAATTCCAATAAGGATCATATTCGCGATGTGGGCAGATTACTAACTGTTCTGAAGCCCAATATCCTATATGATCATTTAAAGGAGTTACGCCATCAACTGATATGAGCCAATCATCTTCGAGAGATCTTTTTATAGTACCGTGTCCCAGAACTGTAGGTAAAAAGCAAATTACTAAGAGCCCTAGAGCTACACTTAATAAAATTTTTTTATTTTTCATTTTTTTCATCCTCTTTCTTTTTTTAAATTAGTGTTAACTGAAATTTAACACACAAATTAATTTTTAGATTTAGCTTCGAAACTTTACACAAAGCTCGAATATTGATAAATTAAAGCCTTATTCATGAAAAATATAGGTATTAGACAAAAGAATGTAAAAATTTCTTTTTGTAAAAATCATATAGAATTTACCAAATTGTGATAAAAAGGTATTCTATTAGTTAAGAATAAAATACATTCTTCGGTTATTTTTCCCCTTGTTTACTGTCTTAATTACCTCAATTTTTCCAATTTCGGAGAGGCGGTTGACATGAGTCCCACCATCCACTTGTTTATCGATATCTCCTATATTTACAATGCGAAATTCTTTAATATTTTTAGGTAATCCTACAGCTAATCGAGCTAATTCTGGTTTTCTTAGAACATCTTGTCTTGCCATATATTCTACGGTAATAGGCAGATCTTGCTCTATAATTTTATTGGCTTCATCTACATACGTTATTAATTTTTCTGGGGAATAATCAATCATAGAAAAATCCATTCTTGTTTTGTCTAATTCAATTTGATTACCTGTTATCTTAGCACCGGCTCTATTATAGAGTATATTTGAAATAAGATGAGATGCTGTGTGATATCGCATATATGTATATCTTCGTTCCCAATCTAACTCACAAGAAACTATATCACCTTCTTTCAATCCCGGTTTATCAACTTCGTGGCTAATTTCTCCAGAAAATTTACCAACGTAAACAACTCTATACTTTTCATTATCCTTAATAATATAACCCTCATCCCAATTTTGTCCACCCCCTTTAGGGTAGAAGGCGGTTTGATCAAGTATAATAAATTTTCCATCTTTAACGTTAGTAACCTTGGCATCCCAACTTTTAAGATAGGAATCATCCATATATAACGCTCTTGCCATGAAGAGTAAAAATGTTTTTAAACTTAAAAGTTTTTAATCTATATTTTTTAGTCTTTTTCATGGATTTCTGAAGGTTTTACACCATCAAACAATTCAAGTTTTAAGAACCTCTTCTCTTTTTTACAATTAGGACAAAAGTAATAACCTGGTTCTTTATTCCTATAACTAAAACCACATTCCTTACATACTGCGTAAAACAAAGACATATAATAAAAAAAATTATAGATGATTATTTAATTTATCTCGTGAAGTTCGTTTGGTTTCGCACCGCAAAAAGCTTCGAACTTGAAAAACTTCATTTCTTTATTACAATTAGGGCAGAAATAGGTACCAGGGTTCTTATTCTCAAATGAATACCCACATTCTTTACAAACAATCGTATTCATACTTTAACTATCCCAAATAGAATTTTAATAGCTTGTTATTATGAAGTAGAAAATTGTATAATTTCAGATATACTTTTAATAAGTTCTTCATAAAGAAAATAAATAAATTAAAAATCGGATATAATTAATTTATATCTAATTAATGATATTACATATTACTATCATCTAACTACATCAAATTAATTGATCTTCATGAAATCTGTCGAATGGGCTGGTTCTAAATTTGAAGTTAAAAATGGCTTCCTTGATTTAGGTCTCTTAGAAATTAAAAATATTGAGGAAATTATTGGCTTAGATAAATTAAAAGATCTTATTAATTTAGAACTTAGCTCTAATGAAATCGTTGTAATAAGGGGGTTAGACAATCTAACAGAATTGGAGATTCTAAATTTAGGGAGCAATAAAATAAGAGAAATAAAAGGATTAGACAAACTTGAGAATCTTAAAATCTTGCATTTAATAAGCAATGAAATTAAAGAACTTAAAGGATTGCAAAATTTAACTAATTTAAAAGAATTATATCTTAGAGGAAACCAAATTGAAGAGTTAAAAGGTTTAGAAAATCTTACTTCTCTTCAGAGATTAGATTTATCATGGAACAACATCTCAAAAATCCAAGGACTCGATAATTTGGGTAACCTCGAAGTTTTATGGATTGCAGGAAATCAATTGCAGAAAATTGAAAACTTAGATAATCAAAAGAATCTACAAGTTTTAAATGTAGCAGGAAATCAAATAAAAAGTATAGATGGATTTGAAAATTTGAAGAATTTAAAAAGTCTTTATCTTAACAATAATTTAATTTCAGAAATAAAAAATCTTGAAGCATTAGAAAATTTGGAAACGCTTTGGCTAAATTCAAACGAAATTTCAGAAATAAAGGGATTACGTAACTGCAAGGAATTAAAAATCTTAAATTTAAAACAAAATAAAATCAACCATATTAAGGGTTTATATTCTCTCACAAATTTGGAGAATCTTTTTCTTTCAGAAAATAATATAGGTGAAATTAAAGGATTAGAACCACTCATAAAATTGGAAACACTTGATTTGGGCCAAAATAAGATAATTCAAGTTAAGGGTTTAGAATCTTTATTTAATTTAAAAGATTTATGGATTGCAGAGAATTTGATACCTCAAAAAATAATTGATCAATTGGGAGGTTTAGATTCTGGCGGGTGTGCAAATGAACCCTTAAAATTTGTTCAATATTGTCTTGTGAACCTTTAAGTTTAGAATTATGTTATCTTATTAAATATTTTATATTTACAATTTTCCATTTATGTATATTTATAAGTGCGTAATTTTACTTGGTTTATGATGAGATTAAAAGATAATTCAACGACTACTATAACCATAGGAAAATGTGAATTATGTGGGGGTAGTGGTAGAATTATTATTTTTCGAAATGACTTAGAAGAATTTGAAGAAATCGAATGTGAAAAGTGCAATACTAGACGCCATTAAAGAGAATACAAGATACTGAATCCCTACATATTCTAATAGTGTTTTATCTCTCTTCATTTGGAACCTTTAATACTTACTTATTTTAGAAAAAATTATATTATACTAAATGTATTAATTAGATTATCTTAAAATTACAATTTCAAAGTAAAAGAAATTGATAGATATTAATCCTTTTGAAAGTGCGAAAAAAAAACTCGACATTGCAGCTGAAGTAATTGATTTAAATCCTAACACTCTTGAATATTTGAAAAAAGTAGAAAGATCTTTAATTGTATCTATGCCTGTCATGATGGATGATGGTTCACTTGAAATTTTTGAAGGTTATAGAGTGCATCATTCAACCTTACGTGGACCTGCGAAAGGTGGTTTGAGATATTCCCCAGATGTAACCTTGGATGAGATAAAAGCACTTGCTTTCTTAATGACATTTAAAACCAGTCTTTTAGGTTTACCTTTAGGAGGATCTAAGGGGGGAATCTGTGTAGACAGGAAGAAATTATCCTATAATGAGTTAAGAAAACTTACGAGAAGATATACTTCCGAAGTTCTAAATATGATCGGACCGGATATCGATATTCTTGCTCCAGATATGAATACTGATGAGCAGATCATGGCCTGGATAATGGATACATACAGTATGAACAAGGGAAGGTCTGTTCCAGGAGTCGTAACTGGAAAACCAATTGAAATTGGAGGAACTGTAGGGAGAACCGAAGCCCCTGGGACAGGAATGTATTATATTCTCCAGTCTTTATGTGAAAGAGAAAATTTTAGTTTAACATCAAGTAAAGTAGCAATTCAGGGATTCGGAAAAGTAGGGAGAGTAGTTGCTCAAATATTAAATGATGTTGGTTGTAAAATCATCGCCATCACAGATTCAGAAGGAGGAATTCATTCTGAGAAAGGTTTAAACATTAATAAACTAATTAGTTGGAAATTACAAGGTAATTCATTGAAGGATTATAAAGAAAACACTGTTAAAATTATTACAAACAAAGACTTATTCAGAACGAAGTGTGACATTCTTATCCCCGCAGCAACAGAAAATCAGATTTTTAGTGGGAATGCAAATGAAATTGATTGCCATATTATCTTAGAGGGTGCTAATAGCCCTACAACATCGAAAGCAGACGCTATTTTAAATGAAAAAGGGATAATTGTAATTCCAGATATTCTAGCAAATGCAGGTGGTTTATCTGTTTCCTATTTTGAATACATTCAAGACATACATTCATACTTTTGGAACCTTGAAAGAGTAAATAATGAAATGAAACGAATTTTACTTAGAGCTTTTGAATTCATTCTAAACTTATCAAGCGATAGAGAGATATCATATCGTACTGCTGCTTATGCAATAGGAGCAGAAAGATTAGCTAAAGCACATGAATTGAGGGGGTTATTTCCATGAAGTTAATGAAAATTTATTTGAAATTTAATAGAATTCTAAAGGTGAAAAATTATAGAATTAAATCCATTTGAAGTAGCAAAAAAACAAATTGATATTGTAGCAGAAGAAATGGGATTAGATCCTAATGTCACTAAATTTCTTAAAAGGGTTGAAAGAGCTTTAATAGTGAGCATTCCAATTATTATGGATGATGGCTCACTTCAAATTTTTGAAGGATATCGGGTTCAACATTCAACTGTGCGAGGACCAGGAAAGGGAGGTATGAGATTTGCTCCTAATGTCAACCTCAATGAAGTTAAAGCATTGGCTACATGGATGACTTGGAAGTGTAGTCTTTTAAAATTACCATTAGGAGGTGCTAAAGGAGGAATATGCGTAAATCCAAGAGAATTATCAAGAAATGAACTAGAAAAACTGACAAGAAGATTTACAACTGAGATAATAAATATTATCGGACCTGACATAGATGTACCCGCTCCAGATGTTAATACAAATGCTCAGATCATGGCCTGGATAATGGATACATACAGTATGAACAAGGGAAGATCTGTTCCAGGAGTAGTGACTGGAAAACCTATAGAGATAGGAGGATCAGTAGGTAGAAATTCAGCCACAGGAATGGGTTTATATTTTGTAATTGATACCATGTGTGAAAAACTAAATATTAAATTAGAATCTCAAACCATTATTATTCAAGGCTTCGGTAACGTAGGGGGGTGGATTGCCAAGCTATTATATGACCGGGGTTGTAAAATATTAGCTGTTTCAGATATCTCTGGTGGCCTATATCATTCTGAAGGATTAGAAATCAATAAATTATTAGAATGGACACGGGAAGGAAATTATTTGAAAGATTATAAGGATGATAGATATAAACTTATTACTAACTCTGAATTGTTAACAACAGAATGCGATATATTAATACCAGCAGCTCTTGAAAATCAAATTACAAAAGAAAATGCGAATAATATTAATTGTAAAATTGTATTAGAAGGCGCTAATGGCCCTACTACACCTGAAGCAGATCAAATTCTATTTGATAAAGGGATACATGTAATTCCAGATATTCTTGCGAATGCTGGAGGTGTATGTGTCTCATATTTTGAATATGTCCAAGATATTCATGCCTATTTTTGGGATTTAGACAGAATTAATGAAGAGTTAAAAAGGATTATGATT
>JBHLKM010000011.1:15114-168854 GCA_048886685.1 Candidatus Hodarchaeota archaeon
TTGAATATGTCCAAGATATTCATGCCTATTTTTGGGATTTAGACAGAATTAATGAAGAGTTAAAAAGGATTATGATTGAAGCTTTTGAAGATGTATATAAAGTTTATAAAGAAAGAAAGATACCGCTTCGAACTGCAGCTTACATTATCGCTGTTTCTCGGATAGCTAAAGCTTTTGATTTAAGAGGTATTTTCCCATAATTTTCTTTATTTCTAATTATTTATCCGATTATATATTATTTTTAACTTTTGTTATGAAATATGACTGATATTAAACCTGTAGCAACAGAATTTTTTTCTAAATTTAATCAAAATGCTTGTACTTTATGTGGAGATTGTTTTATTAAATGTCCCGTGATGAAACTTTCTAAAGAAGAATCGATTAAAGAAATTAAAAGACTGATTGAAGGAGAGAAAACCAACAGGGTTTTAAATGAATGTCAAAGTTGCTTTTCATGCAATTTCTATTGTCCTGAAAATGCTCATCCCACAAGTTTGGTTTTACAAAGGTGGAATGAGCAATATAAAAATAAAGGTTTGAGAAAAAGAGGAAAATATTACATGACTCTCTATCCCCATTATCCAAATTTTCGATCTTATGTTATGGAACACCTTCCAAAGAAAACAAAAGAATTGGTTAGAAAATGGGCGTCATTGGAACCATTAGAGAATGACACATTAACTTATCCTGGATGCAATATTATTACATTCGCAGAATTAACTCAAACAAGTTTATTCAAAGATTTAGATATAAGAGGACGCCTTGAATATTGTTGTGGAGAGACCTTATTCCGTACAGGATATCGAGATGAATTATTTCAAGTAACAAAAAGATTAGATAAGTGGTTTAAAACCTTGAATCCAAAAAAACTATTAATCTTATGTACAGCTGGGACTAATGTGTTTAAAAATGTTCTTCCTCAATATGGTCTTACTTACAAGTTTGATGAGATTAAATCTTATATTCAATATCTTTGGGAAAAAATTGAAAATGGTCAAATCCAAATTATAAATCAAATTAATATGTCTGTAGCGGTTCAAGATTCTTGTTATGCTAAAATGTTTGGAGAAGAATACATGGATTTACCAAGGAAAATTCTGAATGCTATTGGTATTAAAATAGTAGAAATTGAAGCATGCAGAGAAAATATGAGGTGCTGTGGAATAGGAGCTGGGTTTTCAGTAGATTCTTCTTATCAACCATTTAAAATAAGATCAGCAGCTCTCAGGAATTTTAAAGAGTTTAAAAAGTCTAAAGCTGATGCTGTTTGTGTTTATTGTGCTGGTTGCTTAGCAACCTTTAGCGCAAATAAAAAATTATATGCAAAGAAGCTAAAAGTGTATCATATAATTGAACTATTACAATTAGCAATTGGAGAAAAACCTTCACTTACAAAACGAGTAAAGAAAAACCGAGCAAAACACTTCTTTTGGGGAACTATATGGAAACAGGTACCAAAAATATTTTCTAAAAAAACATTTAAATTAGCTGATATTCCTGAAGATCCACCTAAATATGGAGATGCTTGGTAAAAATGGTGACAGGTAATCGAATCTCCGGTTTTAAAAAGGAGTTATGTAATTTATGCGGTCAGTGTTTTCATTTATGTCCTGTATTACAATTATCTTTAGAAGAATCAAAAGAGGAAGTTGAAAGATTAATTAAGGGTGAAAATTCCAAGTATGTACTTTCTAAATGTAATACATGTTTTTCATGCAATTTATACTGTCCGCAAAATGCTAATCCATATCAGTTGATACTTGAGAATTGGAATAATTTATATAAAAAACGAGGAGCGCCTCCATTATATAAGTTTGTTTGTCCAACAGAAACCCCTAATATCTGGCAATTGCTCAATATCTTCCTATCTGAAAAAGAAAAGAAGTGGATTTTTGATTGGATGAACTACTCTCCTAAACCCGAAGATTCAATACTGATAATCGGAAATTATACTCATCTATTTCCTTTTATAATTGGAGGAAGTAAATTATTAGATTTTTTTAAACCAATTGATCTAATCGATCATTGGGAGGGTGGTGCATATTTATACCAAGTGGGATACTTAGATCTTGTACAAATAATCGCTAGAAAATGCAAAATTGATTTTGATCAATGGGATGTCAAAAATATTGGCCATACATTAGATGCCGTTCAATATATCTTTTCAGAAGTACATCCAAAAGAAATGGGAATCAACTATAATCGAAATTTTATTAATTTTAATGATTGGATCTTAAATAGCCTGAAATCTGGTGATATTCAGATTATTAATAAATTACATTTTAGTGCTACTATTCATGACAATTGTTATTCAAAAACTTTAAATGGAATTTATTGGGATCCACCAAGAAGAATCTTAGAATTGTGCGGGTGTGAAATTAAAGAAATGGAACACATTAAAAGAGATTCTCTCTGTTGTGGTTTTGGAGCAGGAGCTTCTTGGGTACGAAATATATCGATTCCATTTGATATTATTTCAGAAGGATGCAAAAAATTTAAAGAAGCAGAAGAAACAGGAGCAAAAGCGTTAATTTCCTATTGTGGAGGGTGTTTATATTTGTTATGGGCAACTCGTGAACTTATAGGGAGTAAAATTGATTTGTATCATATTATCGAAGTTGTAAGAATGGCTATGGGAGAACAATTACAATATCCAGAAATCCATATAAAACGAGCTTGGGATATAATTTCAATTATTACCTACCAATTAATAATTTCAATGCTACAAAACAATTTTTTTATAAAACGGATTAGTTATGATATAAAAAGGAGTACTTTCAAACCAAAACGTTATTATTTACTGAAATTAATTAGAACTTCATTCAAGAGCCAATTTGTCAAAAAGATTTTTAGAAAATTTTTTCTATTACAAATGAGGATTTTGAAAACAAGGTAATTTTAGGAAGTTATAGTGAATAGAAAATTAGTAATATTAATCTTAATTGGTATTTTCTATGGTATAATTATTACATTAATATCGGGACTTTTTACTTATCCTACTGGAAATTTACTCGGTATCACAAAATGGGGATATCTATTTTATTGGTTAAGTAAAGTTGTTTACCCTGGTTCTACAAAGATCGTTAATTGGTCTAATTTTATCATGGATATTTTTATCTGGTCAATTTCTGCTATTCTTGTTATAAAACTATTTGAATTTCTAATAAAATACTTTAATACTCGTAAAAAATCGAAAGTATAACATGGAAAAAAAAAGATTAATTTTATTACGTACTCGTACCATCAACATCAATACTTCCTGTACCTGTTGTTAAGCTTAAAGTATATGAGCTTGTTGCTGTTCCATAATCAATAGATTGAAAAGGATTATCTCCTGTCGAACCAAATCCGCCTCCACTACTAGATCGTAAATAACTACCTGTAGACCAACTTCCGAAGAAACTAGCACCAACGTTAGATTGGTTATCCTTGTAAGTTAGATCTATACTACCTGTTGATGTTTTCAACGAGCCAGTAATATCGGCCCCCATATCAATATATTGTAAAATTTCTACATTAATGCTTCCTGTTGATGTCTCAAAATCCCACTGGCTGTTCTGTGTATAAATCATATTATAGCTCTTTATTGAAATACTCCCTGTTGAGACTGTGCCAGTTAAATCATCTCCTATAACACAGTCTGTAAAGTTTAACAATAAGGATCCTGTTGATGTATATGCATATAAACCTTGGGTAAAATTGACTTTTTTAGCATATAACACAATACTTCCTGTACTTGATTTCATATCTAGAATGCCATCAAATACACAGTTATCATCACTTTCTAGCAATATTGAGCCAGTGGAACAATCTAAGTCTGTATTATTAAGTCTAATATGCTGGGGGATAATCATTCCAACAGATCCTGTATCAGTGTGTGCGACAATATCATAGATTATATCAGTTCTAAGTATTACACTTATGTTGATTTTCTGAATAATTGGGAAAAGAAACGATTTTCTATCAAGTGAAAAGGTAGTCACAGGCACACTTTCATTTAACCATATAAGTTTAAAAAAATCTGAAAAGGATTTACCCTCTACAAATGCACCCTTAAGTTGAATATCAAGAGCTAACTTAATGTAGTAGTTAGTAGGTGTTTCGTTATAATTAATTCTTATGCTACCCACATCACTGTGAAAATTAACCTTTTCTATTCCTGATGGAGGAACTCCAGGATCATAATAATATATATTTGAATATTCGTAATCACCCCAAGTGACAGCAAATATAATTCCAAAAGTAGCTCCTCCACCAACAATTAAAATAGACGTTATAATTAAAGCTATTTTTAAGTTTTTTCGCATTTTTACCATTTTTAGTACTATTGATTTATAATTAAATTTGATTTATTCTGATTAATATTTAAATGAATTTTAGACTATTCTTTATATTTCTTTATAAAAGAGATTAAAAATGAATAATTATTTAATTTATAACTTTTTTATAACTGATTGAGCAAAATTTTTAGCATTCTGTAGATCCTCTTCATTTGGTCTTCCCTTAAGCCATCGTTGATGTGCTTCAGCTTCTATTCGTTTATCTTCTGGTAACCTATCCAACATAGACTTGCGTATTGCCTCAGGTACGCCGATGTTATCACCACAGCAATCAAACTCATCTATAATTTGTGATGATTCGCCAATTTTCGACTTCACTACTTTAAAACCATCTTGATAAGGTTCTTTACTTGCATGAGTGTTGAAAAATACGAATTTTGGCGGTAATTCTTGAGCAGCAGCTACTAAATCTACGAGTGCTTTATTTACTCTACTTGCATAAATACCAGATCCTAAAAAGACTAAATCATAATTCTTCAAATCTAAAGGATCTACTTCTTTAATAGGTTTAAAATCCACATCTTCACTTTGACATCCTTCATAAATACTCTTCGCAATTTTTTCAGTATTTCCTGTTTGGGAAAAATAAGTTACTAAAATTTTCATAAAATTCACCAATTCTATTTAAAACTAATTTCTGTATATAGAGTAATTATTCTCTAATTTTTTAACATTTCTAGTTTTCAAATTTTAAATTGAAAAACCTTCTGGCATTCTCTACTGTTATTTCGCTCACTTTTTTTTGAGGAACATTATGAGAATACGCTATAGCCGCAATAGAATATCTCACATTAGAAGGTACGTTTATTGGGCCTCTTTTATAAGGATGTTGATAATAAGCATCTGTTTCTGTTACTAAAGATTCTAAAGGAGAATTTATAGTAACTCTTCTCCATCTATCAAAACCATAAGCAGAACTTGGAACGGAAATGAGGAAACCCAGATTAGGTAGAGTTCTTCCATAATTTTCTGGTCCAGAAAAGCAATGCCATAAAACTCTCTTAGGAGAGATATTATAATCTTCTAAAATTTTTAGGATTTCTTTATTAGCACCATCTTTTTTATTAAACCTATGTTTTGGGTTTTCCCTATCAAATTCATGTTCAGCTGCATTTCTGACATGTAAAACATAAGGTTTATCAAAGTCTCTAGTGAATTCAATTATTTGTTTGAGAACATCTATTTGTCTATTCCTTTTTTTCAAAGTCCTTGCATGATGAAAATCTAGACCTATCTCACCTATAGCTAGAAATTCTTCATTGTTATTCTTCACAAAATCAATCCATTTTTTCCATTCAGTCTCATATTTATCTTTAGGAGTATAAGTTACTGTTTGGGGTGCCCACCCGCAGGTGAAACCAAAATTTTGGTATCCATTCTTGATAAAAGCTAGTGTTTGATTAAGTGTATCTATATTTATCGTGCTTGTAATTAAAAATTGTCCCCCCAATTTAAAATAGGTGATATATTGATCTTTATTGGATGGTAGTTGGTCGTTTTTTGGGCGAGGAAATGGCAGATGACAATGAATATCAATAAACTTTAAGTTATCTTCTGGCTCAGGTATGAAAACCTTTTTTGGCATACAAATCTTAATAATTTTTCAGATGGTTTGATTATTTGAAATAATGCTAAAGATATATTTTTTATTTTTAAACACATATTGATTAAAAATTAGCTTTAGCCAATTTTCTATTTAAATCAAAATAGATATTACCTAGATAATACTCAGATAAATATGTTTCTTGGATCTCATGGAATATAATGAATATAGAAGGTAACCATAGAATGGAACTTTTTGAAGAAGAAGTTGAAATTTATAATTCAAAACTAAGGCTCATGTCTTGGCTTTATGATGAATTAAGGTTCCAACCTGATATTTTGAAAGATATAATTAATGAAAGAGGTCAAAAGTTACCACTTAATCTTTAAATATTATTAATTAGAGAATTGTCATTATAGTTTTAATGATCATTCTTATAGTTTCTATACCTTTACTTAGATTCTCATGATGGGGAATATGAATAAAAAGAACAGGATATTTATTATCTGAAAGCGAAAGAGCCCAATAGTAAATGTAATTGCATAAATACCAACCCGCAAAATTTGATAGCTTAATTTTCATTTTATTCCTTACTAACGAACAAAGTAGCTTTAGATTTAATTTGGTTTTAAACCATAAGCGTGCATTATATCTAATAATGCCGATTTTAATTTGGTTTTCAATATCCAGTCCTAGCGCAATGTTCCAGCTAAATCTTTCAAGATGATAGTATTTGTTTGAATGTATTCCTAATAAAATGACAATTCTTGGTTTTTTTGATAATCCGTTTAATATGTCTTTATATAATTTAATGCTAAATTTCCAACTAACTGGTAATATTTCTTTTCTGATTTCTATATCCATATCTTTAATTTCAAGACTTTGAACAATCAAACTGCTAATATTTTCTTTATAATTACCATATGGACCAAAACCGGTTAGCAGTATCACTCCAAATACCTTAGATTTCGATTAGCTATAAGAATATATTTTTTAGTTATTTAAAAAAAAAAGCAAAAAAATTACATAAAAAAATAATAAGAAAGATACTGATGATTTAATCTTCTGCTTGCTCAACTGCTTGTTTAGCTTTTTCTTTTTCCAAAGCGAGTAATTGCTTCTGTAGAGCTTTAATTTCTGTTTGAACCTCTTTAATTTGGCCCTTTTTCTCGGTTTCAATTTCTTTTAACTTTTCATTAAGGGCTTTTTCTTTTTCCTTTTTTAGATTTACGAGTACTTTATTAGCATCTTTCGCGGCGGCAATCTTTTCTTTCTTTTTTTGAGTCCATTCTTCCGATTTTTGAATCGCTTCATCTCTCAAACCTTCTTCTTCCTCTACTTTTGTGTTCGCTGTTTCTATTTTTGGATCAAATTCTTCTTCAATTTCTGCTTCTGCTGAAGCGTCTTTTTTTGAGGCTTCTTCTTCAATTCGCGTGATCTCATCTTCCTTCGCGCTGATTTGACCTCTTATATACTCTTCTGACATTTTATTTCATTTTAATATGATTTATTGAATTATAATATTTATAGATAATTTTGTTAGTAATTCAATTCTAATAAATTATTGGTTAGTTATTGTAGGAACAACCTTTTTCTTAAATTAAGATTTAAAATAATATGATAGTTACTATAAAAATAAATTTAAGTTGATAGTAAAAAATGGGGAAAACATTAACTGAAAAAATAATAGAACAACATTTAATTGAAGGGAAATTAGAAAAAGGCATTGATATCGCAATAAAAATTGATCAAACGTTAACTCAGGATGCAACAGGCACTATGGCTTATTTACAATTTGAAGCAATTGGTATTGATCGTGTGCAGACAGAATTATCCGTAAGTTACGTTGATCATAATACTTTACAGACAGATTTTAAGAATCCAGACGATCATAGATATCTGCAAAGCATTGCAGCTAAATACGGTCTTTACTTTTCACGTCCTGGAAATGGTATTTGCCATCAAGTTCATCTGGAGAGATTTGCAAGACCAGGGAAAACATTATTAGGAAGTGACAGTCATACTCCAACAGGAGGGGGAGTAGGATCAATTGCAATTGGAGCAGGAGGTCTTGATGTAGCTGCTGCTATGGCAGGTGAAGCATTCCGACTAAAAATGCCAAATGTTGTTAATGTATATCTTACAGGTAAATTACCTGACTATGTGTCAGCAAAAGATATTATTCTTGAAGTTTTGCGAAGGATTGGTGTTAAAGGAGCAATAAATAAAGTTTTAGAATATACTGGTCCCGGAATAAAAACTTTGACTGTCCCAGAACGAGGGACAATTACAAATATGGGAACTGAAACTGGTGCAACCACTTCTATTTTTCCCTCTGATGAAATTACTAAGGAATTTTTAGAAGCTCAAGAACGAGGAGATCAATGGGTATCATTAGTTCCTGATGAGAATGCTATATATGATGAGAGAATAGAGATAAATTTAAGCGATCTTGAACCTCTTGTTGCTGAACCTCATAGTCCTGGCAATGTAAAAACTGTGAAAGAAATTGAAGGTTTAGTTGTTGATCAGGTGTGTGTTGGATCTTGTACAAATTCCTCGTTGCGCGATTTAAAAGTAGTCGCCAATATTATGAAGGGAAAAACCATTAGTCAAAACACAGTTCTTACAGTTTCGCCGGGCTCTCGACAAGTAGTTGATCATATGATAAAATCAGGTGAAATGGGCTATTTGGTTGAATCTGGAGCAAGAATATTAGAAAATGCATGTGGCCCTTGTATAGGTATGGGTTTAGCTCCTAAAAGCGATGCTGTAACATTAAGGACATTTAATCGAAACTTTTTGGGGAGATCAGGAACCAGAAGTGCTCAAGCATATCTTGTGAGCCCTGAAACTGCTGCTGCCTCGGCTCTTACCGGAAAATTAACAGATCCAAGATCATTAGGGAAATTTCCTAAATTAAATATGCCTAAGAAGTTTATAGTAAACGATAATATGATTATTCCTCCTTTATCACCTGAGGAAGCCAAGGATTTGAAAATTGTAAGAGGTCCTAATATCAAACCATTACCCAAGTTTAACCCTTTACCAGATCGGTTAGAAGGCGTGGTTTTACTTAAAGTTGAAGATGATATTACTACAGATCATATAATGCCAGCTGGGGCTAAAATATTACCTTTAAGGAGTAATATTCCAGAAATTAGTAAGTTTGTATTCAACGTTGTAGATGAATCATTTCATGATAGATCGCTAGAAAGCAATGGGGGTTTTGTTGTTGGTGGTGAAAATTATGGCCAGGGTTCAAGTAGAGAACATGCTGCTATCGCACCAAAATATCTCGGTCTTAAAGCTGTAATAGTTAAATCTTTCGCTCGTATTCATTTAGCTAACCTCGTAAATTTTGGAATTGTTCCTTTAACATTCGTAAATAAAGATGATTATAATGGCATTGAACAAGGAGATACTATTGAAATAGACTTAACAACTTTACAAACTGGAGAGGTACTACTGAAGAATCTGAGCAAAAATAGTGAAATTACATTGACTCATTCCTTAAGCGAAACTGAAATTGAAGTTTTAAAAGCTGGTGGTAAATTACCTCATATTAAACAAAAACATGTATAATAAGCCAAAAATTTTTTTTTGTCTTTTTTTTTTATTTAATTGAGTTCTATGGTAGAGGATGGATATTTAATTGACCCAAAGAAAAGGTTTTCTTCAAGAGTAGAAAATTATATCAAATATAGGCCTGACTATCCCCCTATAATTATAGAGTTTCTAATTAAAAATAATATATTATCAAATAAGTCTATTATTGCTGATATAGGTTCTGGTACCGGTATTTTAAGTAAATATTTCTTGAATAATGGGAATAAGGTTTATGGAATAGAACCTAATAATGATATGAGAAACGCTGCGGAAAATCTTTTAAAAAATTATCCAGATTTTATAAGTATTGATGGTTCAGCTGAAAAAACAGGATTAAAAAATGGGAGTATTGATTTAATTACTGCAGGGCAAGCCTTTCACTGGTTTAATGTAAAACAAGCAAAAAAAGAGTTTAAAAGGATTCTTAAGCCAAATGGATACGTAGCATTAATTTGGAATAATCGAAGAAAAACGGGTAAAGGCTTTTCAAGTCATTATGAAGAATTTATTTTGAAATATGGAACAGATTATAAGCAGGTAAGAAAAACGGAGAAAAATGTAGATGAATTTTTTCAATATAAAAAATCGGTTTTTTATAATTATCAAGATCTAGATTTTAATGGTTTAAAGGGACGTTTATTATCTGTTTCTTATATTCCATTAGAAGGAGGTCCGAATTACGAGAAAATGCTTGATGAATTAAAGATGATTTTTGAGGAAAACATGAAGAATGGGAGAGTAAGGATTGAATATGATACAGAAATATATTATGGTAAGTTAAATTAATTTAGTATCTATCTAAATATATTTTTTTAAAGATTCTTGAATTTGCTTGAATTTTTCAATTGAGCTTTGAATTTGACCAGATTTAAGAGAATTTAAACCTTGTTCATTTAGAGTCTTAATAGATATTTTTAATTCTTCAAATTCAAAGTCAGCTTTGATTTCTTTTAATATAACTGAATATTCTTCTACTTTTCCCTTTTTATCAATTAATTCAGCAAGTTCAATTACATTCTCACAGTTTTTTATAGCAGATTGAAATTCTTTTCTTTCTCTCTGGACAGAGATTTTTTCTGAAATTTCACTAATTTTATTTTGAGTATTTTTATATGAATTTTCTGCGACAATTGTCTCTTTTTCAATTTCTTTTAATTTCTCTAAATAGTCCTTAATATCTTTACCTTGAACTTGTTTTATTAAATATGTTAATCTCAATTTTAGATCTTGAAATTGAAAAGTCGCTATTAATTCCGAACTTTCTTTTATTAACTTTAAAACTTCATCAGTTATTTCCTTTCTTGCCTTAGCCTTAATATATTCAATCTCAAAATTTCTCCATTTCAAGCTGGACTTTTTATCATTAAGTTCGAAGAGAGTCCTTTTAGCATCATTTATAATTAAGTTTATTTTCGAGAAATCTTCAGTTTTGAAGGCTTTGTTATATTCTACCTCAAATTTTGAAAGTTCAGATTTTAGTTGAACAATTAATTGTTCTTGTTTTTCTTCTTCTCTCTTTTTTAATATACTCTTGATTCTCGCAATTAACTGTTCTTGTTCCCTAATAAATGATTCTAAATTTTCTGTTTCTGCTAACTCTATTATTTGATCTGCTAAACCTAAGGCTTCCTTCAGCTGTCCTGTCATATAATATTGACCTTGAACTGCTGATATATCATCAATTTGCGAAATTACTTTTATTTTTCGCTTCTCTTCTTTTTCCTTAATTGGTTCTACCTCTTCCTCTGTCATCCTAACCAACTTTCTCTTGAATTTTTTTATTATATCCTTGAATTAGACTTATAATCTCTTCATATTTGATCAGGCATTCTTTATAAGATTTCGATTCTAAAGCCAGAATCCCCTCTCTACCTAAATTTTCAACATTATGGACAAGATCTTTAGCTGTATAAAAATTTTTCTCTAACTTATTCCAGTTTTCTTTTATTTTGTCATCAACAAGTTCAGAGAGAAAAAATTTAGATTTTATAATTATTTCTCCTGCTTTAGCTATGTCCATACACTTGAGTGAGGTATGAATCTCTTTATTCAATTGGTTGAGCTCCTTTTTCAAACTTTTTTGTTTTTCCTCGAAAATTCTTCTATTTTCAATTACTTCCTCGGTTTGACTTAAAATAAGAGAGTATCTCTCTTCTAAATCTGATTTATTTATTGATTTAATAAGCTTAAGAATACTTTGGCAATTTCTTAATGTTTCATCTATAAGGTTATTCTTTTGGGTTGATTTTATTTTTTTCTCTAATTCAGCAATTTCTGCTAATTTTTTGTTATAAGATTCTTCAGCTACATTAATTTCTTTTTTAATATCCTCTAATTTCTTCTTATAACCAAGGATCTCTAAATTTTGTACTCTTTTGAGTAATTCATTTAATTTTCTAGTTATAGTATTAAACTGAAAATCTTCTTTTAATTTAGCATATTCATTAATAAAATCATCGCAAACGTTAATTAACTCAGCTTTTTGTTTAGTAGTTTGAATTTCGTTTTCGAATCCCTCCCACTTCAATTTAACGTCATCATTGATAAGATCTAAGAGAAAAACTTTTCCCTTTCCCATTATATTGTTTGCTTTTTCAATTTCAAGATTTTTCAAGGCAAGAAAAAGGTCAGTCTCTAATTTGTTCAATACTTTAATTAATCGATCTTGTTCATTTTTCCATATCTTCTTTTCTCTTGATAATAATTCTTCTACTGTTGGTATTTGAGATAAATCGTACGTAGAACTAAATTTTTTTTCAAATTCTTCAACCAATTGATGTGCTTTGAGAAACTGTTTTGATTCAATCAATTTCGAAAATTCTTCTTCAACTGAAGATGCATTTTCTAAGAGTTTATCAACTATTTTCTTATCTTCATTTTTTGATTTGATATCTATTATCAATCTTTTCTGTTCTGTTAAAACAGCATTGTCTTCGATTTTATTCGCTAAAACCATTATCTCTTCTGAAGTTTTAATAGCATTGGGATAATCTTCTGAACCAATATGATCTTCTAATTTAGTTCTTAAGCTATCTATTTTTCTTAAGGCAGGCAACATAATTTTTTCCTGATAATCAATGATTTTATACAGTTCTTCTTTAGATATATTTAAATTCTTGAAAAATTCAAATGGTTCCTCCCGCATTTCAAATGTAAAATTACGAATAATACGAAAATCAGGAAATTCCTCTTTGACTAAAACCCGAATATTCGAAATGTGGTTTTTTAAAGCTTGAGTCGCGTTGCTTCCTATCCAGATATACATTGTTTTCTTTTGAGATATATAAATTGCTAAGATATTTACAATTGTAAAAACATCTTTTATATTTTCGTAAGAGACCTCATCGAAAGACCCATCAAAATTGAGCTTAAATATTTTAAACCCTGTTTCAGACATAAAAAACTCAACAAAGTACTTTATAATAAACTAGTCAAAAAATATCCTTTTAAACATTTACAAATATAAAGTTCAAAATCTATGTATTTTTCCCCAACTCTACCTTTTTATAAAATAGAAATTTTATGATATTAAAAATAGAAAAGAGGTTTATGAGATAATAATGCCAATAATTCCAATTGAAGTAAATGGAGAACTTAAATCTCCAAAAATAGACCCTTCTTGCTGGATTTCAGATTCCGCTTGGATTATAGGAGATGTTACTATGGGTATGGATAATGTTGTATATCAAGGAGTAATTATACGAGGAGATTTTGCGAAGGTTGATATTGGTGCAAAAAATATTTTTCAAGATGCTTGTATTATTAATACCGCCCAGGGTTTTAAGACTACTATCGGAGATAATAATTTGATAGGTTTTGGTGCTATAGTTCATGGCGCAACGCTGGGTAATAACACAGTTGTAGGCATCAAGTCAGTATTAATGATTACAGTAATCGTAGAAAATGATGCCATGGTTGGTGCCACCTCTTTTGTTGGCATGGGTAAAAAAGTTCCAGCTGGACAAAAGTGGATTGGTCGTGAATTAAAAGGTGAAAACACCCAAGGAAGAATGTGGGAAGGAGGAAGACAATCTTGGCGTAAAATGGGTCTTGCAATGAAAACCCAACAATCAAAACCTTAACTTTTTTTTTCTCTTTTTTAGGATAAATTCCTACTTTTGATCTTTAGGATATTGATATATAGAATTATATAGTCGGATAGCTAATATAAATCTATAAAAATTTGACAATTGGAGGTTATTTTATGAAAGAATATAAAGTTGTAACTATTAAAGGAGGAATGACTCCAAAAAAATTAGTTGAAAGTGCTCAAGAGAAATTGGATGAAATGGCTGCCCAAGGTTGGGAATTTAAATTCCTGGATAACATACTATGGATTTTCGAAAGAGAAAAATGACTTTAGATTCTCTTTTATTATGTAATTAACAGAGCTTTTATGTTATTAATTAACATTTTTCATAAAATGGTATATAAAACTCCGCCATTTTGATAATATTCAACATCGATCGAACTATCTAAACGAGCTATCACCTTGAATTCTAATTTTTTTCCATCACTTTTTTTAGCTATAACATATACTTCAGAGAATGGTTCTATATTTTTTACTTCAATAATATCAAATAATTCTGTTCCATCTAAACCAAGAGTCTCTGCATTTTCACCATCTTTAAATTGAATTTTTGTGAGCTTATTAGAAGACTAGTAATAAAAATAGTTTATATTAATATTAAATAGATTTAGATAAAATTTCATAAATTGATAAAGATTTCTTAAAGAAAATCGCGCATTAATGAGTTTATTGTTTCTGGCTGTTCATTTATAACCCAATGTGAACCCCCAGGAATTCGTTTAATAGTTAAATCTGGAACAAATTCATTAAGACCTTCAAGGTTATGGACAGTGAGAGCTGTATCTTTTTCTCCCCATATAACCAGCGTAGGCATATTTATCATAAGAGGATTAGCTTCTAATTGTTCACTACCTAAATCTGTTATTTCTTCCCCTTTTGAAGGAGGTCGCAATCCACCAGCACGATAATAGTTTAAACCACCGGTGATTGCTCCGGGTTGGGACCAAGCATCCCTATAAATTTGACGATCATCATCGTCAAATTCCATTTCAGGAGTTATTACTACATTAAATAAATTTTGGAAATCGTTTGCCATGAGAAAACTTTCTGCATTAGGTGTTCTGAAAAACAACATGTATTGACTTGAATTCTGTTGGTCTTTATTTTTTGATATCAACCTTCCAAAAATAGTAGGATGTGGGGCGTTGATAATAATTAATTTTTCGACTAGCTTTGAATATACACTTGCAATTGGCCACGCAATTGCTCCACCCCAGTCATGCCCAACCAGTATAAATTTTTTGCGTCCAAAATGATCTTCAACTAATGCTCTTAGATCCTCAACCATATGCTGCATTTGATATTGTTCTATTCCTTCTGGTTTGGATGAAAGATTATATCCTCTCATATCAAGAGCTACTGCTAAGTAATCTTTCGAAAACTCCAAGAGTTGATCTCTCCACATGTACCAGAATTGAGGAAAACCGTGTAAAAAAACAATTAGTTTTCCATCCTCGGGACCAGCCTTAACATAATGAAGTTTAATGTTATTAACTTCGGCTATTTCACTTTTAAATTGGGGGTATTTTCTCCTAATAGTATCTTCTGACATTATATTTACCTTTAAAACTCTACAAATTTAATTTGTTAAAAGTATAGAATGGGATAATTTTGTTGTTTATAAAAACTTATAGATTATATCCCTAAGGTTTATTTTTAATAAAATTTGAAAATAATTTTAAAATTTAGACACTGAAATTCTCTAGAATTATTTTAAAAAAAGATTAGAAATTAGATTATAAATATATATTATTGGACATGAGCAACTGCAGTTTTTAATGCTTCTTCAGCTTCTTTTACTATCCTTTCTATGATATCAGAAACCTTTTCGATTTTATTTATGATTCCAATACTTTGCCCTATTAAGACACCACCATTCTCCATATCCCCTTGATAGGCTGCAAAAGCTGCTTTTGCATCTTTTCTTAATTCTTCTGCAAGTTTTTCCTGTGAAATTGCGGCTCGATGATCTGCTAAGGTTTTTTCCTCTGCTATTTTTTCCTCTTTAGATTTTACTAATCCCTTTGATAAGGCAAATTTATTTTTCCAGTATCTAATGGTTCCAAGAGCACCTGTTCTTATAATTGTATCCGAAGCTTTAGCAGGTGGTACAATCGCTTTGTAATTTTCATGAAATTCACTATCTTTAGATGCAATAAACCTTGATCCCATAGCAATTGCATCTGCACCAAGAGATAAAGCTGCCGCCAACCCAGCTCCTGTTGCATATCCACCACACGCTATCCTAGGGATATCAGGATACTTTTGCTGAATTTGTTGTTGTAAAACAATACCTCCTACCTTTTCATAAGATTGATGACCACCGCCTTCGAATCCAGTAATTACCAGGCCATCTACTCCCGAAGCGACACTCTTGTCAGCTAACCAAAGTGCAGGAGAAACGTGAAAGTGTTTGATCTCCGTTGCTTTCCTTAATTTTTGAAATTCTTTATTTTCGGGCATTCTTCTTGATGAGCCTGCACTAGAAAGAGCATATAAACACTGCTCTCTCAGTTTAGGATTAGCCATAATGTGTTTTGCTGCTCCACTTATTAAGTTATCGCAATCAACTATATTTCTGGAAGTTATAATATTAAATCCAAAAATTCCATCAGTATGCTCTACAACATAATCAAGGTTCTTCTTTAAGGCTTCTAAGGTACTTTTCTCATAACCATCCATAGATACCGTTGTATGGGATATCGTACCAAGCCCACCTGCTTCCGTCACTGCTAAAGCTAATTCTGTAGTTCTAAAAGGCCCCATAGGAGCATTGACGATTGGATGTTTTATTCCAAACATTTCGGTAATTTTTGTTTTAATTGTCAAATTTTATCACCTTTTCTTTTAAATTGAATCGATTCTTAAAAAAACTTTCTCTTTTACTGAATCAAGAATGGGAGAGGAATAGGAAGCTGGATATCATTCAGAGGAAAAATTAAAAGCCTTTTTTTATAGTTTATAATTAGTTTTTAAATTATCGATAGATACCTAACAAACCTAAAGGAATGTACAAAAAAGTAAGATATTTATAGAATCCTAGGGTATAAATAAACATCCAATGAATTCCAATTAAAAAAATCAAAAGTTGTCTAAAAGTGTCAATCACGCATGAAAATGGGAATGATTTAAATACATATTATGCAAATAATCCTCCAAGCGACCCTCCTTGTGAAGATTGTGATGATACTATATGGTGGGGATTAACTCCGTATGATTGGCGTGAAACATTAAATTATTTTTTTAAGATGTTAGTTTTACCTGGAGCCATTGCCGCAGTAATAATCCTTCTGATGATATTAACAACAGGATCTATAGATAATTTAACCCTTTGGACGATAATAATAGTACTAACATATATTGGGAGTATTCTAATCGCCCTTTACGCAAGACACCGCCTTCTAACATGGATTCACAGGATTCAAGATGAAAATTCTTTAATAATTCCAGATCCACTAAATCAAATTAATAATACAACTTATAAAATCGGTTTTGTTGGAGATATCATGAGAATGAGGATTTATGGGCTGCAATTTAGTAATGAGGTGATAAATTTCTTTAGTGGTGTTGACATAATTGTTGGGAATCTCGAGGGTATAATTAGACCAGATGATCCCCCAATGACAAAGCAATCACATCCAGCTACGATTCTCCAACAATTGAATGGTTTGTTGAGGGGGGGCACCAATTGGTTATTGTGTTTGAGTAATAATCATAGTATAGATTTTGGGAACCGAGAATTCCATAGATCTTTAAATGATATCCAACAGGAACCTAGAATTGATGTATTTGGTCGTTACGATGTTTCTCATGTTTACGTCCGGGGACAAAATATCAATATATCTTGTGCTACAGAATGGAGTAATCAAAGAAGATGGGATTGTATTTCAAGATTTCCAGACAGTATGAATTCATCTCATATTGATACTAGGCTTAATATCCTATATCCTCACTGGAACTATGAAAACGAAAGATATGTACGGAGATGGCTACAAAATCGCGCTAATGATCTTTTAACGAGTAATGTAGGTAAAAGATGGGATTTAATATTCGGTCATCATCCTCATGTTCGGCAACCCGTAATATATGTTCACGATACGAACGATAATGTAAATAAGTTAGTAGCATTTTCAGGAGGAAATTTCACTTCAGGAGTAAGATTTTTTCGCTTAAAAAAACATATTCATGGTATAATTATGAGATGTGATATTGGCCCCTTGACTCAGAATCCTGCTAGATTAGGTATCGGGAAAGTTGAAATTCAGAATACATATAATAAGAAAGGGAGAGATCCTATTACTGGTGATCGAATAAAAACAGTAGTATTTGGGGAGGGTATCCAAGGAATTTCTAGATTCTGGATATTAATTATCGGTATAGTTATAATTACTACAGTAGTACTCCTTAGAGTTTTTGGGATTTTTTAGTAATTTTATACATTAAGTTTATAAGATTCCTCTATACTTTTTTTTCGATATTTAAACGTATTTCTAAAAGATTATCAACCAATTTTTTATAAATAATCCTTAATTTTTATAAGGAAGCAATAACTCATCATTTTCGTTTTAAACCATATGTCAGTTTTAGGAATTGATAGGGAAAAATGTTCAAATTGTAAGCAATGTATACTCGAGTGCGGTCGAGGTTATTTTTCTGTTAATAAAGATAAAGAGGTAATTTTCAATGAAAGCTTAAATACATGTAATATCTGTGGACATTGTATAGCAATTTGTCCAGAAGAAGCGATTATTACAAAAGATCTCGATGATATAGAGACTTTTCCAGGTATAGACTCTCCAAAAAATATTGTAAACTACGACAGTATCTATAAATTTATTCGCGCTAAACGTTCAACAAGACGTTATAAAAATAAGAAAGTTCCTAAGGAGTTAATTGAAAAAGTCTTTGAAGCAATGAGATACGCTCCAAGCGCTACTAACGCCCGAGCATGGCGATATGTAATTATATCTGATCCTGAAAAAATCGAAGCGTTGAGCGATGAGATTATAAAGACAAATTATGCTTATCTGGGATTTCGATCGGGGGAACAAGCACTCAAATATTTCAAGTCTATAGGTAGAGGTATTTTTTACAATGCACCTCATGTAATTGTATTATATTATAGGGTTGTTGAAAAAAACAGAGTAATGGTTGGATTACGAGCAAATGATGCAGGGATCGCTTTAACTTATGGAATGCTCGCTGCAGAAAGTCTTGGTCTAGGAACATGTTGGATTGGACAGATTCAAGGAGCCATCCCTATGAATAAAGAGATTTTAAATATTTTGGGTATAAAAGGTATGGTGCTAGGTGCTTTTATTCTGGGTTATCCTGCAGTTAAATACCGTAGAACAGCCCCAAGACCACCACTAAAAATAAAGGGACTTGAAGATTAAGGATTCTTGATAAGAAATATTTCTGTAAGTAGATTTTCCATTACTGGAATATCCCTTAATTCGACAACTTCGCTTGTTTCTTGAAATTTTTTCAGAGTTTGCCATATGGTGGTATTATTTTGAATACGTTCTACAAATTCCGTTAATTTCTGCTTAGCCAGATATATCTGACCCTTGAACAAGTAACAAATTAAGAAATCTGACACCGATTCCATAAGTACCGTATACTGTCCGAATTTAGCGCGATCGAGTCCTTCAGAAAAAATTTCATCACTAATGGAACTAAAGGAACTCATAAAACCACCAAATAGTTCATCGTCAAATTTCCATTCCTCAGCAAATGGATAAGAAAAAATAGGAACTCCTCCTGTAGTTAAAATTAAAAGTACTACAGGTTCTTCTTCAACTGTCAAGGTTGGTTTGAATTCCTTATCCTTCTCAATTTTATTTGAAGCTTGATTAATCTCTTCTGAGAATTGGCGTATTTCGCCTAACCTTGGTGATTCACTTATTTCTATTGGGCAATTAGGAGCAACTATTCCAATAGTACTCCTAGAAATAGATGGTTCTTGTATAGTCCCTAGTGCTGTAAAAAGGATTGTTTCTTCTCTTTCTACCCTATGTAATCGATCTAAAACCTCATTTTCTTTTTCTTTATAACCTGCTTTTCCAAATAATTCAATAGCAGATTTTAAATATTCAGAACCGATTTTTAAAAGTTTACCTTTATTATTAAGATCAATTTCTTCGTCAGCCTTAATCAACTGCCATGCAGCATCAAAATAAATTGAAGTTGCTTGAGCCCAATCGGCACCGCTTTTAAAACCTCCTTTTTCATATAAAGAAGCTGCTTTACTGAGCATAACTTTTACTTTAGGATATAATTGTGTTTTAGATTCTGTTTCAAGGGATTCATCAAACTTACAACCATTCTCTAAAGCTTGACAAAAAGCAGAATTACCAGATGCTAGAAATTTTAGTTTGGTATCAGAAAAGAGATTACTAGCTTTCGTAAATAATGTTGCTGCTTCTGCAAATCGGGTATGTTCCTCATATTTTTCTGCCAATTCCATGCTTTCCCATGCTCTACATAGAAAATAAATTGCTTCCAATTCTTTTCGCTCCCGTTCTAATTTGAAACGAGTGCAAACACCTCTAAATTTTGATGCTGCTGTAGCAAATAATTCTGCTGCTGTTGCGTGTTCTCCTTTCCTCCCAAGAATTCTGGCATTTTCAAGGTTAATTCTAGCAGAACAATAATTTATTCTGATATTAGCAACTTTCATAAGTTTATCGATTCTCATCAATTCGTTTTCTCCTTTTGGTTCCTTAGAGGCTTTCTCGAGATTAATAATAGCTGCTTCAAAGGCTTCTATAGTTTTCTCATATAATTCTATCGCTTGTTTCTGTTGCTCTAGCTTACTAATATGTTCTGCTTCCTCTAAAAGTGCCCATGCCTTATAGTATGTTGCTTCAAAATTATATCTAACCATTTCTTTCAAGATATCACTTGCTTTAAGATAGAACTCTTTAGCTTTTAAATGATTTTCACCTTTATGATTTACTTTGGCATTTTCAATCAAGTTCCAAGCCAAAGAATATTGAATTTTTTCCCTAATTCTTTTGATTAATGGTTTATATTCTATTTTCTTTAATACATCTTCATGAATTTCACGCGATTTTTCATAATTTTTAGCAGAGCTAAGGTGATTAGCTAATCGATCATCTATTCGAGCAGCATATTGGTATGCGTTAGCAGCATAAACTTTATAGCCTCGTTCAATACACTCATTAATAACCTTAGAAAAATTCTCTTCAGCTTTTTGTAAAACGTCGTTATTTTGCGACAAAATACCAAGCTCTTCCAAGAGGAGTCCAATTCTTAGTCGAGCTGTGATTATACCTGTTCGAGATTCGACTGTATGTTCTATATGGTTCTTTTGGGCTTCTATAGCGATAGTTAAATATTCGATTTTTTCTTTTTCATTCTTTGCAAGATCAACAAGAGTTTTATAGGCATTATACCTGGCCAAGTAACCAAAAGACCGAAGAAATCCACCTTCAGCTTCTAGTCCCAGTTCATAAGCTGAATTAGCATTTTCAAGCATTTTTTCAATATATATCCCTTGTTTGTTAGTATCTGATGTCAATAAAGCTAATTGTGAATATAGTGAGGTTAAAGACGAATTAATGGCAGGGTCTCTCCTTGAAATAAGCATTTTTAGGAAGCTTTCCCCATATTCAATTCCTTTTTCAGCAAACTCAATTCTTTGAGCCGGTGTAAATATACTCCACCTTGCTACTATTGAATAATAATTTATTAAAATTCTATTAATAGAACCTGCAAAAAGATAGAATCCAAGGAATTGCTTTCCTAATTCTTCCATTTCCGAGACATCAGCTACTAATCTTTTTTGAAGATAATCAAGTTTTCCACCAAATAATGCCCACCAGTCAATCCAACTTAATAGATCAAGGATGTAGTACTTATCATTTATTGTTCTAGCAATATCCAGAGCCTTTTCAAGATAAAGCAATCCTTTCTCTGTAAATTCTTCTTGTTTTTTCTCATCTTCAATAAAATGAAAACCAAAGAAACAATTCATACTACCATAGTTAGAGTATGCTATCATTAGAGATTGAGAATCATCCTTTTTTTCAACATGTATCATAGTTTCATTGCTCCTAGAAAGCAATTCTCTGAAGATTTCTTTCCAACGGGTATCCCACCTAAATTCTTGAGTTTGTACTTGAGTGGATCTTAAAAGTAATTCGTATTGCAATGATTCTGTTAGAAATTTACTATTACCTATTTCTTTTGAAATTTTCCAAGATTTTTTTGCAGACTCTATGCCTTTTTGATGAATCTTTTTCCTGTTCACATTAGATTCAGGAGGAATCAAAATTGAAAAAAGTGCAAAATATGATAATGCAGCAGCTAGATTCTCTTTATCATCTTTTTTATAATAAAAATCTATTAATTGTGGGAGCAGGTCTCTAGCTTTCTCTGAGAAGTTTACAACTTCTCTTAAAGAAGCTGCGGAATAAAAGTTAATTTGAAGGACACCCACTTCGCATTCTAATATACCAATCCTATTATTTGATTTATTAAAAAGTACTTTAGCTTTTTCAAAATATTTAATGATTTCATTCTTAGATTTTATTAATTGCTCTTCTGTGTCTACAGTGGAAGCAGCATTAAGATTAACATATCCTAGTTTTTTATATGTCTCTGCTGCTTCCTCAACCATATTTTTACTTTGAAACAGCTCTGCGGCCTGATTGTAGAATATTAGCGCAGTTGTCCAATCACATATATTTTCTGCTTGTTGCGCTTTTTCCAATAAATCCTCTACATTTTCTTCAGTCAACATGGAAGTTTAAAACTCAAAATTAATTTGAATAGAAATATACAATACACATAACAATTTCGATGAATGATTAATAAACTGTTTATTGAATTAATAATTTTTTCCTTTTTAACTGTAAAATCATTAAGATATCAATCTTATAATCCCATTTCTCGCATTTTTTGCATGATATCTTGTTTTTTCTTTCCTTTCAAATCATACCATTTAAAAAAAATTACAGCTCCAATTATACAAATTAGAAATGGAAAAAGTCCCTGGATAATCCTAAGACCGAATTTTGCTTCACTACTAGGGGTTATAGGGTCATAAGCTGTGATAATATGTATGATCGCTACGATAAAACTCTGAATTGAAACTGAAATTCTTACAAAGAAGTTTCTAATGCCTATTAATGTTGCTTCGAGATGTTTTTTAGTTTTTACTGCAATCTCATCATAGGTGTCAGCTAAGATAGGTGATAACATAACCATAAACATTGCGCTTGCAAATCCACCAGTGATACTTATAATATAATATCCTTCTACGTTGTTGATAAACATATACATAAAGGCATTAACTCCAATAAGAATCAGACCAATCACGTATGTGTGTGAATGACCAATTTTTTTTGCAACATAAATCCAGATAGGTAAGGATAAAATTGAACAAATCACCATTAGAGTAGACCCAATAGATCTTATAATTTGATCCTCTTCAAGTACATCATCTACAAAATTCACAGAATTCATACTTACAAGGCCCATTGCAATCATGAAAGATACATATGTTAAAACAGCTAACATAAAGTTTTTTTGTTTAACTCCCATTTTCATCGTCTTAAAAAATGAAATTCTTTCTGCGGTTTGATATCCTAAAATAAAACTCTCTTTTATTGCATCTGTTTCCTTTGAGCCTGGAAGAAATAATAGAAATGATATAACCATAAATATTAAACTAAAAAATGCAGCGTAAGTAAATGTTGTTCGACTCCCTGGCTTAATAATTTGCGACCAAATTACTACTGCAAAGTAACTAGCGATGAAGGTGAAAAGTTGAGTCAAAAGTCCCGCTTTTCTTCTCACAGTATCTCCTCGAAAATGGGCTGCAAAGGCTCCAAAAGAATGTGTGTGCAGAAGAGAAAATGAGGTGTCATATAAAATTACTATAATTAAATAATACAATAAAATGGGAATTGCACTTTCAACCCCTATAACGGTTGGTGGAGTAAAAAGGAGTACAAAAAAAATTATTGTAGGAATTCCTCCGATGATAATCCAAGGAGTATGAAATCCCCATCTTTTTGTCCATTTCATAGGTTTATCAGTAACAAAACCGATAAGTGGACCACTCATCATGCTCCATAAAGTAAATATAGTATTTGTAATCGCCAAATAGATCGGCCACAAGTCAAGTGAGTGTTCACTCACGAAACCAAGTTCATTTTCATAAAATGTCCATACATAATTGTTAAAGGCAATAATTAAAAAAGTGTTGAAAAAGAATCCTGTAGAAAACAAGATCATCTTAAATGTTGATGCTTCTTGAGGTATTTCTTTCTTTGGGCTTTCATTTAAAGACATTATTTTGATCTCTCTCTAAAATTTTCTTGTAATATTGTATTCTACTTAATTATTTATTAAGTTTTATAGATTATTAGAAATAGTTTTATTAATAAATGAATGAATTTCATATTAAATTGAAATTTTATTGCTCTATTAAGCTAACCAAGAAGGAGGGATAATTTATTCGATTACTGGAGTATGAAAGTAAAAAAATTTTCAAGAAATTTGATATCCCTTTAGTCAAAAACATAGTGATTGAAAGAGGGGATAATATAGAAGAACATGTAAATCAATTTATTTTCCCCGCTATAGTTAAATCTCAAATCGCTATTGGAAGTCGAAAAAAAGCAGGATTGATAAAGATCGCAAATTCAAAGGAGGAAGCAAAATCTCTTTGTAATGAATTTTTTAGTAAAGAAGTTTTGGGATATCAAGTAGAGGCTATTCTTATAGAAGATTTAGCTCAAATTGACCATGAATACTATTGTTCAATAGCTTTAGACGCATCAGGACGACAATTTTTTATCATAGCTAGTAAAGAAGGAGGAATTGATATTGAAGAGGTATCTAGGGCTAATTCTGATGCAATAATAAAGGAAAGTTTTACAATAAGTGAAGGTTTATCTGAAAATCTTGCTAATAAAGTCTCGAAACAATTAGGATTTACTGGGAGACTCTTAAATTCAGCTAAAGAGATATTTCATAAATTATGGCAAATTACAAAAGAACTTGAAGCACAATTGGTAGAAATAAATCCATTAGTTCTTACTCCTTCTGGATTAATAGCAGTTGATGGTAAAATGATTCTAGATGATGATGCAGCATTTAGACAACCAATCGTGCAAGAATTACAAAATAAAAATCTTACGCCATTAGAGAAATTAGCAAAAGATGCGGGTTTTTCATTTGTAGAGCTTTCTGGTGAAATTGGCATATTAGCAAATGGAGCGGGATTGACAATGGCACTATTAGATGTTCTCTCAGAACTAGGATTAAAACCCGCTAATTTTTTAGATGTTGGTGGCGGAGCTAGTAAAGACCGTGTTTATAAAGCATTAGAATTGCTATTTAAAATGAACCCAAAAGCTGTTTTGGTTAATATTTATGGAGGAATTACTCGTTGTGACGTAGTTGCAGAAGCAATAATTCAAGCATTAGAAAATTTTAAAGATACACCACCGATGGTAATTAGATTAATTGGCACTAACGATAAAAAAGGGATTTCCCTCCTTAATAATAAAGGAATTACTGCTTTTCAAAATGTAATAGATGCTGTACAAAAAGTTAAAGAGATTGTGGGGGAATAAAATGTATATCAGCGAAAATTCCAAGGTAGTAGTTCAAGGTATAACTGGAAATCAAGGGATGTTCCATACTCAATTAATGCTGGATTATGGAACCAATATAGTAGCGGGGGTTACACCAAATAAGGGAGGTCAAATTGTTTATAATATACCAGTTTTCAATAGTGTCAATGAAGCAGTTGAAAAAACAGGTTGTGATACAAGTATTATATTTGTTCCTGCGCGATTTACATTTAATGCAGTTAAAGAGAGCTTGCTTGCTGGAATTAAAATGACATGTGTAATAACTGAAAATGTTCCCGTTTTTGATATGATTCAATTAAGTGAAATTGCTCGTGAGCGCAATTTACATATAGTTGGTCCAAATACTCCAGGTATGCTGATACCAGATAAAATAAAATTAGGGATAATGCCAGGTGATATGTGTCATTATGGAAATGTAGCCATTATCTCAAAAAGTGGGACTCTATCCTATGAAATTACGAAAGCAATTGGAAATGCAGGAATTGGAGTATCAGCTTTTATTGGAATCGGAGGAGATCCAGTTCGCGGTACAACAATGTTAGAGGCTGTTGAATATTATTCAAACGATCCAAATAGTAAACTGATGGTTCTTATTGGAGAGATTGGTAGTGATGAAGAAGAAAAGACTGCTGAATTTATTAAAGAAAATGTATCAAAACCAGTAGTTGCTTATATTGCAGGTAAAAGTGCTCCTGAAGGTAAAAGAATGGGTCATGCTGGTGCGATTATCTCGGGTGATTTTGGTACAGCACAAGGTAAAATTAGAGCTCTCACAGAAGCAGGGGCTTTAATTGCTGATACTCCTTGGGATGTTCCAGAGTTAATGAAAAAACTACTATAATTCTTAAGCAAGAATCTTAAAGAGGAGTAGTAGGAAACTCTTAATGATCTTTTTTAACTAGATCTATATTATATTTTTTCAAGTTTAAAAATAGAATAAGGATATAAAAAAATTATTTAATTCTTCTAAAAGCCGCCAAAAAAACCATTACAAGCGACCCTGTTTGCTAAGGCTCTATCTTTTGCTTCTTGAAGGGAATATGCTTCCTCAAAATATCTTGGATTCAAATCCCCAAGTATTTCATTTTGTTCAATTTTAGAGCTTTTCTTTTCCATTGCCTTTTCATAAATTTGGATCATTTTTTTTTCACTTTTTATTGTTTTTTTTATAATTATAATAATGTCAAGGTTTAATATATAGTTTAATAATACAAACTTTAATTGGAGTCTTAGACTACTATTAGATTATTACTTTTAACTTATTGAAAAGTCGCCTATATCCTGTTTTTATTAAGATTTAATATAAGTTTTCATACAAGAATGTTTAATAGATTTAGAGCTTTTATTATTAGTATATAGTCTGTTTATAGAAATTTCAAATAAGATTTAATATATTACTAATTAGTTGTATGGTGCTGAGAATAATGATCTATACTCCAGATAAAGATTCATTAAAAAATCATCAAGTAAAAAATTCATAATAACCTGAACCAATATTAAACACTACATAATTATCCTCTTTTGACTTGAAGCTTATACCTAAATGTTTAATTTCTTTTTCTCCGTTATCCCAAATAATAGTTTTACCTTCTTTAACTTTTGAGTTTTCATCTTTAATAGGAACCCACACTTCAGCATCACATCCAACAGGAACGATTACAGTAAGCTTAAAATTTAAATCCGTTTTTTCCCATGCGCTATAAATTAATCCTTTAATAGAATTATGCCTAGCTTGAGTATAATTCATATCTTTCGATATATATGGTTTTATTCTAAAATTTTTCCATCCAGGGGTTAAAGATTTAATTCCAGCTAATGTTTTATAAAACCATGTATCTACAGATCCAAGCATAATGTGATTATGTGAATTCATCCCTGAGCTTTCTAGTTTTTCCCATCTTTCCCATAATGTCGTTGCCCCCTCTTTTATCATGTAACCAAAACCGGGAAATGTCTTTTGATTTATCATTTTATAGGCGATTTCAGGGTATCCATTATCAGATAATACTTCAAAGATATATCTTGTTCCTACAATTCCAGTATCAATATGATAATCATAATGTCCCTTTATAGCATTGATGAGATAATTCAATATTTCTTGTTCTCTGTCTTCTGGGACCATATTAAGATAAAGTGGAAGTACATTTGACGTTTGACTTATCGCTCTATCTATAAAAGATATTTTAATATATTTGTAAGTACGCATTAGGAATTCTTGATTAAAAGAATCCTTAATTTTTATTGCCTTTTCAGCATAATAAGAGCCATCTTCATCATTTCCTAAGATTTTCGCGATTTTTGATAATAGAAGAGTATCATGATAAAAATAACATGTTGAAACCAAGTCTATAGGGGTTCTTTTTGAAATAATGCACATTGGGGGGCACCAATCTCCAAATTTGCCGATTTTAAGAATATTTTTTTCAGCTATATTTGATAGAAATTTAATATATAGTTTCATTGACTCATAATGTTCCTTAAGTACTCGGATATCATTATAATACCAGTACATGTACCATGCGATTGTGATATATGCAGAGCCCCATGCTGGATCGGCAGGATATATACTCCAGTAAGGAGGAACAACATCTGATACACTACCATCTTCTAATTGAGCTAATTGTATATCTCGCAAATATTTTGTATAAAAGCGTGCCATATTAAAATTTAACATTGCTTCTTCACATACGAGTTGAGCATCACCCATCCATCCATGTCTTTCATCCCTTTGAGGGCAATCTGTTGGAATGCTCATAAGATTACTTAATTGACTCCAAATTATATTGGTATGAATATTATTGAATAAATCATTGGAGCAAGAAAACGCACCTACCTTAGGTACATTACTATGAAAAAAATATCCTTCAATAGATTCTTTTGAAGGAACACCTGGATATCCTGTCAACTCAACATATCTGAAACCATGATAAGTAAAGTGGGGTTGATAAATCTCTTCTCCTTGCCCTTTCAAAGTATATACATCAGTTACAGGGGCAGTTCTATTAGTAGCCGTATTTAAAGTCCCATCTTCTTTTAAAATTTCAGCAAATCGTAATTTAACCTTACACCCTCTAGGTCCTCGAACTTTTAAACGAACGAATCCAGTGAAATTTTGACCAAAATCATAAATATACATTCCTGGTTGGGGACTATCTAATTTTTGAGGTGTCATAACTTTAGTTATTTGGATTGGTTGCATTAACTGAGAAATGAGTTTGGGTCCATTTACTAATGCTGCAGGATGCCAAGAAAATTCATCAAAACCGGGAAGATCCCATCCAGGCATTTCAAGTTGGGCATCATACTTCTCTCCATAATACATTCCATTTTCCATTATTGGTCCAAAAGAAACTCTCCAGTTTTCATCGGTGAATATAATTTCATTTGTTCCATCTATATAATCGATATGAATTTGGACTATTAACTTTGGAAAATCATATCCATAATGTACAAGGCAGCGCCCGTTCCCTAAAATAACCCCAATTGCATTTCTTTCTTGTAGATTATCAGATATGATATATGTAGAATAAAGTGCAATTTTATTATAGTCCGTTTGAGCGGGATCTAATATTCGATCTCCTACTTTTTCCCCATTCAATCTCAACTCATAAAAACCTAATCCGCATATATAGAGTTTTGCAGTTTTAATGGGTTTTATTATATTGAATTCTTTGCGTATGTAGATTGCATGTACTTCCTTAAAATCTTGTTCTCTTATTAATCCAATTAAATCTCGTTCTCCAGATTTATATTGTAAGCTTTTCCTTGTACTTTCATCGACAAATTCTTTTTTGCTAATCCATTTTGCCACCCAATCAGATTCTTCCAGAAGTGCTGTTCCAAAGGAGCTAATTTGACTGAACTTACTCTCTGAATCACCTTTATCCCACCATTTTACGCGCCAATAATATATATTATTACTTTTCAATGGTTTGCCATTATATTCTATATTGATATTAGTTTCTGAAGCAACTTTTCCAGTATCCCACAGATCACCGTTTTCCGAACTTGAGAGGGATTTTTCTGAAGAAATAATAATTTGGTAAGCAGATTGAGATTGATTTCTCTCCTCATGCTCTAAAATCCATGAAAAACGTGGAAATGGTGTGTCTAGTTCAATTGGATTTTTAAGATATTCACATCTTAAATCAAAAGGAGGTTGAATCATAGTAATTTTAATAATAATTATCTAATAAAATATAATGCAAACACTCAAAAGATAGACAATTATGGAATAATCCCTAGTCTCTAATATATTAATGAAATCAATCTTTATTAGCAGAAAAAATCTAATATGAATATTGATATTCTTAAAAAGGTGTATTTAAATGGAGGAAAAATTTTCTCCCATGTGTGTACATTAAAGACCAGGATTTTATTGTTTCTGGAGATTTAGTTATTCAATATCAAAGTTTAAATTAAAAGAAATTAATGTGAGAAATATGAAAGTTGCTGCAATCCAAATGAAAGCAGAATTGGGAAATGTAAAGGCAAATTTAAAATCAGCTAACCGATTAGCAAGTACAGCTTTTAAGGAAGGCGCTGAATTGGTAATTTTACCTGAATTTTTTACGAGCGCAGTATGTTTTCATCCAAAAATGTTAGATGTTGTCAGACCTATTAATGGAGAACCAATGCAATTTCTCAAAAAGCTTTCTAAAAAGTATAGTGGAATTATTGGAGGATCGTTTATTGCTTTGAGGGGAAATGAGAGTTATAATACTTTTACAGTAGTTTTCCCTGATGGTTCTACTTATTTTCATGATAAGGATCAGCCAACAATGTGGGAAAATTGCTATTATATTGGTGGAACCGATGAGGGAGTACTTGAAACTCAAATAGGGAATATTGGTGCGGTGCTTTGTTGGGAATTTGTACGATCTCGAACGGCAACACGTCTATTAAATCGTGTGGATATAATTGTTGGAGGTTCTTGTTGGTGGTCTTTACCCGAACAACCATTTCCAGGAACTCCAACCGAACTTCGAAATAAGACCTTAGAAATGATGATCGAAACACCAGGAAAGTTTGCTCGAATGTTAGGAGTTCATGTAATACATGCAGCTCACGCTGGAGATTTTATTGGTGAAATGCCACTTATGCCAGATTTCGAATATAAGTCTTATTATGTAGGAGAAACTCAAATTGTGGATGGGAATGGGAAAATCCTTACTCGTATGAAACGCGATGATGGTGAGGGATTCATTATTTCTGATATCGATATTAAAAAGAAGTGGGAATCATCAGAAGCTATCCCTGATCGCTTTTGGATACCAGATATGCCCCCAGAGGTAAATCAGGCTTGGGAATTACTAAATAACCATGGGGAATCATATTATCGTAAAACTACAAAACCTTACCAAGAGAAACATCCAATTTGAGAAAATGTTATGATTTATACATTATTTATCGGTTAATCCAATTTAGAAGTTTTACTCAAAAAAATTTCAGTCATTAGTGATTCAAGCAGGGGGATATCTTTTAAGTCAGCAACTTGACTCATCTTATCAAATTTCTCAAGATTTTGCCATATCGCTGAATTTTTTTGTATCCTTCCGATAAAGTCAGTCAATTTCTGTTTTGCAGGATAGCTCTGCCCTTTGAATAAATAGCTGTTATAACATATTATTAAAGATCCTTGCTAAAGTTGTGTTTTGTTAAAATTAATAATCGAATTCTCTTAAAAAGGGGAAGATATTCCCATATTAATAATCTAAGAAAAATTTATATGACAAAGGAATCTACACAAATTAATAGTTTAATCAAATTATTGTATCCACAGAAAGAGTTAGAGAATTTTGGCGCAAAAAAATATTTATGAATATGAAGCTAAAATGCTTTTGGCAAAAGAATTGCCAAAATATTATCCAGAGTTTAAATATCATAATAAATTGGCTATTGCGGAATCTGATACTGATTTAGAACAATTAGTTAAAGATAATCCATGGATTGAGACAGAAAAGGTAGTTGTTAAACCTGATCAATTATTTGGGAAAAGAGGAAAAGCCAACTTATTATTACTTGATGCTAATTATGATGAGATGAAACAATTTTGTGTTGATAATTTAGATAAAGTATACGAAATTGGGAACATTAGGGGTAAGTTAAAACGCCTCCTTATCGAACCATTTATTCCTCATGAAACAGAATATTATGTTTCTATTACATCTGATAGGGAAAATGATATTATCCACTTTAGTTTCGAAGGGGGGATTTTTGTTGAGGAAAATTGGGACAAAGTAATTCATATACCCATTCCCCTTGGAACAGATATCAATTCATTTGACTTAGAAGGAAAATTATCAGATTTAGGTGAATACAAGGATGTTTTAATTCTTTTTATAAAAGCTCTTTTTCAAGTTTATGTTGATCAAGATTTTGCTTTCCTTGAAATTAATCCATTTGCGATAACTGAAGAAAAGAAAATAGTTCCTTTAGATGTAAAAGCCCGATTGGATGATACCGCAGCATTTTTACACAGTGATACATGGGGAAATCCAGATAATCCGATAGAATTTCCATCAGGATTTGGTCAGACTATGTCGGAAGAAGAAGCTATGATTCATGAATTAGATGAAAAAACTGGAGCATCTCTAAAATTAACAGTTTTAAATAGAGAAGGGCGAGTATGGACCATGGTGGCGGGAGGCGGTGCTTCAGTTATTTATACGGATACTGTAGTTGATCTTGGATTTGGAAATGAATTAGGGAATTATGGTGAATACAGTGGTAATCCTTCACGAGAACATACAGAAATCTATGCTCAAACAATAATAGATTTAATAACAGAAAAACCAGATCCACAAGGAAAACCAAAGTATCTTATTATTGGAGGGGGAATCGCTAACTTTACTGATGTAAAAGCAACTTTCACAGGGATAGTGAGTGCTATTAAGAATTCTGTAGATAAATTGAAGAGAGCGAATGTTAAAATACTCGTACGCCGTGGAGGACCTAATGAGAAACAAGGTTTAGAACTGATGAAACAAGTCGGTGAAGACACCGGAATCCCAATTGAGGTTTATGATAGATATACACACATGACCAGAGTGGTTGAACTAATTAAAAAAGCAGAAAAGGGTAAAACCTAAAAAGGAGGAGATATCAAAATGGAAGATTACGATTTGTTTGATAAAAATACACAAGCCATTATTTATGGTTTTCAAGCAAGAGCCATACAAAGAATGTTAGATTTTGATTACGTTTGTAAAAGAGAAAAACCATCAGTTGCAGCAGTAATTCGCCCAACTCAAGCTGCTGCTGTTGCGTACCACAAAGTATTTTGGGGATCAAATGAAATTGTTGTTCCCGTATATAAAACCCTCCAGTTAACCATTAAAAACCATCCTAATGCTGATGTCATGGTAAATTTTGCTTCATTTCGATCTGCCTATCCCACAAGTAAAGAAGCGCTTGAATCTGAGACAATTCGGACAGTTGCCATTATCGCGGAGGGTATGCCAGAAAGACAGACTAGACATTTGATCAAGATTGCTAATGAAAGAAATAAAGTAATTATTGGTCCTGCAACGGTGGGTGGAATGAAAGCTGGTGCCTTTAAGATTGGAAACACTGCTGGAACTATTGAAAATATAGAGTTATCCAGACTTTACAGGCCAGGTTCAGTTGGATTTGTATCTAAATCTGGTGGTTTATCTAATGAGATGAACTTCATGATTTCTCAAACTACTGATGGAATTTATGAAGGGATAGCAATTGGGGGAGATAGATACCCAGGTTCTCAATTAATTGATCATCTATTGCGTTATGAAGTTAATCCTAATATTAAAATGCTAGTTGCATTAGGAGAAATTGGTGGGAAAGATGAATATGCTATTGTTGATGCAATTAAAACCGGAAAAATAACTAAACCTTTGGTTATTTGGGTTGCAGGAACAGGTGCGAAAATATTGCCAGCTGGATTACAATTCGGACATGCTGGTGCTATGGCGGGGAGTGATATGGAGACTGCTGAAGCAAAAAATAAAGCTTTAAAAGAAGCTGGAGCAATTGTACCTGATTCATATGAAGATTTAGACAAATTGATAAGGCAAACTTTTGATAAATTAGTACAGGAAGGAAAAGCAAAACCCGCGGAAGAATTTGAACCACCAAAAATACCTCTTGATTTTAACGATGCGACAAGATTAGGTTTAGTAAGACGCCCAACTGATGTTGTGGTAACTATAAGTGATGATCGTGGTGAAATAGTAACATTTAATCAAGTACCACTTGATAAGATTATAAGAGAAAATAAATCGTTAGGCTATGTTATTGGTTTGCTCTGGTTTAAACGTGAGTTACCAGAATTTGCGCAGCAGTATATTGAAATGGTTATAAAGTTAACTGCTGATCATGGTCCTGCTGTTTCAGGAGCGCATAATGCAATAATTACAGCTAGAGCGGGAAAAGACTTAATGTCTGCTTTAGCAAGTGGAATTCTCACGATTGGTCCTCGATTTGGTGGTGCAGTTTCAGATGCAGCTAAATATTTCAGAGAAGCAATGCAAAAAGGAATGACTCCTGTTGAATTTATGAATTATATGAAGGATGTTGCAAAAATAAACATTCCGGGAATTGGTCACAGAGTCAAGTCAGTTCAAAATCCCGATATGCGTGTTGTTTTGTTAAAAGAATTTATATTCAAGAACTTTCCGAAGCATCCTCATTTGGATTACGCTTTAGAAGTTGAAAAAGCTACAACCTCAAAGCGAAATAATCTTATACTAAATGTTGATGGTTGTATTGGGATTACTTTTTTAGATTTATTGGAAAACTTAGATTATACCAGAGAAGAAATTGAAGATGTAATTTATAGTGAAGCTTTAAATGGTCTCTTCGTTTTAGGAAGATCCATTGGAATGATGGGGCATATCTTTGATCAGAAACGTCAAAGAGCAGGTTTATTCCGCCAACCTTATGATGAAATATTATTTACCGAATAATAATTTTTAAATTCAATTTTTTTATAATCAAAAATTAATAAAAAAAGAAATTTTAAAAAAACCAAATATTTGGAGGAAATTTAAATGACTGATATAGTTGAAAACGCAGTAAAACATTTTGAGACTCTTGTTAAAGAGCAATTAGAACGAGTCGAGAGAATGAAAAAGGCTGCAGATTGGACAGACTATTCCAAATTAAAACCGATTATTATTGGAATTGTTGGAGGGGATGGAATTGGACCATACATTACGAAACATGCTCATAAGATTTTAGATTTTTTACTTAAAGATGAAGTAGATAGTGGGGCTGTAGAATTTAGAGTTATTGAAGGATTGACTATTGAAAATCGAGCAAAAGTAATGAAGGCTATTCCTGATGATGTTCTAGAGGAAATAAAGAGATGTCATGTCTTATTAAAGGGTCCAACTACTACACCACGGAAAGGCGATAAATGGCCAAATATCGAAAGTGCTAATGTAACAATGAGACGTGAGTTAGATTTATTCGCCAATGTACGCCCTGTGAAAGTTCCAGAATTAGGAATAGATTGGATGTTCTTCAGAGAAAATACTGAAGGTGCTTATGTATTAGGATCAAAAGGAATTAACATTTCTGATGATTTATCCATTGATTTCAAAGTGATAACAAAACAAGGTTCAGATAGAATTATTCGTCTAGCGTTTGATTACGCAGCTAAAAACAATATAAACCGTGTATCTGTAGTAACAAAAGCAAATGTCGTAAAAGCTACAGATGGTAGATTTCTCGCCATGGCAGAAGAAATCGCTAAAGAATATCCCCAAGTAAAATGGGATGATTGGTATATAGATATCGCTACTGCAAAACTCGTTGATCCTGCACGTCAAAAAGATTTTAAAGTATTTGTTGCCCCTAATCTTTATGGAGACATCATAACTGATGAAGCCGCTCAACTTCAAGGAGGAGTTGGAACAGCAGGGAGTGCAAATATAGGGAAAGAATATTCAATGTTTGAAGCTATTCATGGCTCAGCTCCTCGAATGATTGAGGAAGGAAGAGCTCAATACGCTGATCCTTCAAGTATCATAAAAGCTGCAGCACTACTTTTAAACCATATAGGATTTGTGGATAAAGCAAAACAACTTGAAATGGCTCTTGATATATGTGCAACTTATGAGAAGAAATTAAAAATGACTGGAAGAGATACCGGTGCTACAGGTGAAGAATTCGCAAAATATATTTTGGATACCCTACAAGACCCAAACCTTGAAGAAAAATGGAATAAATATCAATAATTATAATTTTATTGTCAAATTTTTTTATTCTTTTTTTAAATTGAATATAAATCTAATTAGATAAGGAAACAAAATTCTTTTATTGGGTTTTATTAGGATTTAGTATTTTATGATATTTATACCTTCAATTCTCTCAAAATGACTTATATTTCTAGTTATTATATCCTTAATCCCATTTGTTAACATGATACTAGCAATTAGAATACCATTATCATCTATTCTTTGTCCTTGGGAATCTAAAATATCATAAATCTCAGCTGCCCTTTCAGCTTCTTTATATCCTAAAGCAAAGATCTAGTTCTTTCAAACCCAATATTCATTTCATAGACAGTAATAGAAGTAATATGAATCAGATCTTCTCGATCTTCAATTGTTTTTTTGAATAAGCAAAATTCTTTTTTTTCTCTAAGTCCTCTAAAAAATTTATTATTTGATTCAATGTCATTGTAATTATGTATTGTTAAACTCCTTAAATATAATAATAGGAAAATTGTTTATTAATATTTTAGAATCAATTGCATTCTAAAAACAATTAAATAAAAAAAATCATAAAGCGATTGGCTATTTTTAATAAATTATAATAGTCTTGAGTTTATATCAATTAGTAATTAATTTCATTCATAATTTCGTAATGCTGTGAGAATTTATCATGTCTTAAAAGAATTTCTTTTGCTTTTTGAGGAACAAAGGATTTCTGATACTCTTCCCCGGCAAATTTTTTAACGGCATCTAAATTATCAAATACCATTATAGTAATAAATTCAACCTCATTTTCTAAGGGGCGTCTTAAAAGAATTATTTTTTTATATCCTTTTATGTTTCGATTTTCAATAGATGGAAATATTTCTTTTCTCAATAGGTCTTCATATATATCAGCATTTTCAAATGAAGTCCAACCATGCCAGATTCTTGCTATCATTTTTTAGATGTGTTTATTTATAATTTTTAATGAGATTACGCTTAAAGATATATTTTTTCTATACAATAGGATCGATTATTTCAAGATTTGGAATTTTTTTAAATATATTATCATGGGTACATATCTTCATGATTTGATTCATTTCTAGAAATGAAAGGATTGTTGCATCTCTTCCTCCTATTCCAGTGTGAGAGTATTTACACAATGTTGAGAAAATGAGATCTAGATCTTCGAATTCTAAATTTCCAACAATAAAATCTATTGATGAAAATAATTCCCATTTCTCTTTAGCTATTTCTGATCCCAATCTTTTGACTAAATAATGCATTACTTCCATCAATACAAGTGTATTAACTGCTAAGAGGCCTTCATCATATAGATTATTGAAATGCTTTTTAACCAATTCGTGTTCAACTGTGGTTTTATCAAATAAATAGATCCAATAGTTAGAATCCACAAAAATTATTGGTTTTTGGTCCATATGCTTTTAATCATCTCTGGTGTTAGTTTTTCTTCTAATGGAGTTGTTATGCATCCCACAAGTTTATCGAATATTTCTTCTTTTGAGGGGCTTTTCTTAATATTAATTGAATTATCCGGATTAACCTTAATAGTTAACTTATCACCTGGCTGTATTAGTAATTTTTCACGTATTTTTGAAGGCAATGTTAAACGACCACGTTCATCAATTTCAACCTTTCCCATATAATCGCCCATAATATTTATATCTGTACGAAATGTAAGTCTGCAATGTGTGGGTTGTTTTTCCCTTTTCAACCAATAACTATTAGTACAAATCCCAAATTAATTATTATATAATACTATAAAGAACACTTTAAGAATGGTTTTTATCAATGAAGAAAAAGAGAGTAATTATAATTGGTGCTCTTGGAATGGATTTTCATGTTTTTAATACTGTTTTCAGGGATAATGAAGAATATGACGTAGTGGCTTTTACTATTGCGGGAGAGCAAAACATTGGTACTACTGAAGAAGCTGAACGAAGATTTCCGGCTAAATTAGCAGGGAAATTATATCCAAATGGAATTCCGATGGTATCAGAAGATTTACTCGAAGATTTAATTAAAAAACATAACGTTGATGAGGTTGTTTTCGCGTATTCAGATGTTTCTCATGAAGAAGTTATGCATAAAGCTTCCAGAGCCCTTGCTGCAGGAGCAAATTATCGATTAATTTCTGGAAGATTCACTCAATTAAAAGCGAATAAACCTGTAGTTGCTATATGTGCAGTAAGAACAGGTTGTGGCAAGAGTCAAGTTTCTCGAGCTACATATCGATATTTAAAGAGTAAAGGATACAAAGTTGTAGCTATTCGCGAGCCAATGCCTTATGGTAATTTAATTCAACAAAATGTCATGCGATTCGAAAAATATGAAGATTTAGATAAATACGATTGCACCATTGAAGAGCGTGAAGAATATGAACCTTATATAAGACAAGGATTAGTAATTTATTCTGGAGTTGACTATGAAAAAATAATAAGAGAAGCAGAAAAAGAATCGGATGTTATTATTTTTGATGGGGGAAATAATGAGATTTCTTTCTATCTTACGGATTTACTATTCGTTGTTGTCGATCCTTTAAGACCAGGACACGAAAACAAATATCATCCAGGAGAAGTAAATGCTAAATATGCTGATGTTTTTGTAATTAACAAGATGAATAGTGCGAAACAAGAAGATGTTAAAATTGTGGAAAAAAATCTTGATGAATTAAACCCAAATGCTATAAAAGTTTATACTAATTCGTTAGTTAAAGCAGAAGATCCATTAAGATTAAAGGGGAAAAAAGTTGTAGTTGTAGAAGATGGTCCTACTTTAACTCATGGAGGGATGTCGATTGGCGCTGCATATGTTGCTGCTAAAAATGCAGAAGCAAAAATAATAGATCCTAGAAAATTTTTGGTGGGATCCATGAAGGATGTTTTCGAAGATTTCCCTCAAATAACACAGATTGTACCTGCTATGGGTTACACTGACCAACAAATAGAAGATTTAGAGAAAACACTTAATAATGTGAAAGCAGATATAATCTTGAATGGAAGTCCTATAGATTTAAACAAATTAGTCAAGGTAAATAAACCAATTGTAAAAGTATCATATGATATCGAATCAATAGGAAGTCCTACGATTGAAGAATTGCTTGATGATTTTATTAATAAATTCTTAGAATAATAGTAATTTTTGTTGGTTTATAAGCTGATTAATTTTTTTAGCCAGTCGTTATTTTGTAATGAATGTAAAAAACAAGCCCTATACAAAATACACCAAGATCCATTAATATAGCTCCAAATAATGTACTATACACACCAAGTCCTATGTTTACAGCATCATCAAAGAGAAGTGGCGTTCCTATAGAATTAGAGTACACGGCAGTCATTGGCCATCCAATGAAGTCTAAAATCCAATGACTAAAAACGAGAAATCCGATAATTATACTAATTTGATAGACTTCTGCATTCCACATTGATGAATTATTTTTATTTTCTTGGTTTTTTTTTGAATTGAGACGCATTTTAATAAGTGCCGTTATAATTATCGCTATTATTGACCAAAAAATGCTCATAAACAGCCCATGTGTAATCCATATTGCGAATAAAAATATAAAAGATAATAGATCAATAAACATAACACTTATTAACAAAATCCAGAGGGAAACTTGAGGAGTGAAACGCTTTGCTGCTAATCCTATTCCAAAATGAGCTAAAGCAGGCATGTGATTTGAAAGGTTAAAATTATTTATAAAAATTATCTATTCTAAAATTTATTTGAATAATATTTAATTCAAAAGTCTCATTAAATCATCCATAATCTAAAATTTTGTTTTTAATTTAATAATTAGAACTGAATGGAGCAAAATTCTATGATTTTGGCAGAAAAAAAATATGAAATCTACGAAGTTCAGAAGGGTTATGCTAATAGAACCCTGTATATTAATCTTTCTAACAATGAGATTACGATTAAACCTGTTTCTGATGAAATGAAAGATAAATTCATTGGTGGAAAAGGTTTTGATTTGTGGCTTATGTGGAATTCTCTTCCAAAAGATGGTATAATTAAATGGAATGATCCTGAAAATGAGATTTGCATTTCTTCTGGTCCCTTAGGAGGGAGTATATTTTATCCTGGATCAGGGAAGTCACTTGTGACCACAATATCACCATTGACAGGTATTATTGTGGATTCTAATGTTGGAGGTTATTTTGGACCATATCTTAAATTTTCTGGATTTGATGCATTAGAAATTCAAGGAAAAGCCCAAAAGGATGTTATTATTTATATTGATGGAATGGAAGGATTAGTTCAAATTAATGAAGTTAAAGATTCCGATGGTTTCTCAGAATATTCTCATGAACTTACTCAACAATTAACTGAAAAATATGCAAAAGAAGACTCTGAGAAGCGACAGATCTCAGTAGTGAGCTCTGGTCCTGCCGCCAAGCATTCAAAATGGGGGATGCTTAACTTTTCGTGGTATACAACAACCCGTAAACATGCTTCTGTTAAACAAGCTGGCCGAGGGGGAATAGGGACCGTGTTTAATTATAAGAATATAAGAGCCCTCGTTTGTCGGGCACCTAAAGTAACAATAAAATCAAATAATCCAGCGGATTTAGATGCTGCTCGAGAATTAGGAAAAGTTCATAGCAAGGAAATTGTAGATATTGATCCAACTCAAAATGAGATGAGAAGAGTTGGGACGGGTTATTTACCAGATATAATGAATGTTGTCGATCTATTACCTGTAGAAAACTTTCGATTTGGATCTCATAAAGAAATCAAAGATAAAAACATACCATTTAATCGTGAGGAGATGCGTACAGTTTACCATGTTAGAGAAGGAGCAGATGGGTGTTGGATAGGATGTACAATGTCCTGTTCACATTATACTCTTGGGCATAAAGTCATGACTGGCCCATTTAAAGGTCAAGAAGTAATTGTTGAAGGTCCTGAATATGAAACTATAGCGGGATGTGGTTCAAATTGGGGTGTTTGGGATATTAAATGGGTACTTGAAGTTAACTTTTATTGCGACACGTATGGGTTGGATACAATCTCAACTGGTACAGGAATTGGATTTGTAATGGAATGTTATGAAGAAGGAATATTAAACAAAGAAATTACAGGAGGACTTGAACTTAATTTTGGAAACGCCGAAGCTGCTTTAGAATTAATTCATCAGATGGCACGTGGGGAAGATTTTGGAGTTGTGGTAGGGCAAGGAATAAGAGAAATGAAGAAAATTTTTGCTGAGAAATATGGTGGAGACCCTCAATTTCTTCAAGATATAGGAATGGAACACAAGGGTTTGGAATTCTCAGAATATATAACAAAAGAATCTCTTGCACAGCAAGGAGGATACGGATTAGCACTTAAAGGCCCTCAACATGATGAAGCATGGCTGATTTTCGAAGATATGGTAAGAAATACACTTCCTACATTTGAAGATAAAGCAAAGGCTTTACGTTGGTTTCCTTATTGGCGGACATGGTTCGGTTTGAATGGTCTCTGTAAACTACCCTGGAACGACGCTATCGGACCCCAAAATAAAGATTTGCCAGTAAAAGATCCAGAAACAGGTGAACTACTTCAAGCAAGAATACCATATCATGTTGAGTGGTATGCAAAGTTTTTCTTTGCAGTTACTGGAAGGCAATCTACTCCAGGTGATCTTATTAAAATGTCTGAACGAGTCTATAACTTCCAAAGAATATTTAATATTAGATTAGGTCAGGGTTTACGCGAAGGTGATTCTAATTTGCCTTATAGAGCAATGGGACCTGTCTTACCTTTAGAATATGAAAGCAGATTAGAATTATATGACTCTCAATTAAAGGATTTAGGATTTAATATTGAAGGAGAAACAACTAAAGAAAAGATTAAAATCCTCCGAAAACATCGTGAAGAACAATATTCAAAACTTCAAGATGCAGTTTATAAAGAACGTGGTTGGAACCAAAATGGGTGCCCAAGAATAGAAAAAGTCAAAGAGTTGGGAATAGACTACGATGATGTAATATCTTTAATAAAACCATATCAATAAAAATTAAATTACTTAATTACTAATATAGAATCCAAATGGAGAACATAACCTCCCATCCCATATTGAAAATACCTGAAAGAAAAAAGGTCAACTTTAGTTTTAACGACAAACAGTTATACGGATATAAAGGAATGGTAATCTCTTCAGCACTTTTTCTTAATAAGATCAAAATTTTTGGACATCATGTTAAGGATTCAAGCCCTCAAGGAATTTTTTGCGCAAATGGGCAGTGTTCACAGTGTAATGTCATAGCTAATGGGATTCCGGTTAAAGCATGTATGACTTCTCTCAGAGAAGGGATGATTATAGAAAGTTGTAATGGATTGCCAGAATTACCTGCTAAAGATGAACCAGTTAAGATAGGGGATCCTGAGATTATTGATCTTGAAGTTCTAGTGATTGGTGCTGGCCCCGCAGGGTTATCTGCAACTAAAATCTTAGGAGAATCTAAACTTGAGGTTTTATTAGTCGATGATAAAGATAGACTTGGAGGTAAGTTAGTTCTTCAAACTCATAAATTTTTTGGTTCTCAAGAGGATGTTTATGCAGGGAAACGCGGTATTGAAATAGCAGAAATTCTTGGGCAATCCGTACTTTCATTAGAAAATGTTCAAGTTTGGCTTAATAGTGTGTGTTTAGCAGTTTTTAACGATGGGTATGTTGGAATTCTCAAAAATAATAAGGAATATGTATTAGTTAAACCAAATTATCTTCTTGTTGCTACAGGGGCACGTGAAAAGATGTTAGTTTTTCCTGGTAATACTTTACCGGGAGTATATGGTGCGGGGGCATTTCAAACATTAGTAAATCGTGATTTAATTAGAGCTGCTGAAAAAGTGTTTATTGTTGGAGGAGGAAATGTTGGTTTAATTGCAGGTTATCATGCTATTCAGGCAGGAATCGAAGTTATTGGACTAATTGAAGCAATGCCTCAATGCGGGGGGTATAAGGTTCATGAAGATAAGTTAAGACGATTAGGTGTTCCTATTTTCACAAATCATACAGTAATCTCTGCAAATGGAGATAATAAAGTTGAGTCTATAACTATTGCTCAGATAAATAATGAATTTAAACCCATATCTGGAACTGAAAAAACCTTTTCCTGCGATACTATCTTGATAGCAGTTGGTTTAAATCCAGTTGATGAGTTTTACCAAAAGGCAACGGAATATGGTTTAAAAGTTTGGGTCGCCGGAGATGCCCAAGAAATAGCAGAAGCTTCTGCAGCAATATTCACGGGTAAAATTGAAGCTTTAAAGATATTAAAAGAGATGGGAATTAAAACAGAAGAGGATTTAAAAACCCTTCAGGAAATTTCTGAAGTTATGAAGTCAAAACCTCCACCCCCAATTGATGTAGACTTTACATATAAAGAAGAAGGTATTTTTCCAGTATTCTATTGTAATCAAGAAATACCTTGCAACCCTTGTACCACAGTATGCCCAAATCAACAGATTGAAACAATTGACAATTTAATTACTCAATTGCCTTATTTTAAAGATGATCAAGAATGTATAGGATGTGGTAAATGTGTTGCTGTTTGTCCTGGGTTGGCAGTTGTGTTAAAGGATTACAGAAAGGATAAAAAAAATCCATCCGTAACGTTTCCTCTCGAACTCACCGAAAAAAGGCTTGAAAAAGGTCAAGAAATTGTTGTTACGAGTAATGATCAAGAATTAGGTCAATTTGAAGTCTATAGAGCAAGGATTCTAAAAGAATTTCCAAAAACTCAATTAATAACTGTTAAATTACCATCAGAAATAGCAAAACAAGCAGTTGCCATTAAATTATTTAAAAGCATGTATTCTGAGCCTATTGACATCTATCAAAAAGAATTTACTGATGACGCTACGATTGTTTGTAGATGTGAGCGTGTATCGGTTGGAGAGATACGTAAATGGATTCGTTCAGGTGTAAAGGATTTTAATGAATTAAAAGCTTTAACCAAAGTTGGAATGGGTGCGTGCGGTGGAAAAACTTGCACTCCTCTAATTAATAAAATATTTCAAGAGGAAGGTATTTCGATTGATGATATTATTCCTGGAACGAAACGCCCATTATTTATTGAAGTGCCGATGGGAATTTTTGCTAGTGCTAGAGAAAAAAAGGACTTGATATAACAATGGTTGAATATGATGTAATTATCATAGGGGCTGGCAGCGTTGGTGTACCAACAGCTTTAGCAGGTGCAAATGATGGCCTTCGAATACTAGTTCTCGATTTATTACCTTCAGTTGCTCAAGGGGATAATAAACACGCAATAGGAGGAATCCGAGCGACTCATTCCCACATAGGGAAAGCCTTACTTTGTCAAAGATCGATAGAGATCTTTTCTACATGGGAAGAAAAGTATGGGGATGATATTTGGTGGCATCAAGGGGGATATACTTTTTTAGCTTTTACGGAAGAAGATGAGAAAATGCTAAAAGATACCGTAAAACTCCAAAAAAAAAATGGTTTAAATATAAATTTTGTTGATACTGAGAAAATTAAAGAAATTATACCAGGGATTAATGATGATGGGTTATTAGGAGGAACATATAGTCCCGAAGATGGGAATGCTTCACCCTTATTATCTTTACATGCATTTTTTCGCCAGTCAAAAGAATTAGGTGCTGAATATCACTTTAATGAAAAAGTTAATAATATAATTATAAAAAAAGATAAAATTAGGGGAGTTAAAACAACCAAATCAAAATATAAAACTAATTTTGTTATTAATGCTGCTGGTGCTCATGCTAAACATATAGGTGCCATGGTTGGTGTCAATTTCCCCGTTGATCCTGAGTCTCATGAAGCAGGTATTACTGAACCTGTTAAAAAATTCTTTTCACCAATGGTGGTTGACGTTCGACCGTTTGTTGATGAAAAATTTGGAGGTTCTAAAAATTATTACTTTTATCAAAATGATGAAGGAAAGATATTATTTTGTTTGACCCCCAATCCAAACATTTTTGGTATTGACCGTAGAGAAACTAGCTCGTTTTTACCTCAAATTTCAAAAAGAATGGTTAAGCTTTTGCCTCGTTTAAGGAATTTAAAAATTAGAAGAACATGGCGCGGTTTATACCCAATGACGGTAGATGGGAATCCAATTGTAGGTAAGATTGATGAGGTAGATGGATATATTAACGCTATTGGAATGTGTGGGCAGGGTTTCATGTTAGGACCTGGTTTAGGAGAACTTATAGGTCGACTTCTAAATCAAAAATTGAACTCTCAAGACCATGAAATTTTAAAGAGTTTATCCTATAAACGTGAATATTTTAAAGAAGAAGTATTAAAATAGATTAGAAGGATCAGGATCTTGAATTCTACGTAATTTAAGAGATTCAAGAATATTAATAATTTCTTTTTCATTAGATGTTGGGTAAAATTTCTTCAATATCTTTTTTAAAATCAAATTTATTAGTATAAAAATAAATGTGCTTAATAAACTAGGAATTGTTATAGAAGAAATTATGATTTGAATCAAATCTTCCCTTGTAACATCTGTTGGTCGATATATAAGAGTATGTGGAAGCGGGGGGTAAAAGAGAATAACTAAAATCGAGAACATACTCATTATGATTAAAGCTACTGATAATATTATCCCCCAATAAGATACCCTTTTAGCAATAAAAATAGATTTAAACTTCTTTGTTGAAGTAAAAGTTTGATTTCTATTAGCCAATTCTACTCACATTCCAACTAATAATATCTGCTTATTAAAATTCATTAGGTAAGATTTGTTTTTATAATTAATGCTTAATTGGTAAGTATTTAATTCATATAATGATTAATCCAAATAAGAGAATGGAATTTGGTTCACTAATAAAAAATGGAATAGCTCTCGATAAAACCGGAAAACCAGATTATATGGGAGACCTTATAGTTTCTATTCGAAACCAATCTTGGAAGGTATAAAAGATCCTTTTGATTTCTTCTTCGAAGAAAATTATGATTTTGACAGTTTAAGGAGGATCAAACAAGAAATTTTAGAAAAATATTTAAAATCTTGAATTTATTTGATTCATTAATTATTAACTATAATTTAAGGAATTTAACATTATATATAATTAAAAACACTGAAAATGCGATAAATTATGGTTAGACATTTACTTAAAATATCAGATCTTTCGAGGTCAGAATGTGAACTTATTATAAATAAAGCAATAGATATTAAAAAAAGTCCTAACAAATATTATAAATCTCTCGAGCATGAAACACTTCTAATGTTATTCGAAAAACCATCTTTAAGAACACGTATCTCATTTGAAACTGGAATGCAACAATTAGGGGGTCATGCTATTTTTTACTCGATTAAAGATTCGTGTCAATTTACCCGTTGATCCTGAGTCTCATGAAGCAGGTATTACAGAACTTGTTAAAAAATTCTTTTCACCAATGGTAGTTGACATTCGACCGTGTGTTGATGAAAAATTTGGAGATTCTAAAAATTATTACTTTTATCAAAATAAGGAAGGAAAGATATCATTTTGTTTGACCCCTAATCCAAATATTATTGGTATTGACCGTAGAGAAACTAGCTCATTTTTACCTCAAATTTCAAAAAGAATGGTTAACCTTTTGCCCCGTTTAAGGAATTTAAAAATTAGAAGAACATGGCGCGGTCTATACCCTATGACGGCAGATGGCAATACAATTCTAGGTAAGATTGATGAGGTAGATGGATATATTAACGCTATTGGAATGTGTGGGCAGGGTTTCATGATAGGACCTGGATTAGGAGAACTTTTAAGTCGCCTTTTAACAGAAAAAACATCCAGTAGTGATAGAGAAATTTTAGATAGTCTTTCATCTACTCGAGATTTTGGTATAATAGAAGAATTAAAATAAAAATGGCGAATATTTAAAATGAATTTTGATATATTAGTAAAAAATGGAAAAATTATCGATGGTGCAGGAAATCCCGGATATTGAGCTGATATTGGAATAAAAAACGGCAACATAGTGAAAATTCACCCAAAATTAGATGTTCATACAGCAAAAGAAGTAATTAATGCTTCAGACATGATTATATGTTCTGGGTTTATTGATATGCATTCCCACACCGATGTTATCGGTGCTTTTATTTCAGAATGAGTTAAGATTTGCCAATGGTCAGGAGTATCAAAATTAAATTAGCTCGCTGCACAAAAATGTAAATAACTTTTAATATTCAATTTCACTAATAATTAGGAGAACAATGAGTTTTGAAAATTTATTATTAGGAATTACAACTTTTATTGCAGGTTCATTATCACTAACTAATGGAATACTTACATATGTTTATGCAAGAAGAAGAAAGAATCGTGTTATATTTTTGTTTTCAGCAAATTGGTTTCTTCAAGCAATATTCTGGTATCTGGATGGTACAGCTCATTTAACTTATACTCCTTTAATTATGGCAATCTCATTTATCCCACACACTTTAGGGGTGCTATTTCTCTTTACCTATATAGAGCTTATTGAAAAAGAAAATGTAAGTTCTTTAAAAGTTACATTCTTAGTTATTATTGAATTGTTGTTTGTATCTTTAGCATTTCTTCCAGGTGGAATGGAAGTTATTCCTGATTATGGTGTTCATATCATTGGGCTCTGTAGAATATTTCAAATTATTTTCCTTATCATCTATGTTTTCTACTATTTTACTTGGAGTTATAAAACATGGAGGAGATCCCCTAATGAATTAAGAAAAAAAGCATCACTTCTATTATTAGGAAGCGCATTATTTTCTATTGTAACAGTTTTGATGTATGTAGTTGGAACCCTCGTAAAAATATTCAATCCTCTTGGATTTGTTGTCCATGGAATTGGAGCTTTGATTACTGTAATAGTAATCTGGCAGGAACCAAAACTCATATACGTATTACGTTTTAAGGCATACAGGCTCATTGTATTGGAAACAGGTAGCGGTACTGCCCTATATAAACATGATTGGGCAGAATTAAGAAATATTGACGAAAATTTCTTTTCTATGATGCTTCAAGCAATAAGTAATGTGTTGAATGAGCTTCTTCACAAGGGGGAAGTCCGTGAAGTTCATACAGATCAAGCAGTTCTTCTTATCCAACATAATGTTCAATATCCAATTGCTTCTGTGTTAGTAGCTTCAAAATCATGCAAATCGTTAAGATATGGTTTAAAGGAATTCAATGAACAATTCGTAACAAAATTTTCTTCAGACATTGAGATTAGTTACCAAAATGTCAGTAGATTTAATGATGCAATTATCTTAGTTAATAAAATTTTTGATTTTGTACCAGAATATAAATAGTAGATTTTCGGCAGTAATTGAGTTCTTATTTAATTTATATCTAATCTTTCTTTCTATTATTATAATTATTTCTAATAATTTCAAATTGAATAAAAATGGTAAGGCATCTATTAAAAGTCTCTGATTTTTCAAAAGAAGAATGTAAAAGAGTTATTAGTAAATCTATTGAAATTAAGAAAAATCCTAAAAAATATGATAAAGAATTAGAAGGAGAAACTCTTTTAATGCTATTTGAAAAACCTTCACTGAGAACCCGAATTTCTTTTGAAACAGGTATGCAACAATTGGGTGGACATGCTATATTCTATTCAATCAAAGATTCCCCTTTGGGTAAAAAAGAAAACATTAGTGATACAGCTAAAGTCGCATCAAGATTTGTCAACATAATAGCTGCTCGTGTCTTTAAAAGGCAAGATATTAGGGCTCTTGCAAAATATGCCGATGTTCCTGTTATTAACATGCTTGATGATTTTGCGCATCCATGTCAGATTCTTGGGGATTTTCAAACAATCAAAGAAAAGAAGGGAAGTCTTGATAACTTTAAATTATCCTATTTTGGAGATGCTAATAATAATGTTACCTATGACCTAATGAGGATGTGTGCAATGTTTGGTTTAAGAATGGATGTTACTTGCCCTATTAATCCTGAATATTCACCTGAACAAATTGTTATAGATGAAGTATCAGAACTCTCCAAAGATAATGAGGCTGAAATAAAAGTAGTTCATGATGCACTTGAAGCTGCCAAAGATGCCGATGTGATATATACTGATAGTTGGATGAGTTATGGAATACCAGCAGAGCAAGAAGAAGAGCGAAAAAAAGCTTTTATGCCCTATCAAGTTACCTCTTCAATTATGCAAGCGGCTAAGCCAAACGCAATTTTTATGAATTGTTTGCCTGCAATGCGAGAATATGAACAAACAGCTGATGTTATTGACGGACCACTATCAATTGTATTTGATCAGGCCGAAAATCGTCTACATATACAAAAAGCAATTATGCTCTTTTTACGAGAGAAATTTTAAAAAGTCTATCTTATCCACTTATACTTCTTCGTGACGAGATGGTGCGCCGTCTGCAGAACAAGAGAAGTTCCCACCAGGAATGCCTAGTCAAGATTTCATAGAATATAGATTTGGAACTATTCCATCTAATTATACTAAAATAGGATTTTTCTGAGAAAAATTTTAAATAATAAGTTAAATATTATCTATTTTTCCTTTACTTTTGTGTAATTTTATCTAGAGGTTTATTAATTGAAAACATTGATTGTAGCACTGGGCGGGAATGCGCTAATCAAGTTTGGTGATGAAGGGACAACAGAAGAACAATTTCGAAACTTACGAGTACCAATTAGTCAAATTGCGAAATTAGCAAAAGAATATAATATAATTATAACTCATGGTAATGGACCACAAGTAGGCAATCTCTTACTACAACAAGAAGCCACTCAAGCTGTTTCAAAAAGGCCATTACAAATTCTCGTAGCAGAGACGCAAGGTCAGATTGGTTTTATGATAGAATCCACTCTAGATGAAGAATTAATGAAAATTGGTCTTGATGAAGAAAAACTCTTTCTTACTGTTCTTACATATGTGAAGGTGGACGCTGAAGACCCAGCATTTTTGAATCCAACTAAACCTATTGGCCCCGCTTATGATGTTCCAAAACCGGGATATGTGAAAACTGCAAAAGGTTATCGACGTGTAGTTCCATCGCCTAAACCTATTAAAATTTACCAGTGGCGTGAAATAAAAAAATTAATGGAATTAGGGAGTTGGATTGTAATCGCTTGCGGAGGTGGTGGTATTCCTGTAATAAAAGAAAAAAAGAAATTATATGGGGTAGAAGCTGTAATTGATAAAGACCTAGCGAGCGCTAAATTAGCTGAACAAATTAATGCCGACATTTTATTAATAGCAACCGATGTTGAAAAAGTTTCTCTTAATTATGGGACCTCAGACCAACAAGAATTAGACAAATTATCAATCTCTGAAGCAAAAAGGTATTTAGAAGAAAATCAATTCCCAGCAGGAAGTATGGGCCCAAAAATTCAAGCTGTAATAAATTTTTTGGAATCAGGTGGAGAAAAAGCAATAATAACGTCTATTGATAAAATAATAGAAGCTTTAGATGGAACAGCGGGAACACACATTCATTCAAGTAATTAAATTACACAATAAAATTTTTGAAAATATGAACCTTATAAAGATTTGAAATGAATGAAATTAAAAATCTTATTGAGGACTTAGGAATTGCGGCATTGGAGGCCAATACAAAAATTGCTAGGATCGCAGTTGTCTCTGATTCAGGAAATATAATTTTCCAGACAGAAAATTTTGATCTAACCAATCAAACAAAAATTATATCTGATGTCATTAAGGGTATCCGCTCTTTTGTTTTTAATAATATAGAATTTTCGGTTGATGAAACTAACACTGAAGGAATTATAGGTACAAACGATGGTGGTATGGGGCATCTAATTTTCATTCCTTTTCAAGGAGGTGTGCTTGTAGCATATGCCATGCCTAAAGCAGATCCAATGAAAGCATTATTATTTCTAAAAGATTATGCGAGTAAATTGAATGGGAAGATATAATTTAAAATTTAATAAAATTAGTAGAATTCAATAATATTCTTTTATTTTTGTTTCTCTCTAACGATAATATATATTGAAAAAATAACGATTATAGTTCCAAATAAATGGAATAAGGTAAAAACTTCGCCAAGAATTAACCTGGAAAACTGAAATTTACTTGATCAATACTTTTTCAATAATTTCAATAGCCCAATCAATTTCTTCTCGAGTAATTACTAAGGGGGGGGCAAACCTAATTGTTGTAGAATGAGTATCTTTTGCTAAAATTCCATTGTCTTTTAATTCTTCAACAATTTGTCTTGCATCTTCAGTAAATTCTACAGCCACAAGTAGTCCTTTACCTCTTACATCTTTGATTGGAATTTTCGTTCTTTTTTCTGCAATTTCCTTAAGTCTCTTAATAAAGTAAGATCCCATCTCTTTTGATCGCTCAGCAAGATTCTCACGTAAATGAATGTCTATAGATTTCATTGCAACTGCACATGCTAAAGGATTTCCCCCAAATGTGCTTCCATGAGTTCCAGGTTTAATTACATCTGGTCCTATAATATCTTTAGTTGTAACACATGCAGAAACGGGATAAACGCCACCCCCCAGAGCTTTACCTAATAACAACATGTCTGGTTTTACATTTTCATGATCACAGGCAAAAAGTTCACCAGTTCGACAAAAACCAGTTTGAATTTCATCTAACACCATCAAAATATTATATTTAGTACAAATATCTCTAACTTTCTTCAAAAATCCTTCTGGAGGGACATTTACACCAGCTTCTCCTTGTATAGGTTCAAATAAAAAAGCAGCTACTTTTTCGGGTCCAGTTTCTAAAATAATATTCTCCAATTCTTCAGCGTCTCCGTAAGGTATCATAATAAATCCCGGAGTATATGGGCCAAAATTTCCATAATAACGAACTGCTGAAATATCGGAACTAAAGCCAACAATAGTTATTGTCCTACCATGAAAATTATTTCGACATACAATAATTTTAGCTTCATTTTTAGGGATTTTTTTCTTAATATAACCCCAAGCTCTTGCCATTTTTAAACCTGTAGATACTGCTTCTGTTCCAGTGTTCATTGGAATGCTCATTATCCCAGAATTTGTTGGATCGTTGATGTGTGGACCTACAACTTCAGCTAGCATTTTTAAAAAAGGTCCCATTAAATCATTATGAAAGGCTCGAGAAGTTAAGGTAACGATATCTGCTTGTTCTTTTAAAGCTGCGACAATTTCAGGATGACAATGACCAGTATTCTGGCTTGAATATGCTGATAAACAGTCCAAATATTTATTACCTTCTGGATCATACACCCAAACTCCTTCTGCTCGGGAAATTACAACGGGAATAGGATGATAATTATGAGCACAATATTTCAAATCCATTTCAATATAATCTTTTGATGTTGGCATGTTTTTTCATATCTCATTATTTTCTTCTAGTATTATTTAATTATATGAACATTTTCATTAAAAGTTTAAATGTTCTTTTCTTGGTCTTGGGAAGAAGATGGATTTTTTAGAAAAAAACAGCAATACATCGACAAAAAAGTTTAAATATATTTGGGTCAAAAAGAATAATTACAAAAAAATTTGCAAAAAAATTAAATCCAAAAAGAAGTGATCTATTTAAAATGAAGAAAAAATTATGGATTTGGTTATTGTCAATAATAATATTGTTTCTAATTATTCCAATCACACCAACGAATGCATGTGGTTGGCGTTGGAATCGTAGAAAAATCACTATAATAAGAGATAACTATGGTGTTCCTCACATATATGCTAGAACAAAAGAAGGATTAGCATTTGGATGTGGTTATGCTATGGCTCAAGATAGGCTATGGCAAGCAGATTTATATAGAAGAATTGCGTTTGGTAGCCTTGCTGAAATTAATCCTTTTGTATCTATAGATGATGATTATGAGATTAGAACTTTGGGATATAGTAGGGAAGAACTCCTTGAAAATTTTGAGAATTGGGAACCAAAATATCCAAAGGCAAAACTTAAAGAAATGATGTTAGCCTATATAGAAGGTGTAAACCTTTACATTTCAGAAGCAACAACAGCGCTTGCTAAAGGAGATACATCTCTTATGCCCATGGAATATCTTGTATTTGATGTACTACCAGAACCTTTTACAATTGAAGATAGTGTTGCGATTACAGTTATGATGGCTTGGCAATTTGGCTTATGTGGGGGAGGTGAGCTCGGTTTGGCTGCTAGTTACCTAGCTCTTGCCAGTAAGTATGGACCAGCCCTTGGAATGGAAATATTCAATGATCTTTACCCTCAAGTCGATCCAGGAGCTCCAACAACAATTCCAAGCACTGGATGCTATGGTCCTAAATGTGGAGGTTATTATAGTATACCTTCGCTACCTGGCAATATTGGGAAAATATACAAGAAATATGAAGCCACCAAGATGGGTCACGATCAGTTATTAGAATCAATGGGTATACCTACAAAATTTGGAAGTAATGCATGGATGGTTAATCCATGGAAATCTGAAACTGGAAACGCAATGCAATTAGGAGGACCACAAATGGGACACTCAACTCCTCAAATTGTTTTGGAAGTTGGGTTGCATGGTGCTGGAATTGATGCTGTTGGTATGATGATGCCCCAAGCACCGTCCATCTTGATTGGTGTAAGTCAACATGGTGCGTGGACCTCAACCACAGGTTCTTCAGATAACGCTGACACATACATTGAAATGTTGAATCCTGGTAATCCTTACCAATATTGGTACAATGGTGGATGGGTTGACATGGAAAAAAGAACAGAAATAATTTATGGTTATAAGAAATTATATAGTGAACCAAGAGATATTTATCGTACGGTTCATGGCCCTATCATTGCTTGGGATTTAGATAACAATCTTTGTTATTCCATGAAAGTATCATGGTACAAGAATGAGTTAGCAGCTGAAGAGGGTTGGTCTCTCTTTCAACAAGCAGAAGATATCTGGGATATGCAAGAAGCTTGTAAACTCGTAGATCTAAGTCATAACTTCTATTGGGTAGATAGAAAGGGAAATATTGGATACTGGCACTCTGGTAAGTACCCAATTAAACCAACTTCTGGTGTTGGGGGGAGAATAATAGATGATAGGTTCCCTCTAAACGGAACAGGGGAAGAAGAATGGGTTGGTGTTACGGGTTTTGATGAGATGCCAAGGTGCATCAATCCTAAACAAGGTTATCTTGCCAATTGGAACAACAAACCAATTGCTGATTGGCCATATCGAGAAGCTGATTGGGGCGAAGTTCATGGCGTTGGATGGATACAGGAGCAATTAGCAATGGGGGGTAAAATTTCATTTAAAGACATGGAAGATATCAACCGTGATACTGGATATGCACATTATGCTGGAAAGTATTTCCTTGATTTTCTCATAAATGCGGCTAAAGGTGATTCAAGTATTCCAGCCGAAGTTATAGATGTTCTTGAAGCATGGGATTGGCACTATAATGATGTAGAATATCCGAAATATCCTGATGATCCTGATCCTACCTATGATGATCCCGGTCTGACTATCTTTGATAAATGGTTTGAAAAGGTTGATAATGCAGTATTTGATGATGATTTACCTCCTGGTGTAGGAGGCGGTGCTAGCACACTTCTTCATGTTTTCGACGGAGTAGATTCAAAATTAGCACTTAATTTTGATTATCTTGGTGAGGAACCTCGTGATACTCTGATAGTTCGAGTGTTGAAAGAAGCTCTTGCTGAATTAGAATTAGAATATGGATCAAGTGATGTATCAGATTGGCTCACTGATGTTCGAATAACAAAACTTACATCGCAAGGAGCTCTACCTACACCTGAAATGCATACTATGAACCGAGGAACTTATAATCACATAGCAGAAATGCCAAAATGGCGATGGTGGCATAGATGTAGGCGCCCTGATCCTATTGCAGTAAACGTTATCCCTCCTGGACAAAGCGGATTCATAACCTTAATAGATGGTGTGCCTTATATAAGTCCTCATTGGAATGATCAACTTGAGTTATATGACACCTGGACATATAAACCCGTACGTTATTGTTTTAGGGCTAACTGGAAAGTAAGAGAATCAGTTACGCGTCTACGGTATTAAAAACGAATATTAATAAACAAATATTTAATTAAAAATTAATCTTTTTTTTTTATCTTTTAAAGAAATTCATTCTAAGAACAATAAATTTTTTTTAAAAGCTTTTCTGTTTACAAGCTCACTAAAAGCAAAAGATACTAACATTTTAGCATAAGTTCCAAATCTCGTTAATTTATAATATTAAAGAACTCATTAAAGTTTTCGATATTTTAGATTCAAAACCTTTAAGAGAAATTAAACAAATGAACGTGATTTTCAGCGATCTAGCTGGAGCCGAATTTATACGGATAGGATGACAAAATAGTGTAAATGGTCAAAATGTAATCGAGGGAAAATTTTTTAATCTAATTCTTTTCTTCTTACAAGTTCTTTTATAAAAAAAGATGCGACAATCTCAGCATAAGTACCGGGACCAAAACCAGCGTCGTATCCTAATTCTTTTGCTAATTCATTACTTATTCTGGCACCACCACAGATGAGAATTACTTGATCTCTTATTCCTTCAGCCTCTAATAGTTCAACTAATTCGGTTAGGTTTTTCACATGAATATCTTTTTGTGTGACTGTTTGTGAAACTAATAAGACATCTGCTTTTAGTTCTATTGTTCTTTTGACAAACTCTTCATTTGAGACTTGGCTTCCTAAATTATAAGTTTCTATCATTTCATATTGTTCAAGACCATGATGTCCAGTAAAACCTTTCATGTTAATAATTGAATCAATTCCTACTGTATGAGCATCTGTTCCTGTTGATGCTCCAAGAATAACTAACTTACGTCCTATCTTTTCTTTTATGAAATTATTAATATCTTCTTTAGACATAACATTTACTTCTACAGTTTCTACTTGAATTTTAGTATAATCGATTGTATGAATTGACTTTCCATAAATTACAAAAAATGTGAATCCTTTGTCTAGCGCAGAATGATATGCTATTTCAGGATCTTTCAACCCCATTTTTTTTACAAGTTCTTTAGCTGCTTCAATTGATTTTTCATCATTATCAACTGGAAGTGTAAAACTTAATTGTACCTTTCCATCGTTCATTGTATCTCCATAAGGTTTAATTCTTGTTATATCAAGATTCTTATCAAAAGTTTCCTTTCCAGTTGGATTTGGCCCGCCTCCCATTTTAGTTCCCTCCTTTTGTTAATTCTCTAATCATAAGTTCGATAAATGGATTAAAATAATCTTTCTCTTTCTTAATTACACCATCTAATCCTTTACCACCATCTAACGGTCTTTTAATTCCAGCGAAGATTCCTTTTTCAATAGTTCTAAACAAACCTTGTTCTTCGATTTCCTTTAATAAATCATAAGCCTTGTTAAGAACATTATCGACTCTTCTTTGCATTATTCCCCCACTCTTAAATACTATTTCTTCACTGATAGACTTCATATTATTGAACACATAACGAGCATTTTCAATAGATAATGCTCTATCTGACATAAAGGGCGTATGTATTGCTTCTGTTAACATACCAAGGAGGTGAATTTTTTGATTCGTCATAATAGTAATCATATTAAATAAAGCATCTTGAATATGACCTTTGAATATATTTCCTGTCATATATTTAGTTGGAGGCATGTATTTAAGTGGAGCATTAGGAAAAATCTCTCGTGTCATTTGAGCTTGTGCTAATTCATATAAAAATCCGTTTTCTAAATCAGGATTCATCTCAAATGCATGACCTAATCCCATTTGTTCTTCTCTTAATCCTGCGAGTAAAGCAAATTGTTCATTAATAAATTCAGAAGCAAGAACTGTGTGGGCTGCTTCAAATGCATCGGCTGTAGTTAAGTAGTTATCTTCTCCAGTATTTATGATTACACCAGCATAAGCATTTATCATTCTTGAAAAGTACTGGTCAATAATAGTTCTTTTCATATTAATATCACGGAATAAAATCCCATAAAGAGCATCGTTTAACATCATATCAACCCTTTCAAAAGCACCTATAGCAGCAATTTCCGGCATACATAAACCAGAGCAATAATTAGTTAGTCTTATATATCTCCCTAATTCTTCACTCACTTCATCTAAAGCCTTTCTCATAAGTCGAAAATTTTCTTGAGTAGCATATGTTCCGCCAAATCCTTCTGTTGTTGGACCAAAAGGAACATAATCGAGTAAACTTTGCACTGTAGATCTAATAACAGCAATTACATCTGCACCTTGTTTTGCTGCAGCTTGAGCTTGAATAATATCCTCATAAATATTTCCTGTGGCTACAATAACATATATTAAAGGCCCTTCCTTATCACCATATTTTTTAAGCAATTCTTCTCTCTTTTTTCTATTTTGAGATATTAGTAATAATGATTCTTGAGCAATGAGATTTACAGTTGCTTCGATCTCGGATCGATCTTTTAATGGTAATTGGGTTAAATCTAATTCTTCCTTAGTTACTTTTTCTGCTATCTCTTGCGGTGAAAGACTTGTATGCAATATAGCATTACCAATATAAGTAGCAGCACCAACATTAAGACCATTTCCCTTTTTGATATTTTCAACAACAACATTAGCTAAAGGAACATCAAATTCATCTACACCATCTATACCAAATAATCTGCAGACAGTTCTTTCAATTGTGGTAGTAGTATGTTGATCGATGAATTTCTGGGTATCTAACGCAATGACTTTCGCTGCTTCTCTTGCTTTCTTAACAATTGAAAAATCTAAATTCAATTTACTTTTTCGGTTTATTTCTTTTTCCTCCACTTATCTCACTTTTTTTTAATAAAAATTCTAAAAATTTAATCATTAACTCCAAGATTATAAACAGGAATTTTTAATTTCTCTTGTAGTGATTTTAAAAACTTATTTTTATCAAATTCGTATCCATACGGAGAAGTTGGGTTTATGGTTATTGCTATTATATTTATAGGATTTAAAACTTTTAAAATTCCACCCTTTTTGAGGAATTTTTTTGTTGTATTTTGACTTAAAAATAATTTTGTACCATCTTCCACTAAAAAAGTAATTCCTTTATACTTTTGCGTGGATTTCATCAAGCCTTCTAAGAGTTTATCTGTGACAGCACCATTTATTATTACATATTGAGAATCATCATCTAAATTTGCACTGATATTATAAGCAGAATCTAAAGCTGTTGCTACATTTAAAGAATGTATCTTATTATTCTTATCAATAATACTCACTTTTGATTCATTTAAGAGAATTTTCGAGAGTTTTTTAATTTCTAAGTTTTTCTCTTGCTCTAAATTTAATAAATTAATAGTATGAGCTGTTAAATTAATCACTTCATTCATATTTCTTGATACAGAAGCGCCTGTTGAAAGAATTGTAGCATCCGAAATTAAAGGTGTAGCATATGCTCTCCTGTCAAATGCTCCATCCACTAAAATAAGATCACAACCTAACTTCCTTAATTCTAAACAAATTATCATTAAATGCTTATTTATTGAAGGTCCAGCTAATTCAATATAGCCTTCACTTAGGGCTTTTAAAATCATAATTTCCCCTAAAGGAGTATTGAATCCTGTCTTTTGAATTATTTCAAATTTAATTTGGCTCTCTTCATAGCATTGTTGGGCTGTTACTACATAAGTTCCTTTCTTTACATATATCTGAGGTTTTGGCAATTCAGTAATAACATCGTACTTTTCACCATCTCTCCCTATTGAAGTAATCCCTAATGTAATTTGCTCTCCAATATTTCTTATAATAAAATTTAGTGTAGTTGTTTTACTCACATTTTTAGCGAGCCCTATTATTGAGATTATTTTTTGTTGGTCAATTCTATTTAAAATCTCAGATAATAAGTCCATTTTCTCCCCAAAAGAAATATTATACTCATTAGTAAATGATATAAAACGTAATTATTTAAATTTTGAATATAAATTATCAAATACAATACTAATTATTTGCTATACTAATTATTTAGTAAGGTTTTTTCTACGAGATTTTCTAAGGAGATCTTCAGGTTCAATTGTTATTTTTTGACCACTTAATAATGCACTGACACCAATCTGTTTTCCACAATCTTCACAATGACAATTGGGGAAATAATCGTCTGGTTCCTCATATGTAGTTATAACTCCTTCGAAATTTCTTAATACGACACGGGTATTTCCTTGAGAGATAGTATAATCCGGCATCACAGGAATTTTTCCTCCGCCCCCAGGAGCATCAACAACGAAAGTTGGAACACATAATCCCGAAGTATGACCTCTCAAACCTTCAATAATTTCAATACCTTGAGCTACACTGGTCCTAAAATGTCCAAGTCCAAGAGAAAGATCACATTGATAAACGTAATAAGGCCTTACTCTAATCTTTACTAATCCTTGCACTAATTTTTTCATTACATGAATACAATCATTTACGCCTCTTAATAAAACCGATTGATTGCCTAGAGGAATTCCAGAATCAGCTAACATTTCACACGCCTTCGTGGAATCTTCTGTAATTTCATTTGAATGGTTAAAGTGAGTATTAAACCAAATAGGTTGATACTTTTTTAGCATTTCACATAATTCTGGGGTGATTCGGAACGGATTTGTCACCGGTGCTCTAGACCCAATGCGTATTATTTCTACATGAGGTATTTCTTTTAACTGCTTTAGAATTTCTTCCATTGTTTTATTAGAAATTAATAATGCATCACCACCAGATAAAAGTACATCCCTTATAGAAGGATTTTGTCGAATATATTCTATACATTCGTCTATTTGCGATTGTGGAGGTGCCATATCATGATGTCCAGCAAACCTTCTTCTTGTACAATGTCTACAATACATCGAACAGTTTTCTGTAACTAATAATAATACTCTGTCTGGATACCGATGAGTTAATCCTTCTACGGGAGAATCTACATCTTCACTTAAAGGATCTTCAAGGTCACCAGTATATCTTTCTAACTCGTGAATTGTTGGAATTGCTTGTTTTCTAATGGGATCATAGGGATCATCAGGATCGATTAATGATAAGTAGTAGGGCGTAATTGCCATCCTATACTCTTGTAGAATTCTTGGATCGTCTTCTTCTTTGGTTAGTTTGATATATTTTTTAAGTTCTTCCAAAGTTGTTATTCTATTTTTAACTTGCCATTTCCAATCATTCCAATCCTCATCACTTACATGAGAAAATATTTCCTTTCTTCTATTGACTTTCATAATAATAAATTAAAACTCTAATTCGAATCTTATTAAGATAAAGAATTCATAAACTAAAAATTTTGCTTAAATTGATGATTTATATCATCAATTTTTTGCATATTTCTCTTCAAATATCTTTCTTAAGACACTTGATTCTCGGAGTAGATCTAATGCTATCTGGTCATGGTTTTTTGTGTATCCATTACCAATAATCATAGACACATCTTTTCCTACACCCTCTGCTCCAAGTGCAGCTTTAGTAAAGCTAGTAGCCATGGAAAAGAAATATACTATTCCACCATCTCTAACAGGAAGAATGCAGGATAATTCTGTATTAGGAATACTTAGACAGTTTATTGAAATGTCAACTTCATTTCCATTATTTACTTCTAAAGTCTTATTTAGCACATCCGTGGGCTGATAAACATCAGCAATTATAACTTCATGACAAAAATCAGTATTACGCAAAAATTTTGCTCTTTTTTCATTTCTGGCTTGACCAATAACCTTTCCTTTTTTTCCAACTAATTTCTTAGCAACATAGGAGCACATTAATCCAGACTTGCCTGTTGCCCCTAAAATTAAAACTATATTTCCAGGCTTCACTAATTTTTGGACCTGAGCAGGTGCTCCTGCCACATCTAATACTGCTAATGCTAATGTATCATCCATATCTTCAGGAAGTTTGCCATAAATACCACTTTCAAAAAGAATCGCTTTTCCTTCAATTTCTACTCTATCGATATTTGGATTAACATCTAAAATTTTATCAATTCGTAGTGGTGTCAAGGAAAGTGAAACTAATGTAGCAATCTTATCCCCTTCTTTTATTTTGACCTTATCCCTCAATGAGTCTCCAATTTTCTCAACTTTTCCAATAAGAATACCCCCAGAACCAGTAACAGGATTTTGCATTTTACCTCTTTCATTTACAATTTCCATTATTTTCGCTTTAACTTTTTCAATATCTCCTTTCGCTTCTTCTTCAAGTTGCGTAAAACTAGCAGAATCAATATTAAGGTAGTCAACGTCGATCAAAATTTCATTATTAAATATCTCCATATCGTTTGATATTATTAATGCGGGTTGTGGAAGTGTTCCTTTAGGTTCAATTACTCTATGAGTCCCATACTTATTTCCTTTTCTCATAATAATCCTCCTTTGATAATTTTCTATTTTCTATTTATTATGATTTTATACCTATATACAGACCTCTTCCTTCCATTAATCCATCTTTCAAAAATTCTGCTTGGAAACCAGCATCATTCATTATCTCTAAAAACTTATCGATCTCAAAAAGCCCAACTTCATGTTTATCAACAAAATATTTAACCTCTTTATCTCGTTCGAGAATTAAATAATGCATTTCCATAATCGAGACATCATTCTCTAATGCGGTTGTATTTAGTCTAGCAATTTTTATGTTTTCTCCATCATATGTAGTCATTCCAAGGTGTCCTACCTGATATGTTGATTTAGTAAACCACGGTTCAATAATTACGACTCCGCTTGATTTTAAATGATTCCCAAAGTTTATAATTGTTTTTTCTAAGTTATCATAAGTTTTTACATATCCAATTGAACTAAATAGACAGGTTATTACATCGAATTTATCATTTAAAGAAAAATTTATCATATCCACCGTTTTAAAATCAACATCACTAAGACTATTTTTTGCTGCATTTATCATTTCATCATTTATGTCAATACCAGTGCAAGAGAAATTTTCTCTAAAATATTCTAAATGTTTTCCTGTTCCACAAGCTACATCAAGTAACTTGTTCCCATCGGATTTTTTATACTTTTTAATTAGTTTATTAATACTATTAACTTCCTTCTTATAATCCTTCCAAGAATAAATAAGATCATAATACTTTGCTAATTCTTTATACATCATTATCATTTATATTAATAGGTAATATGATTATAATAAACCTAAGATTTTACGTGCCTCATTTGGGGATGCAATATCTCTACCATTTTTATTTGCCATATTAACAACTTTTTGTACTAACTCCCCATTTGACCTAGCTAATACACTTTTTGAAATATATATGTTATCTTCAAAGCCTACTCGTGCATGACCTCCTCTTCTAATAGCGATTTCTACCATTGGAAATTCATACTTACCAATCGCACAAACTGTATATGTTGAATTTTTAGGTATGCTTTCTATGAGAAAGATTAAATCGCGAGGGGTAGCGGTTATTCCCCCAATAACTCCTAGAACAAAATTGAAATGCATTGGTTCTTTAATATATCCCTTTTTATGTAATCTTAATGCCATATCAATCATTCCTTTATCAAAACATTCTAATTCATATTTTATACCAATTCTATTCATCTCTTTGGCAAAATATATTATAGTATTTTCTGTATTCACAAAAATTTCATCCCCACCAAAGTTCATTGTCCCACAATCTAAAGTTGCCATCTCCGGAGGAGGTTCCATATATATTGGCTGTAATCTTTCTTCATTACTCATTCCAATCGCACCACCAGTGGATGGCTGAATAATAATCTCGGGGCATCGCTTTTTGATTTCTTCAATACACACCTTAAATCGTTCTTCATTTTGAGTAGGAGTACCGTCATCTTCTCTAACATGTAAATGAATGATACTCGCTCCAGCCTTATATGCTGATTCTGCTTCTCTTCCAATTTCTTCTACTGTATATGGCACATTTTTATTATGTTCTTTGGTAACTTCAGCACCACATATAGCAGCTGTAATTATGAGTTTTTCCATTATAATTCATACTTAGATAATATTTTCCTTATACATTTCTCCAATATCTTTTTCATTATAACCTAAATCAAGTAATATATCTTTTGTATGTTGGCCTAAAACAGGTGGTGCGGTTAAGATTTCTCCGGGAGTGTCAAAAAGTTTTAAAGGAACGCCAGTGACCTTTATTTTTCCTGCTTTTGGGTGATCAAGTTCTTGCACCATTTTCCTGTGCAACACTTGAGGATCACTGAATAATTTATCCATAGTATAAATCGGTCCACAAGGAACCCCAGCTTTAGTTAAGATATTGAGCCATTCTGCTGCTTCTTTAGTACAAATGAGATTTTCAATAATTTTTACAACTTCTTCCCTATTTCTAACCCTCATGGAATTAGTTGCATATTTTGGATCATTCATTATTTCTTCTAAACCAACAGCTTTACAGAATTTCTCCCATAATTGATCATTGCCAACCGCCAAATTGAAATAGGTATCTTTTGCTTTAAACGCTTGATATGGAACAATCACTGGGTGACCAGATCCCAAAGGTTTCGGAATCTCTCCAGATACGAAGAAAGATCCTGCTTGATATGTTAACCAAGCAACTTGGTTGTCTAGTAACGAATTATCTATTTTTTGACCCTTTCCAGTTTTTTGTCTATAAAAAAGCGCAACCATAATTCCATATGCAGCAAACATCCCCCCAGCGATATCTGCAACTGCTACACCAACCTTTATTGGAGGTCCATTCGGTTCCCCTGTAATACTCATTAATCCCCCCATACCTTGTAATACCTGATCCATACCAGGTAATAATCGATATGGGCCATCTTGACCAAATCCTGAAATACTACAATAAATTATCTTTGGATTTATTTCTTTTATTTCTGTATAGCTTAGTCCCAACTTCTCCATAGTACCAGGTCGGAAATTTTCGACAATGACATCTGATTGCTTAATCAAATTATGAACAATTTCCGTACTTCTTTCTTTTTTTAAATTTAATGTCATGCTTTTTTTATTACGATTAACACTTATAAAATAAGCACTTTCTCCTTCTTGAAATGGAGGTCCCCAAGCTCGAGAATCATCTCCACTTCCTGGCATTTCTAATTTAATTACTTCAGCGCCCATATCTGCTAGCATCATTGTACAATATGGACCTGCAAGAGCCCTTGATAAATCTAAAACTTTTATTCCCTCAAGTGGTCTAACCATAGAATTTTTTCACTTGGTCAATTTTTTGCATTCAATTAATGATTCATTAATCATATCTGCTGCATAATCTAGATGATCATTTGTATGCCGATAACAAATATAGCCATGATGAAAGGGTTGGAGAAAAACTTTACGGCGAATTAGCTGTCTGTAAAATTCTTCTCGTAATTTTTTATATAAAAGATTGGGGTCACGCTCAAATGTAATATATGGCATCCAAGGTGCTCCAGAGAATACACATGGGATATCGCTTTCTTCGATCAAGTCTATTACTTTTTTTGCGAATTCATTTCCTTTTTTACTTATATTCTCTAACACTTTTTCACGTTCTAAAATCTCTATTGTTTTAAGTGATGCAATTTGTGCTAAACTATTAGGGAAAAAAGTTGAACTAAGAAACACATCCTCGACTAATACATCCATAACCTTTTGTTTCCCACCAAGGAAACTAATCGGGTAACCATTTGCCATTGCCTTTCCAAAAGCAGCAAGATCAGGTATAACATTAAAAAATTTTTGGGCTCCTCCGAGGTCAAATCGAAAACCAGTACGAATTTCATCAAACATCAATAGTGACCCATAATCATTAGCAATTTTTCGAAGACCTTGTAGAAATCCTGAGTCTGGCATCACTACTTTATGACCTCCTGGATGATTAACGGGTGTAGTGATAATAGCTGCTACATCATCACCGTACTTTTTCATCAAATCTTCCACTTGATTAAGGTTGTTAAATTCAAATTCATGCACATCTTCATATAATTTTTTAGGTATCCCTCCATCAAGTTCATGACCAATAGCCCAATCATGCCATCCATGATATCCACATCGGAGTATTTTAAAACGTTTTGTAAATGCTCGAGCTACTCTGATTCCTGTTGTTGTTGCATCAGAACCAGTTTTGACAAAGACCATCCTTTCACAACATGGAATTAATGATTTCAATTTTTGGGCTAGCTTGTTTTGAACTGGTTGGGTCAATGACATACAAAAACCCTTATCTTTAATTTGTTTAATAACCTCATTATCGATTTCTTCTTCTCTATGTCCAATTATTATTGGTCCATAAGCACAGAGCATATCAATATATTCATTCCCATCAACATCAATAACCTTTCCACCCTTCGCATTCTCAAAAAAAATAGGATATTCACCTTCTACAAAATTACTCGGGCGTCTTATTCCCAAAATTGCTCCCGGTATTAATTCAAGTGCTTCTTCATAAAGTTTAAAAGTATTTTTTAAAGGTAATTTTTTAGACATTTTATCATCCTCAAGTATAGAATAATAACAATAAATTATATGACATTATTATTGAAGATTCTTAAAAAGAAATGTCTTACAATAATGATTCTTATAATTCACAAAGTTTTAATGATTTTTACCTTCTTAAAACAAATAGTTCTTCCAAGAGGATTATAAATAATAACAGTACTATTTTAGTTTGTTTATTATTTTAGAATCAATGGATAAAATTAAATTAAAGAATGGGTGATGTTGAAAATGGGAGAAAAATTAATTTGTTCGATTTGTGGGAGGGAACAAAAGGTTCCGAAATGCTGTGAAAAATCTATGATAATCAAAAATGGTTATCTATTATGTTGCTGCTCAGAAGAATGTGGATATCAACCTATTCCTGAATGTTGTGGAAAAACAATGGTATATACATAAATTCAAAAGTATATAATAAAGAAATATAAAAAAATAATAATCTTACCAAATTAAGTTAGAGATCATATCTTTCGAAGCTTCGGCTTCTTTTTTATTCAATATCTTTCGAATCCTTAGATCGTTAATAGCATCTTCCAAACGAGTATCAAGATTTTTCATTTCCATTAAATTATTTTTATCGCCCTGAGTTTCTACTAAATCTATCATGGTATTATCTTTGTTCATTAAATCTCTAAGCTTCTGTCGAAAACTGGACTTAACCTTCGTCCTTACTACTTTTCCTTTATCAATTAAAATTGGTAATATAGGAGCTCTTTCAGTGGTTCTATTTGTATTAGGGTCCATAAAGTAAAAGATGTAAATTGGTATTCCTACTACTATATTTTGTGTTTTTAACTCAAGAGAATAATTATTAAAAAAAGTCTGAACATTTGTCATTTCTGTATCTCTGACTGCTTCAATATTATTTAATGATGATTGTTTTTCAGTTTTGATTTGAGTTACGATGTCTTCTGCTGAAGTTAAATCTTTACTTAGTCCCGAATGTTTCGCTTCAATTTGCCTTTCCACTTCAGTTTTTTTACGTTCTAATTCTCTTATCTTTTGCTGTTTTGTCTTCTCTAGGTCAGATATTTCTCTTTGAACATTTTTCCTTAATTGGGCAATTTCATTTTTATAACGCGCAATTGAATTCCCTAAATCTTTAAATTTTATATCAATATCTTTTAAAGATTCTTCTGCTAAAAAAAGATCTCTCTGATTTAATGCATTTCTCATACTATCAACACTACCTTTAAGAGCACTAATATTGTTGTGTAATTCTCCGGTTTTATCATTAATTTTATATTTACCACTCTTTACCAATTCTTCCGGAGTTTTTTCTATTTCTCGTTCTTTTTCTGCTTGAATTTCTTTATTGAGTACTGCTAATTGTTTCTCTTCTTCACCTGTATCTACTTTCGTATCTCTAATTTTATCTGCTTCTTTACCTCCCTTTTCAACCCATCTTTCACATAATTTAGTTATACTATCTCCAAATGTCGCAAGAAGTTGAACATCCTTTTGAGCCAAATACTCGGGGATATCAGGTATAATTCTTGTTTGATTTACACTTTTTGTAATTGGTCCACCTTCGAGTATAAAATAAGGAGAACCATGGGTGCTTAAATTATATTGATTAAGGAAAAAATTTTGAAAATAACCGACTTCACTTGTATTAAATAAAGCCTCTTGAATTACAATACCTCTTTTGAAGTTTTTAGACTTTCTAAGGTAGGTACTATTATATTGTCTTAAAGAATTGAGGAAACTTTCAGGATCTGCTCCTTTAATAATAGCTTCTGGTCTTGGAGGCATTTGTGCAAATTTTCCTACATTTAGCTTTTCTTGTTTATTATAAAGATAACTCATAACACAAGCTCTAGTATCAGATAATGGAACTAAGCGTACTGGCCAAAAGGCGGTTGAAATTTTTGAAATTCTCCCTAATTTTTTAAGATTTTTCCCATAAATCCCTAAACATTCTCTCAAAGCCATCGCTAATTCATTTAATACCGCAGCTTGACTCCGTGCAGGAGTTATCTGACCCACATCAATTAAAAAAGGTACGACTGTATCAACCATATTTGATTCACTTGATATTTCTATATTATTTTTTAATTACGTTTTAATAATTAAAGTTTTGGATTTAACACTATTCAATACTTTATCCTCCTTCTATGGATACCCCTGGATTTGAAATAGAGAACAAGACTAAACCTGAAGAATGTCGGATAATGGAAGCAAGAGGAGGACTTGAAACACCCGAAGATGTTGCTGAAGTCTTTATACATGGTATATTAAAAAATAAATTTAATATTTTACCGGGAGAGGCTAAATTCATCTGACAAATAAATCATCATTTTCCAAAAATCATTAGATCTTGGTCAGATAGAAGCTATAAAAAGGCAACAAAAAGACTAGGAAAAGTATAATAATCTAATGATTTTTTGTTAATTTTAAAAAATGAATTGGATCATATTACCTTAAAATGATAATTCTTAAAAAGCAAGATTTTATAGTTAAACATCTAATTTTATATCTATAATACAAAAAATTGTTATATATTGGTGTAAAAATTAATGGTTAATGTAAATGGAGCCCAGTTAGTTGTTCGCGCTTTGGATAATCAAGGTGTTAGAGTTTTGTTTACTCTCTGTGGAGACAATCGTATAATATATCATTATTGTCAGGATTCCTCATGTACTGAGAAAGGAATAGACATTATTGACTTTCGTCATGAACAAGCAACAGGTCATGCTGCTATGGGATATTTTCTTTCTACAGGGGAAGTTGGTGTATGTTCGGTTCAATCAGGTCCGGGAATAACAGATCTATTCCCTTCAATTCCAATAGCTTTTGATGCTAGTATTCCTCTTGTAGCTATTTGCACAAGTACAGCTTTAATGGATTTTGAAAAATTAGCTCAAAATGAAATCGATGTTGTGCCTTCCTTTCGACCTGTAACAAAATGGAGTGGATACTGTTATGAAACTGCTCGAATTCCAGAGTATATTAACATGGCTTTTAGAATAGCCACTACTGGTCGACCTGGTCCAGTCCTTTTACTTATTCCTTTTGATATCCTAGTAAAAGAATGTGATGCTGAGTTGGATATAGTTCAATATGCATTTAAGCCTGTAGAGAAGCTACGGTCGTTTTATGGCCCATATGGTAATGAACATCTGATAAGGAAAGCAATTGATTTACTTTTGAAGGCAAAAAATCCATTAATAATAGCAGGTACTGGAGCAGCTTTTTCAGATGCTTCATTAGAATTACTTAAATTTGCTGAATTGACACAAATTCCTGTTGGATCTTGGGGTTTTGGCTTAGGGGAATTTCCAGCTGATCATCCTTTATTTTTCGGACTTGCAAGTCCTTTAGATGGTCCAGGAACAGCCTTACTCCAAAAGGTTGATGTAGCATTGATACTGGGTTCAAGAATTACCGAGTTAATGAATTATGGATATATGCCTTATTTTTCGGATGATGCAAATCTTATTCAAGTGGATATTAAAGCTGAAGAAATTGGTAGAAATCGAGCAATAGATATACCTATTGTAGGGGATGTTAAAGGTGTTCTTACTCAATTCATCAAAATTAGTAGTGAAAAATTGAAAAATCCTAGAACTGAGACACAATGGGTCAAAATAGTTCAAGACTATTTGAAAAAATTTGAAATGCGTCTTGAGAAAGATGGATCTTCAGATAAGATTCCAATTCTGCCCCAGCGCCTTGTAAAGGAAGTTCGGGATTTTATGCCTGAGGATGGAATAATTATTTTAGATGGGGGAGATACGACAGTTTGGGGGCTTACCTACTTAAGAGGTCGTTCACCTAAATCACTCTACTTTTCTGGGGGATTGGGAATTCAACATCTTGGTGGTGGTGTTCCCATGGCTATTGCTACTAAATATGTAAATCCTGATAAGAAAATTCTAGTCTTAACCGGAGATGGATCGTTTTTATTTAATGGAAAAGAAATAGAAACTGCCCGAAGGTTTGATTTACCTTTTGTAGTGGTGATAAGTAATGATAGGCTGTGGGGAATGGTAGCTAGAGGCCAAAAAATGTCTCACGGCAAAAAATTTTTTGGTTTAGGAAGTTCTTTAAGTAGTGATACCAGATATGATAAATATGCAGAAGCTTTTAATTGTTATGGGGAATTAGTGACGGATCCCAAGGAAATTCGTCCTGCATTACAACGGGCTTTTGGTTCGAATCTTCCTGCAGTAATCGATGTAAGAATAAATCCTAAAGTAAATACGGTAATGAACTATCTAGCTAAAGAAAGCTATAATCCAGATAGTTGGGAACGTAAAGTTAAAAAAAAAATCGAAGAAGTCATTGAAATAGCACCAGTTAAAAAGTAAAATTTCAACTAAATAAAAACTTAAAAAAATCTTATATTTATGAAAAGAATAGGGTTGATAATTAATCCCATAGCTGGAATGGGGGGAAGTGTTGGTCTTAAAGGGACGGATGGGGATATCTATCAGAAAGCAGTAAAAATGGGGGCTAAACCTATAACTCCAAAAAGAGTGAGTGAGTTATTATCCCATATAACACGCAAAAGAGAGATATTTATGTTGGTAGCACCAGGTAGGATGGGTGCGGATGTTATTATAGATAAAGGTATTGAATTTGAAGTAATTGGGGAAATTGATGAAATTACATCAGCGGAAGATACAAAAAGAATAGCTAAACAGATGGTTAAGACAGGGATTGATCTACTGATTTTTTGTGGCGGGGATGGAACCGCGAGAGATATTTATGATGCAATTGGATTAGAAAAACCAGTAGTTGCTGTGCCTGGAGGAGTAAAAATGTACAGTTCTGTTTTCTCCTTTAACCCTAGAACAGCAGCTCAAATAATTGACGGTTTTCTAGGTGATTTTATTCAAACTGAAGATAGAGAGATATTAGACATTGATGAGAACCTTATAAGAAAAGATATGTTAATATCGACTCTATATGGCTATTTAAAAGTTCTTAAATTTAGAAATTTAGTCCAAGCAGGAAAAATTGGTTCAAGATTTGGAAGAACAGTTGAGGAAAATAAACAAGAAATTGCTCGATTCATAGTTGAGAGTATGGAAGATAACATCTTATACTTATTAGGTCCTGGAACAACAGTAAAAGCAATCACCGATGATTTAAAACTTCCAAAAACACTACTTGGGGTTGATGCGGTTTACAATAAAAAAGTATTGGGCAGTGATTTAAATGAAAACGGGATACTTAACTTATTGGGCACCTATTCTAAAGTTGAGATTATCATATCTCCTATTGGTGGCCAGGGATTTATATTTGGGAGAGGTAATAAGCAATTTACTCCTAAAATTCTTAAACAAGTTGGGAGTAAGAACATTAAAATTGTATCAACGGTAGAAAAGATTCGAGAACTTGATTGTTTGAGAGTTGATACAGGCAATATCGGTGTTGATAATAATCTTAAGGGATTTGCAAAAGTTATCATCGGATATATGGAAGAAACAGTTATCCCTGTTGAATGCTAATTTGATTGAGAAAAGATATAATTAAAAATTTTATAATTCTAATAATTAAGATTTTGTTACCATTTTCTATTTAGGAGGAGTCATCCCAATCACAGGAAGTGATTCCATTATTGACAAGTAGGTTTTAGAAGTCATCGATGAGCCTTCAATTTTTTTCGCAAGTTCTAGATAAAGCTTACTTAACTCAATTGATGCCTCAATAAATGTACCAGTCACCTCCCAGATCGTTGTAGCTACAGATCCATCTTCAGTGCTCATTAAACCAACTATCCTTTTTGCGGGTTTTCCTTCACGATAAAGATTAGAAAACTTATTCATTACTTCAAAAAAAGCTTTTCCTGCATCTTCTGCTCTAATAGCAGGAAACCTAGTTGTTATTACAATATATACCATTTATTTCACCTTATTTTGATTTGATAATTGAATTTCCAAAAATTCAAATTATCATTATACAAACTTGTATAAAAAGTTTATCTATTTTTTTATTTAATCCTAAAAAGGATAGTATTGCTTTTTCAATATAAAAAATATTTTTAAAAATGAATCATAATTTAATAGATCATTACTTATATGAAATATACTACTTATCTCTGTTATTTTATCTATTTGGTAATTAGGGACACAGCTGATAAAAAAAGAGGTTTTAAGATATATTGCTAAAAAGTGAAGTTATCAAAAAAGCATTAGAGTCAGGTTTTGAAGATATTGGGTTTACAACCATGGAACCCTTTGAGTCTCAAAAAGAGATTTTAGATTCTAGAAAAGAAGAATATGGATGGACTTTAAAAAAAGGTATTGAACTCATAAAAGGTTTAGATCCTAGAAATATATTGCATAATGGTAAATCTATTATAGTTTTGATTGATGTTTATTTTAAGGAAGCTTATCCATCTTCTTTAGAAGGTCATTTTGGTCGTTGTTATCTAGATGATGATCGAATTACCAGAGGTCAGTTATACCAGCGCATCAAATCATTCCGAAGTTACTTACGAGATAATGGGATTGATTCCAGAGCACCATTTAATATTCCACATCGATTAACAGCTGCGAGAGCGGGATTGGGCACTTTTGGAAAGAATAATTTTCTCTATTCAAATAGAATTGCTCGAAAAAGTTCTTGGATATCTCCCATACCCTTAATAGTCGATTATGAATTCGAGCCTGATGAGCCTTCAATAGAAGTTGGGTGCCCAAAATGGTGTAAAAATACTTGTATTGCTTCTTGTCCCACTGGTGCTCTCAGAGCTCCAAACAACATTGATCCTCGAAAATGTATATCTTATCTCAGTTATTATCAAGAAGGAATAACTCCTTTAGAGATTCGGGAGCAGATGGGTACCTGGGTGTATGGATGTGACCGATGTCAGGAGGTATGTCCTCGTAATAGAATGTGGTTATCACAAGATTTACCTCCTAATGAAAGAGTGATAGCTAAAATGAATGATTTTGATTTATCTAACTTACTTCATATGGATCAAAAAACTTATCAAACAAAAATTTGGCCACATATGTTCTATATGTCCTTTGAAGAAATATGGCGTTGGAAAATGAACGTTGCAAGAGCTATGGGAAACACACTTGATCCTAAATATATTCCTGATTTAATTAGAGCTTTCGAAGAAAACGAAGACAAGAGGATAAAAGGTATGATTGCCTGGGCTTTGGGACGAATAGGAGGAAAAGAATCTAGAAATGCTTTAGAACGCTTTAGAAGCAATAATAACGGTTCAGTTAAAAACGAAATTGAACTTGCTTTAAGGGATTTAGCTTAAAAAATATAAAATAAAAAAAAACTATTTAATTATGTTTAATTCTTTCAGCTTTTCATCAGTAGGACGACCCGTTTCCAAATCCCAACCTCTAAGTTCATAGTATTTCTCTAAATTTTCATTTAATTCAATTTTCACATCGGTAGTCTTTCCAGATTTTAATACTTTCAGAACATGATCAGGTAATCTATCATCTGCTCTAGTTATCCCTAAATTACAATTTATAAGCCTCTTCAGAGTATTGATTCGTTCTCCAACGGATAAAAGCGTATTATTATCATAATTAAACCCTGTTGCTGCATTTACATGTCCTATAATATGCTCTAAACTGGGATGAGGAAAATTACAGTTTACTGCCGAATCATCGATAGCTCTTATATCTTGTAATGAAATAACACCTTTCTCTCTTCGTTTAATGCTAATTCTATCTCCAGCTTGAACTTTTAAATTAGCAGGAAAATTAAGAGAGCCCATTTCTGCTGTATACCAATCACATTTTGTATGATTAGCACCAACACAACATGTTATATAACTTAATGCTTGTCCAGCAAAGGCTCTGGGATCATGCATAGGTATTTCTAATCCTTTTACGTGAGCAGCCAATTCTGGGTCTACTCCAAGCTTTTCTGCCATTATTCGTACACCATCAGCAAGTATATTTCCAATACCTTGCCTTTTAGAGATCATTTCTATTAGATTTAAAATTAGAGTTCCATTCCCCCAATGAATTTCTTCAAGAGATATTTTGTGTAAATGTTGCTTTATCTGTTCAATGCCAAGCTTGTTCTCAACTAGATATAGTAAAAAGGCGATACTTACACCACATGAAATAGTATCAACTCCATAAACATTACTTAAATGATGGGCTAAAATAACTTCTCTAGAATCAAAAAAACCACATAAAGGACCAAAAGCAGCAACAGATTCATATTCAGGACCATCTACTATAATTTCTTTACCATTATCTTCTACAATTGTTCGTTTCCCGCATTTTATTGTACAACCAGCGCATCCGTAATCTAATACGGGATATTCTTCTCTCAATGTCTTCCCTGTCAATTTTTCAGCAAAAAATTCAGTTTCAGTAAAATAGTACGCAGGAGTATCCCCAAGCGCCATTCCTATATCAAGATAACCGTTGGTACCATATAATGTAAATAAAAATACCCCTAAACTCGCAGTTGCATCTCCTTTTAGCGCGTCTTCAGCTTGCTTAATTAATTCTTTTCCAAGATTACTATCAACTATTTGGACTCTACCACTTCCTAAAACTGCTAGTGCTTTTAAATTTTTTGAAGCCATAAGTGACCCTAATCCACATCTTCCAATAGCTCTTCCTTCGTCGTTTATCATAGCAGCATACTTTACTAAATTTTCTGCTGCTTGACCAATAGTTACAACTCTCACTCGTTCATTATTTAATTCTTTTTTTATCAATTCCTGTGTTTCATAAGTATCCTTACCCCAATACCCACTTGCGTCTTTAATTTCAATAGTTTTGTCATGAATATATAAAAAACATGGAGTATTAGATTTCCCAGTAATAACTATCGCATCAAAACCACTATTTCTTAATGAGACACAAAAAAAACCTCCAGAAGTACTTTCTCCCCAAATTTTGGTGAGGGGGGAAATCCCTGTTACCGAATATCTGCCTGAGGATGGTCTAATAGTACCTGTTACTGGCCCTGTTGCAAAGATTAGAGGATTAATTTCATGAAAGGGATCATTTTTTAAGGTTTCATAATCACTTCCTGATAATAAATCATAGGTTAATTTGGCACTTAATCCTGTTCCACCTAAATATTCTCTGGCAATAGTGTGGTCTAAATCTTTAGTTTCCCATTTCTTATTATTTAAATCGACAAATGCAACCTTTCCATTATAACCAATTAATTCTTCACTCATTTTCATTCACTTCTATTTAATCATTAAAAATCTATATTTTTTCCATCCCAGGCATATTCAAATATTTTTTTATAAAGGGTTTTACTCATAGGTCGGTAAGATAAAAGAGTAACGATATCATTATCTGCATATTCTGTTAAAACATCAAGTTTTTCCATGTATTCTTCTTTAGTTATTGATGGTTGACTCAATTCCTTTACACATACTGGTCCATCCATCGAATGGATAAACTTTTTTACTGCATTCATTAATTCTTGAAATAATGTATTTCTATCTTTATTATCAGGAGTTACGTTAAAAATAGGGCATAAATCTTTCCATCTATCTGTGACTTTCGCCTGAAATCCTATAGAATACGGTAAAAACAAACCCACAGACAGACCATGATGTACCTTAAAAACTTTTCCGAAACTATGACCTAAAGCATGATCAATCCCAGGAACAGTGTTCCCAAATCCAAGTCCTCCTAATAATGCAGCTAATTGCATGTGGGCTCTGGCTTCTGTATCACCTTTTCCATATTTATAGGCTCTTGGAAGGTATTTTATAACTTCTCTTATCGCAGCTATGTTTATAGCATCAGCAAGCGGATTTCCCCAGTTAGATACGTAACTGCCAAAAGCATGAGCGAACGCATCTAAACCAGATCCTAATGTTAAGAAGGGAGGCATATCTTCAACAAAAGCTGTATCGAGGATAGCAATATCAGGAACCAGTTCGGCATTATTCACAGCTAATTTTTTATGAGGTGTCCTATTAGTATCGGTAAGCATTGAAGTCCCTGTTACTTCTGATCCAGTTCCAGAAGTAGTAGGAATTGCCACTAAATATCTAACTTTTTTCCGTAATCCTAGAGGATCACCAATGGGAAGGAGCATAAATAAATTGGCATCAGGTTTCTCATATTTTAGCATAATTGATTTTGCAGCATCCATAACGCTACCACCCCCAATTGCAATAATCATTATTGGTCTAAATTCTTCACAAATTCTGACTCCTTCATCTATGTTAGCAAATGGTACTTCTGGTTCTATTCCAGAAAAGATTTTATATTCGATTTCATTAAAATCAAGGTCTTCAGTTACTTTACTAGTAAATTTTTGAGTAAAGGAATCAACTACAATCAAAGCTCTTCTATCTTCTTTATCAAGGATAGCTTTCATTAATGAAGCCATTGATGAGACACCAGCTTTCCCCATATATACGATTGGTGAATTAAAGGAAGACGTAATTCCTCTAATGGCTTTACCACCGAATAATCCCATCATATCCTTGATCATTTGCATTTCATACCATGCAGGTTGCTTTCCACTCATAAATGATCTACTCTCTTAAATTTATTCAAATTGATTTTCATTTTTTTTAAAAGTTTGTTAATATAGATATTTATTTAATTCCTTAATAAATCCTTAAGGTAAAAATCTAGAAAAATTGAAATTATCAATTAAAACAGTTTATCTTTGTTATTAAATTCGTGGGTTGGTTTTTATATTTATAATTTTTACATCCATTCTCAAAAAATCTTGTTAAAGAATCGAATATAGAATCAAATGTAGGATTATATTAATTTACAATTGTTCATAAAAATAATCATTATATTCAACCATACAAAATGATTAGAGATGAGTAGGAAAATAAATATAATTTCCATAATAGGTGCAGGTTATTTAGGCAAGCAAATTATTGAGAAATCTCTTTTATACAATTATAACATCAGAGTTTATGATACTAATCAAGAAGATTTAAGTATATTTGCGAAAAATATGAGAGAAAAGATAAAAGAAAAAAATTTGAAAGCATCAATCACTCAATATTCTACTATCGCGGAAGCTGTTAAAGACGTAGATTTGGTAATTGAAGCTGTTCCAGAAAAGCTTGATTTAAAAAGAGAAGTCTTTTCACAGATAGATAAGGTAGCTTCGCCTCACACTATAATTGCGACGAATAGTTCATCAATACCAATCTCAAAAATAGAAGATGTTGTTGAAAGAAAAGATAAAGTTATGAATATTCATTTTTATGATCTTTTCAAGCTTCCACTAGCAGACATTATGCGCGGAACTCAAACTAGTCACGAAACGTTTGAAAAAGGTAGGATCTGGTTAGAGAGTATTGAAATCACTCCTCTTGAAGTTAAAAAAGAGTGTTATGGCTTTGTTATGAATAGAATATGGAGAGCGATTAAAAAAGATTGTCTGAAGATATGGGCAGGAGGGCATGCAGATATTGAAACGGTTGATAATGCTTGGAAAACTTTTTGTCAATTTTTTATTACAACTGATTTTGGACCATTTCAATTCATGGATCGAATTGGATTAGATGTAATTTATGATATTGAAATGTCTTATTTCAAAAATAGTGGTATTCCCGATGATAGACCACCTGACGCATTAAAAGAAATGGTAGAAAGGGGAGAATTAGGAATAAAATCTGAAATAGGCTTTTATAATTACAAAAGTCAATAAGTTTTTTTTCTATTTTTAATTTAAAAAAGTAATCCTTATAGTCTTATTTTTTATTTACTATCACAAATGTCGGAAAATAGAAAAAAGGATATACAGCGGATTAAAGAATTAGAAAGTATTAATTTAGCTACTGATGATATCAGAGATCTTGTGGTTCAGACTAAAATTGAAGTAGAAAAAGATAATGAATTATTAGCTCAACGGAATAATGAAGAATTACGGGAACATAATATCAAATCAGTAGATATTGTGGGTGCTATTGGTGCAGGTAAAACAGCATTAATTGAAAAAATAGTAGAAATATTATCAGAAAAATATAGGATCTTAGTAATTTGTGGTGATATAACTACTAGAGTAGATGCTGATCGAATTCAGGCACATAATGCAGAGACAATTCAAATTAATACTGGTCGAGAATGTGCTTTAAATGCATATCATATACACCAAATCATTGAAAATAAGGATTTAAATGATTACGACTTACTATTCATCGAAAACGTAGGAAATCTTATTTGTCCATCAGATTTTACTCTTGGAACAGATAAACGAATCACTGTAGTTTCTACGACTGAGGGAGAATGGGTAATAGAAAAGCATCCTATGCTTTTTAAGATGTCTCAAGTCGCAGTTATTAATAAAATTGATTTAGCTGAGAGATTGGGCACGAATATTCAAAAAATGGTAAAAGATGCAAAAGAAATAAATCCAAACATAGAAGTCATTACTACTAGTGCTAAAACTGGAAAAAATATTGAAAAATTAATTGAAATATTAGAATTATAATTCCAATCTGATGAATAAAAATGAAAGAATTATTACAACAGTTAGAACAATTACTTAACGAACAAGATTTAGATTTATTAAAGATCCAAAATTTAAAGGCTGAGATTCTAAAAAATCATATTAAAGGATTGAGAATTGAAAATTATATAGGTGATTATCCTACTTTCATGGAACCGGTTATTCTTGGAGATAGCGTTAAGATCGGCGATGATGTACTCATCGGACCAAGAGTTTATATAGGCAGTAATTCAGAAATTGAGGACTATGCAGAGATTTCAAATTCTATAATATTTGATAACGTAAAGATAGGTAGTAATTTCAAATTAGATAATTGTATAATTATAAAGGATAGCAAACTCAATTTTGACAATTTTAATAATAGAAATTGTATCATAAAGGGAATTGTAGATTCTGAAGAAGAATTAGAGATAATTTTACTCTAATTCTCATTAATAGTCTAATTTTTGACCAAGAACGTATCTTACTATATGTGTATGGGGTCCTCCGGCTCCATGATTTTCGCGCTCTTCTATAATCCCTGTTTCAATAATTTTAAAATCTTTAAAGTGATCAACTAGATCATTTTCAGTAAAATAATGTGTGGGTCTTCCTGGCTTACTTTCGAATGTATTTATCTCTAACACTTTTCCTTTACCAAAACTGGACTCTTTTTCAGAAAATACGGTAAAAAAGATAAAGCCATTTGTATTCAATTGATTAAAACAATTTTTAAGAAACAAGAAACGTTCATCTTTGAGAAATAAATGAAGTGTGTTGAAACAATATATGGCATCGAATTTTACATCAATAAGCTCCAATTCGAGAATAGAATAATTAAAGAATTTAGTTTGAGAATCGAATTTTTTAGCTATTTCAATAGCAATTTCGGAAATTTCAACGCCTATAACTATATAATCATGTTCTGAAAAAAATTTTGTATGTCTTCCATATCCCGACCCTGGAATAAGAATGTTCTGGATATTATATCTCTTAAACAGCTTTAAAGCATATAAAGCAGATTGACTGGGTGATTCTCCCCAAATTTTACCTTCTTTTGAAAATCGAGTATTCCAATAAGCCTTATTCTTATCCATTTTTATAACTAGTTTTTTTATTCAGTTTCTCTCCATAATTGTATAAATTAAGAAATGCTTTTGCTGCTCTTTCAAAACTAGGGAAAATTGGGACGCCCATTTCAATAATTTTTTTTCTATATTTTTCTCTTTTTTGAAAACCAGCAAATGGCAAAGAAAGAAAAAAAGGTTTTCCTTGTTTATGACATAGATTTTTGAGAAATAACAGATTTTCGAAATAGTTTTCTAACGTATTTTTATCCCAAGGCTGATATGTTTCGGCCAAGACACCACTTATATAGGGCTCCTTAATTGCAATTTCAGCAATATTAGAGTATTCCTCTGAAAAATTTTTCCATGGAAGATCCAGTGGATTTACTACTCCTCCAAATCTAATTAACTTTTTTAATTTTACTTGAGTTTCTTGGCTAAATTCAGGGATTTTAGCTCCAAGTTGAGTTATTAAATCAGTGGCTATTGTTGCGCTTCCACCCGACCATGTCATTAATAGAATGCCTTTTTCACGGGGAAGCATATCCTTATAATAATAAAATGCAAGGGTGGTATCTGTTAATTCTTCAAATGAGCGAACATTAATACAACTCGTCTGATTGAGTACTGCATCCCAAATTTTATTCGAAGTTGTCAAACTTCCCGTATGTGACTCTGCTGATCTTTTTCCTGCTCCTGTCTTTCCACTTCTTAAGAAAATTACTGGTTTATTTGTCATTTTTAGTACATTATATAAATTTTGCCCTTCATTTTTATGATATCTTGAAAACCCTTCAAGATAAACTCCTATAATATCAGTTCTATCATCTTCATTGTAGTATTGTATGAGATCTGTCACGTTTACTGATATAGAATTGCCGATACTCGCAGCCCATGAAAAATTAACACCCAAATAATTTAAATTGCCAACAAATCTTTCCGTGAGGTCACCAGATTGGGAGATAAATGCCACATTACCTATAGGATCTTTTTTGAAAGAAGAATTAAATGAAAACCGACCACCTGTAGAATATAATCCCATACAATTTGGTCCAATAGCTCGAGTAGAACTATTTTTTAGCAGATTGTATATTTCATCCTCGATTTTTTCTCCCTCTTCATCAAATTCACCTGTACCAGCTGAGAAAATATGAAGAGTTGCGAAATTTTTACTAATGCAATTTTTTACAACATCGACTAATTGATTTCGATTAACTGCAATTATAGTGTGATCTATCCCATCGGGAAGTTCGGATACATCCTTAAAACAATCAATTCCGAATAGCTTTTCAGTTCCTTTAGAAACTATGTATAGCTTGCCAGTAAAATCTCTATCAACTAATCCTTTTAACTGCCATTCTCTCTTCTTTGAAGCACCAATAAAGGCTATAGTTTTAGGATAGAAAAGTTTTTCAAAATAATTTATCTGTCCCACGCATAAAATAATACAATTTCAAAATTAAGTTTAATGAAAGGATTCAAAAAATCTTTAATATCCATCTAACTTTGATTATTAATAAAAACAAATATAATGAAAAAAGGTAAGCAAATAAATGATATCAGAAGAACCAACTCCAATTACGTGGATTCGAAATAATAAAGATAAACTTGTTAAATTCATTCAAGATCTAGTTAAGATTCCCAGTGTTTCTGGAGAAGAAGAAGAGATCCAAAAATTTATTTATAAAAAACTTACAGAATTAGAACTTGAACCTCAATTTATCTATCCTGTTGTTGAAACCCTACGAAAAAGTGATGATTATTTTGAAACAACATCTTTTATGAAATATGGATATAAAAACCGTCCAAATGTAGTAGGAATCCTTAGAGGTACTGGAAATGGTCGATCTATTTGCCTAAGTGGACATGTTGATGTAGTAAGTCCAGAACCTATAGAACATTGGAGCCGTAGTCCATGGAGTGGTGAAATAGACGGCAATTTCATATATGGACGTGGTGCTGGCGATATGAAAGCAGGAGTTGCATCTATGATTTTTGCTCTTCAAGCACTTAAAGAAACAAAAACTCAATTAAAAGGTGATGTGTTTATAGAAACGACGATTGATGAAGAAGATGGAGGTATTGGAGGTAATCTATATATGCGTTTAACTCAGCCAAAACCAGATGCGGCTATAATTCCTGAACCGAGTGGTTATGCTATAAGTATCGCGAGTGCTGGGGTTATGTATTTTCGTGTTATAGTTACTGGTATTCCAGCACACGCAGCTACAGCTCATTATGGTGTGAATGCTATTATCAAGATGGTTCCAATTATCGAAGCTCTTAAATCTCTAAATGAAGAGAGACAAAAGACAATCTCATATAAATATGCAGAGGTAGATCCAAGAATGAAAGGGAAAGCAACGACTCTTAACATTGGAGTAATAAATTCCGGGGATTGGCCTTCTACTGTACCAGCATTGTGTATCCTCGAATGCCGAATAGGATTTCCTCCTGGTGAAACCCGAGAAAGTGTTATGAATCAAATTGAAAGAACGATTCAAAATACCGTGAATAAAGACAAATGGTTAAAAGATAATCCCCCAAAAATTGAGTGGTATGGATGGAAGGCAAGACCTCATGAACAGGATCCTGAGGATCCTTTTGTAAAATTAGTAGATAGAAAAATCCAAGAATTTTCAGGCATTAAACCAGTATATAGTGGTGGAACAGCTGGATTGGATGCTCGATTTTTTGTGAATAATGGTGTTCCTGCCATTTCATTCGGACCATTAGCAGAAAGAATTCATTCGATTGATGAACGCGTTTCTATTAATTCAACATTAAAAACAACTGAGGTATTAATTGGTACAATAATAGATTGGTGTGGATTAGAATAGGGAGTTACTATATTCCCAAACTTTTATTTTCTAAGATTTGAAGGTTTTCTTCAATTATTTTAAACCCTCTATCTAAATCTTCATCGTATATCATTAAAGGCATAAGTAATCTTATTGTGTTTCCATATTTTCCACATGTAATTATTATCAATCCTTTTTTATGGCATAAATTGACCATTTCTGTAGCTTTATCTTTTGCTGGTTTCTTTGTCTTAGGATCAATTAGTTCAAATGCGATCATAGATCCAATACCATGGATATTGCCCACAATTTCAAAATCCTTTTGCCAGGTCTTAACTTGCTTGTTTAATTTTTCTCCTAGGATTTCAGCTTTGTAAAGTAAATTTTCTTCTTGAAATATATCTAATACCGCTAAAGCAGCTCTACAAGCAACGGGATTCCCACTAAAAGTTCCTCCTAAGCCACCAACATGAGGGGAATCCATGATCTCTCTACGACCAATAATCGCGCTTAGTGGTAAACCTGCTGCCAGACTTTTAGCAAGAATCACAATATCAGGTACCACATCCCAATGTTCAATTGCAAACATTTTTCCTGTTCTCCCCATTCCAGATTGAATTTCGTCAGCTATAAACAAAATACCATTTTCCTGACAAATTTCAGCAATTTTAGGGAAAAAGTCAGGAGGCGGAGTAATGAATCCTCCTTCACCTTGGATAGGTTCCACAATAATGGCTGCAACAGATTCTGGGGCAACATGATCAATAAGAAAGGTTTCAAATAGATTAATATGACCAAAAGGTATTCGATAAATCTCTGGAGCAAAAGGTCCAAAACCTAACTTATATGGTTTTACTTTGCTTGTTAAACTCATCCCCATAAGAGTCCTTCCATGGAACGCATTTTCAAATGTTATTATTCCTGAACGTTTTGTATAATATCTGGCTACTTTTATTGCGTTTTCTACAGCTTCAGCACCACTATTTGCAAAAAAAGCCATTTTAGGGAAATTCCCAGGTGCAATATCACATAGTCTTTTTGCCAACTCTATATATGGCTCATACATTGCAACATGAAAGCATATGTGGATGTATTTTTCAACTTGATCTTTAATAGCACTTACAACTTTGGGATGACAATGCCCAACATTGATTGTAGCTATTCCTCCTGCAAAATCTATCATCTCATTACCTTCTACATCAACCATTCTAGCACCATTTGCCTTTTGAATAAAGGAGGGAATGATATTGTAAACAGCTTTTGGAACATATTGTTTTCTTAATTCAAGTAGATTTTCATTTTTTTTCATTATTTCTACCCCTTTCATAATTCTTATCTTTTCAAATTAATTCAGATTATTATTTTCTATTTAAAATTTAGATTTATCTAAATGAAGGGATTATCTCTTCAGTAAATCTCTTTATTATTTCCGGTAGATTTTTGGATCGCTGAAAGCTTGCTAGATAATAACCTGCACCAGAATCTGCAGCTTTCTCCACCTTTGGAAGATATTCTTCTATATCAGTAGACCTCATTTCTCCTGCCATAAATTCTACCTTATCAGTTCGATTATGTAATTTTGCTGATTCTTTAACTATTTCTTTCATATCCTCTGGATTCTTCCCAGGCCAAGGGGGTAAAAAACAAATATCTCCATATTGACCTGCTAATTTAAGCATTCGTGTCCCTTGGCTTCCAAAAATGAGCTTTGGATATGGTTTTTGTGCAGGTTTTGGATCCAAGATAGCTCCCTTAGCTATATAATATTTACCTTCAAAATTAACCTCATTTTTTGTCCATAATTGGATCATCAAATCAAGACCCTCATATGTTTTATCCACTCTGACTTTTGGACTGCTCCATTCACTATAACCTTCAAATTCTATCTCAGACCATCCAGCACCTATTCCAACCATTGTACGTCCGCCAGATAAAACATCTGCGGTAGAAATCATTTTAGCTAATATGCTTGGTGGTCGAAAGGGAATTGGGGTTACAAGGGTGCCAATTCTGATTTTCTCTGTTTTTCCTAATAAATGTGATATTGTCATCCATGTTTCAAGAGTTCTATTATTATCTGGTCTCTGGTGCCATGGCAATTCCCCCCACATATAATGATCGGGGAATATAGCTCCATCAAAACCGCATTTATCTGCTTCTATAACAGCTTCTTCAATAAATGAATAATCATTATACCAATTTCCTAATCCACCTAAAATGAATTTCATCATACTAATATTTTATATCTCAAGCTTTATTAATTATTAGAGTAAGGAGGACATGTCAATCTTTCCATTTTTATTACTTAAAAAAAAAAAGAAAAAAAAAGAATTATAAATCAGGAATTAACTTCAATAATGTCGCAACTATGTTTCCAGTATCATTAATAGTATTATAATCATCAATGACCTCAAGATTTCTCAATTTCTCAAGAATTTGATTTACTTCTTTTGATAACTCGACATGTCTCTTTTTAAGATATTTATTAATGTGGTTCTCATCATTATTACCTTCGAAGATAGCAAATAGCACATTTCTATCATCTTTATCCATTGAATTTATGTAATACTGAAATTGCTCAATTAAATAGTTAGTTCTAGGATTTATAGCAAAAACAATCTTATCTTCTTTTAATTTTTGAAGACTTTCAAATGACTTGACCTCTTCTAATCCTGTTGTTTTCAGATGGTTAATCATGTCCCTCAAATAAAATGTGGATTCAAATTCTTCACTTTGAGCAATAATGATAATTTTTTTGGCAATATTTTTTCTCGATAATCCATTCAAATAATTTTCTGCTTTATTTTGGATTAATTGATGCGGATACAATAAATCAGCTTCAAATACTTCTTCCATAAGTTTCGTTACTTGAATTTCATCTAAAACTTCCCCAGTAAAATTTCTTAACCGTTCTTCAAATTTTTCTTCAAATACATCATTAAATGTTTTAAGTTTTGCCTTTAATGATTCGTGAGGTCTTCTTAAGAGAAGTAATGCTACTCTTACATATTTCCCTTCATTAAGTATAATTTTAAATTGCCTATAAGATAATTCTTCTAAGCCTCCATCAATCTTTTGCATTTTTGAGCCTATTTCTGCCCCAAAAGAAGATATAGCGCTTAAAAATCCAGAAATTAAAGTCTCATCTATTGGAACTTCAGCCAAGCTCTTACTAAAAACAGGTACACCCCCATCTTTTGTTAATATTAAACAATATTGAATATTTTCAATATCTGAGAGCTTTTGATACATCTGCTTTAAATTTTGCCGTTTTCTCCTGCTTTTTGGTTTTATATATCCATAAGTTAATATAAGAGATATAGCTGTAACAACAAGTGCACTTATAAGAATAATCATTCCATAATCTTCAAAGAAGGCCATTAATTCTGTAGTAATTTTAATTTTGTTAGATTCTAATACAAGACTTTCATAATACCCATGTAATATCTCATCAATCTCAACTGTAATGTAATAGTTATTCCCCTCCTTTTTAAAATCTAAATTTACTGTTGCTATACCCTCGTCATTCGTAGTGCCGGAATCACTGTCAATTAAATTTCCGCTACCATCACTTAGTTTGAATATTAATTTGACATTTGTTAATGGATTTCCACCGCTGGTAGTTAGAATAACAGAAATAGCATACTTACCTAAAATATAACGAGAAGCTGGCGATACATCAAAAGCAATGTTAGCTGTTATTTTATCTTCTACATTTATAAAGAAACTTAATGTTTTGTTATTCACTTTATTTGATCCTTGAAAATCAATAGTGATATTCAAATAATTACTACTAAAGCTATTTGGAATTGAAAATGGAAACCAAAGTGTATTATTTCCGGTTACAAATTGAGTTAGTACTACCGGAAATAGATCATAGTTAAAAGTAAATACAACGGGAAGACCGCTAAAGGAAGGAGCACCGATGTCAGAACTCCAGAAAGTCATGTTAAATGTTATTTTTTCACCATAACGATATGATCCATCACCATCTTCATCCAAAATATTATAATTAAAATCAGAATTCCATTTAGGCAATATAATTTCAGTTCTAGAAGTTGAATTATAAGCGATTGTAGTGGATCCAAGAAATTCAAAATATGTGGTAAAGTTGTCTTTACCTTCTACTATTTCAGATATTGTATACCCGCACTCTCCATTTTCATCAGTGTATAATTGTTGGGTAATAAATGGAGAAGATTCGTCATCATAATAACTTGAAAAGAGTATTATTCGATTTTGTAGTGTTTCTTCAATATCTTTTATATCCATTCTTACTCTAAAGGTTGCAGAGTATCCTACTCTAGCTGTATTATTCGGGAACTCAATCATTTCTAATATAACTGGTATCTTTCCTTGAATTAATTTATTAACACTTGCTTCTGAACGTGCTATCTCTTCTTGCCCTTCATACACAGCTCTAATTGTGATGTTTTGACCTTCATATTCAGAAGAAATAATATATTCATAAATGCTTACTCCATCGGATCCAGTTATTGTATTAACTAGAAAATTTTCTGATCCGATCGTAATGTTTAGCATAATTGTTGCAAAAGCAATTGTGCTCCCATTTATGCTATACATAAGGGTTGTTCTGATTTCAAATTCTTTTAATATCCTTATTGTATTAGGAACATTTATATCAAGTTCGGTTGGTTGTTGAGGTAGGATTGTAAAATTAACTAAATTGCTTTGAGAATCTTCACAATTAAATGCAGTTCCATTAATATAAATACTATATGGTCCTGCCGATAAAGAAGTTAAAGAAATTTCTTTTGAGTATACACCGCTCATTAGTAGGTTTAAAGATCCACTTAATTTCTGAGAAGCTCCCTGATAGATAAAGTATTCTAAAGTCCCATGATTATTAGGTTTAGGATTTTCAGGATCAATAACCTTTAACATTGTAGCATAAATCGTAATTTCTCCTTCAGCATAAACAGGATCCACATTTTGGAGCGTAATAGCTGTGGGTATTTTATCGATGAAAATTGTTACATTGATTTCTTCAATATTATAATCACTAGCGGAGCATTTAATGAATAGGGTCTCATTTTGTCCCGTATTTGTTGCATTTAGACCTGTTGTATCTAGTGTTAGGTTATATAAACCATTTCCTAATTCCCTTCCTTCAAAGTAGTTCTCTGTATCACCTATGGTCCCTAATACCAAACCTCCTGTTATCGGATTTTTAGTTGCTTGATCTGTAATGTTGATTTGAATTTGACTGTTAATAGTATCATTAACAAAGGGAATATTGTTATCATTAATTACATATTGGGAAAATGGATTAAGATAGGCACCCTCAACTATATTAATCTCTAAGATATTTATCGCTATGATGTCCATTGCTGTAAACAATTTCCTTGATTGATGGAATTCTTTAAATAAGGTAAACATTAATGAATAAGTCCCATTTGGAGCACCAGCAGTAAGTAATGGTATTGTATAATTTCCATCTCCAAGATAAGTTATAGATCCTATTTGATAAGTTCCTGTCCAAGTTTTTCCCCATAATCTCCAATAACCCGAAGAATTTTCAAAAACATGGATGGATGCATTTTCAATACCCCAATTAGTATATGTTCTATAAAAAATAGTAAAATTTGCTATATCCCCTGGTGATACTAAAGTTTCTTGACTAATAAAATCTGCAGTAGTTGCATTAATGATGTAAAATTCTTTAATATTTGAACCAAATCTCAAGGTTTTTCCTTGATTTTCTGCTGTATCATTCCATTTAAGATATAGAAAATATTGACCAACTTTATAAATCTCAAGATTATCTAGAGTCCCGATAACGTTTTTACTGTTGGATGCATGATATTTAGGGAAATCTCCTACAATGCTTCCTGATCTATTGAGTAAGCTAAGACTATAATTCCCTTTAATCGTTCCTTCTAAGAGAGTGAAATTATATTCAAGCACTTCATTTTTATAATAAGCAGGGGCATCTAAGTAGCTTTTAGTTGAATTAAATGAGCAATCCGTAATATAATTGCTCTGCTTTGCCTGCAGAGTCCAGTTTCCTGATTGAAAAGTATTAGTAAGTCTACTATTTTGGTAATTTAGACCTAGTGTTGAATTATATCGGCGAATATATTGAGTATGATTTAAAAAGTTTGGAGTAATAGCACTGTAAACTTCCCAATTTTGACTCTTTGAACCCATAGAATCAAAAGAGGGCAAGTTTATATAAGAAATTGAATAAAATGAAAAATTGAAATGAGGTGTTGAATTTGCAATTAATAAATTATCGTAAGAGAGTATATTGTTATAAGTAATGTTCCATATACCAATGTTTGAGTTAGCGTTATTAATATTATAACTTACACTAGCCCCACTTGAGTTGTAATGGATCTGAGAAACATTGAGTTCTGCTCGAAAATTAAGATACAAAATGCCTTGATATTTCACCAAATCTGTTTTAAATTGAAAATCGAGTAATTCCCCTCCACTCCAACTGGTAGTATTAATGTTGATTGTATTATTATCCACAGTATTCCAAATGCCTGAATTATTAACTTCTATTTTCAGATTCGAATAATTGGTACTGGGATGCTTGTAGTTAATGTTAAAAAAGACGTTATCAAAATAAACTCTATAATAAATTCTATCAAAATAGTCATCTTCAAAAATGATACCAATTTTGAATGATAAATCATTACTTCTTAAAAGATCAACAAATTGTTCAGATATACTAAATTCCACGTGAGTCCATGGTGTTGAAGAAAAACTAGAGGAACTAATTGTCATCATGGAAAAGGGAACGACTCTAATATACTTTACTAAACTATAATTATGGAGTGCAAGGAAAATTGAAGCGTCGTTATCAAAGAGAAAAGGATTTTCACCTTTAGAATCCTCATCAATACACTTATAATCAAATTCTAAAGAAGCTACTTCATTTTTAGCCGATGTATTGAACATAAATTCAACTGATTCGAATTTAGCACTAATAAGATCATCATCTCCACTATGAGATGGATTTTTTGCCCAAATACCAAAATCAAACTTATTAATTCCCACTAAACCGTTGATTAAATCTGTTATATTATATGTTCTAGAGATGGTATCATGAGATATATGACCTAAAATATTATTGTTGGTATAAACCATTAATGCATCACTAGAACCATTAAAAGGAACATATCCCGTTTTAGAAATCCATTTAGTTCCATCAATAAATTCATCATTAATCCTAGCTTTCACCTCATACCCATCTTTTGATTCAAAAGTAGAATCATCATCAATACTCCACGAAATCTTCATTTCTGCATAATCTACAACATATGGAGTATATAAATAATACCACCAAGCAGCAGAGGGATTCCCTCCTACGCTATATTCATCAGGGAGTATAATAACTCTAAGTGCTTCAGCAACATCATCATAGAATAAGTCAACTAGATCCCACACTGGATCATATTCACCTCCATAGGGGGTTTCAGTGTCTTTATAAAAATAAGGATCTGTTTGGAAATTGTTAAAATTTTCAAATGATTGATCTTTTGTTTGAAACACTTTACCAGTTTGGATATCTAAATTATCTGGATTAATATTATTTAAGTCTTGACCCCATAAAGCATAACTTCCTTCTCCAAATCCTGGATCCCCCCATAATCTATATTGGGAATTATAAATGGTAGTTCTTACATAATCAGGATCCTCATTATTTGGTTCAAACGAATGGGTAAAATCACCTTTCCCAATTTCAAAACTTTCATAGTACCATGGTGAAAGATCCTCTTCAATATCAAATGTAGAATCTGATATTTTTTGCTCTTTTGAATAAGATTCAATGTTAAATTGCATTGAATTAACATTCCAGTTTAAAGGTGTAGCTTGTTGAAAATAGTTTCCTTCAATTGCAATGAAATCTCTATTATCTATTCTACTTGAGGCATTTTCAGTTACTTCAAATTTAACATCTGATGAACTGTTATATCCACCAAAACTTGCCTCAATTTGATCAGTTTTAAAATTAGTATAATTATCTTTACTTTCTACAGATTTTTTAAAACTTTGATCATTTAATTGACAATTAAATGAGTCGACATTAAGAAAAACAACTCCTAGGCAGAAAAGAAATAATAAAATCACACATCTTTTAGATTTGACTTTCATTTTAAAAACCCTGTTAATTTAAAATACTTTTATAAAGTGAATTAATTTTAAAATTACTAAATTATCCCTAATTAAAGCATATAACAATACAAATATTTAAATTAATTACACTAAAGTCAAAATCATTGATGATATCTCAAAATAGATAATAATTATTTAAATCAAATTAAAAATAATAGGATCCGGGTATAGATTAGCGTCAAATTGGTTTAGTTTTGATTTTCTAAAATGAATCTCCCCTTCTCAATATCAAACTCTTTAATAAAATAAATAAAACATTAATTTTTTCAAATTATTTTAATTATAGACTTTATGAAGAGTTCTTGTACAGAGAATTATCTCTACTATTTACCACAATTTATTACAGTTTTCAGAATTATACTTTCTATTCTGTATTTAAATTTATATTTCATGAATATAGTATTACTAACTATAGCTGTTTTTGCTCTTGCTGTAATTACCGATATTATAGATGGAAATATCGCAAGAAGATTAAACGTATGTTCTACTTTTGGAAGCTATTTTGATGTTATAGCAGATTTTTTACTAATTATTATTGTATTTACTGCCTTTGTCTTAGATGGAGTATATCCCCTCTGGCTTTTGTTCCTTATTGGATTTATGTTCTTTCAATTTATTATTACTTCAAGATTGAAAAAGCCAATTTATGATCCTGTAGGTAAATATCTATTTCTCGTTCTTATTATTATAGTGGTTATAACACTTATTTCCAACGAATCATTAATGTGTAGTATTAATTGTGTTATATTCACGGGATTTTCTATAGCTTCCTTAATTTCCCGTTCTAGATCTCTTAAAGATCGATCAAAAATAGAAGAAAAACTCTAAAATAATTATTCAGCTCATTTTTATAGAATTAAATACAAACATGGCTTCACAATTATAATTTATTATCAATTTGAAATATTGGTTGATTTTCTGAATTGTTTCTTCCATTGTATAGTAAGGTGGTTTGAACCATCCTCTTCTTGAATAATAATTTTTAACAACCAAATCAGTTCTTTTTCTTATCCCTTTAATATAGAAACATCCGAAGAACTGCCCCTCAATTTTTAAAACTCTTGCTATTTCTTTTAAAGCTTTACTTTTATTGGGGAAGGCGTGAAATCCATTCATTGAAATTAACATCTCTATTGATTGATTTAAAAAAGGTAAATATCCAACATCCGCATGAAGATATATTATATTTGTTATGTTATTTGCTGTATACTTTTGTTTAGCAAATTTTAACATGTTAATTGAATAATCTGCAACGATTATTGTTGCATTCGATAAATTTTTATACTTTTCACATGTAAATATGCCTGTACCTACAGGAATATCAAGCAATATTCCATTGAAATTTTCAGGTATAAAACCAACTACTTGAGGAGCATAATCATCATGCTTAATACCCCATACAAACTTATCAAAAAGCCTTATTAATAAACCAGGTTTTTCAAAGATCTTCTCATATCTCTTGGCTCTCTTGGCATAAGCGTCAATGTTTTTTCTACTCTCTTCGGGAACAAAATCAATAATGTCATCAATAATAGAATATTCTACCGTGTTATCATCAGTTATTAATTTTTGCTTATTAACATCTAAATTTAAAGTTCTTCCAGATATTGGACACTGAATAATTTTCTTAATTTTTTTAAATGTAAACTCATCCATTTTTAGTATCAGCACAAAAAAATGAAGGTAAATTTAAATCCGTGATATTTATATTTTTTTCTAGGTTGTTTACAAATTTAAGAGCTTCCTCTTCCTTTCCTTCATCTAGCAATTTCCTTGCTTTGTTTATTTCCTCTTGCAGTGATTCAGTAATACTCTTCTCGCTCTGTCATTAAAGATCGATTCAATATCAAAACAAAAGAATTATTCTACTCTCTTTACTGTTCCTTGAAAAGAAGAAAATTGTAAAAATGTTTTTGCATCTCCTTCGATTTTCGCAAAAATGTTTACTGGAGACGCTGCTTTTGGCTTGTCGTCTGTGCTAGCAGGTGTTGGCCCAAAAAAGATACAAAACCCATTCCCACTCGGCCAAAATCCGATATCTCCTACCTCACAGTCAACTTGAGAATTTTCTTGACCTAAAGAAACGGGAATTTCACCGTATAATTCTTCTCCCCATCTTGCTAGATTGACTTCAAAAGGCAAGGCGTTCCAAATAGCTTTACATGTCTTTGGATTTTTATCAGTGAGCAATTTTGCTTTCATTTGCCCAATTTTTTCATTTTCAATGATAATATACTGCATATCAATTTCACAATCAAATTAAATTTTTAATAGAAATTAAGCAATTTTATTATTTAAACCATCTTGATATTAAATTGAGTAAATGATTTTAGAAAAAACTGTTAGACTTATAAAGCAAATCTATGAAGATCATAATATAGTTCCTCCAAAAATTAGTAATGTTGTTATAGGGTTGGGTTATACAGGGGTAGAAGTATCCAATTCTGGGCAAAAATCAGTTTTGGGATTAGCTTCTACATTACCAAGTATAATAAATAGTGCTGACTGTAGTAAAATTAACTTTGCTGGAAATCTTACTAACAAGAAACTTTTAGAATTATTAGAGTGGTCTTACTTGGCGCCAAGTTTGAAAAAAATTATAGGAATTGCTACAATAAATGCCGCCTCTCAGCATATTCTTAGAATATATAATCCTTATTCCAAAATGATTGGAGATCCCTTAAATTATTTAGAAATTTACCAAGATACGAGTATCACGATTATAGGATTAATGAAACCGCTTATTCGAAAATTAATTAAAAACACAAGCAGCATTACATTAGTGGAAGACACTATTTCATTCCCAGAAGAATTCAGTGAATTCAATTTCCGGAGAAATATAGTTGAATTAGAGAATGAGGAGATATCTACCGATATTCTATTTTGTACCGGTACATCCTTAATAAACAATACTTTAGAGAAAATTTTAAACCTTTTTAGAAATAAAGCGCGAAAAATAATAGTGATGGGGCCGTCTGTAGGCCTGTTACCTGATGTTTTGTTTGATTGTGGTGTAGATATAGTCGGAGGAATGGAGATTACTGACTCAGAAGCAACCTTGAAGATTTTACAAGAAGGAGGAGGGACACAATTATTTAAGAAATTTGGTAAAAAGTACAATTTAATAAAGAGATAACCCATTATTGTTTTATAAAATAATTTTTAAAAATAATTCAACTCAATCGATAATGAGTGCTGATTATACTTTTAAAATAATTATCATAGGACCAGCAGCGGTCGGCAAATCCAGCCTTATACGACGCTTTGTTGAAAATCGTTTTTCATCTGGATATAAATTCACTATAGGAGTAGATTTTTTAGCAAAAACTGTGGAATATGAAAAAGGAAGGTTAGCAAGACTTTCCATATGGGATGTAGGGGGCCAAGAACGTTTTAAATTCTTACGTCGTAGTTTTTATGAAGGAACCTACGGAGCAATATTAGTTTTCGACCTCTCGAGAGCAAATACATTTCCTCAGATGAAAGATTGGCTTATAGATATGCATAGCATAATTGAGAGAAAGATTCCTATTGTAATTTTAGGAAATAAATCCGATTTATTACCGGAGGTTGGTGAAGTAATTAATAGAGACGAAGCTAGGCAATTTGCTGAAAATGAAGAAAGTATTTATATTGAAACTTCTGCAAAGACAGGTGATAATGTTGAACATGCTTTTACCGAACTAACTCAACGCATGATTAAGTACAATACTTAACAAATTTGTGCAAAAAGATAAAATCTGCACTCTACATAGTTTTAAAAATATTATATCGTCTCTATTTAAATGAATCGTTTGTGAAAATGTTTAAATATCTAATTAAGATTATTAATTAGAATCGCAAAAATATCTAAAGTTGTATTAATGCCATTATATGTATTTAAGATAATTATAGTTGGTAGCGCCGCCGTAGGAAAAACTAGTCTTTTACATAGATTTGTAGAAAATAAGTTTAATTTTAGATATAAGCTTACAATTGGAGCTGATTTTTTATCTAAAGTAATTGAAGGATACCCAAATCCCGAAACCACCTCTAAATTACAGATATGGGATATTGGGGGTCAGGAAAGATATAAATTTTTAAGATCGAGCTTTTTTGATGGGGCTAATGGAGCATTAGTAGTTTTTGATATTTCAAGATGGCATACATATGAAGAATTAAATGATTGGATTTCCGATTTACGAGAATTTGCTGGAGAAAATGTTCCTTTTATATTAATAGGGAACAAGCTTGATCTTATTAAAGAAATCTATGGAGAATACGATAAAGAAAGCGCTGAAGAGTTTGCGAAAAGTGAAAAATCATATTTTATAGAAACTTCAGCTAAAACAGGCGAAAATGTTGAGGGTGCGTTTCTAAATCTTACTCATAAAATGATAAAAAATCAAAAAATCGCGTAAGATATTCTAATTCTCTTAGAACTTATCGACTAATCAATAATTCTAATAATGGCAAGTGATAATAAATTTGTATAAAATTTAGCTAAATTACGTCTTTTCATTTCATTTAATAAATCTTCACGCTCAAAAGCAATATCATCTAATTTCTTTTCTATAATTTCTATATCTCTTTCAATAAACTTGATTTCTTCTTCTAAATTCTGTATATCCTGTAACCTTTTCTGTTTCCTCGTTTCATCCTTCAAATTGTTTATATTTTGTAGTTGCCGTTGTGTTGGTCTATTTTTCTCATTTCTTTCTAATTTCAATTTCAATGATTCTAATTTTAAGTTTAAAACTCTTTTGTTATGTTCATAAATTTTTTTCTTTTTGTTTCTTTCTAAATTAAATATTTTATCATTCAGTTTTCTAACTTCTCTTTTCCAAATTGATGTCTTATATTTGATGATCTTTTTTGCCTTATTTTGGAGATTTAGAATAAAATTGCTTTCCAGATTAGTTTTTTCTATGTTTTTATTGAATTGAAAGATTTTATCATAATTTTCTATATCTAAAACCACACTTTCAAAGTCCTCTATTTCTTTCCCATTTTTATCCACAATTATGGGGGAAACCTGACTTTCAATTATATATCCTTGAAATTTAACTATGAATATAAACAGAAATAATTCTTCTTGTAATGTAATATCGGAATTGAAATATTTTCGTAAATTTTGTTTTTTTATTTCAAAAATTGTATAAACACCTTTAAACGAATCCTCTCTACAGACATCTAAAACAGCATTAATTAATGGATGACCCAAGGCAAAAAAATCAATTTCTTCTTTTTCTCTTGCAAATTCTAAATTAAATGTACCAGTATATTCATTTTGAAGTTTGTATTTAGGATTTTTTAATAAAATATCATTGATTTTTATCTTTAATATAATATTTTCCGATTCCTTTGTTTGAACTAAATCAATTTTAATATTTTCTATGAATCCATATCTGTTATTTTCGAGATTTAAAAACTGGTTCATAAGGAGAAATAATTCATTATGGGTTAACTTCACATCAATACAAGAGGCTAAAGAGCTGATAAGACCTTCCATCTGGAATGATTTTTTATCTATCATTAAATCATCTAATTGCATCTCGATTTCTTTTGCTTTTTTAATCTCTTCATCTAATGTTCGATAGAATTCATTAAGTTTTTTCCTCCTCTTACCATCATCTTCAGCGAAAATAACGTTTTTAAGATCTTTTTCAACTCTACCGATAATTGGTTCGAGAATTCCTATTGATTCTTCAAATAAATTAATTCTATTTATTAAAGCATAAACTACGTCTGTTTCAACAGTACCTTCCATATAAAAGTTATATATATAAATTTCTCTTGATTCTTGTCCAATTCTATCAACACGCCCAATTCTTTGTTCAAGTTTCATTGGGTTCCATGGTAAATCATAGTTAATGAGTGTTCTACAAAATTGAAAATTTCGACCTTCACCTCCTATTTCCGTTGAAAGCAGTATTGAAAACCCTCGATAATTTCGGAATCTTTCAACAGCTTCATCTTTTTGTTGTTTATCTAATCCTCCATAAAAAGCTTCAACAAAATAGCTATTTTCCTGGTTTTCTAATAGCTCCTTTAAATATTTAAGAGTGTCAACAAACTGTGTAAATACTATAACTTTTTCGTTAGAATTATTAGAATATATCTGATCAATGATTTCCACTAATCTATCAGATTTAGAATCATAAGGAATTTTCTTTAATTTATTATAAAACTCCTTTAAAATCTTTTCCTGGTTGAATATACTGAAAGCCTCTTCAGATTGCTTTTCTGTTAATTTTTTTTTATTCTTATCAAATGGTTCAGAATCAAGGAACTCTTCTTCTAATTCTAGCTGAAAATATTCAGGATCCTCTTCTTTTATAACATCTATGTTAAGAAAAATATTTTTATAACGAGTTATTTGTTCTAATCTACGCTCAAGGCTCTTGAGAATTGCATATTTAGAGCTTGTTAATAATTTCTGAAGAGTAGTTATCACAAATCCAAAACCAACATTTTCTTTGCTAATAGATGAATTATAGATTTGAGCAAGATATAAACGAATTTCGTTATAGACTTCTAATTCTTCCTTGGTTGGATTAATTATTATAGTATTGACATTCCTTTTATTTAGAAATTCTTCTGAAAAAACATTTTTCTTTCGGTTTCTAATAATTAAATTCGATAAAGTATGATCTGCTTCTATTTTTTTAAATAAATTTTCTTTAAATGAATCGTTGCTTAGTTCTGATAGAATTTCCTTATCTGTCCAATTTTTATTTACATATCGTAGATTTTTCAACAATTTTAAAGTATTTTTAACTTCAAAGTTGTTTAAATTATCAATTTGATTTATATTTGTAATAAGAAGATTGATAAATTGCAAGTTTTTTCTAAAATGTTCAAATTCACTAAATGAATTAAAAATTTCAGGATGTATAAGCTCAATTAAAGAATATAATTCAAATGAATGGAGTTGCAATGGAGTCGCTGTTAATAAAAGCATGCTTTCACATGTCGTGCTTAAATTCCGAGCGAGCTCATAGTTTAGCGTTTCTCTGTATCTTCCTGTTGTAGCATTTATCAAATAACGTCTTAAATGATGTGCTTCATCAAAAATTACAATATCCCATGATATTTTCGATAATAACTCTATATATTTTCTATTTCTTGCAAATTGAAGTGAGCAGATAATTAGATTATCATAATAAAAAGGATTTTGAAATAACTGTGCACTTTTGAAATAACCTCTATTCTTTAACTCTTTTACCTTTTTACCATCATAAATTGTAAAGTTTAAGTTAAATTTGTTTTCAAGTTCGAATTTCCATTGCTGAACTAGCGATGCGGGGACTATAATAAGTATTCTCTCAGAAAGATTCCGAGCCATCATTTCCTTAATGTATATCCCAGCTTCAATTGTTTTTCCTAATCCTACTTCATCTGCTAGAATAATTCTAGGAAAATGTTCTTCGGATAATCGATGTGTAACATTTATTTGATGTGGCATTAAAGATAAGCGAGAATTAGTAATACATTTAATCTGATACGATGTGTAATAGGAATAAAACAAATGAGCCCAATATTTAAGTAAAAAATTCTTAGGAGGATGAATCCTTTTTTGAGCTATTAAGGCCTCTATCGGAGTTGTGTATCTAGTATATATTTCATTCTCATAAATTTGAACTCTTTTACCATTATCTTTAAGAAATTCATAGGAAATTAGACCATCTTTGACCATAAAATCATTGGAATTTATTATACCAATACCTTGTTTACTTTCAATCTTTTCGTTTATATCGAAAATGAAATGAATTAGATCAATGGGATGGATTATTTTAATAATATTATTTTTAAAAAGTACTTTATATTTGGCAACAACTTGAGTATCTTCATCATCTAAAGATTTTGAAGTCGGGATTTCTATTATTTTAATAATCTTGCCTAATCCTATGTCTGGATTTAGCCTATATATCACTAAATTTCCTAAATTAAACTTCTGTCCTTGACAATATACATTAAAACATTTGGAAAATCTTGATTCTAATTCCTTTCCACAAAATGGACAATTATATCTAAGTGGTTCTATCTTTGAAACCATTATCTTTATATTGTACTTAATATAAGGAAAACTAAAAATTTTAGTATTTTAAATTAACAAGGATTAGGAAATGTCAGAAGTTGGGATAGAACCAACATATGTTGGTAAAAATGAGAATTTAAAGTTTAAAGCACCAACAGAACTCTTTAGAATGAGAATACAGTCTGTTGACAAAATAGATAGTGAAATTTCAAAAAAATATAGTAAATATATGCAAGAGACGTTTAAAGGTTTTCAAGAAGCTAGAAAGACTAAATATGGGAATGAAAATAATAAAAAAACAGAAACTGACGCTAAATTTTGGCAAGAGTTTGAATTGAAAGCAAAAAAATTAGGTGTAGATCTTCTAGGATATACTCCACTTATTCAGGATTTCATTTTCTATAATCTTAAAGTATATGGACAAAATTTAATAATTTTAGGGATGGAAATGAAATGGGATGAAATCAAAACAGCTCCAAGCATTATTTGCGGTATTGAAGCTTTTCGGGTATTTTATGAATTAGGAGAGATCACTATTCAATTAACAGAGTATCTAAAAGAACTTGGATATAAGTGTGAAGCTCATCATCCTTTTGGGGGTAAATTTTTATTCCCACCTCATGCTGTTGCAGCAGGATTGGGGATAATGGGAAGAAATGGCCTTGTTATCACACCTGAATTTGGACCTCGTCAAAGATGGGCAATAATTTCTACTGATGCTGAAATACCAACTCCAGTTAAAAACGATTTAAAAGCATTAGAAGATTATTGTAAAGAATGTGGTTCCTGCATCAGGGGGTGCAAAGGCGGTGCTGCCTATGAAACACCAATTTATCATACTAACTCACCAGTAATTACACATATAGACCGCTCCAAATGTATCGATAGTCTGATAAATAATAATTATTGCAGTTTTTGTTTGAAAGTATGCCCTCAGGGAAACCCTAAAAAATAATTAATATAAATTTTTCATAATCAATTTATAATAGTTAGATTCAAAATATAAACACCATTTTATATAAACAGAATATTACCTATTTTTCTTGATAAAGAATGACTGAATCTAACAAAGAGATAGCAGGTAAGGGTATCAAGAGTACAGCATCAATAGAAACCCTTAAAAAAGTAAATATTGCTGCTAACTATTGCTATAATTGTAACCGATGTAATAATGTTTGCCCAACCGCTTTTCTCGACACTTTTTACCCTCGCAGCTTAATTACAGATTTAACTTTCTTAACACCAGAGGAAGCTTTAGAAAATAATGACATATGGAAATGCTTAACATGCGGATTGTGTTCAGTATATTGTCCAATGACAAAGGAAGAGATCGGAGTTAATTTTACCAAAATTATCAAAGATCTGCGTACCTTGGCATCCGAATATGAACCATTAAAAGAGACTTTATTGAGTTGTAATCATGAGAGAGCATATTCAAGTTTACCAAAATTGATGGCGGATGATAAAATCAAATTTACCAATAGAACTGGATTTTTAGAAGGGAAAGGATTAAAAACTACAGATAAAGGAGAAATTGGGTACTTTATGGGATGTGTACCTTTCCTAACAGGTATCGCACCTTGTGTTGTAGGATGCCCTGCAGGAGTTGATGTTCAAGGATACATATCATTAATCTCAGAAGGTAAATTTCAGGAATCCATCGATTTAATAAGAGATAAAAATCCCCTTCCCTACTTATGCGGAAGAATTTGTACTGCACAATGTGCATTAAACTGTAATCGTCAATATTTTGATGATCCCGTCGCAATTAGGGAACTTAAAAGATTTGTTTCTGATTGGGAAGCGGAAAATCCTAATCAAGGTAAAATAAAACCAGTACCACAAACAAAAGAAAAAGTTGCTATTATTGGAGCGGGACCAGGTGGATTATCAGCCGCCTATTTTCTCGCAAGAATGGGGTATAAACCAACTATTTTCGAGAAAGGTGATAAAACTGGAGGTGTGGTTAGATATGGAGTTCCTCAGTACAGGCTTTCTGATGAAGCACTTGATCACGATGTCGATTTTATAAAAAGTATAGGTGTAGAAGTTGTTTTAAACAAAGAATTCGGCCCTAATTTTACATTGGAAGATATCTGGAAAGAGGGTTATAAGGCAGTTTTTATAGCTGTAGGACTATATATCCCAAAAACTCTCAAACTTGAGGGTGAAGATTTACCCCATGTAGATGTAGCACTTGATTTCCTTTTAGAGAGAAAATATAAATGTTCAGAAAATCCTGAAGAATTTAAAGGTAAAACTTTTGGGATAATTGGTGGAGGAGCTGTTGCTGTTGATGTAGGTGAAACTGCTGTTCGTCTAGGAGCAACCAAAGTTGATCTTGTTGATATCTTAACCGAAGAAGCTCTAAAAAATGTGTTTAAAGATTTGCACGAAGCTGAGAGGCAGGTAATGGAATACCATTTTGAAACGTCCACGGCAAAAATTACCCTAGAACCTAACGGTAAATTAGCTCTAAATTGCTATAAAATAGAATGGGGTGACCCTGATCCTGAAACAGGGAGAAGACCTTTAAATAAAATTGAAGATTCAGAATTCAAAATCATAGTCGATAACATTGTTATAGCAATTGGACAGGGGCTTGATCCAGAACCACTTAATGCTGCTACGGATAATCAGTTGAAAATTGAACGAGGCAAAATTGTAGTTGATGATTTAACATATGAAACTGGAATTCCGGGTGTTTTTGCTGGAGGGGATATTATTTATAATTCTTTAATGTGCGCTGTTGATGCTATTGGAGATGGTAGAGAAGCAGCATTCACTATTGATCGCTATCTCCGAGGAATTGATTTAAAAGAAGGAAGAATAAGAAAGGATGACTTGAAAAGATCTGCTATTCCAAAAAAATATATACTAACACAAGCATGTCAAGAAATGAACTTTATGCCCAGTTCCGAAAGATTGGTTTGTTTTGATGAGATGGAATTAGGATTTTCCGAGGAACAAGCGAAAAAAGAGGCTAATCGTTGTTTAAATTGTAATTGTTGCTGTAATCCTGACCAAATCCCGGAAGATTTTGAAAAAGCACTTGACGATTCTGGAGTTATGATATGTGATTATGGAAGTCAAGATAATTGGCGATCTTTGAATGCTCCTGATTACTTAGAAATTCCTAAGAGAGTTATTGGTATTTTAAACCAAAATGATATTTTTCCGGTTGTATTACCTGAAGAAAAATGCTGTGGTCATGATAGTCTCTGGCGAGGAGATCTTGAAACCTTCAAGACATTAGCAGAGTACAATGTTAAATTATTTAAAAACGCCGGAGTTAAGACTTTGATCTTTAATTGCGCTGAAGGATATTACACTTGGAAAAATGAATATAAGGACCTCTTTAAGGGTACTGACGAATTTGACTTTGACGTTTATCATATATCTGAATATATCTTGAAAGAAAAACTTTTAGAAGATGTATCATATCCAAGTTTAGACAAAATTAAAGTTACTTACCATGATCCGTGCAGACTTGGAAGAATGAGTAAGGTTTTTGATGCTCCACGTGAGGTATTGAAACTAATCCCTTTTGTTAAATTGGTTGAAATGGAAGATAATATGGAAAATGCCGAATGCTGTGGAGTATCTGCTTATATTTCTTGCGATCAGGATTCAAAAAAGCTTCAAAAGAAAAAAATCTCTCAAGCAATTGAAACAGGAGCAGAATACCTCATTACCGCATGTCCCAAATGTATTGCACATTTAAATTGTTATTTAAATGAAAACAGAGAATTAAGGAATAAAATAAAGGTAATTGATCTTGTTAGCTTCATAGGGAGTCTACTCTTTTTGGTGTGATATAGATTTCTCATTTTTTAATATATTTTTAGTTTAACTAATTGTTTTATTCTGTTCATCTAGCTTTACGCATTTTAAAGAGAGTGTTTTTCAGAGTTAACAAGTAACCTTTAAAATTTTGATAATTTATTCTTAATAACTACATTCAAATCATAATTTAAAAACAAAATATAATAGTGAAAAACATGAGTAAAACTAAGGAAATACCTGTTCCTGATGAAATTAAAGGTTTTACCCAGGTAAGACTTGATGTCGATCTTGTTAATGGAAAATTTAGTAAGTCTAAATTATCTAATGAATTTTGTCGTGATTGGATTGGTGGATATGGATTCGGTGCAAAGGTATTATGGGATGAATGCCCCGCTGGTGTAGATCCATTGAGCCCTGAAAATATTTTTGTATATGCTCAAGGTCCATTCCCTGGCACAATCCTACCTACATCCAGTAAATACGGAGTATTTGCTAAATCTCCATTAACCGGTCAATTTGGAATGGCTATTTCTTCTGGATCGGTTGGTGCTCAAGCACGACGCGCTGGAATCAATATGATTGTTTTCAAGGGAAAGGCTCCAGAACCTGTTTACATGGTAGTTGATGATGATGATTATTACTTAGTGCCCTGCAAGGATACATTATGGGGAAAGGGCTGTTGGGAAACTGAAGAACTTTTACGAGAAGAATTTCAAGACCAGCGCCTGGGGATATTAACTATTGGCCCAGGTGGAGAACGCATGGGTTATATGGGATGTATTACTAATGATCGTAATAGACAGGCTGGAAGAACCGGAATGGGTGCCGTTATGGGATCTAAAAACCTTAAAGCAATATGTTTTAGAGGAACTAAAGGAATCAGCGTAGCCCAACCAGTTGAGTTTTTTAAATTAGCTAAGAAATTAATAAAAGTGGCAAATGGACCTGCTACGGCTAAATATCGAGATTTAGGCACACCAGCAGGTATAACAAGTTATAATAAACTTGGTATGATGCCTATTTTCAACCATCGTGAGGGTACTTGGGATAAAATTGATGATGGAACTTTTACAGGTGATATATTAAATCAAGATTGGGTAGTAAAGAAGGTAGCATGTTCCCAATGCTCAATAGGGTGTGATCATATTACAAAAGTACCTAAAGATCATCCTAATTGGCCTAATCTTTATTCAAGTATCGATCAAGAGCTTTGTTATAGTTTTGGAACTGCTTGTGGTAATTTTGATTGGCCTTCTGTGTTTAAATGTGTATCTCTTACTGATGATCTAGGGATTGATGCTATAAGTGGAGGTGTAACAGCAGCTATGGCTTGTGAATGTTTTGAGGAGGGCATTATAACAAAAGAAGATTTAGGCTATGAATTACCTTTTGGTTCTACAGTGAATCTCGTAAGATTTACAGAAGAAATGATTCTGGGAAAAGGTTTTGCAGGTAAAATTTTTGGAGATGGAGTACGAGAAGCTGGAAAGAGATTAGAAGAAATGGGTAGAAAAAATGCAAGCTACTACGCTATGCATATAAAAGGTTTAGAAATGCCTGCTTTTGATGTACATGGCATGAGCTCATTTGCTGTTGGAATGAGTGTTTCTATTCGTGGAGCTTGCCACTTGCGCAATGGATCATATGGTCTTGATGCTAAGGGCAACTTTGACAGATTTGGTTATGATAAGCCTCTTGAGAGAGGAAAAGCAATCAAAGATTTAGAAGATATTTATGCTATCATTGATTCATACATAGTGTGTAAATTTACTCGAGGAATATATGAAAACGATGCTGAAATGGCAAAAGTCTTTGAATTAGTAACAGGAATCCCTGTGAATGAGGAATTTATACAACATCGTGGCGATGCAATCGTAAACCTTTCAAAATGTTTCAATATAAGAGAAGGATGGACAAGAGATGATGAAAAACCACCAGAAAGATTCTTTAAGCAACCCCACACAAGAGGACCAGCTAAAGGTGTTGTTTTGAAGGAAGATGGATATCAAAAAATCTTAAGTGGTTATTATGAAGCGCGTGGCTGGGATACTAAAACAGGAATCCCAACTGATGATACTCTAAAAAATCTTGGATTAGATTTTGTTATTGGCAAATTAAATCCTGCAGGAGGTAAAAAATAGATGTCAAAAACAATTAAGAAGAGAGGTGGAGTTGTTCATCAATTTATTATCGTGGATCCCAATTTATGTACAGGCTGCGAAACATGTGAAAGTGTGTGCAGTTTTGTCCATGATGGAGAATTCAATCCAATAAATACGAGAATTCATAGAGTAAGAATTGAACCCATTTTAAACGTTGCATTAGCATGCCAAAAATGTGAAGATGCTCCATGTGTTCGCAGCTGCCCAGAAAAAGCTCTCGATCAGGACAAAAAAACTGGTTCAATTATCGTTGACGATGATAAGTGTAATGGGTGCGCTTTCTGCATCAGAGCATGTGATTTTGGTGTTTTAAACTTGCATATTCAATCTCAAAAAGCTCTTATTTGTGATCTCTGCGAAACTATGAAAGATGATTACATAAATGAAGAAAGGGGTGAAAAATACCCTGCATGTATAGATTTATGTCCAAAGGAAGCGATTTCATTAAAGAATGTCGAACAAATAGGAGAAGAAAAGCGTATTGATGCAGTAAAGAGACTCTTTGGGGATATTTTAAAAGAAACAGAAGCTTAAATTTTTTTATTTATTTCTATTTTTTTCTTTTATAGTTTAGGATTAGATTTTTACATGCATAATTTGTTTTCAACAAGAATTTAAATTAAAACAAGAGGAAAAACTTCATTAAATGGAAAAAAAATATAAGACTATGGATTTTTTTCTCGGTTTAGACTGTTCCACCCAAAGTTTAACAGGAGTTTTGATAGATTTCAATAAAAGGAAAAATATCTATTCCTATAGCATTAATTTTGACAAGGATTTACCACAATATAAAACTCAAAATGGAGTTTATATATTTAATGAGGGCAAAGTTGTTCATTCGAACCCCTTGATGTGGGTTGAAGCATTAGAATTACTATTTACTAAATTTGTTCAGGAAAAATTACCCTTAGATCAAATAAAGGCAATTTCTGGCTCAGGTCAACAACATGGGACCGTTTATTTGAATAGTTCATTTGAATCAATTTTGAAAAAATTAGATTCAAACAAAACTTTAGCAAGTCAAATAGAAAATGTTTTTACGAGGAAGACAAACCCGATTTGGATGGATTCAAGCACTACTATAGAATGTGAAGAGATACGTCGTAAGTTAGGGGGAATGGAATCAACAATTAAAATTACCGGCTCAAACACATTTGAGAGGTTTTCTGGACCTCAAATAAGAAAATTTTACAAACAGAATTACGATGACTATTTGAATACCTCAGTAATTCATTTGGTAAGTTCCTTTCTCTCTTCCATTTTATTAGGTAAAAACTCTCCAATAGATCATAGTGATGGTGCAGGAATGAATTTGATGAATATTGAGACAAAGCAATGGAACCAAAAAGCTTTAGACGCGACAGCTCCCAACCTGAAATTAAAACTACCACCCTTAACTAATTCCTATGAAATTATTGGTACAATATCTCCCTATTTCGTGGAAAAGTATAAATTTTCTTCAGACACTCTTCTCATTCCATGGTCAGGGGATAATCCTAACAGCTTAATTGGTTTAGGTCTTACAACTAAAGGGAGAGTAGCAGTTAGTTTAGGTACAAGCGATACATATTTTGCTTATTTAAAACGATTAAATATTGATTTGAGCAGTGAAGGACATGTTTTTGTAGCACCTACAGGAGAATACATGGGATTGGTGTGCTATAAGAATGGTTCTTTAGCAAGAGAGAAAATTAAAGATATGTTTAACCTTACATGGAAAGAATTTTCTAAAATACTTAGAGACACACCACCTGGGAATTATGGGAAAATCATGTTACCATATTTCTTCCCAGAGATTGTTCCACTTGTTCTGAAACCCAATGTATTCCGATTTGGATTAAGTGAAGATGATCAAGAAGGAAATGTAAGAGCTGTAATAGAAGCACAGTTTTTATCAATGAAACTACATTCTAATTGGATAAGAGAAGAACCAGAAGAAATATTTGCGACAGGAGGAGCATCCTCAAATTTAGAGATAATAGAAATTGCGGCTAACATATTTAATACAACCATTCGACAATTCGATATAACTAATTCTGCTGCTTTAGGTGCTGCACTTCGAAGTGCTAAATCTTATTATGATTCCTTAAATCAAAATATTGGTTGGACAGAATTGGTAAATCAATATTTAGATATCCAAAAAAGCGTTGTTATCAAACCTAATAAGAAGTACGCCGCATTGTATACCGATATGCTTGATGTTTATAAGAAGTGTGAAAGTTTTATTCTTAAGAATGGAGAAGATCCAGAAAAATATCGTAAAGATTTCATCAAAAAGTATTTTGAGAATTGATTAGATTTCATCAGAATGTTTTAAAATAGATATTACTTTATTAGGATCACTTGCATTTAAAATTGTGCTGGCACTACTTAATATTTCAACGTCTAATTTCTTTGCGTTATTAATGTTAATTCCCCCATCAACTTCAATAAGAAAATTATATTTTGCTTTATACATTTTTAAATTGTTTACTTTCTCTATTGAATAAGGTATGAATTTCTGCCCAGATTCACCGGGATATACAGACATAACCAATACCAAATCAATTGAATTTAGATATGGTACAATTTCAACTATGTCTGTATCTGGATTTATTGCTATACCTACTTTTTTTTTCTTTTCTCTAATTTTATTGATTATTTCATCTTTATCTTGTTCGATCTCAAAATGGAAAGTAAATATTTGGATATATTCAATAATCTCTTCGATATAATCAGAGGGATTAGTTACCATCATGTGTGAGATAATGGGTATTTGGTAAGTTTCGTTTAAAATACGAAAAACATCTAGATTTAGGTTTCTCACGGGAGTAAATTTCCCGTCTGATACATCAACATGTATATAATCAAGCCCATTTAAACCAAGAATAATATCTGGTTTCAAATCGTCTCTTGCGTGTATTGATACTGCAATTTTTTTCATATCTATATCGAGTGTAAATATCTTTTTTTTTTATACTTTAGGATAGTAGTATCACAAAAAATATTAAAATACAAAATCTCTTGTTTTTTATAATTGAAGCGACATTTTTTTTTATAGAAATTTTAGAAATCAATAATCTCCAACTGAAACTTTTATCGAAATTCGTCATTTTTAACTAAATAAGTGATATTAAAAAAGAAACATCAATTAAATAATCAGATATTAGAAGAATTGAATTAAAGTTTCATAATAATTTAATTTTAATAATATAGACAATTTACTTTATCATAATTTATTTCTTAGCTAACTAAGAAATTAGAAAAAGAAAAGCCTTAGAAAATTAGGAGGTTAAGTTAACCAAAGGTGAACATATTGTCTGATAAACAGACCACTAGTAATAGTAATGAAGACGAAGTTCAGCCTAGAATAGGTGTGTTCGTGTGCCACTGAGGGATTAACATCGCAGGTATATTAGATATCCCGAGAATAGTCGAAGAAATAAATAAAATTGAAAATGTTTGGGCTTATCCATATCTTTCCTTATGTACTGAAGGAGGATCTACTGAAATCAAAGAGAAACATGAAGAATTTAAATTCAATAGAATATTAATTGCAGCATGTACACCTAAGACTCATCAGCCCGTATTCCATGCTATATTAAAAGAGATGGGATTACCTCCAAGATATTTGGAATTCGTAAATATACGAGAACACTGTTCATTTGTACATCAAGCCCCAGAAGTTCGTGAAAAAGCTACATTAAAAGCAATCGAGCTAATTAAAGCAGGTATTGCCCGAGCGAGATTATTAGAAGATGTACCTACAAAAACAGTTCCCGTAGAACCTAGTGCTCTTGTAGTTGGTGGAGGAATTGCAGGATTATCGGCTGCTATCGATTTGGGTGATGCTGGATATAAAGTATATTTGGTTGAGAAGAATACAACGATCGGAGGTCGTATGTCTCAGCTCGACAGGACTTTTCCTACGGATGATTGTTCAATATGAATCTTGGGACCAAAAATGCTTGAAGCCAACCGTCATCCAAACATTGAAATCTTATCATACAGTGAAGTTTCAGAAATTGACGGTTACATTGGTAACTTTAAAGTTAAAGTAAGAAGAAAAGCTCGATTCGTTGATGAAACAAAATGCACCGGTTGTGGAACATGTACAGATGTATGCCCGGTGTATACAAGTAATTACTTTGATGAGCATTTATCTGCCCGGAAGGTCATTGATATCGCTTTTGCTCAAGCAGTCCCAGCAGTATCGCAACTTGAAAGAGATGTATGCGTAGAATGCTTTGCATGTGTTGATGCATGTGAACAAGAAGCCATAGACTTTAGTCAGCAAGACAAAATTGTAGAACTAGATATAGGCACTATAGTTGTAGCGACTGGTTGGGACCTTTATAAGGGTGAAGATTATGGTTATGGGATTTATGATAATGTAATCAATCAGATAGAATTAGAAAGGATTCTTGCACCTAACGGTCCTACTTATGGACACTTAAAGCGCCCTTCCGATGGTAAGCGTCCTACAAAAATTCTATTCATCAACTGCGTTGGTTCGAGAGATGTTAATAAAAATGCTCATTGTAGCGTTATCTGTTGTAATCTTTCACTTAAAAACTCGAAATTAATTAAATCTGAATACCCTGACTCACAAATCGTTTGTACATATATAGACATGAGATGTGCTGGAAAAGACTATGAAGAATACTATAGAAGATCAAGAGATGCAGGAATAATTTTTGTAAAAGGATTAGTTGGAAAAATAGAAGAAGATCATTTAACAAAAAACCTTAAAGTACAATTTGAGCCAGTAGGAACTGATAGTGTAGTTACTATGGAGGTCCATATGGTTGTATTATCACCAGCATCTCTCCCCTCTGAAGGTACATTACAAATAGCTAAAGTTCTAAATATGGAAAAAAGCCCTGATGGTTTCTTAAAGGAATATCATGCTAGACTTGACCCAATAAGTACTAAAGTACCAGGAATCTATATTTGTGGATCAGCCCAAGGACAAAAAGAGATTGACAAAGCAGTAAGCCAAGCTAGAGGAGCAGCATCAGTAGCAGGTATTCCGATGGGTAGAGGGGAATATACAATGGAATTAATTCGAGCTACACCCTCAGATGAGCGTTGTGCTAAGTGTTATAAATGTATCGAAGCTTGTCCATATAGCGCTATTTCGGTAAATGAAACGGGAAATATTGTCGTTGATTTAATAAATTGTCGAGGGTGTGGAACTTGTGCAGGTTTATGTCCTTCAAAAGCAATTGAATTAACATACTTTAGAGACGATCAATATATGGCTTTAGTAGATGAATTATTACCCCTTGAGGAGTAAAGAGGTGAAGAATAAAATGGCAGAAGATAATGATATTAAAATTATTGTATATGCTTGCTGGAAATGAGGGTATGGTTCTGCGGATATGGCTGGTACGATCAGAGCGCAATATCCAGACTCAATTCGAAATGTCTTAGTACCTTGTACCGGACGTGTAGGAAGTGATTTAATCATGAGAGCTTTTGGTAGAGGAGCTGATGGCGTTGTTATTAATGCTTGATATCCTGGAGAATGTGACTATGAAACGGGAAATTACCATGCATACCGACAAGTAGAATATATTAAAGAAATTCTAAAAGCTGTGGGTATGAGTCCAGAAAGAATTAAAATTATATATTGCACCGCAGCTGAAGGTCAGAAATTTCAAAGAGAAGCTATAGAAATCGATAAAACTATCAGCAAATTGGGACCAAGTCCTTTAAGGGCTAAAGGCACACCTAAAAAAGGAAAAGCTAAAGCGAAAGCTCAAGCTTAAAAATTTAATGTGTTTACTGATGAGGCTGAGTTAAAAAAATGAGAACTCATGCTGAAGAAATGGGCGCACCATGCAACACATAAAAAAAGATTTTAAAATTTAGAAGGAAATAGAAACATATAATCATTTGATTTGAAAATCAGTAAAAAAAAAGAAATTATAATTATATATTTTGTATTTTAGAGTTGGAATTACATGGATACTACAGCAGAATACATAATTAAGAGTGAGGATTTTTCTAAAATCTTAGCTAGTTTGCTGAAAGAAAAAGTAGTTGATAAATTTATTGGTGCTGAATTGAGAGTTGATAAAAAATCTGGTAATATAGATAGATTTACTGTTCAACCAAAATTAGTGGAAAAAGAAGAAGATCTTTCAGATTTTCCATTATTTCCTTTAATTGCTTTTGGATATGCAAGGACTGACTCCGCATCAAAATTTCTCCATAAATCTGTAGCAGGTGCGATGAATGAGAAAGTTGGACTTATTGCACGTCCTTGCGATACGAGGGCATTAATTGAACTTGCTAAAATTAGACAAGTAAATCTGGATAATCTATTTATTGTTGGGATCGAAGATAGAGGTATGCTTCCAAAAGCTGGTCGAGAAATGAGATCAATTAAGGATGTAGATCCAACTAAAATTGTTAAAGAAAAAGTTGGAGATAAAGGTCTCATTGTCAAATTGGATGATGGAAGCACAAAAGAACTTAATTTAACGGTTGCAGAAAACTGTTTAAGATGCTTCCGTAAGATTCCGGTTGTCGCTGATTTAACTGTAAGTGATCTCGGAATTCCCGTTGATTCAGAGGAGATAATTCTAAAAGTTTATTCAGATAAAGGAAATGAAATTCTTGAAAAGTCAGGAATTCAAAAGAAAGAACTCCCTGATAGCATCAAAACAGAGCATGAAAATACTTACAATCAAATAATAGAAAAAGCAAAAGAAAAAAGAGCAAAAGATTTAGAAGAATGGGATAAACTATCACAAGATGAAAAGATAGCAGAGTTACTTAAATGTACTCAATGTAACACCTGTATCAGGGGCTGTCCTGTTTGTTATTGTGTAGACTGTATACTTATGAAAAAGAGAAAAGAAAAAACCATAGATAAAGTAACTTATCAATTAACTCGAATAGCTCATGATGCTGATCGCTGCATTGAATGCGGAAATTGTGATAATAACTGTCCACAAAATTTACCTCTTTCACTATACTTCCAGTCTCTTAATGAAGCCTTCAAAGAAAAATTTGGATATGAAGCAGGTATATCTCTTGATGATATCCCATTTAGGTCTGCAAAAGCAATAGCAGAGATGGAATTAGGGAAGATTTAAACATAATTTTTTTTATAATATTTATTTTTCTTATCTTGTATGAGATTTCTAAGAGCTTATACTAAATCTGTGCAATAGAGTTGGGTTTCAATAAGATTAACTATTAATTTAAAAGATCTTTTAAACTTTTCAAGGGAAAACTTATTTATAAAGTAAGGTTCAAATTTCCTCTTCTTTTTCAACTAATATATCTTTAAAACTGGTTAATTTTCTTCCACAGAATGGTGCTAGTTTATCGAAAAATTCTTCAGGTTCATATGTTTCCTCAGGTGTTAAAACACCTACTTTTTTTTTAGTTTTACCCTCAATAAGCATAATTGTACCAATCGCTAAAGGAATTCCAGTCATTCCTGCCATTTCACCGAAAGGTTGGGGTACTAATGTTACCGCGATTTTCTTTCTTTTTCCATTTTTAATACCTGTAGCTATAACACATGGAGTTGGTGGACCTCCAAGAAGTTCTTCTAATGGTGGTTGCCCTTGAAAAGCTTTCTCTTCTAATTCTTCAAATTCTTTATTTAATGAGAATGCCGCTTCTTGAATCGTAAGCTCTTTATTAATAATTTTTTGACAATAAGAGCGAGTAACTTCTGTAGCGGTTTCTCCTAAAAACATTACACTTGCGATTGTATTAGCTTTAATTGTTCTTGGAAGTGTTACTGGTTCAGGATGTCCCAAATGACAAGCATATACCTCTTTATATCCTGGAATTTTCAATGGTTCTATTTCTGAAAGAGCTTCAATTTCTATCATTTTTCCATCTTTATAAGTTGGAATTTTTCCTATAGCCTCGTAAAGAAAATGCATGACAGCAGCAATACCCGCGCCTGATGGTGGTCCTACATCTTCCCTTAGTTTTTCTGGTTTAATATAATATTTTGGTTTTTTTCCAGCTTTTATACCGAATGCTACCCCCCATGCGGCAATAACATCATCGACCTCCTCCAACTTAGAACATGCATATATTGCTAAGAGATTTGTAACTCCCGGACTTTCACCAATTCCAATAACTACTGGGATACCAGCAGCCTTTACTTTATCATCTAACTCAAGAATTTCTTGTGTAGCATCCCAATCATCACAGATATCAAGATAGGGTTTTTTTACCTCAATCACAGCTTCCACAATATATTTTCCAAATTTATAATATGGTCCAACTGTACTTACTATAACATCATGTTTGCTCATTAATTCAATAAGTTTTTCTTTTTCAGTCACATCAATTTGGAAAGGGGATAATTTTTCAGAATTGATTAAATCAACAATTCTTTTTGCTAGTTCGTAGTTTTTATCTGCTAAGGTGATTGATGTGATTTTAGGATGCTCGAGAAGTATGGCTATTGCCATTCTTCCCATATCACCACATCCTCCTAATGCTAATATTTTCATTTTTTTCACCTAAAATTAATATTTCTCTATAAAATTTTTAATTTATAGATTTCATAATATTTACAATTAATACTTATTTTCTTTAAAATAAAAATTTAAGTTGATTAATTTTCAAAATTCACAGAAAATTATTAGAAATAGCAGAGAGGGAATTAGAGAAAACCTAATTTTTTTTATTTCTTTTTTTAATTAATATTAATGATCTCAGAATTAAATTTTAAACCTCTTAGAGCTTCAAATATTCTATTTTAAAAATTCTTTCGAAATATACACCGCAAACTTACAAAAAGTTCCTCCTGTAATAGGTGATTCAATTGGTTTATATAACTTCAATCATTTTTCTGTTATCATGTCATCACTTTTAACAAAAAATCTAATTGAGCTTGAACGCGATAAAGTTTTATATGAAGTAAAAGAACGTCTCGTTCAAGGGGAAGATCCAATGAAAATATTCGAGGAATGTAAACAAGGTATGGAATTGATAGGCGAGAAATACAAAAAAAAAGAGTATTTTCTTGCGGAATTAATGCTTTCAGGTGATCTTTTTAGAGAAGCTATGGAACTTATTGAGCCTTATTTAGGGGAAAAAAAAACAGAGAGAGATACTAAAGGCAAAGTGCTACTTGCCACAATCCAAGGAGATATTCATGACTTAGGCAAAAATATCCTCGCTACTCTCCTGAAAATAGAAGGTTTTGAAGTTCACGATTTAGGTGTAGATGTTAACCCCGATATCGTAGTTGAGAAAGTAAAAGAAATCCAACCCGACTTTCTTGGATTTTCAGCTCTTCTTACAATAACTTTTGAACCTATGAAAGAAGTAGTTGATAAATTGGAAAAAGCTGGACTTCGTGATAAATTAAAAATATTGGTTGGTGGAGGAATCACAACCCCCCTTGTGAAAGATTACACTGGAGCAGATTTTCAAACTATAGATGCTATGGAAGGTGTTCAATATTGTTTGGAAATAATTAAATCGAGAGTAATGATTAGATCAAGAGGAGGAATTTAAAAATGAAAGAAGAATATATGACCCCACAAGAAAGAATGACTGCAGCAATAAATCTAGAAAAGCCAGATCGGGTACCGATTGCTCCTATAGTAGGCATGGATTTACCTGTAGCATATTATGGCTTAAGTACTGCAGAAATGCATAGAGAACCAGTTAAAGCTCTTGAAGCAATGGTTAAATTTTTTGATGAGTTTGGAGGTTGGGATGGATATTCAACGCTTCCTCTTTATAAAGGAGGATATATTTTAGCAGGACTTAAATTTAAAGCCCCAGGGCAAGAATTACCTGATGCCCCGAATTATTTTGGACAGTTTGATGAAGGAGAGTGGATGAAAGTAGAAGATTACATGACTATTGCAGATATTGGCTGGGGAAAATTTGTTTCAAGTGAGTATATCTATCGGATCAGTGATTGGACTCCCGAAGATGTTGAAGAAGCAAGAAAAAAATTTTTTCAACTCGCGTGGAAAGGTGGCGAAGAATGGGTAATAAAAAGAAAACTGGGATTAAGAACTGGAGCTAATCGTGTTCATCCTTTTTTCCTTCTTTCCTTAAATCGGTCATTACTTAAATTCACACAAGATCTCTATTATAGACCTGAACTAGTCGAAGAAGCACTCGATACAATGACGGATGAACTGATAAAGAGTGTGATAGCACAATGCAGAAGAAATGGCGGTGATTCAGTTTTTATACCTGAAGAAAGAGCAGAAGGTGCTATCTATCCCTTGAAAATTTTCGAGCGATTCTGGTGGCCATACTCAAAAAGGATAGTAGAAAATTTATATGATGAAGGAATTATAACATGGTTTCATCTTGATCAGTGTTGGGATTTAAATATTCCTTATTTTAAGGAACTACCAAGAGGTAGTTGTATAATTGACCTAGATGGACTTACGGACATATTTAGAGCTAAAGAAATCCTTAAGGATCATTTATGTATTATGAGCGATGTAAGTGCATCTCTATTTTCTATAGGAACAACAAAACAAGTTGAAGATTATGTTAAAAAACTCATTGACAAACTTGGCGTCGATGGAGGACATATTTTAAGTTCTGGCTGCGAAGTACCTCCTACTTGTAAACCAGAAAACTTTAAAACTTTCCTAAAAGTGGGTAAAACTTATCAATTATCTGTGGAATAATATTTTTTGATTTAAATTCAAAGAATTAAAATAAATCTAGATTTTTTTTTAAAAAATAGTAAGGAAAAAGTGAAAGACCTGTTCCTTTATTGTTTGAAATTTATTGCTAACTTTCTATTTGATATCAATTCTAATCTTTCTTAATTTATGACCAGATTTCCTCACCATTTTGGAAACTTGCAGTATACATCTTTATTGGATCGTCTGTAATCTCAACATTTGGGACTTTTTTACCAGCAACGGTTGTAAATTCCGCTGGTACATAAAGAACAAAGTCCAAAGGCTTAATTTCACCTTTGGCGACATCAGAAACATATTTGTTAGCAGCCTGAAGATCTGGTTGATGGGTTCCTGCATATTGTCCTCCATTCTGAGTTAAATCAGCGTAAAATAGAGCGTTGCTATAAAGACTTGGGATGGCGATTGAAAATGGGAATCCTAAACCATATATCAAGTTGCCCGTTTGAACAAACTGTGCAATTTTAAGACTTGGCCATTTCCCTTTACCGTATGCAACTCCTGGGTTGAATGGATCAGGAATGTCGATAGGCATTCTAGAAATTGCAAAAGCAATACTACAAGGAGCAACAAGTGATCTTGCCTTCATTATATCATGGTTATCTTGATTATTCTGTTTGTCTCTGTATTTATACATTGATCTCATATATTTAAAGAATCCTTCTAAAGAACTCAATCTATCTTTGCCCATTGCAGAAACGAAGGAAGCAGCTAAATGTGTTACGAAAGTAGTTGCCCCATTTGTACCAAATTCTTCATAAGTTACTATTCCATCGTTGTTTTCATCAAAAGCCTGAAAAAATTCTTCATTTAATTTTGTACCTTCCAATTCGTCTACAATAGCTAAATAACTTAAAGCTGTACGTTGTAGATCCCAAGCAATTTTATAAGTGTCATAAAATAACGTTTTTGTTATTATATCTGAAAAAGTATCATTTTTTATCGAACCTAAGTGTCCCTTTAATGAAATAATAGGTGAGTCTGTTAAAACATCATAACCATTAACATAATAATTCATTTGTCCTAAACCTCGCTTTTCTGCGCGTTCAAATGTGAAATCCCGAGCAAGTGGACAATCATATCCTTCGGTTGTTATAATACTGCTTCCATCCCTTATTGCTATTGGCACTTTTTGAGGAAAGCCATCAGCAGTTCCACCCTTCAATTTTACTTTAAGAGATTCTTCAAGCGTAACATTAGAAAACATATACCGGGCGCACAAGAGATCAATTGCAACTGGATCCAAGCCTGCAAAGACCATACCTTCTGCAGTTTTTATACCACCTCCTTGATGATCGACATTAATTGCTTCAATGCCATCAACTATATGAAACATTAATATGTCCTGATTACTCACTGCTTTAATGATATCAATCATCGTAGCTATAATTCCACCAGTTTTCATTACGATATAATTGCCATCAACGTCTTTCTTGGGTAAGGAACTTGCTCCATCAAGTTCAGAAACCCAAACTTGGTGCGGAATATAAGATTTCATACCAACAACAGTAGTACCGTGAGGTCCGGCGTAATCCCATTTATAATCCCCCTCACTTGCATATTGCATTGGATAAAGTCCAATACCCAAGTTTTTTATAACGTTCGTGAACAAAGCAATGGCATGAACTTTGAATTTAGGGACATTTATTAAAACACATCCGGGATACGCTTTTATATCTTCCGGGTCGTTTGGATTACCGCCGATTATAACTTTATGAAGTGTAATCGATTTGTAATTCACTCCATCTGGTATCTCGCATTTACGTCCTTTATTTGCATCATCATAAATACGGTTTAAGTCATACACCATCAATTTATCAGAAACATGTCCCGGGGGTAAATAAATGCCATTAATACTCTCTTCATAGCCATTGAGGGGATTTTCACTCTCACCTTCTTTTAATGATTCAGAAAGATATTTACGTACAAAATAAAAACCCCACCCACCATAAAAATCATCTGATTTTCCTTCTAGAACTGCTTCTGGTGTAATCTTTTTTTCTTCGGGATTAATCCTTGAAAATCCCTCGGCTGCTGAAGTTAATGCGGTAGCGGCTTCACCAAGCGACATCTTATAATAACTTATTCCAGCTTTTTCATGAAACCATCTCATTAAAGCAGCGATAAATCCCCATTCCGTACATGCATTGCTTCCTAAAGCAGGGCCATGGGTTACTGGATCTATACATGTAGGACCCACTGTATTAGGTTTAAATAACAGCTTCTGACCCTTTTCTAATTTTTCATTTATCTGACGGACAAATGATGTCATCTGTTCCAAAGGTGATAAAGCATAATCCAAGTGATCATAAATATAATCAATTTTGTTTTTTATCTGATTCCAACTTTCTTGATCAGAATTATTAATGTATTTTTGGAGCAATTGACTAATACCAGCATATGATTTACTGACATCCATCCTAACAACCCCAACTGGGGAACCAGTAGAATTATTCTCCTGTCTTCCCAAGGGGGAACTAAATCTTAACCTTTTTTGATTATTCATATAGTATTACTCTGTTTATTATTGAAATATTTACTATTTAAAATAACAATCATTCAAAATAATATAAAAATATTTAGAAATTGAGATAAAACTCCTTTTTTTAAAGCTTATTATTTTCTTATATATAATGATTTAAATAAGACATTAGATATTTTTTCGATTTGAAAGTTATTCAATAATCTCTGTAGCAAACACTTCTAAAGAGTCTTCTACTTTAGTTTTATCGATTGATAGAACAATTTTGCTAATACCCATAATTTCTACTTCCTTAACTTTTTCTTTAATGTCTTCAAGAGTCCCAATAAACAGGTTTTTTAAGTTCCTTTTGAAAATTTTTCTCTTTTTTCTTAGTCCTTCGAGTTCTGCTTGATCGTTAACGATTGCAATGGAAGTAAAAAGGGAAATTTCAAAGTTGGAGGGATCAAGATTGAATTTCTTTAGAGTTTCTTTAATAATAGTGATTTTATTTTCAATTTGTTCGATATTTCCCTGAGGTATATTAATACCATCAGCTTCTCTACAGGCTATCTCCGTCATTCTGTTTCCTGATGTTCCTAAAACTATCTGAGGATATGGTTTTTGAATAGGTTTAGGAAAATTCCTATTCCTTTCTAATTTCTAGAATTTACACTCAAAATTTCCAATAAAAATTTTAATTTTACGGATAAAAATTCTCTGAAGTTTAGGACATAAAACTTATATTCGGATAATGCTTTAAAAAAATAATTTAATTTACCATTTTAAAGAAATATTATTGAACTTGGAAGATTATAGACAAAAGGAAAGTTCTGAAAAGGAAGCTCCACTCTCACCAGAAATAGATGATTATCTCTATAAGACAGAAACCATGTCTCTTTCGATAAGAGAAGGACTTTTTGGAGGGCTTTCGCAATCGTTAGCAGATCAATTTATTACACCCTATGCGCTAAATCTGTATATCAGTCCAACTCAGATAGGGATAATGAGTTCGCTCCTTGGAATTATGTCTCCTATTGGTCAAATAATAGGCTCTAATAGAATGAAAAAACAATCACGAAGAAATATTATGTTAAAAGCTATTTCTTTTCAATTACTGATGTGGCCACTGATAATACTTTTAGGAATATTTGCCATAAATAATTGGTATGTTTCTATACTCCCAATTTTTTTAATAAGTTTTTACATACTATATTCATTTTTTGGATCAATTAGTGGACCAAGCTGGTTTTCTTTAATGGGAGATATAGTACCTGAACATCATCGAGGCCGTTATTTCTCTAAGCGAAATTTAATCATTACCGCAATCTCTATAACCATAAGTTTACTAGCTTCAGTAGCTTTGGATGAATTTGTAAGATTAAATAGACTTTTCTTAGGTTTCTTTATCATATTCTTCATTGCTTTTTTGACTAGAGCTACATCTTTGTTTTTACTAATGCGACATTATTATCCTCCTTTTACTATTGAAAAACAGTCATATATTAGCCTTAAAAAATTTTTAAAGGAAATCCCAAATAATAATTTCGGGATCTTTACTCTATTTATGGGATTTATTTATTTCTCTGTCCATATAGGAGCACCATTTGTAGGAGTTTATATGTTAAAGGTATTGAATTTCAGCTATATCGAATATGTACTTGTAAATTTATCTACCCCGCTTTTGGGCATTCTATTCTCACCCCTTTTAGGATATCTTTCAGATAAGTATGGAAATGCTCTTTTATTAAAAATATGTGGGTTATTATTACCTACAGTTCCCATTCTTTGGATAGTTATGAATACCCCTGTTCAATTGATTTTTGGACCTCAATTAGTTTCTGCATTTGCATGGATAGGAGTAAATCTAGCAACTTCAAATTTCATTTATGACAACATATCCACACAACAACGAGGGTTTTATATTTCATATTACAGTTTTTTTATCGGATTTGGGATATTATTCGGTGGACTTTTAGGAAGTTATCTTATAAATATAGTCCCAATTCTTTTTGTATGTGCTTTTGAAACCCTCTTTTTAATTTCTGGAATTTTAAGATTATTTGTTGATGCAATTTTCCTATGGCGTATAAAGGAAGTAAGAGTGACAAGAAGTTAAGAATATAAGAACTAGGCGAAAATTGAGTTTTTTTTATTCTATCATAGCAATTTTTTGAATAATCTAATTGTAAAGGTAGAACCTTTGAATCGTCCTTCAGATTCAACAATTATTCGCCCACCATGTAATTCCACAATTTCTTTTGCGATGTACAGCCCAAGACCTGAACCTTCTATATCAACGTCTAAATCTTTCCCATACCGTTCTATTTTTCCAAATTTTTCAAATAATTTCAATTTTTCTTTTTCCGTCAGTCCTATTCCAGTATCTCTTATATGAATATCAACATAATCCGGATTCTCGCCCAGAGTTATAAAAATCCTCCCTTCTTTTGCTGTATTTTTAATTGCATTTGATATAATATTAGAAAGAACCTGCCTGAATCTTAATTTATCTATATCTAAATACAATTGCTCTGGAAGTTCTAAAATTATTTTTAGTTGACGATTAGTAGCTAGATATTTCATATCTTTCACACAATCAATTATAATTTCTATGAGGTTTTCATTTTGAAGTTTTAAATCTAATTTCTTTGCATCCAACCTTGAAACATCTAATAAATTCTCTATTAATTGTTTCATTCTTATGCTACCTCGGAATCCAATTTCAATGTACTTTTGGGCGTTTTTTCCAATCTCTTCTAAATAGAGTTGAGTAAGGATTTGATTTGCACCATAAATGGAGGTCATAGGAGTTTTCAACTCATGAGAAACTCTTATAATAAGATCTTTTCTCAATTCTTGGAGCTCTAATAATCTTCTATTCTCTTCAATAATGAGTTTTTCAGCATCTTTTTTGTCAGTGATATCGGTGAATATTATAGCAAAAAATCCTTTTTCTGGAGAATATCCAGAAACTTTATACCAACGATCAAGGGCTTCTGAATAATCTTCAACTGTTAAAGGAATACCTGTGAGCCCCACATTACCAAATTTACCTACCCAATCCGCAGGATCATTCTCTGTTCCAGGAATTGCTACTGTTACTCTCTTCCCAATTAAATCTTCTTTTTTTAATCCGGTCAACTTTTCAAAGGCGGGATTCACTTCTATATATTCATAATCAATTGGTTTGTTATTATCATCTGTAATTACTTTATGATAAGCAAATCCGGCATTCATGTTCTCGAACAAAGAACGGTATTTTTCTTCGGATTCTTTTAATTCCTTTTCCGATTTTCTTCTTTCAGTTATATCATCAACGTGCATTAATACTAAATCAGGAGGAATATAAGCAAACTGTATTGAAAGATCTCTCTCTTCTTCTAAAACATTAACATAATATTTTAACTCTCGAGTTATATTGATTTTATCATTAAAGCAACGATGTAAGTCTTTGAGAATATCAGGGCGGTTTTGGAAGAAAATGGATCCCAAAACTTTCAAATATCTTTTTATATCATCTAAAGAATATTCTTCTAAAGCTTTGTTATAATCAATAAGTAGAAAGTCGTCTTCAACTTTTTGCCAGGTCAAAGTGGGTACAGGACTTCCCATAAAAAGAGCTTTGAATTTTTCTTCTGATTCTCTTAGTTTTTCCTCAGCTAATTTTTTCTCAGTAATATCATTTATTATTACTTGAATGAAACTTTCATTTCCTGTCTTAAATTTAGAGCTTTGCCAGTTAAGCCAAATTTTCCTTTCTTTTTTTGTAATAAGGAAAAATTCAATAGGATCTAAATCCATTCCTTCACGAAACGCTTTAAATCGTTCATTAAAAAGCCGTATAAGTTGTTCTTTGTTTTTAAAATATGAAATTATCTCAAGAAAATTCTTTTCAGAGAAGTCTTCTGTAGCATATTCTGATAATTTTTTAAGAAGAGCTTTATTAGATTCAATTAAATTTCCTTTATTATCGAATATTAAGATACCAAATGGAGACTCCTTAAACAAGTGTCTATATTTTTCTTCTGATTCTCTTAATTTCAGTTCTACCTTCTTGAATTCAGTAACATCATGACCAATCCCTAATATCGCGTAAATCTCTCCATTTTTTTTCAATGGAATTGTATTAATTTCGATATATATAAGATCTCCGTTTTTCTTTTTAACTTTATACATTCTAGGTTCTTTTACTTTTCCTGTCTGAACCGTTTCCGCCATTAAATCTTGGATTTCAACAACATTTTCTTCAATCGATAAAAAATCTATAGCATTCAGGGAAAGTATTTCTTCTTTAGAATATCCAAGTTTTTTAATTACAACATCATTAACATCAATGATATTTCCTGCTTTATCATGAAGATATATATAGCTATATGAATTTTCAAATATTTCTTCAAGATGATTATTATATTCCTGAATTATACTCATCAAAGATTAAACCAACCCTTTTTTTAAATGAAAAATATTCTAATTTCGAAAAAAAATGATAACATATTTATTAGTTATCTAATCTCTTATACATTTTATCACTAGATAAGGTATAAAAACTTTGTTAAAATAAAGATTTAAATACAAAATCTTACATCCATTATTAAAAAAAGTGTTTTTTACACAAAAAGTCTCAAATTTGCGGAACAAACGGCTTCAATGTATGAGATTGCGGCAACAGCGAATAAAATAGATAAATTAGCAGAGTCTCTGAAAGCGTCGCTAATCCAAAAGAATATTTGATAATTTTTCTGTTGTAATTTATCAATTTGTACTTTCATTTTTCCTTTTAGCTTTTTAGAAATCCATATAAACATAAAATATTATTAGTATTTCAACTTTTATTTCAAAATAAAATTTTTCAGTAAAAGGTTTAAGAAAAATGAAGAAATTTCAAAAAATTTCAATAATATTAATTGGATTCGCGATTATACCAAGTATTTTGTGCATTGGAGCGTTAAATGGGAACAATGTAAGCGAAAACTCGAATTTTAATAGTAATCATTTAAATATCTCTGAGGAACCCTTCCTCTTATTACAAGAATTTGGAGCGTCAACCTACTATATTTCTCCTGAAGCTTCTCCTGGCTCTAATGATGAAGTTTTTTTTTCCTTTATGACCAATAAAGATGGAAATTTTTCAATCTCAGTAAATAATTATCCAAGCGAGCTCACGAGTACAATAGAATTAGAAGATGATGTAGCTTTTGATAATCCTAGTGGAACAAATCTCTGGTATCTTTCTTATTTAGAACTAGATATAGAATTTGAGGGTCTTACTATCAATAGAATAGGGAATTATTCAATAAAATTACTTATAAGCGATGATAAAGGAGGAACTTGGGAAAGGAAAACAATAGCAGAATTTATTCCCTCAGGTATGAATTTTGCAGAGTTATTCCGGGACTTAGCTGGTTTAGGTCTCTCCGCGTATCCTGAAATGGGTTTGATAGGTGCGGTTTCATGGTATAATTATTCTGATTTAGTTTTTGTAGGGTCATTAGACAATGGTACAACATGGGGTACACCGAAAACAATCATTAAGGCTGGAGATATTGGAGCAGATTTCTTTTTTAATCCTTTCCAAGGATTCTATCCCTTACTTGAAATTTGCATATTGAAAAATTCATCGATCTATGTGTTGACACAAGCTAATTCTCCAAGCTATACTCCAATAGTGTATTTCCGGAGTGATGATAACGGTATTACCTGGAGTATCCCTAAAAATGTTACGGTCTCTCGTGGGGATAATTTAAGAAAAATTAAGATGCAGGTGGATTATGAAACTGGGGATTTTTGGTTCATGTGGATGTACACCAATGATACAATTGATTATCAAATAGAATGGAGTGAATTTAATAGATTGAATAACGAGACTTTATATTCAAATGTTCCAGTGAATATAATATATAATGGAAAAGATTGCAATTTTGACTTTCTTTATGATGGGCAGGGATCGATTTTCAGAATGATTCGCGTTCATCCTATTGGTAGTTACCCTTTTGAAAACTTTGAAGTATTCAATTTTACCTGTACTAGTTTTGGGAGTTCTTGGGATAACACATCACTTGGTTATCATGATGTTTTAGATAATCATTATGCTTCTGTGTTCACTTTAAATTTTGCATTTGATGGGAATGAATTTCAATTATTTTATGAAGCTTCTTATACAGGATTTACCGAACTTTATCAATATTATGTACGGAAGAATCCAATTTTTTGGGAAATTAATGGATTTTTCATAAAAGATGAACCTATTCAGATACATTGGAATGGTCGCAAATATATTACAGAGCAAATAACTATTTCGACAGTAAGGGTAGAATTTACCGCGCAAAACAATACAGATACAATTTCACGCACTAAATACATTACCATAGATAATGACACACCTTATTATGAAGAATACATTCAAAAAAAGCATTATTTTAATCCTCTTTCTGGTGATATCACGTTTACAGAAGTAGAATGGGATTTACTTGCTTCAGAAGAATGCACTGCTTTTTTGGAAATCTTCAAACAAGGTTCAAGCCTTAGTGATTGGCAAAAAGTAACTAATAATAATTTGCATGAATTAGATCCGAAAATATTTAGATCAAATACAGGTGAATTATATATACTCTATCACTCAGTTGAATTGGGTACAAAAATTGTATATTTAATTAAATCACATGATAATGGGATTACTTGGTCAAGCCCGGTAGAAATTACAAGAATTACAAGCAAAAGTTCAGATTTTAGATATGAAGGAGCAGCATGGGGACCTGTAGTAATAATCTATTTACGAGATGTGGATTCAGGTGAAGATTTATTTTATAGAAGTTTTGTTGGGGGAGAATTCTTTGAACCACCAATTCCGATGATGAATTTAGTAATAAATGATAAGGTTGAAAAATTAAAAATATCGAATAATGGAACTCTATTTCTCTTGTATAGAAATTACCCTGCCTTATATACGGTCTTAAAGTCAGCTGATTTAGGGTTTAATTGGGACGTTTCAGCTCAATGGACTGATTATCCACCAAATTTTACTGCAGTTTATGATTTAAAGGCTGATATGGCATACGATTATGAGAATGATTTATTACACGTCGTTTTACCCTATTTAAATTATACTCGTGTTGCTAATTACTCAGTTGCAACATTAGATGTATCAACTAGCACTTGGAGAGAACCCAGAGGTACTGGAACAATTTATCCTATGGGTACATACAGTAGAGAACCTAAATTATTAATTACCAGAGATTCAGATCCTCCCTTCATAAAATTGAAAATATTATACATACACGATCAACAAACTATGGGGACTTGGACAAATTATACCCTCAAGGAAATAGTTTCAAATGATTTAGGGGCAACTTGGTCTGGTCCATATCTAGTAGAAAATTCAAATAATGCCACTATTTTCACATCAAGTATCTTTGATACCTTTTACGTAACCCAGAAATCTGATGGGAATGATTATGAAGTATATTTCAGTCGTGAAGGAAGTTTAATACGCACTAAAAAAGAAACTCTCTCTTCGGCATCTCATACTGATATTAGTTTTGATGGAATTGATGATTTTGGAGCCTATATCTCAGAGGGAAATTATTCTTATAATCTTCACCTTAGAGATGATGCAGGGAATTTTATTAATACTCAAGGATGGTTTTTTGCGGACTATAATGCGCCAGAAATATCAGAACCAATAGTTAATTGGACGTTCACTCCAACACCGCGTCTTGACGTAGAAGTAACTGCAGATATAACTGATGGTATAGGATTTTCTGCTTTTATATATTATAAAAGAGATTTGGGAACCTGGATCACTATTCCAATGGAAAATATTGGTGGAGATACTTATTTAGCTGTAATTCCACATGATAATACTACAAATATGATCCAATACTATATAAAAGCTGTAGATCTTGCAGGGAATGCTTTTTATCGGGATAGAGGTAGCCTATATTACACTTATGATATGCCTAGATATGAATGGGAGAGTCTTGGTCTTTTTAATGAAACAACAAGCTACTCTTCATCACAGAATTATGAAATCTCGATAACTATTACAACTGATCTTGAATATGTCCAAAGCCTTATTTTTCGCTATTCCTATGACGGGGGCACTACATGGTACGAGTTAGAATTGTTACCAAATAGTCCTGAATTTATTGGGATTTTAGAAGATATTCCAGAAGATACACAGATCTTAATGTATGAATTACTTTTAAATGATATTTTCGGTGAGCAGGTTACCCTTTATGAAACTCAACAAATTTCATTCTTCCCTGAAATCCCCAGTTTTACAATTACTGGCCCACAATCAATTATTGTAATTACGATTGCAGCAGTTGTAGGCTTTCTTGTCGCTTTTGGATATATTAAACTAAAAAGTAAGAGTCATGAAGTGATTTATAAACAAATTTTTCTTAGAGAATATGCAAAAAAATCAGTTAAAATAGAAAAAAACGCGGATACACCGAAAAAAAAGCATATAAAGATAGGGAAAAAAAAAGGAGTCTCTGATGAAAAAGGAGTACTCTTAGAGAAATCCGTGGGAGCATCACCATTCACTATAGCATATTTAGGGATATTATCGATAACTCTGGCAGTTTTCTTTCTCGGATATAACTTCGCAGAAGTTAATCCCCAGGGGGGAGTTCTGCTCCTCGCAGCAAGTCTAGTTCTCAGCATTTTTGGTTATATGATTCTTATTAGTAGAGATATTAGTCTTAATATTTATTTAGAGAAGATATTTAAGCGAAATATCATGCTAGAATTTTTCCAGATAGGTTTTATGCTGCTTAATATCATTATAATCTTATTTAAAGGATATGAGATTGCCTGGTTTCGCTACTATTTGATAGAACAAACGTATGATCTTGGTACAGTTTCTATACCTAAATTATATATTTCAGTTTTTGGCGTTTTCTTTACTTCACTGGTACTTGTAATGATAACCACTTACCTCCAATTAAGAAAAACTGTTAAAAATGTCCAAGCTCAACGCTCTCAAGGTGCTTCAGATAATCTACTTCTATATATAAAAGACCAAAATTCTTCACGACTAATAACCCAAATGGGGTATAAAACAATAGCATTTATGGTAACAGTACTGATCGGTATCGTTTCAACCACTAACTTACTAACTGCGGAAACTGGAATGGCTCTTTTAGTTGTAATAATTCCATTTATTATAGCTGGTTTTTCAGCTCTAATTGTACATCGTATAATGGAAAGAAAAAGCCAAAAAGAAAAGATAGAAGATATTGAATTACCATTCATAGATTCTAGAAAAGAATGTAATAATTGTGGGAAATCAATATATCTATCAAATAAATATTGTGGTTCATGTGGGAATCAAGTGATTTATGCAGAAAATGTTGGGATTTATACTTCAAAATGTCCCATATGTGATGGATATATATATGAAGAGGCAGAATTTTGCCCTACCTGTGGTACAGAGGTAAAAAAACAAGCATAATTCTAAATTTTATTATTTTTTTTTATTAAGATTTTTAACTTATCTTTAGAGAGATTGGACTCACTTTTTATTTTCATATAATATATTATAAAAATGAAGAAAATTCAAGTAAAAATTAAATATGATAAAATTAAAATTTAAAATTAGATAGGAATTCAAATAGGTTTGTTAGATTATGTCAATGCATCTTTTAGAAAAAGAAATAGTGCAAAACAATATTTTCTTTGTAATTCCTAGTTGGGGTGATTTACTAGGTTTCCCTACTTTAGGAAATTATGCTAATCATAATATTTCAAAAATTTCCCAAGATCTTGTCATTTTTTTAGCTAGTAGTGAATGCGCTATATCTACAGAAAGAGGTACACTTTACTTCTTATTTGGGTTAGGATATTATTATATAAAATTCGAATTAGAATCTGGAAGATATATTACAGACCATCGTCAACTCACAGGATTAGTTTTGCCTGATTTTGTCTATGATCACTTAGCAACATCAAAAAATATTACTTTAGAAAATGATCGAGATGTTATCATAGGGGAAAAATTATTCAAATTACCAATAGATATGTCATCCAAATCAGAAAATAAAATTACCTTTATACAAGGAACTTTGATGAGAAACCTTTTCATCCCATATAAAGACATCTTCTTAGAATTTATGGAAACCATACGCGATCATAAATCTTTTCAATTAAATAGAACTGGACATTTGTTGTTAAGTACTCATTGGTATTTCTACAACAAAATATTGATCTCAGGAAATATGGAATATGAACCTAAAACGGAGTATTTAAAACCTACCGCGGGGTTATTCGGAATTAGTTTTGGATCAGATAAAGTCTTAAATGAGTATTTCACAATATCCGAATTGAAGGAGATTGACGATTCTATTATAAAATTAAAAATCCTCTATTCTTCTATTGATTATGATCCTATGTTTCTCTTTTCAATTATAGAAAATGCAGCCCCTTTATTAAGGGCACCTAAACCATTTTCTTTTAATCTTGAGGATGATCGAATGCATAAAAAAATGCCAAAGGAATCAATTTTTATCTCTGCTGAAAGGCGAATGAATTCTTTTAAAGATTGGCCTGTTGAATTTAAAAGACAAACAAGGGAACAATTAGAAAGCAGTAATATCCAAGAAAAATCAAGACTTTATCAACCTGATAAAAAAGAAATGCTTGAAAAACCGAAAGTTATAAAATTTCATAAAAGGGAAGAAGAATTTGAACTTAGGACAATGAAGAGACCTTTTATAGAAATTAAACCTCTTCCATACATACCACATGAAAATGCCTTAGAAATTCTTTTAACGTTAAAGAAGATTGTTGAAGGAAATTATGATATACGTACAATTGGAAAAGCTTTTAATATAGCACGAAATAACATCAAAAAGAAAGTACTTCACGAAAACTATTTGTGGGATCTGAGCAAATATGCAAATATTTATGAACGAACAGAACCTAATATAGGATTGAGTTTAAAAGAAAAGACTGAACTTCTTGAAGAAATTGATAAATGGGTTAAAACTTCAGTAGATCATTCTGATAAATTGATATAATAATAAATTATAACTCAAATTATGGTAAATATTAAATCAATCGTTGATAGATTGCAGAAACATTATCCTGATGCTTCCCAAGTTGCAGTTGTTAATAGAGCTGGAAAAGTTTTACATTCTAGTGGTAAATGGGATGTTAAGAGGGATATAAATGGAGTTCTCGATAACTGGACTAGTGGAAATGCCCAATTTGTCACTCTTGATGGTATTAGATACTCAATTCTACAAATGGAACCTGAACGATTTATCGCAACTAATCGAAAGAATGAAGGTCATCTAATCGGCGCGTCATCACCGGATGGAAATACACTTTTTATTGCCCATATTAGACCAAAAGCAAAAGGATGGTTCCATATGGCATATCCCGCTGTTGCTAGAGCTGCTGCTATGATGAAAAAGAAATCAGATTCAACATTTATGGGAACAAAAGTCGATTTATCAGGTGTTAGTGAGACAAATGTAGTAGGAGCTCCAACAGGATATACTTCTTCTAATTTTCAAGTACAACAACCGTCAGTTGATCCTTCTCTTAAATCTGAAATTGAAGGTTTTTTACAATGGATTAATAATCCTCAAGGATTAGCTGGCTATATTGCTTATGCTTTACAGCAAAATAATAATAAACAAATCTCTAGACTCGCTGAGTTTTATAATGAATTTTATCATATTTTCTACGATTAATTCATTCTAAAACGATAGCCCTTTAAGATAGATTCATAAAAAGACTCGCTATTTGTTTGATAAATAGAAAAGAAAATTGTTTTATTTTAATGATTTTTTTGATTTTTAAAAGATTTCATAATTGTAACTTTTATTATCTTGAGTAAATTATATTTTATTAATCTTAAATTCTAATCAAACTAGAGTAAAAATGTCATTACCTTCAAAAAAAGCTATTCAAATAGATGAGAATACCATAGATTATGAATACAAGATGTTAAATCATGTTATGCAACTCCGATATCATGAAGATAAATGTGTTGAATGTGGTTTCTGCACACGTGTCTGTCCCGTTACTGTTTCGATTTACGACGAACCATTGAAGAGGACAGCTATAGGAACTCCTGATTTTATGAAGATTGATTCCGATAAGAAGATCGTAGTTGATACTGAGAAGTGTGTCTGGTGCGGTAGTTGTACGTGGATCTGCCCTGGTTACACACTAGAATTATTTATCAATGGTGAGAAAAAGCTTAATCTTGTCGAAAATGGTTCTCTTCCAGAATTTGATGAAGAAGTTAGAACCTTGGAGAATGGAAATAAAGTTCGTAAGGTAGTAGAAGGATCTATAACTATTACTAGTACTGAGAAAGATACAAAAGTACTAGATGCATTCTGTGATGAGTGTGCTGTTAGTGCGATGGAGAGAAAAGATAAAGAAATTGAAGTTGATAGGGATAAATGTATCTTATGTTTCAAATGCAATGAAGCTGCTCAGAATTATGATAATATAAGTGTTGATATACACAGAGATAGATTTAAAAACATAAAAGGAGATCCCTCATCTATTTGGAATGGGATTATGCTAAGAGTTCTTGGAAAAGAGGGCAAAGTAAAAGGAATTTTGAGTAGAAGCCAAAATAAACTCGCAGATGCTGTAATTAGACTACTTGGTAGAGAAGAAACAGAAGAAGAATCCTAATTTCAATTAATTTTATTTATACTTAATTTTTCATCTTTAATACCTCTTTTTAGATATTATAATTCATAAAAAGAGCCAAAATTTGTGAGTGAGATATGAAGGAATCCCTAAAACAATGGTTAGCACATCATAATATTAAATATATCTTACACACTCATCCTGCTGTTTTTACGGTACCTGAGGCTAAAATACATAGTGGTCATATTCCTGGAACTCATTGTAAGAATCTATTTCTCAAGAATAAGAAATCAGGACAATTATATCTGGTAACCATACCTTATGATAAACGTCTAGACTTAAATCAATTTCGTAAGCTGATTGGTGCTCCAAAAGTTCGCTTTGCTGGACCAGAAGATCTTTCAGAAAAATTGGATATAACACCAGGGGCTGTATCCCCGATTGGATTAGTAAATGATACTAATGACGAAGTTATATTCATGGTTGATGAAGAAATATGGAATGCAAAGGAGGTATGTTGTCATCCAAATATTAATACCGAAACTTTACAAATTCCTGGGTCCGAATTCCAAAAATTAATTAAAGCTACAGGTACTTCAATTGAAATACGAAAACTCCCATGTCTTTGAAAAAATTCTTACTAAGTTAGTTTAAATTTATATTGTTTAGTAATGGTAAAAGAAATTAATATTAAAAATATATAAATTTATTCCAGATAATTTAAAGCTACAAGAGCATAAATCTTTGTAAGTTTTATCAAATCCTCAATATATAAAAATTCATCCTCAGCATGAACATTATTGTCCCCTCTTGTACCTCCCACTAATATTGTTTCAATTCCTCTTTCTTGAAACCAGTGAGCATCTGTGGTTGCTATGAATAATTTAAAACCTCTCTCTTCACTAAATACTGTTTTAAAAGCATCTTTCACGGCTTTGGCAAACTCTGATTTCTCATTAATAACTTGAGGTTCATAAGCAATAGGAATCTGTACAGATATATTTAATAATGGATCTTCTTTTTTCATTTTCTCGACAAACTCTAAAATCTTATGCTTTAAACTTTTAATATCTTGCTCTGGTATAGTGTTTATACTAGTTTGCAAAATACATCTATCTGGCACAATAGATATTTTTGTACCACCATCAATAACAGCTAGGTTCACATCGCTTACTTTAGAAGAGTAACTAGGAGGTAACGGGTATTTTGTTATTTTCTGATTCAATTCTTTTTTCAACTCTAAAAGGAAATCCATTATCTTGACCATTCTTTGAATAGCATTTATCCCCGAATATTCGTTCCGATAAGGTTCTGGTAAATCTGGGAATTCCATACCATGAGTTTGCTTTCCTTCAATTATGAAAATAGGAAACATCCCACCACCACAATAACCGATCGGATACCCAAATGGCGAGTCTCCTAATAAACATGCGTCTCCTTTAAGAAGTTTTCTACGTAACAAATATTCAGCTCCAGATAAACCACCAAGTTCCTCATCTCCAACTGCGGTTAATGTCAGATTCCCACTAAATTCTGGATTAGTTTCTAATATTGCTTGGATGGCAAAAATCTCTGCGGTTACACATGATTTATCATCTGAAGCACCTCGACCATAAATTTTACCATTAATAATTTCTCCACCAAAAGGATCTTTAGTCCAACCTTTAAATGCTTCAACAGTATCATAATGCCCATAGAATATCAGAGTACGCTTGTCATTATTCCCCATTTTTGCTACAACGTTATTATTTCTAATCAGGACTTCAAGACCGATCTCTTCCATTTTATTAGCTATAAATAAGGCGATTTCCTTATAATTACCAGGAGGATTTTCAGAAGGAATTTGTACAATTTGCTGATGGAATTTTATTATTTCATCCCGTAATGAGTCTATCCGTTCGAATACACCTTTCTTTAGATCTTCCATATATATCAGTTTAAGTGAATTTTTTATATAAATCTAATATGAAATCGTCTAATTCTTTCATGCTTTTTTTTTCTGTAGCGTAGGCCACCTTAGCGCAATCGTCCTCTAAATCGAAACATGATTTAATAAAAGCTTTATTCATGATTGTTAACATCGATTTTATAAAGAATAAAAACTCAGTCTGATATCTACTTAATTGTTTAACAAAAGAAAGAGTTTCAGTCTCAAGTTGATCTAATGGAAAAATTCTCGTCGGGAAGTTAATGTTTTTTAATTCTTCAATTCCAACTTTATCGGTCGTATAAAGTAAATTTTTTGCATAATTTAATCCGAAGGCTAGTAATGGCAGAAGAGTCGCTCCAGTTTGTGGAAAAGCTTGAATTGTAATTTCGGGAAGCCTTAAGTATAACTTTTCTTTAGGACGATCGGCAAAAGTCTTTAAATCACTGGCTAATATGACCATAACACCAAAGCCAACCGCGATACCTTGTATTTGAGTTATAATAGGTTTCTTCAAAAGAATCATAGTTTGATTTACCTTTCTTCCCCATTCTGTAATTAATGATACATTATCAGGTGATCCTTGGATTTCCTTTAAATCATAACCAGCTGAAAAGAATCGCTGCCCTACAGTTTTTATTAAAAGACATTTAATCTTTTCATCTTGGTCTGCCTTAATCAAATTTTCATGTATCGATTTTAACATCGATATATTACAGGAATTGGCCTTATCTGGTCTATTTATAGTAATTGTTGCTATACGTCCTATAACTTCATATAATATTAATTCTTGATCACTCATAATATTTTTAACTTAAAATGTAATTTAAAATTCATTACAATTATATAGACCAACGTAAACTTAAGAATTATGACTGAAAAAGTTAAAATACATGGAAAATGTGAACCTCGGTTTAAGGCGGTTAAGGATGCTTTCACAAGAAACTTTGAAGAGGGGCTGGAAGTTGGAGCAAGTTTTGCTGTAACAATTAATGGTAAGTATGTAATTGATATTTGGGGAGGGTATAAAGATAGAGAAAAAACTCAACCTTGGGAAAAAGATACGATATGCAATGTTTATAGTACAACTAAGGTAATGACAGTAATATGTACTATGATGTGTGTAGATAGAGGACTCTTGGACTTGGATGAAAAAGTCGCAACCTACTGGCCAGAGTTTGCTCAAAATGGTAAGGAGAACATCTTAGTTCGACATCTCTTAAGTCATACTTCTGGTTTAGCAGGGATAGAAAAACCAATCCCATTCAGTGCATGGTATGATTGGGATAAAATTGTAAATCTTTTAGCGTCACAGAAACCATGGTGGGAGCCAGGCACTAGGTCTGGGTATCATGCTTTTACACATGGATATTTATTGGGAGAGCTAGTTCGTAGAACTACTGGGAAATCACTCGGGACATTTTTTAGAGAAGAAATTGCAGATCCTCTTAATGCTGATTTCTTTATAGGTTTACCAAAAGAACATGTACCTCGTGTTAGTAAATTGATACCAGTTCGTACTTCCATTTTCTTCATATCATTCATTCTTAAAACACTTTTTGATAGGATTAATAATTTAGAAAAAATAAAGAGAATAATTGAAAACTGGGATAAAATCATCTTATTTGATATGGGAGCTCAAAATCTTTTTACTTTAAAAATTCAAAAAGGTAAAATAAGTTTTAATAAGGGAAAACTTGAGAACCCCGATTGTATCATTACCACATCAAGAAACACAGCAAGAATATTATATTGGCTATTTTCTATTATAAATGAAGAACCAGATTTTGTTTCTAAACATTTGAAGATGGAGGGTAAACCCAAAAACATTTCACAAGTTAAAAAATTGTTTGAATTAATTGGTGAAGAACTCCGAAAATCAGGACCAGTTGGTTTAAAATTGGCATTGAATCCTGTTGCCCTAAGAGATAGGTCGAGTGATCGGGAATGGCAGGTTGCAGAGATACCAGCTGCCAATGGTCATGGAAATTCTAGATCGGTTGCCAGAATCGCATCCATAGTAGCTTGCGAAGGTAAAGTTGATGGAATAAGATTTCTTTCCAAGCAAACTATAAAAAAATTACTTGAAGAACAAATTTCCAATAGAGATCTAGTTATGCCATTAGAATTAAGATGGGGTTTAGGAGTTGGTCTACCAAATAAAAGTTATCCATTTCCCAATCCACGTACATGTTTTTGGGGAGGTGCTGGGGGTTCTACAATTACAATGGATTTAGATACAAAAATGAGCGTCGCTTATGTAATGAATAAAATGGAAACACCTCGTTATATTCATAATGGAGAAATTAAAAATAGAACTTTTACTCGAGGTGGACGTCTAATTAATGCGGTATATGAAGTATTAGGTTTTGGAGATGTAGGATTAGGTCGCATTAGTCCAGGTCAATTAAATATCTGATAATTCTTTTTCTCAAGTTTTTCAATTTTTTTAATATTCTTGGCTACTCGTTATATCTTTAACTTAAAATTAGCGATAAAATTCATTACAATTACCATAAAAGATATATGAAAGAGTAGAAATCGAAAACTAAAAAATTAAAAAACTATCTACCACATATTTAGATTGTTATTTCAAATAATTTGAACTAATTTAAAAAAGTGAGAAAGATGGCAAAAAGAGTCGCAATTAATGGTTTCGGAAGAATTGGTAGATTATTTTTCAGAGCTGTATACGATAATTTCTGGAATGATATTGATATCGTTTCCATCAATGATCTTTTTGAACCAAAATATTTGGCTTATGCTTTAAAATATGATTCAGTCTTCGGAAGATTTAAAGGAAAAGTAGATTCTACAGATAACTCTTTGATAATTGATGGTAAAAATATACCTATCACCGCAGAAAGAGATCCCGCAAATTTACCTCATGCCAGTAATAATATTGATGTAGCAGCTGAATGTACTGGTCGATTTGTCAATAGAGAAGGGGCAAGTAAGCATTTAACTGCAGGTGCTAAAAGAGTATTAATTAGTGCTCCAGCTACAGATCCAGATATAACTGTAGTACTTGGATGCAATGATGATAAAATTAATGGTGATCATAAGATTATCTCAAATGCTTCCTGCACGACTAATTGTCTTGCACCTGTAGTAAAGGTTTTACAGGACAATTTTAAAATAAAATATGGATTAATGACAACCATACATTCATATACTAATGATCAAACTACAGGAGATATAGCAAGAGCAGGTTCTCCAGATAAGATGATAAGAGGAAGAGCAGCGGCAGCAAATATGATTCCAACCTCAACGGGAGCAGCAAAAGCTATAGGATTGGTCTTTCCTGAACTGAAAGGAAAATTAGATGGTATAGCAGTTAGAGTTCCCACATTGGATGGAAGTGTCGTAGATTTAAAAGCTATAGTTGAGAATCGATGTAGCGCAGAAGATGTAAATGCAAAAATGCAAGAGGCTGCTAATGGAAGTCTAAGAGGGATTTTGGACTATGTTGATGATCCTATTGTAAGTAGTGATATAATTGGAAATTCAAATAGCTCAATATTTAATAGTCTTTGGACTAAAGTAATTGAGGATCAAATTTTTGTCTTGAGCTGGTATGATAATGAATGGGGTTTCTCTAACCGTATGGCTGAATTAATAGTTAAAAAGTTATAAATATTCAATATTATTATTTTTTTTTTTCTTTCTTTTTATTATTCAGTCAAATTCCATTTGAGAATTATAAAAAAACCTAAAAAAAAAGTACATAATTTCGTTAAATGAATTACAATCTCATGGCTTCTCAAAGAATTTCGGATAATCATTGAAAATAATTGGAAAAATAGATTAGGCTCAAATCTTTGATAGATTTTTAAATTTCTTAATTTAATCAAAAGAGGTACTAAATTTAAATTTGTAAGAATAATTACATTCTTCTTTAGCTAGTCGACAACCGGTTTCTCTATAGGAGAGGTAGATTTTAATAGTGATTCTGCTATGGATAAATCTCTTTCTTTAAGTTGAGAATAAAAAAATTATTTTTCTCTTTCTTTTTCTTTTATATACTTGAAAAATGCTTCATCCTTTTTTTTCTCTTCTTCAGTATATAGTAAGTCATGCTTTATCGATTTAACTATTTTAACTATAGCATAAATTAACACAATCATGCATACAATGTCCAGGACTTCAAGCCAAATAAGTGGATATTCTGTTTGATAAGAAATTTCTGATGGAGATAAAGGTACAAAATAGCTTACATCAAAGTTTATAGTCTCGTTCTGAACTATTCCTTGAACATTAAATTTTGCAATTGCATTTCCTACAACAGTGATATTGTCATCCCCATCAAAATAAAAGGTGTAATTTGTACTAAATGATGTAATAGGAGGATTTAAATTTCTTTCATTAAATTTTGATGTCATACTATTTACATAAATATAATAATAAATATATGAGATTCCTATATTTTCTACATCTCCGTTTGAAGTTGTATGTAATGTGAGAGTTCCAGAATATCTCTCTTCTTCTTGGTAATCAATTCTTAAATTTACTCTTAAACCCCCAGATCCTTCACTATAATTAACCACATAATTATCTCCAAGATTAAAATCTCCTATTCCAAAAAAATCTACAAAGTTTAACAATAAGGGAAGTATTATTATTGTTAATATTAGTAAACTAATAGAAATGATCAGAAAAAAAATCTTCCTTTTTCTAACCTTAATTTTAACCCACTCCTATTCTTAATATAATCTCTACGTAAAATTTTTTTTTAAAGAAATTTAATTATGATGTTAATATTTAATTCTAGAAAATATCAAGAAAGTAATATTAATAAATTATAGGTTTCAAAAATTATAGATTCAAAATATAACAGAAATATTTTATTTAATTGAATAAAAGAATAATCCTTTTAAGGATCTATAAATAATAAACAAACCATGGATCTTAGCTCTGGAAAACCAATTGAAATTACAGATAAAGACCTATTTGATGTATATTTTCATAAAAATCCTCCAGAAAATTCTGAATTTACATTTACAAACCTGTTTATGTGGAGGAACTATTACAATTTTTTATTTATGGAATTTAAAGAACATATAATATTATTTTCTAATGATTATTTGAAAAATCGAAGAAATCCAATTAACACGGATTCTAAAGATTATTTATATTTCTTCCCTCCAATTGGTTCAAATCCAGATAGAATTATCATCGAATTATTTGAGAACAATAGCAATATAGAAATCCATAGAGTTCCTGAAAAAATTTGCGAAAAAGTAACTCAAAATGAGAAATTCAACAAATTAAACATAGGTATTCTTCAAGATCGCAATAATTGGGATTATATTTATAACAAAGAAGAAATTCTTAATCTAGCTGGAAACAAATATAGACAAAACCGAAGGTGGCTACAAAAATTCTTAAACAATTATAATTATGAATTCCAATCAATAACAGAAGATCTAATTGAAAAATGTAAAGAACTTCAATTGGAATGGTGTATAATGAGAGCTTGCACTGAAGATGAAAGTCTAGAAGCAGAGCAAGAAGCTATATATGAAGCGTTAAATAATTTTGAAGCTCTTGGTTATAGGGGGGGATTAATTTGTGTTGAAGATAAGTGTGCTGCTTATACTTTTGGTGAAATGTTAAATGATGGAACTTTAGTAATTCATATAGAGAAAGCTCATGCGGAATATGATGGTGCTTATCAAGCAATCAATAATTTCTTTTTAAAGAATTGCTGTGAAGATGCTATTTATGTTAATAGAGAACAAGATCTAGGAATAGAAGGTTTAAGAAGAGCAAAAGAGTCATATAAGCCAATTAATATGATAAAAAAGAGTATTATATTTAAAACCTAAATTACATTCTAAAGATCTTAAACTTTCGCAATTTTAATAAAAAATCGCTTAGATTTATATTTTTAAAATTTCTAAGATCATTATAACTTGTACTAATTTATGTGGTATTAATGACAGAAGAAAGTTCACAAGAAGAAAAACCTGTAGGTAGATTAACTGGTAAAACAACAACACATACAGTTACAGTTGTACTTGAAGGTCCTTCAGTTGAAAGGAACAACTATTTAGTAGTATATGGTGAAAAGGATGAAGAAGGTAATAAACAATATTATGTCCTTTATATTACTGAAATGTGGACTGATGAAAAAGGACGCATGGCTAGATTGGGAGTATTAGGAGAGAGACCAAAAAAACCATTTGAAATTGGCTCTGATGTATACATGGCCAAGGAAGAACAAATTTCTAAAATTTTAGGAATTTTTAATCCACCAGAAGAATCTCTCTCTTTAGGAAAGCTGATTGGTTATCCTTATGAAGTATATTTGTTAATAAAGAATTTTGGTAGAATTTTTATTACAGGAAAATCTGGATCTGGAAAATCCTATACAATGGGAGTATTGTGTGAGGAATTTCTTAAAAAAGGGATCCCTGTAGTAATATTGGATAGACATGGAGAATATGGAAGTTTAAAAGTTGCTGGTGAAGACCTTCCAGAAGGTGAAAGTGAGTTCGTAGACAACCTAATTGAGTTTTCTGATTTAAAGAAAAATAAAGGTGGAGATGTTGATATTGAATATTTATTTTCATTAAATCCTTCGGATATTGTTGCACCTAATCTTTGTACTGTAGTTAATTTGAATGGATTGGCCTTAGAGGTTCAAGAGGCAATAGCAGGCAAACTTCTTAAAAAACTATATGATGCTAGCACAACAAGAAGTATACCTCCGTTTTACTTATTTTTAGATGAAGCTCATTTATTTGCAGGGAAGAAACAGACAGAAACTTGTGAAGTTGTTAAATTATTTGCTCAAGAAGGAAGAAAATTTGGAGCAAATATAGTAATTGGAACTCAACGTCCGCAATTATTAGACACTACAATTAGAGCTCAAGCAGGAACTTGGGTTGTCCATAATCTATCAGATATTAGAGATATTGGAATTACTATTTCAAGTGCTGAAGATTTAAGTAATGAAAATAAAACAGATATTTCTGGATTGGATAAGGGACAAGCAATAATTTGTGGTGAAGCTGTCAAAGGTATCCCTCTCTTTGTGAAAATACGAAAAAGAAGAACAAAACATGGTGGTGTTAGTTTTAATCCATTAGATTTTCTATCACAGCAAACTGTAGAAGAGCTGCAAAAAAGAAAGGAAAGACTTTTAGGGGGAAAATCAGCTGATGAATTAGAAACTGGAAAATCGATGTTTGAAGAAATGATGGAACCAAAAAGAGCTGCTGATTATTTGGATGAGATTGCTGCATTAAAAGTAAGAATTCAAGAGTTAGAGGATGAGGTAGCTCGTCTAAAACAAAAAGTAGCTAATGTGAAAGAAGGAAAAGAAATTCCCCTTGTAGCAACGGATGAAACAATAGAAGACTTACAGACCGAAATAAATGTTTGGAAAGAAAAATATAATTACCTTAAGGAGATGGCACAGAAAGGGGAAGGTGATATGGTTCCACTAACCGAAGATACTGAAGAATTGCTAGAATTGAGTAATAAAGCAATTGAACTTGAGGCACAGGTTAAGAAATATAAATCTAAGTATGATGATGCGATAATTTTAGCTGAGAAATCGATTGCAGAGTTAAAAAAGACGCGAAAACAATGATTTTTTTAAATTTGTTCTTACCAAATTTTGTCTGAAACTAAGTTAAAAATTCAATATATTTATTGAATAAGGTATTTTCTTTCTATCATATTGATTTTTTAATAATTATTTCAAATAAGAATAATCATGGAAAGTAATACATTAAATCTTGACAATATTAAAAAACTCCAAAAAAAATTATCATCCTTAATTGGCGTCTCTGGACATGAAGAAGATGTAAGCAATTTCATTCTAAATGAAATTGAATCTCAAGGTTTAGCTGATAAAGTATGGATAGATTCTCTCGGAAATGTTCTTGCTATTAGGGAGGGAAGCAATAAAGATAATAGAATATTATTAGATGCTCATATTGATGAGATTGGTTTTATGATCTCCCATATAGAGAAAAAAGGATTTTTGAAATTTGTGTTAATAGGAGGGTTTGATAAAAGAATTCTTTTAGGTCAATCTGTAGTTTTAAAATCTAATATGGGCAAAATATTTCATGGGATAATTGGATCAAAACCACCTCATCTTACATCACCAGAAGAGAGAAAAAAACAGGTTGAAATTACTGATATGTATATTGATATAGGATTAACATCAGAAGAACAAGTAAAGGAAAATAAAATTTCTATTGGGACAACGGGTACCCTATTTTCCCCCTTTGAAGAGTTCCCAAACGGAATGGTTAGAGGCAAAGCTTTTGATGACAGAACTGGGTGTAATGTTCTTCTGCATATCATGAAGTTATTAAAGGAGAATGAAAAATATAGGGACACAGTTCTTTTTAATTTTGCAGTGCAGGAAGAAATTGGTGGTCGGGGTGCAATTACCGGAGCTTATACACTAGAGCCAACTATAGCCTTAGCAATTGAAAATACAACAGCTGCTGATGTGCCAGGTATTAGAGAATCAGAAAACCCAGTAGATATTGGAAAGGGTCCCGCTATAACTGTTGCTGATCGAAATATGATTTCACATCCTAGAATAAATGAAAGAATTATTAAAAATGCTGAAATAGAGAAGATTCCTTATCAGATAAAAAAACCACTTTATGGTGGTACTGATGCTGGTAAAATCCATATTTCTAGAAGAGGCATACCAAGCTCAGTTGTATCCGTTCCGTGTAGATATATTCATTCCCCTACATCATTATTAAAACTTCAAGACGTTTATGACACAATACGGTTAATTGATGTTTTTATTAGAAATCTCGCCAATATTACACTTCAATAAACTTATCTTCCTTAAATTGGTGTTCTATAAATTTTAAATCTTTTACTTTAATTTTCTTTATAGCTACCAAAGCCACTAAATAGAAAAAACCCATAACAACCCAGAGTAGAACCATAATTATTGGATTGCTCTGATTTTCTCCTGAGAGTATAAATCCTATAATAAGCGAAATAATAGCAGCTCCTAATGATCTTACGAATGATGCTAATCCGTAATATGAGCCAGAAATTTTTGGCATTGCTAAATCAATATTAGATTCCTCTGAGTTTTCTGCAGCTTCATGAACTAATGCTGCTGTCAATGGAATTGAAAATAAGGGAGCTGAATACATTGATCCCAGTACAGTACTCCATGTAATAATATATAAGGTTAATTCTACACCAAACGGAAGGAACGGTATTAAGAAAAATGAGCCAAAAAATGAACCAATTATCGAGAATATCATAATAGTGGAATACGATTTCAGTACATTAGTCCGTTTTCTCAATGCGATCCATAAGAAATACCACCCAAATTTTCCAATTATTGAAATTGCTGGGTAGATCAAGAATTGTAATTTTTCAAATTCCATGACAAAATATTGGAAAGGAAAAATTAAAGTTCCTAAAGTTCTTCCCGCGAGACCAGCAAAAAATCCAGCAATTACTAAATATAGAAAACTAATATCCTTTAATGGTATTGTCATTTGACGGAACCTACCTGAAATAGTGACTTTTTCATGTTGATGTTCACCATATGAATTATGAAAATTCTCATCTACAGAAAAGAATATTGATAACACTGAAATTAAACCAAAAATAGAGAATCCAGTTCCTATTAATGGGATGAAAGTAGTGACTATTCTTCCAGAGTCTGTCCACCATTTCACATTATCAGTATCTGGAAGAAGACTTGAAACCATTGAAGGCATCAACAACGCCACAACTGAAGCTATTATAGAGAATGCCGATCTTACAGAAGCTACCCTTTCCCTATTTTTGAGAGTTTGGGATTGTTCAGGCAACATTGATATATAAACATTGAATAATAGTGACCTTGATAAAGATCTGATTATGATAATAATCCAGAAAAATATTGCTGTAGGAAAGAATAACGGATTTCCCTCTGGCGCTTTAGGTGGAAGCCAAATCAAGATTGTTGATGCAGACCAAATAGGTAGACCAATAAGTAAGAAAGGACGCCTTTTTCCTAACTTCCCTGGTTTTTTATTGTCAACAATTACTCCGAAAATTATAGCAAAAAACGCATCTAAAAATAATTGAGCAAATATACCAATTGAAACAAGGATCGCGTCAAGGTTGATTGTATAAACATAAAATTGAAATAAGTATATTCCTACGAAAATATTCACTAGGGGCATTCCTAAGTCGCCCATAGAATATCCAAATAGTCTCTTTCCATTCAATTCTCTTGGTGGTAGGGGGAGTGTATCTTCCATTGTTCATCAAATTATGGTAATTAAACTTCAAAATATTGGTGAATTGAAATAATTTTTGATTTTTTATTAATAAATGAGTAGTCTATCTTCAATTTGTACTTTTGTGTCATTTTACTTTATAAACTAATCGACGACAACTTTATAATATTATTGAAAAGCAAAACCAATAAATTCACTTCTCAAATCAGTTGGTTCAAAAAAAATAAAAAAAGACATAAGGTATTTTTACTTTTCTTTATTTTTTTCTTTTCTCTTCTTAATTTTTTTTTGCTGTTCAACAATTACATTGCTAATAAACTGTGTTGTAGAATAAGCGGATTCAGCTTCTCCGAGAGTTAAACCATCAAGTTCTTTTTCCATTTTTTCAGCCTCTTCATCTGTAAATGCCATTTCGTTTTGAATATACTCTTTAGCACTCATTTTATGACGTTTAGTCCTCAATTCAGCCCGTTGGAGGTAATAATGACTTGTTATGTGAAGTACAGTCCCTCCATCCCCATACTCAAAAGTAATAACAATCGGTGCTTCTCCATATTTTTGTTCCATCTCTTTACTAGTTACCAATACTTTCACCTTTTCCTTATCTAAGATTTCAATAGGATAAGATGAAGACTCTAACCACCAGATAGGTTCTTCGTCAGCTTTAAATAATCCCTCTAGAAATTTGTTAGATTTATCTACAACCTGAACTGCAACGCAATCATCACCTGTAGGTCTTTGATTGTATTTTACAAGTTCTGGAAATATTTTTTCTAATATATTAAGAAGAGCCCAATCTGTAGTAAAAAGAAAACCACCTCGTTTAACGAAATCCTTAACTTTAGGTAATGCATCGTCATAAATGTCTCCAGGGCAATTAATAATTAGTATTTGGTCTGGTTTTAATTCAATTTGAATGACTTCTTCTGGTTGAATCAAAACATATGGCACTTTTATCATATCTAACACCATTTCCACTTTATCATAGGAGCCAGAAACAATGATGATTGCGGATTCCTTTACTTTCTGTAAGATTTCAAGATCCATTGGTCGCTCTTTAGCCATACGTGTCTTCAATATTTTAGAGGATGCTTTATACGCCTGTTCCATCTTTTTAAAATCTCCCATTAGTTTAACCTCTATTTTTTCCTAGTTAATATCTTTTTTATTTTTAAAGTATATGGAAATCAATGTCTATAAATCTTCTCACCCCTTCCTTGATATTAAAAAGTATAATATTGATAAATCACAAAATCCAATTATATAATAATTAGTATATCACTAAATCATCTCAAATTTGATAAAGATGAATATCATTGATGTAAATCGGAAAAAAATTATTTTAATAACTCTATTTTTCGGGCTTTTCATATTAGGAACCGTCCTCATATTCATAATACCTTTTGACGTTAAAGCTACGTATAACAAAACTGTGAAAACTATAGATGGAGAAATAATATCATTTAATGTATTTGAACCAAAAAGGACAGGAGCAAATAAGACTGCAATAATATTGGGGCATGGTATTATGTCAAATAAAGAAATGCTTAAAGGTTATGCCATTGAACTTGCTGCTGCGGGATTTGTTGCGGTTCCCTTTGATTTTCGAGGACATGGACAAAGTACAGGAGAACTTAATAGAAACTTATTAAATAATGATATAAATGCCATAGTCTCATATCTAAATGGTAGGTCAGATATTGATACAAGTTCACTTGGTTATTTTGGCTTTTCAATGGGAGGATTTCCAGGAATTGAAGTTGTTAGCGATTCTACTGATTTTAAATGTTTTATTGGAGCAGGTACTCGATTACCTCAAAACAAGCGAAGAGGCAATTCAACTTATCCACTAAATATTCTTATGATTGTAGGGAGGTTCGATGAAGTAATTAATACGAACGAACTAAAAGAGAATTTATCATATTATGTAAATGGACCACCTTCAGAAATTAATGTAAATCGATTATATGGCAGTTTTCAAGATGGAAATGCTTCAATGATTTATCTTGATGACAATAGTAATCATGTATTAGGAGATTGGGATCCTGATTTTATCAGGGAAGCAAGAAATTTTGCATTGAATTCTTTTCCTAACGTCAGGCCTATAGATGAAAACCTTTATACTCATACAAGACTTTTAATTTTATTTCTGCAACTCCTTGGAGGTTTTGGGTTTTTTTTATTAATTGTCGATCCTCTTTCACAGTTGATTTTAAAGACAAGGGAAGAAAGTAGACTCATATTCGAAATTGAAGATGAATCTATTATAAGTCTCGAAGGCAAAACAATCGCTTACTCTTTACTATTTGGGATACTCGGGATATTAATATTTGTACCAATTATATTAGTTGCATTTTTAGCAACCGCTGGATTTATTTCAGCCTTATTATTCGGTCAAGCTTTTGGAATTTTAGTGTTAGTGTGGAGAATTGGGAAAAGGAGACATATTAAATTAAGTGATTTAATAAAGAAACCATTTAAAAGTTCAAGAAACGACCTTATTAGACAGTTCTTGTTAGGGGGAATATTAGCTACGCTTTTAACTGTGATCATTTATTTATCATCTGGCTTAAATTATATAGGAATGATTCCTTCAATTACAAAAATCCCATGGATACCATTGTATTTCGCCATCCTTTTCGCCATCTTTATGATATACGGTTTACTATTTCATGGAATTCTTCAGAATAAATTCAAAACAGGTTTAAGAGCACAAATAAAAGCATCACTTGTGGTTTTTGGACTTCTATTTCTATATATATTTACATATCTTCTAATATTCGCACTTATCATGGGTAGCTTCTTCTATTTTGGCTCTTTCCTTCCACTTGCGATACCACTCTTTTTACTGATTGCTATTATATCCACGATTGCATACGATAAAACTGGAAATATAATATCTGGAGCTCTTATAAACACATTATTTTTTACTTTGTTAATTTGTACCATTTCACCTTATCAGAGTGGAATAAGTTTTATTATTGGCTTTTTCCACTGAATTTACTACCCCTTTTTTTATTTAATAACTTTTTAAGAATTTATAATTCTTTTATTATAATTATAAATTTTAAATCAAAAGTTAACTTACTTTTTCAATAAAAATTCAGTAATTTTTTAGAATAAAGAAATTTAAAAAAACAAAATGTCTCAAGATCAAATTCTTTCTGTATCCTATTTTGACCAAGTTATAGGTCCGAATGTTTTCTACTCAAGTGAGCGATTAGAAGATGTAGCAGGTGCCCCGGATTTAGATAGGATTCTTGAATTTAATGATGAAGAGGGAACTTTTATTTTTGCCTATCGAAAATATCAGACGGTAAATCATTTATTTTATATTGACTCTAAATTCGCTCGTGGTGGCAAAGATTTAATGATGATTTCTTTTATGATTAAAACAGCAATATTCAAGGATGAAATTGTCGATGTCTTTAAATATTTAGACTCTAAAGGTCCAATTTTGGAAGAGTTTGCTGAAGAAATAAAAAACATGGGAGAACTTACAGGATTATTACATTTAAAAAAAGATGTTATTTCAAAAGGATTTGTTCTAAAGTATGCTGATGAAAAACTCAAAAATGACTTTTTAAAGATATTTAATAAGTATTTCCGAAAACTTACACCAGAATATCGTATAGAAACACCTATAAAAACCAAGAGAATAATAAAGAAAGTTTTTATTGTAGGAGCCCCTAAAGCTGGGAAAAAAACCCTGCTGAAAAATATTGAATTAATTCAATTCCTAAATATAAAAAAGAATGACTTAACTGTAAGAATTTTAGAAGTAGTCATAGAAAATCTTGAGATTTTAGAATATGATGAAAATAAGTGTGAATTTGGGTGTAAAGGATTTAATTCTTTTGATGAATGTATATCTCATGCTCAAGGTTTAATTCTTATCTTTAAGTTGTCTGATCAAAACTCCATATTAGATACAAAAAACATGTTCCAAGTAATCGAGAACAAATATTTAGAAAAGGGGATTGATCCAATTCCAGTTTTAATAATAGGTAATAAATTTAATTTAGATGAAGACGATAAACAAGAAACTATTCATAGTATCTTTGAAATTGAGAAATTAAAAGAAAAACGTAGGAGAATTAGATATTTTCCTATAAGAATTTTAGAAGAAGATAATAGAGTCATGAAATCTCTTCGATGGATGATTAAAAACATTCTGTAATTTTTAACTCAGATTCCGAGATTCTTAATAAGCCCTCTAACAAATCTTTTAAATAATTATTAATATAATAAATAGATGACATCAAATTCTTTAAAAGGAATATTATGGGGAATCTTATTTTTTCTCACAGCAGCCATCTATAGCTCAATTCCTACATATTTGATAGTTAGATTTTGGGTATGGTTAAATGATTTTCCAGTTTATACTCTGTCATTATTCATGTTATTTTTGTGGATCGTTGCTATTATCATTGTTCTAATTTACATTGTGGCTATGATTCGTGCATTTATTCAAAGAAAAAGTGAAGATTTAGGTATTCCAAGAGGGGTCAAGGGATTTGGGTTAGTATCAACTGTAATTATTTTCGTATTTATGTTAATTTGGTATCTTATTTTTGAGCAAATAGCATTTTTTTCTATGATTCCTCTTTAGAAAAAAGAATAATCTCTTCAAAGATTTAAGGGATAATTCCCAAATTTGTGAGTTGCCTCAACCATCCATCTTAAATTCTTGACCTTGACAGCGGGATGCATATTTGCAGCACTAACAATAAATCCTCCACCAGGGCCGCCTACTTTTATCGCATATTTGACAGCATCAAATACTTCTTTTTTCGTCCCATAAGTCAAGACATGGGCGATATCGATATTTCCCATAAGACAGAGCTTATCTCCTACTTTTTTCTTTACTAAGGCTAAATCTACACCAGCTGTAGGTTCGAGAGATTGAAGCCCATCAAATCCACAATTTACAACAAAATCCAGTAGTGGAGTAATTTGTCCATCAGAGTGAAGAACTACCTTTCCTCCTCGTTCATGAACTGTATCCGTTATTATCTTATATCCTGGAAGGACTAATTCGGTAAACTTTTTAGGACTCATCATAGGACCTGTTTTATAAGCAAGGTCTCCCGATTCCACAAAAACCTCTGCTCCTGCTTCCATATAGCTTTTATATAATTCTGCGGTAAATTGAGCAATAACAGTATGTACTTCTTTAATAAATCTCGGATCTTTTCTTACCATCCGTGCATAAAACGGCCATCCTAATCCTTGGCTTGCTGCTTCAAAGGTACCCAAATAATCATTCGTAACAATTACAAATATTTTATCTTTATACTTTTTATTTATCCTACGAAAGAATTTTTTAGCTATTTTTTTATATTTATCAATAGCAGGACCTTCTAAGTTTTCACGTACTTCTTTCCATTTCTCTTTTGAGGTAGTAGTACCGTAGATATAATATGGATTAAAATTTCCCTCATTATTCAAAACTGACCATACCCTGCCATATATATCACCTAAAAGCAGTGTGCCATCTTCTTGTTCTCCTAATGCATAAAATGGGATAATTCCGACCTGCATGGCATCCAAACCAATATTTGCAGCAGCTTCAACACACCGTGAAAATACAATTGTTTCAATTCCTTCAATTAAGTTACTTAATTCGTCGATCCATCCATCAGGATTATTTTTTTTTACTTGATTTAGCGCTTCAAAATCATCAATTTCAGGTTTTCCAAGAATTTCATCGCTATTATTTGCATCAATTAAAATTGTATGACATGGTACTCGATCTGGTTCTTCTAGATTAAGAGCAGCAAGAACTCTCTCTCTACATTCCAAAAAAAAATCACCTTTCGAACTTTATAATCTTACGTTAGATCAAACTAATAATACAATCGAGAAAAATATAATGAGTTTTATTTTGTTAATATTTTTATGAAATTAACAAAGATGTCAGGATTCTTTAAAATAAATTTCATTAAAAATGAGATTACAATCGGATTTTTTAATAATTTAAAAATTAAAGTTTTCGGGAAATCCATATCCCCATAAATATTGATCAAATTCTCAATTTTGCTAGTTTTTATGATTTTAAATAATCTTGCGAAGTCTTTATTCCTTAGTCTTTCAATCACTACTCGTATTAGATAATGAATTTTTAATTGTTTTCCGATAGTAGAAAAACAAGGATTTTCATAATATCTTTTTATTATTTTTCTTGAGAAATTATCATTTTTAAAACAATTTTTAATACAATTTGCAGCATATTTCGTTGCTGTTAAAAGATTAATTATACCTCCACCTGTAGTTGCTTTAACTTGACATGCAGAGTCCCCTAATAACAATATGTTATTAAACGCAAGTTTATTCATCATACCATAGGGTATCAGACCTCCTTGCTGATCAATTTTCTGTTTAAAATCAAGTTTAAGCCGTTTAAGGAAAATTCGAAAATTTTTTACTATATTTTGAGAACACGCTATACCAATTCGGAAAATACCATTTCCCTCTGGAACAATCCAGCCAAATAACTCTCTCCATCTAGGATCAAAATACATTGCTGCTTCATTTTCATCAAAATTAGCAGAGATACGGATTTGTATTGCATATAGATTTTTATTCTTTATTCCTAAACAATCGGCTACTGAGGAAAGTGGACCATCACATCCTATTAACATTTTTGTTTTAAGAGTTCGATGGGAAGTTTCGATCAATAAATGTTTTTGGCTCCCATTTTTAATGTATTTGAAGGATTTGAATTTTTCTCCTAGGAAAAATTGAATATTAGTATTATTACGTATTTTTTCATAGAAAAAAAGATCTAAAGCGGTTCTATCAATAATAAAAGGTTCTTCATTTCCAGATAACTTGATAAATTGCTCCTTGGGAGCAACTATTTTAGCTACTCTCACACGATTTAATACAATCTCTTTAGGTAATTCAATTAAATTACTTAATTTCTGAGATACTATACCAGCACATTGAAGTGGGAGACCTATTTCTTTATGTTCTTCAATAACAGTTATTCTTAAATTCGTGTTCGATAATGAATAACATAAATAATTTCCAGCAATACTTGCACCAACAATGCAAATATCTGTATTTTCAATAATTCCTTCCATTATGAGTTTTTATGTTAATAATAAATTAGAACTTTTAGGAAAAAATGATTTTAAGGAATAATATCAAAAACAATTCATAATGAATAATATTTATTATAATATGTTAATTCATTTACCGGAATTTCTCGATAACCCAGAGTAATCATTTCCCCGTAAACAACTGCTAAAAAAATATCATTAAATATAGGATTTTCATCCATAGATAAATCTGTCCTAGTTGTCAGTAATGGTCTTATTTTTTTCAATATATATTTTGTTTCAGGCTTTTCTTTGTAATATTTTATTATATCTTTTCGAAATTTCTTCATAAAAGACTCATTATCTAGTATTAGCTCTCGAACATTTTCTTTGCCCTTAACAACACCAAAATGCCCAAATCCTGCATTTAAAGGAACCAAGTTCTTAATATTGTTTAGTGTTTCCATGTATTTTTCATGATTATAATAGATTGGCATGGATGTTGGGAGGGTTATAAGTTTTGAAGAATGATATATTGTTCCTACTGCTTCACCAAAATGAATAAAATCAAGTTGCCCATCTTTAACGAATGCAGGGCATTGATGATCTGGGGTATGACCAGGCGTTTTAAATATAATTAAATTGACTTCCGAAGCGTCAATATGAAATGTCGAAACAACTTCAAAATTATCTGTATTTGAATCAAATTTAATGGTAGGTTTTATTATCTGAAAAGCTGATTCCTCAATGGGTTTCATAATACCCGTTAAATCTCCATAAGTTCTCGCTCCTCGTTTTAAATGGAGCTCAAAATCATTTAACAATTCTTTCATAATCCTATTTGTAAGAATTTTTACCTCGGGGTTATGTCTTTTTAATTCTTCATATAGCTTCCATACACCCCCTATGTGATCAAAGTGATGATGAGATGGAACGATATATTTAAAAGATGATAAAGGAATACTACTTTTCTTGAAATATCTTAAAATTCTCTCTATATCTAAGGATGATCCACAATCGAATAGAACAGAACCATCATTAAATTCTGCAAGAAAAACAGATAACCTTCGTCTTTTTCCATATGCTTTCGCATCGATATGATGGAGATATTTGTTAATCTTTCCAGAATTCAGTGTAATAAAATCTTTTAACATAAAACAAGTAGTAAAGAATTTAATAATAATTATTTCATTTATTAGAAGAAAAGAGAAAAGTGTTAATTAAAAAAATAAATTAAAGATCGAGTTGTTCTTTCCATAGTTTCATTTTTAACTTTAAATCTTCTTTTTCTGGTTGGTTAAGCAGTCTCGTCTTAGTTTTCAATTCATTGCATTCAGTATGGATATTCTTTAATATATTGCTATAGCCTTTACGTTTAACGAATTCACTTTGAAATTTCTCTAAAGACGTGGAAATTTCAATCCCCTTTTTACTCTCTACTGTATTCATTATACTGTCAAATAGAGTTGTTAAGAAAGATGGTGCTCTCACATCTGTGATTTTTTTTTCAGGTTCCCTAATCTCTGGTTTAGGTTCTGGTGGAATTGTAAGAGGTTTTTCTGGTCTGGTGGTTGGGGTTGTTATTTGCTCTGGCTCTCGTGAAAGAGACGATTTAATATCACGTATTATCTCTTTACGTGCCCCAACCCATGCATCCTCAAGTATTGGAACAAAGATTTTAATATGTTCCTCAATAATACTGCCGATTCCTGCGATTTCTGTAATTTCTTCACCTCTAAACTCAGTTTTTGAAAGAACACATAAGATTACCTCTTCATAATCTCTATTAATCCCCCAGAGGTTCTGTAGAATTCTATTTCTATAAACAACATTATCCATTTGATCTAATTCCTGCATTAATGCTTCATGTGCTCGGATATTTGGATCGATATGAGTAGCAATTCTGAAATTTATTCTTGAAGGTCGTGCTTTGATAGCATCAATATTAATATCTAAAAGATCTGGAGCAACAATTAAGACCCTCATTTTCGCTTTTGAGATTTCATCATTGATATGAGCTTTAGCTGCTTCTGGAGAACGAATGAACCAAATATCTTTCATAGTAATTGCGCCTTTCGCTTTTTTTGATTGTTCCCAGAATTCTTTCGTTGTTTTTTCACTTAGCTCTAATCTATTTAAAATATCATTTAGAGTATTGTTTAAAGTATCAACTATTCCCTTGGAAAAGATTTCTCGAATGTTTCCAAACGATTGGAAAATATCCCCTGAAAGTCCATCAATTCTTTCTTCTGCTAACTCTGCTGCTTTATTAAAATCAGTAATAATTTCTGAAAATGCTTTTTCTTTATCTTCTTCTGTTTTAAGGCTAATTCCTTCAATATTTTTTACGGCGTCTTCAATAGAACTCCTTAATTTAGTAACAAACTCAGAATCGACACCTTGAGTTAGTTTTTTTACCTCATCTGCAAAAACAGTTTGACTGACACTTAGTTGTACATTAAGATTATCAGTTATATCTTTTAACCGTGTTGATATTACTTTTTCAATTATATCACCTACAGCTTGTTGGATTACTCCTAATCGCAATTTTTGTAAATTATCAGTAACAATTTTCTTAACATCCCCAAATTGAGATCTTAATTGATCGACCTGAGTTTTTATTATTTGTGAAGTTTTTTGATTAAGAGTGTCAAACTGCGAAGTTAAGCTTCCGATTTGATCATCTGAAATACTTCTTGTAACTTCTCCTAAACCTGAAATGTCTTTTGTAATATTTTTGATTTGGTCTATGGCAGATATAGTTTCATCAAATTCCTTTTTTTGCGCTTGGATTTGGGTAAGCATCTTTTCTTTCAATTCAATCATCGCTTCACTGGAGTCTTTCAGTGTCTCCATACCTTTTGCCTGTGATTCGAGTTGCGCAAAAGATTTCTCTAATTGAGACGGGATTTTTGATTTAATATCAGAAATATATGTGTAGAAGTTTTTTAATTGCGCTACTAATGCCGCATATGGAGGTAATGCAGCATAATGAGGTGTAGCACCAATAATTTCTTTAAATAGTCCTTTTTCGATAAATTTATCGACAATGCTTTTGCATTCTTCCTTAGATTTCCCTATTAAAATTGAAATTTCACCCAAGGATACAGTTTCTCGTCCAGTAATTCGAAAATATAATTCAATCTCCTCATCTGATAATTCTATATCTCCCAGAACTTGTTTTATTAATTCCTCTGAATATACTACCTCTTCTTCTGTTTCTTTTAAATCTTGTATCTCAAAATTTTCGATCTCTAAGCTCATATTGATAAAAACAGTTAGTTTATGTTCAGGATCTCCATGGATACTTTCTCTTTTTATAGGAAATTTTTTAACATCTCGATATTCTTCTGATGATACAGGAAACTTAATTTCTTTTAAGCAAAATTTACATGTAATTGGTACCTCGATTATATCCTTGTCTTTGAATAAATACATTTTTTTATATCATCTCACTATTATTATAATTAAAATTTCACTTTTTCGGGATATGTTATTTCCAATAACTTAAGAGCTTTCTTAGCAATTTCATAAGTAATTTCACCATCACCATCCTCACCCTTATAGGCTGCTCTTATTTTGGGGAGTAAATATTCTGGGAAGATTATTAGGGGCTTTATCTCAGTTAGCAAACAAATCCAATTTCGATCGTTTTCATCTGTAATCTCAGTAATAATATTTAAATTTTTCAAATCTTCTAATAATATTTCTGTAATTGCAAACTCTGAAAATATTTTTGGGATTTTATCCATAGGATAATGATTATGCCGCATCAAAACAAAAAAATCATAAGCATCTGGACTTAAAAGAATAGAAGCTAATTTCTTTGTTTCTTCTGTAGATTGTGTATAAGGATCATAGTTTGAAAAATAATCTACTACTTTTTGTCGATACAATGGAAGTAATTCATTTTTAGTTTCTTTGAAATGATTCAACAAATTTTCATTTGGGATTCGAGCAATAAGAATATCCTTCACGAGAAATAGATACTCACCTTGGTGTTTAATTACACCCGTTTTTTTATCCTTTTCCCCCTTAATCCAATCTCGTCTAATAATGTTCAATTCTAGAAATGGTTGAAGAAGAATATCCACATTAATGGTAGCAGACATTTTCTCTAATATATTCTTTAATTCTTTCTTTGAGATTGGGTGTTCTCGTAAGAGTTCTAAGATTTTCAACCGTTCGGGGCTGTTGTAAATTAAAGCAACTTTCTGAAGTTTATCTAAATTAGATAATCTATCTACTTGAAAAATAGTGAATTTTATTTCATTTTTCAACCTAATAGTAATATTCTCTATTAAAGAAAGCTGTTTCGAACTTTTCGCTCTTGTTAATTTATCAAATATAGTGTCTAAGCGATTACCCATCTCTTTAATTAAATCTTCAAAAATTTCAATCTCATCATCTAATTCAAATATTGACATCGTTAAATATTGAGTTCCATCAGCTACTTGTTTAAAGTAGGAAATCACTTGATAAGGGGTTTCTTTTAATCTTCCAGTATAAAAATTGCTATAACTGTATTTTACTCCAAAAAGACCAGTTGTATGTTGGTAGAATATCGCAAAAAGATCATTATCTGCGAGTAATTCTGAAAAGTTATCCTCATCAAACTCCTCTTCTCGAAATATTAATTGAATTGGTTCAAATCCAGGTTCTATTTCTCCTGAATCTTTCTGATTAATTTTAAATTGAAATGTCAAAATACCTTGGATCAATTAAATCACTTTAAAAACTTGATAAATAAGTTTTAAAATTTATTCTTATAATATTATTTCTTAAGTATTATTTATTATTATAGTTTAATTAAACTTTATTCAAATTAATATAAGATAGATATCTAGAATTTGCATTTAGCTTAATGATATAACTTACTAAGGATATACTTTATATAAAAACTGAAAGTGACAAAAAAACTAAAAAAAATGTAAATCCCTTAATTTAATTTATATATCATGATATCATTATGAATTACATACAAGAATATATTACACATTTAATTAGGTCAAAGTGGGAAATTATTTATTAAATAGTTTGATATATTACCTTAAACAAAATTTTTTAATTAAAAGACTAATGGATACCCAATTATGAGTCTGACAAATTTTAGAAAAAAAGGCATTTCAGTTTCTATTATTATTTTTATATTCGTGCTTACATCATTCTTCATATTTCTTACAAATCAAAATGATAATTCATTTCTAAATAAAAGGTTTGATGGAACTGAGTTTAAGAATTTTAAAAATCCTCAATTAGCTGCTCAAGAAACCCTTACGGCAAATTGGCTTGAAAATCATGATTTCGAAATTGAGCCAATAGAGCCAACTTGGTATCCTTCCTATGGAGAATTAGGAGATAATTCAGATGTAGAAGCAACTTCAGGTTCAGGTCAAGCAAATTTTAAAATAATTGGGGATGCACATGAGGAACAGGTTCTTCTTAATAGTGCAACTTTTTCAAACTGGGAAGACTTTAATAAATCTGAGCTTGTTGTAGTTCCTCAACGCTCCTCTGTTCCATCTTATGGAATTGATAGTGACGGTTGTTGGTGCAGTCATCGTTGGTGGGAAGGAGAGAGTGGTGGCCAACCTAAAAACACTCCTGTAATGCATTGGAGAACCAATGTAAGTTTACCAGTAGATATGTCAGATTATATTATCACTTCAGTAGACTTTAATGCGATAATAAATGGAAGTGTAGACA
>JBHLKM010000012.1:0-81575 GCA_048886685.1 Candidatus Hodarchaeota archaeon
TTGAGCTTACCGATGTGGATTTGTTTGCTGAATACCTCGAATTCCAAATGCTACCGGGTCTTGTGGCTTCTGCTGCTCAAGCAGTCCTACCGGGAGTTCCTGGAAAAGCTGAATGGACTCCTGCCAAATTTTCACTCGATTTAAACTTCCCTGGTAAAATACAGGAAATAGAATTCGTTCGTTCTAATGGGAAAAAAGCTGTAATCGGCGGAGAAGTTGTTCCTCCTTTTTATAATTTCCTCGGATTAGATAAACGGAATCCTAACCCCCCATTAGTTACCTACGACGTGTTTGATATGGGCGCAAAGATGATGCTTCCTAAACCGATCAAGCAAGAATATGGTGATGTATTAGCAGATCCAGCAGAATGGGCTAAATTCGCAGTTAATAAGTTTGGGGCCGAATGTATTACTTTTCATTCGCTTTCAATAGACCCAGCAATGGGAGACGCTCCAGTTTCGCAGTCCAGGAAATTTCTTGAGGATATCCTTCAAACTGTTGATGTTCCTGTCATTATAGGGTGCTCAGGAAATAAGAAAAAAGATGTAGAGTTGTTTGAAGTTACAGCAGCAGCTACAGAAAGCGAAGTGCTCATGTTATCAGCAGCAGATAAGGCCACTTGGGAAGAAGTTATTCCTCTCGCAGTTAAACATGATCACAACTGTCTATTATGGACAAGTTTAGATCTAAACAACCAAATCAAAATGAATAAGGATGCTCTCGAATTAGGATTAGCACCTAACAGAATAGTGATGGATCCTACATGTGCTACACTCGGCTACGGGATGGAATATTCTTTCAGTATTTATCAAAGGATGCGTATCGCTGGACTTTTAGGAGAAACCGACCTAGCATACCCCATCAGTGGAGGAACAACAAATGCATGGGGTGCTAGAGAAGCATGGATGTCAGAAAAACAAGCGCCTCAGTGGGGAACACGCGAATATAGGGGACCTATGTGGGAGATTATCAATGCTCTTTGCTTGAGCCTCGTGGGCCTAGATTTAGCAATGATGTTTCATCCAATCGCAGCAAAACACGTAAAAGAAATAACTGCTCAATTCTTTGAAGCTGTACCGAAAGAATTAGATGCAAAAGGTTATACAGATTGGGTTAATGCTAATTTGAAGCGATGATTTTTTATCTTTTTTTTCTTTCTTATATGTTTTGAAATGTCCTATATATTCCAAATATAAGAATATCATAATTTTCATATGAATAGACTTAAATTTTTATAAGTGATAATAAAACAAGAAGAATCTTTATTTTTCTAAAGTGATTTATGTGGAGAAACTGACTGAAGAAAGATTTGAATATTTATTATCATATTCAGAAGAAAGATTACAATCTTTAGCGCATGAACAAATTTGGAAGGGAAAAGGAACAAAATTTGATCCTTTTGTTGTTAAAAATGCTAATATTCTTGGTCAGGCAATTTTACTCAATAAAACATTTTCACATCTTTCTTTTTTTAATTGTAACTTTGATTTTGCTCAGTTTGAAGGCTGTCAAAACATTCTGTTAAAAAATTGTACATTTAAAAAATTAGTTTTATATAAATGTAAAAAATTTAAATTCGATGAAAGTTCCATAACTGATTTAAATTTTTCAAAAGCAAAAGATATTTCTTTTAAAAATAGTATAATCTTTAATGTCTCCACTAAATTTAGGATTAAAAATATAAGGTTTAATAATTGTCAAGTAAATAATGATTTTCTGGATTATGTATTAAGCAAGAGTTGTGGTGGATTATATTCAAAAACTAAAGAACTTGTTACAACTCTTATTATAATCCTTGGTTTTATTTTTCTACCTAGATTTATTTATCTCCTTTTTATTTTAAATCCTTCAGAAATTATACTTCTTCTATTATTATTTATTAGAATAACTACTCTACTACTAATTTTTTTATTAATTTCATATTTATATGAAAACATGGTAAAAAAGAAGCATCCTAAAATAAAGATTTTAAACAATAAATGAGTCTACAATTAGTATCTTATTCCCTTTCTAAACATTTCTAGAAGTAATAAAAAATTATAACAAAGAAAAAGGAATTTTATTTAGAATGATATTTTTTCGCATGCTTTTGTAAATTTTTCTTAGCTTTTTTTTCTGTTTTTCCTTCAAAAGCCATACCACATTTTGAACATTCAACTTTTACCATATACATTTCACCTCAAATTTAATATTAATACTAATTACTTTATACCAAAAATTAGTAAATATAAACCTGTTTCTTGAGAAATTGAATAAATTTTTCAAAATAGATGATATATATAAGGTTTGAATGGGATTATGATTTTAAATTATAAACGTTTCTATATGTCCAATATTTACTAAAAAATTCTAAGAAACAATTATTAAGTCAAATATTAATTCATTTAATATAGTATTTTCATTAAGGTGGTATTACATCTGGGCGAGATTCTGTAGCAGGTTTACCCTCTATGCCCCAATGAGTTTTTGGGACTTCATGAACAAGAACCTCTACTGCTATGGCTGGAATACCTATATCAACAAAAACTTTAGTTATTCCTGATATTATTTGTTTAACTATTTCTTCACTGACTCCTTTCCACATATTTACATGAATAACTGGCATATAACAATCACCTCATTTTTATATTAATTCATTAAAAAAAATTAAATTAAGGTTTTAAATTATAAACATTTCTATATTTCCAATCAATATATAATTTATTTTTAAGGTTATATTAAAGGATAGATCTTATTTTCATAATGAAGACAGTTGTTAAAGACGTTTATGTGGTGAAACCTTATGATCCTAGTATTGTTGATTGTTGTGTTTACCTCATAGACACAAAAAGTGATGATGGGTTAATTTTGATTGATACTGGGATCAATTTCGAGCCAATTCAAGAAATTGAAAAGGAAGGTTTCAAATTAGCACATATAAAGCATTGCCTTATAACCCATGGTCATTTGGATCATTTTGGGGTTTGTTATAAACTGAAAGAATATAATAAAAATATTCAATTCTACGCACACGAGCTAGATGCTGAGAGAATAGAGAATAAGCCAACAGAACCATCTCCAAATCAATTTTTTGCTGATTTTAAATATGAGCCGGTAAAAATAACCAAAAAAATTAAAAAAGATAATGAAATCTTAAAATTTGGGCGACTTGAATTTATGTGTATTCACATTCCTGGACATACACCAGGATCTGTGGCATATCTTTTAGATATTGAGGAAAAAAAGATTCTCTTTGCAGGAGATATTCCTGGAATTGCTATAAATATTGGAGATGGTAATTTAAATCAATATACCAAATCAATTGAGAAATTACTTACCCTAAATATTGATATTATGTGTGAGGGACACGAGAATATAACACAACCAGCAGAAAAAGTATCTAAATTTATCAAAGGATATTTGACCTTTAATAAGAATCTTAACTCCGTGGTTTTAGAAAATCCATATGACACAAAAGCCTTATTAAATTTAGCATTACAATCATATGAACTCGGTTGGTATAGCTCTGTTGTAGACTTTTGTAATTATTTATTAGAGCTCGATCCTAAAAATCCAGATGCTCCCCAATTACTCGAGAAAACTAAAATACATAATCCTCCTCCTATCGAATCCATAAAAACGCTTATTAAAGAAAATTATAAAGGAGACAATTAAAATAATAATACAATAAAAATAGAAATTTTCTTCTCGAGATATTAGAATTATTTTAATGGCTTAATACAGTTTTTTAATAAAAAAAGAATAAAAATATTTTAATAATTATTTTGGTGATTTATGTATCATTATACTCCCACCACCAATTTCCGTAGTCCCATCTAACTCTTCATTGTCAGCATCACCCAATCCGTTGTCATATATAATTATTTCTTCACCTGTTTCCTCGTTTTCTATCCATATCTTAATCCTGAACCTGTCGGCAGCACCTCCACCAACTAATTCTCCATCAATTGCTGTAAGGATGAATTTATATGAGCCTTCACCATTAATTGTTCCAATACCCTTGAAAATCGCCTTTGCTCCTGCAATTGTCAACCAATCATAAGTATCCGAGTGAAAATTCAAATCTCCTGCGTGGAACATGAACTCAGTATTTCCCGTGGGTATTAGAGTTCCTTTCTTGTACTTTGCCACAAACCCAAAGTTTGCTTTACCACATAAACCAGGATCTGCTGGATAAGCATCCTCAGGGGAATCTATCCAACCCCCTCCTGTGACAAAACCTCGTGAAGCGTCATAGATGACAATATATTGTGACCACATCGCTGTTTCACTCTCACCAACAGAATCTTCAATAGTAAGAGTGACAACATAAACCCCTGGTTCATTGTATATATGGGAACCAATAACTATATCATTTGTTTGATCCACAGTGCCTTTTGAGGTTGTATCATCTCCCCAGTCCCATGTGGCGTTATGGATTTCATCAACATCTAGATCGGTGAAATCAGCTGTCATCTCACAAGAAGTTCCTAGAACGAGAGGTTCTAATGGTCCTGTAAATGTAATCTCTGCATCTCTAAAAACGACCCTCTTCACTATGATGGAGTTGAAATTGTTATCTGTGACATTAATAGTTATTGTATTTTCACCCAACTCAAGGCCTTCTACTGTAGTGTTGAAAGAGACCTCATTTGGAATACCAGTGGGGGTGCGCTCTATTTCTACGCCGTTGACTGTTACATTTCGCACACCTGAGTCATCTATTGCTGTTCCTTCAACATAGACGCTAGATCCCCAGATCTGTTCAGAACTCTCTGGTTGCGAAATATAAACTGTGGGGGCATCAATATCCTTTCTAATAACGTCTCCAGGCTCTGCAGTAACGGGAGGTTCACCAGGTACCGGATCCTCTGCTTCTTGTACAATTGTGCCAATCGTGTCCGATTGCCCCTCATCAAGAGAGACATCCTCAAAAGATTGTGCTAATAAGATTTCACCCACCGCACTGGTGAATACTTGCAAAGAATAAGTAGTATCCTCAGTCGCTGTTATTTCGATAGTATAGGTTCCAGTTAAAGGTGCTTCGGGGTCGATAGCTATGAGGATCATTATACTAGCCTCTCCAGGCTCCCATTCTTCATTTTCTATGTAGAATGCATTCAAACCAATCTCATTAACATCAGCAGTAATTATTCGTCCATAAGGATCCACAGCCTCGACAATTACAGGAGAACCACCATGTCCTACCATCCAAGCATCAGCGTACGGAAGTGGTCCATACTGTTCTGGAATTGAAGGATCCATAAGTGGATAGTAATCAACCTCTTCATGTGGTAGCTGAGTATCACCTATATAATCTCCAGCTATTCTTCCACCACTCCCATCATCTTCTCCCCAATAATTACTCCAGAAATTTCCGGTTTCATTAACGGCATCATACCAAAAATTAGTACCAGGATATACATCTGCAATCTGGAACCCATTATTGATCAAAAGATTACGATAAATATAATTCGAAGTAGCATTCACAGCAGCACCAACGTTATTTCTAGTGATGATATTATTAGTAACTTCATTCTGCGTTGAGGAAAGTAAAATACCAGTATTAAGATTATCAGATATATAATTTGCTGAGATCTTATTTTGCTCACCACCATAAATTGCTATCCCATCGAAAAATCCTTGAACTGTAAGATTTTTTACTGATACATAATTCTGATTAATGATTCTAACTCCAGTTCCACTTCCATTCCCTATAATTTTATATCCATTGCCATTAAGCGTAATTCCATCCTCAACAATTTCAAAACCAGCATTCGCCCCAAAATATATATCTGAAGTTAGTGTAAAATCATTTGAGACTTGGATCGTTCCAGAAGTCAGTTGTAGCATCAAGTATTGAATATACGTAAATCCCGTGTCCCAATCCGTCATTGTAACCCAAAACCAGGGGGGACCAAATGGATCTCCGAGTGTACCTCCTGGACTCACATCCCAATCCCATCCATCATTTGAGTCTAATCTTTTTCTGAATTCGAATAGATAATAATCACCATCAAATACACCCATCCCTTCCATATCGTTTTGACCTGAAACTTCTGTATCTAGATACCAAAGATATCCATCAAAACCATACCTGTCGTTTGTCCATCCACCTATCCCTACACTTGCACCATCACTTTGAGTACGTGGATTCCCGTAAAAACCGGAGGAACCTATACCTGCCACCTCTGGTTGAGTATCCAGTTCGGGCCATTCAATTTCATATAACCCATAAAGCCATTCACCATCATTTTTGAAGCGGACAGTGGGCACTTTATCGCTTCGTAGATAAAATGGAGTTGGCCATCCTCCTGCTTTGTAAAGGGGTATATCATACGGGATGGCATCTGTCCACTCTCCCGAAGATATAATTCCATCCAAAGTCACCCCATTCGTAAGCCAATTACTAATTAAATGACGTCTGCTCAGTTGTACAGAAACCCATTGTTCAAAGCTGGAAACGAGTAGAGAGTCAAATAAATGAACTAAGAAATATGGACCCATTATTTCTCCTGGCCATTGAACCCAATCTTGAGGATCTCCTGAATTTAATTCTTTTCTGAATTCAAATCTATAGTACAAATCATCAGATGAACCCGTTCCTTCCACATTATTTTCGCCACCACTAGCATCTAAATCATTATGCCAGTAAGTTCCAGTCCAACCATATTCGTCTCTAGTTCCACCACCCAATTCTACTACTCCATTATCACCGAAAGTCTCCCAGAAAAATGCTATTCCTGCCCATTCAGGTGCAGTTTCCAGCTGAGCTTTTGGAATCTCATATAAAATATAAAGCCACTCTTCATCATTTTTAAACCGGACGGTAAGGACTTTCGAGCTTGGTTCAGATTGCCTGTTTGGCCACCCCCAGGTACGATTTAGAGCTATATCATAAGCGATCGTTTCATCCCATTCTCCTAGTGAGATGACTCCGTCAAGAGTAACTTCATTGACAAGCCAATTGCTCTTTAATTGAGGAACAGATAATTGCACGGAATGAAACCATACTTTATCGAGAGGATTTGGTAGAAAACCAACAAATTTATTATTAAAGGCATCGTAATTTCGTGCTACAAATAACCAACACCATGGAAAAACCTCTTCCACCAATCTTCGTTGAATATCATCGTAGAGAGTTTCTCTAGCACCTGGATCCAATTCAGATTCAGCGCTGCCAATCCATCCTTGCACGGTAGCATCATTAACCTGAGCTAAATTCCAGTAACCATCACTAGAGAATAAATGGTTAATATAATCATATGGATCATTGTAGTCAGCACCCCAACCAATGTAAAAGAGTTCCAACAAATTTCTTTCTTCTGTAGCTCTTCTCAAGAACTCTTCCCAGGTGATTACCTCCTCTAGGACAATTACACCAATTTTTTCAAGATTTTCTTGCAGTATGTTTATAAGAGGCATCCGAGGATCATCGGTTCCCCACCAATATGAAAAATTATAAACAGCAAGTGGATTAGTGTTTGCTCTATCTACCCACCCTTGGTCATCATCAACCAATGGTAGATCAATATACATTCCTGAATCTATTAGAGCTTGCCTTGCTGTTGTGATGTTTGTTTGCGGAACGTTAAATCCCCAATTGAAATATCTAATGCCCAATGGGAGAGGTGATTTCAGTCTTACGGCCTCACCATTCATGAGTTCTTCAATAATCCGATAGTAATCAATAGCATATGATATAGCCTTTCTCATATATACAGGAATTAGTTGATTATTCATTCCAAGATATCTTATTGTTGTATCTGAATGCGAACCTCCCAAAGTGATCTCAGAATTATCTCTAAGTTCTTGAAGCATAGTTCTGTCTGGAGTATTTATAAAGTCTATTTCTCCGTCTAGTAGAGCCTGAGTTCTATCTTGGCTGTCTGGAATAATGGAAAATATTAATTCATCGATATCCGCAGCACCTCCCCAATAGTTATCATATTTTTGAAACCTTACCTCTACATTTTCAATATATTCATTGTATTCAAATGGTCCTGTTCCAACCAAGTCTCCAGTTAATAAATCAATATAATCCTCTGCTGGAGTTGAGAGAGGGGACATAATCCCAGATCCACTTACACACAGTAGGGCTTCAAAGGGAGCGAATTTTCTGTTTAAAACAAATTGTATATGAGTAGCGTTATATATGTTTGTCGAATTGATTATAGGTGTCCCATCAGGCCAACGATATAAAGAAGAGAGTTGGCTTGGTTCTGCATGGGAATTCATTAAATAGTTTAATCTATCAAAATTCCATATTACTGCAGTTTTGTCAAGCAGTGACCCATCATGAAACGTTACCCCTTCTCTAACTGGAACAAAGTATCTTAAACCATCCACTGACCATGTACCGTAACCTGATGCGAGCCGTGGGATGATATTAAGTTCTGGACTTGATAAATCATAGGCGAACAACGTTTCAACGACCTGATCAATAACATTCCAAGAATCATAATCCCAAGCATTATGAGGATCTAAATCATGTGGTCCAGCATCAGTGCCAAATTTGAATGTTATAGGTGAACTCGAAGTTTTTGGGGTTATGATTTCTTCTACTTTTTTATTAATTTTTTTAATTTCTACTGGAGAATAAATAAACGTTCCAATAATTAGCGTAATCACTAAGAAGATTGCAATTCTATTTTTTTTCATTTTCAAGCACATCCTTTTCTAAATATTTTAGATTTTTCTCACAAATTAGAATTTCTGAGAAATAATCGATTTTTTTGGATTAATGATCAATTATGATCACAAGAATTATAAATTTAACTTAAAATTTAACAAATATGTAAAATCAAATATTAATTTCAAAATTCACTTTATTGGACAATTTTTCTCATGGATAAAGAATTCAAAAAATATTATTCTAAAAAAAGTCTTTTAAGGTAATCATACTTCTTTTTATTTAACTTCAATTTATCAAGAAATTAATCCAATGCCAGGATTAGTTAATGAAAAATTAGAAAATATGAACCAGCTTTTTATCGAAGGTTTATACTTAAAAATTCGTGACTCTATAGTTGATTTCGAGCAAAGAGAAGATCTTACCCCTGAAGATCGATTATCTTGTTATCTTCTCAAGAGTAACCTTTATTATGAGCTTGGTGAACACACTGATGCTCTCAAATTCGCTGAACAGGCGTGCAGTTTGAGCCAAGAACTAGGATTAAAAACTTTATTGATCGATAGTTATATTTCCAAAGCTTGGGCTTTATTGGAATTAAGAGATTTTGATTTAGTTTTGGAATCAATTTTAAAAGGTGAGGAATTACTCAAGAATCTTACTATAGAACCACAGTTAGAGTTTGCAAAAAGAGATGCTCTTTTGAAATTAGTCAAAAGTGCACTTTATGTTTATAAAAGCGGCAATATAGATAAAGCTTTAGAATATGGGGGAGAAGGTCTAAAAATATCAGAGGAATATGACAATAAAAAGGAACTCGCGCTAGCTTTGCAACTTAACAGTTTATATTATTTAATAGCTGGTAATTTAGATCTATCGTTGGAATATCTAGAGGAATGTCTAAAAGTCCAGAAAACTTACCGTAAACGGGATGACTGGTTGATCTTTAAAGATCTTGGTGTATTACATGGCATAAAAGGTGAGTTAAACATTGCCCTTGAGTATACTAAGCAGAGTTTAGCACTTGCTGAAGAAATAGGCAATAAAAATTTCATCGGACAATGCATTAACAATTCAGCATTAATATACCGACAAAAGGGGGATCTAGATCTAGCTATGGAAGCTCTAGAGCGAAATATTACGATTTGGGAAGAGCTTGACAATAAAAGGAATTTGATGGGTGGTTTAGATTCTCTATTTATTGTTTGCTTGGATGTTAATTCCATCAGACGAGCACAACAGTATTTAATGCGTATGCAGCAAATCAATGAACAAGTAAAAGATAAGGGGTATGATGTGGCATGTCGTGTAAATAAAGCATTAATGTTAAAAATGAGTCCAAATTCTCTCGATCTTGAAAAAGCTAAAGAAATACTTCAACAGATTGTTGAAGAGGAAATTATTAATTGGGAATTCACTGAACGTGCACTCCTTCACTTGTGCGAAATTTTCTTACTTGAGCTACATACATACGATAATCAGGAAGTATTGAGTGATATAAATCTCCTAATCAATCGATTGCAAGAATATGCTGAATCTCAACACTCAATTCGAATGTTAACAGAGGTTAATCTCCTACGCGGTAAGTTCGCATTAATTAAAATGAATATGGGACATGCAAGACAATTTTTAACTAGAGCTCAGAGTATAGCTGATGAACATGGGCTTCACTTATTAGCTAGAACAGTATCAAGTGAACATGATAAGTTATTAGAACAGCTTGAGGAATGGGAGCATCTACGAAGAATTAAAGCTCCTGTGTCGGAAAGATTAAAAATTGTTGAAATAGACAAAACTCTAGATCATATGATGGGTAAAAAGATGATGGAACCACCAGAAATGGTTGATGAAGATCCTATATTACTTATAATCATGGATGAAGCTGGGAATGCCTATTTCAACCACAAGTTTATAGAAGATTGGGATCACAGCGACCTCTTTAGCTCTTTTATGTCAGCTTTTAATACTTTCAGTTCTGAAGTCTTCTCAAAAACCATTGATCGTATTAAAATCGGGGAGAATCTTATCTCCATAAATCCAGTTAAACCATTTTTAACTTGCTATGTCAGTAAGGGACAATCATACCCAGCTATAAAAAAACTGAAGAAATTCTCAGATTCAATCAGAGCTAAATCAGAGATTTGGAAACAATTAAAAAAAGCAGCTAAGTCTAACCAGGAGTTAAGAGTTAATAATGTACCCCTACTGGGAGATATCGTAAACGAAATTTTCGTTCATTAATAATTGTTATTGTTCTTATTGAGATCTTAGAATTTAGACACTTATATTACCAGAAGAACGTGTTAAACATTATTTTAATTAACCAAAAAATGAAATAAATTACTAAATTATGGTATTCTTTAACTTTTCTGCTTCTTCTTTCAAATCAGCACTTTCATACCACTCATTAATTTCACTTATATCCTCAGTTGGATATGAATAGGAATGGTCTAAATCAGGATATTTACTACTAATTATCTCCTCCTTATAAGCATTTAAAGCATTTCTAATATTCTCTCCAATCTGACCAAAATGTTTTACAAATTTTGGTTTAAATTCCGTGAAAATTCCTAGCATATCGTAAATAATTATAATTTGGCCATCGCAATATTGTCCGGCCCCTATACCAATAGTTGGGATGTCAATTGTACTCGTTACTAATTTAGCGATCTGCCATGGAATACCTTCTAAAACAATAGAAAACACTCCAGCATTTTGTAAATTGATAGCATCCATTATTAATTTCTTTGCGGCATCTAGAGTTCTTCCTTGAACTATATGTCCTCCAAATCTATAAACTTTCTGAGGGGTTAGGCCGATATGTCCCATGACTTCGATGTCGGCATCAATTATCGCTTTTATCGTAGGTAAAATTTCTGTGCCTCCCTCGACTTTAACAGCTTCAGCCCCTCCCTCTTGAATAAATCTTCCAGCATTATACACAGCATCCCTAATATCTATTTTATAAGATAAAAATGGCATGTCACCAACTAATAACGCGTTTGATACACCTCTAGAAACAGCTTTAGTATGATGAATCATTTCCTCCATGGTGACTCCTAAAGTGTTTTCATGACCAAGAATTACCTGTGAAAGTGAATCCCCAACGAGAATTAAATCAAAACCGCATTGATCGACGATTTTTCCGATGGAATAGTCATAAGCTGTAATAGTGACTATTTTTTCTCCCTTGTGCTTTTTCTCAATAATTTTTTTAGTAGTCATTTTTTGTAATGACATTAGTTAAAATAACCTCAGTTTTATGAAAAGTTTATTATTGTTTATTCTTTTTTTTCAAAAAAATATATAGATTTGGTATAAATTATATAAATTTCAATATAATTTTAAATTTGGATTTAAAAATCTGGTTCATATTAAAATTTTACTAAAAAGTGAAGTAAAATGAATACAAAATATGATCCTTGCTTTCCACCTTAATTAATTGACCTATTGCTTCCAATTTTTCTTTACATGAAATCTCATCTTTAGAATAAATAACAATCTGGTGACCATCATCTAAATCAAAATAAATCATATACGGGTGAGACTCAACAAAAGTAGTAAGATGTTGCCAGATTTCCTCAGCAATTTTTCCAATAATCTTGACTTCGTTTCCCAAATTACTTTCAAAGTCAAAATAGTTGGTAATTTTGACCATAATTGTGTTAAATTAAGAATCTTTAACTTATAATTTGATTCATTATTAGGTTAATTTATTACCATTCAATATTTCTTAATAATTCGATACAGAAAACCATTTATAGGATCAACGGATATAAATTTCCTTATTTCTGAGATACCTTCTTCTCGAATTCATAAATAGTTGAGCCAAAAAAATCACCAGTTTTACCCGTCTCGTTAAATCCCTGTTTTCTATAGAAATTTTGAGCTCTTTTTAATATTTCTGTAGTATCCAACGTTAAAAATGTACACCCCTGAGAAAGAGCATCCTTTTCTACTTCTTTTAATAAAGCAGCAGCAGGGCTATTTTTACCTTGAAACTTAGGATGCACTGCCATTCCCCGTATGTGTCCCTCATTTTCACTAAGCCTTTTCCACCCAATTGTTCCTATTATTATACCATTTTGATTTATCGCAATATAAATCTCCATATCCTTCATGCGGTCTAAGGCTGCCTGTTCAGACATAACAGTGTTAGCAAAACCCTCTAGAGAATAAAAATGCCTAAATTCTTCAAAAGCTGCTGATAAAACCTCATGGATCCCTTTAGCATCTTTAGGCTGAGCTTTCCTAATTATATATTCCCTTTTCATCTATATAATATTAAACTAAGCTTAATACAATAATTGAGACTTGAGAGGGTAAGTACCCCATTTCTTTATTGCCTTTGGTATTGTCATAATGTTATTAAGTGAAACACCCCATGGCAAACAACAGATTGGGCCAACGGCATACCTGCCCCCATAAGCTAGATGCCTAATGTTTTCTTTTACTTTTTCCTCGACATCTAAAGCTGTACCATTTAATAATTCCCTACTCACATCTATGTTTGCTCCAATTATCGTTACATTCGGATGATTCTCTTTAAATTTCACCCAATATTCAATATTTAGCGGATGTGAGCCATTAACAGCCGATATATCAAGATTATTACACATCTCATCAAAGTAAGGTGTGGTTCCACAGTTATGAAGTACTATTCGAGCTTTAGTCTCATTCTGTAATCTTTTAATGAATTGTCCCTCATACCGCATTGCATCCTCAAAACTCATCATATGTTTATTAAAAGCATATCCCGTAAAGAATATAGTCCCACTAGGACCAACTCTTTCATTAAAGAAATTGTATAAATCCATCTGAGATTGATACACCTTTTCACATAATTGTAGCAATAAATCTGGATTCTTTCTCATATCTCTAAAAGCCTGCGTTCCCCTCAATTGCTGAACAACAGACCAGATACCTAGTGCACAACTCGGTGGAAATTTCGTCTTTTCTCGAATAAAATTTATAGCAGAGATGCAAGTATCCCAAAGTGATATCTTACTATGATCTGGAATTTCTAGTCTTTCAATATCTTCCTCAGATTTACAGATAGCGCCCTGTTCAACCATAAATACCTTATAATCAGACCATTTTATTACCCTTTCTTTATCATTAGATTCTGCGAAAGCTAAAGCTTCAGCTGGACCTGCGTAAGCAGTAGGTATTGCAAGAGTATCAGCCTTTAAAAATTCATAAGTCTTTATAGCAGCGTTTCCATAAGTTTTAGGTGAGGATATGAGTTCTCGATAAGTTTTCCCCGATATACGGCAGATCATTTCTTCACACGCAAGAGGAAAAAAAGGCACACGATCAATATTAGGGGAACCCATAAAAGTTCCCAATAATCTTCTCATAGATGCTTCCCAATCATGGGGCAACTTAATTAGCCTCCACTAGATCTTTTATCAATTTTACACCTTCCCATCCATCTTTGGCCCAAGCATCAGCACCGATATGTTTACAAGATTCTTCAGAAAGTATGCCTCCACCTACTATTATTTTAGCCTTAATTCCCTTTCTTTTAAGCATAGTAATGGTTTCTATCATTTTAGAAATTGTCATGGTTAGTAGTCCACTTATTCCAATAATGTCTGGATTCTCATTCATTGCTACTTCGACAAATTTTTCAGGAGGAACATCCACTCCTAAATCTATTACATCAAATCCTTGCCCTTGCAATAGGGCAACAACAAGACTTTTACCTATATCGTGAATGTCTCCCTCAGGTGTACCAATTACTATCTTTCCAAGTGATTTATGTTTTCCCTCTATTAATTTCGGTTTAATAACATCCATGCAATCAATCATAGTATCTGCTGCTAAGAGCATATCGGCTAGAAAGAACTCATCTTTCTCATATTTTAAGCCGACCTTTTCAGCACTGCTAATTATAGCTTCATTTAATATCAGCTTCGGATCGATATTCATGTCTAATGCTTTATTAACATAATTTATTGCTTTTTCCGATTTTCCTTCAACTATACTATTTCGTACCTTTTCTAAAATTCCACGATCGTTCAAAATTATTATTCACACTGTCTACAAGAAATAATATTCTTATAAAGACCAGTTTTCATAAAAGGTTTACTAATAACAAAATAAAAAAAAAGTTTATGCTTTCTCGATCTTTAAATAATAGTTTTTTCCATCGACTTTGAAATCTAACAATTTATCCTGATGCTTTTCTATGTACCTTTTTATATTCTGTCCTGCTTCTGCGTAATCACCAAATATTTCAAGCACATCTCCACTATTCATTTCAAGAAGTTGTCTTTTGGTTTTTGCCACTGGCATTGGACATACAAGTCCAGAACAATCTAGCTTTTGTGTATTTGTTATTTTATTTATCAACTCCATTTAACTAAAAATAACATTATCAGCTTGTTCGCACATTTCAACTAAGCCATTCATAGTGGTTTTTTCTATACCTTCTATTAGTTCAACCTCGGTTAATCCTCTTGCTTTCATACAAACTCCACAAGCTTTGACATTTGCTCCTTCAGATATGATATCCTTCATCCACTTTCCGATATTATCATATGTAGTTGGATCTTGGTTTTTTTTCCCAATAAAGATTCCATCCTCGACTAAAAATATATTTACTTTATGTTCTTCCAATAGAGCAGTGTAAGCAAATCGTAACATTGTATAGGGACGCTCTTTAGTGTACGGACCATCACCTATTATAATTGTAAAGGTCTTCATTATCTTTCTAAATTTTAATTCGAACTGTAATTACAGAAAACCTTAAAGATTTATTAATTTTTTCGTAATGATTTATCAAAAAAATCGATAAATAAAAATAGATTAATAATCTAATATTATTCAGAATTAGATATTTTATAGGCGATCTAAGAATTGAATATTGAATACTTGAGGAACTTTATCAAATTAACTAAATATAAAAGTTTTTCCAAATTAGCAGAAGAACTCCCTATTTCTCAAAGCACATTGTCACATCAAATAACACAGTTGGAAAAAAATTTTGGTGATGTGGTTTTAATTAATAGATCAACAAAAAAATTCGAATTGACAAGGGCAGGAAAACTTCTTTTAGAACACGCTGAACAGATAATAGATTTGTATGATAATTGTAAATTAGAGATTGCAAAATTTGAGGATAGAATGCAAGAAGATATTATTATTTCTGCTTCTACTATACCTGGTTCCCATATTTTACCAAAATACATAGCAGATTTTCGGAGTAAAAACATAAATGCAAATTTTAAAATACTAATTAATAATTCTAAGAAATCTCTTGAAAATTTAAAGAATGGGGTGGTTGATTTCGCGGGGATTGGTAGTTTTATGAGTTATAATAAGGATGATTTTGATTATATCAAAATTGGGGAAGATGAATTTAGATTCATATGTTCTCCTAATCATGATTTAATAAAGCAAGGAAATTTAGTTGATTTTAATGACCTTATCAAATACCCTTTTGTTTGGAGAGAAAAAGGTTCTGGAATGAGGAATACATTCGAAATACAGTTTCCTAATTATAAAGAATTAAATATTGAACTTGAAATAAATGATAACGACTCTATTATTTCAACTGTAAGTGAGTCTAATTATATCAGTATAATGAGTGAAATTATGGCTGATAAAGCAGAATCAGCAGGATTAGTAACATCATTGAAAATAAAGAATCATCCCATCATAGCAGAGAGGGCGCTCTATTTTGTTAAATTAAAAAAAAAGGAATTAAGCAAATTACAAAAGAAATTTTGGAATGAACTAAAATCTCAAGTTAGATAAAATAAAAAATAAGAAAAAAACTAAAGAACTCTTATTTTATCAGAACACCTGCTTGATCGAAATTAAGGAATGCACTAATTTTTTCTTTAAGCGGGTATATACCTTCTTTCAGAAGTGTATATAAGAAAATCACAATGAAAACGATTGACCCTAAACCGGGAGCAAATCCACTTAAATAATCCATAAAAGTAGATGAGGGATCAACAGAGAGTAGCATATAAGCTAAAGAAATTCCAGCTATTAAAATTGATATAAAAGAGATTATTACAGCAGTTTTTTTACTAATATTCAAATGAATTGGACCTAGTTCAAGGCGGAAATATTTAGGCTGCACTATTATTGATAAGATTGTATGGCTAATTATTTTCTCTTCAAATTCTATATATACATTTAAGAATCGTCTCTCACTTTCTTTCTTTTTCTTTCTCTCTTTCTTCGATTTTATTGGCATTATTGAAAAAATCATAACTGGAGGATTAACCGCATCCTTTTTTACTTCAACTTTCCCAAAAATAGGATGGACCTCGAATCCTTCTCCCTCAATTTTTAAATCTAACACGGGAGGTTCTTCTTTAGTAGTAACAATCTTGACTGTAGTTTTATATACGGTTTTCCCTTCCTCATCAACAATTTTCAATTCTTGATGAGAGAAATATACGTAAAATAGATAACTCCGTTGTTCCATCATGACAGAATAATATTGAAGGCCCATATTAATCTCATAAACAATGGGTTGAGGCTCCTCAGGGATAATGATGGATGGTTCTGCTCTTGCGGGGGCACCAGCGCTAGGGCCTCCAAGTGTATCTGCAGGAGGTGCTGTTGCTGCTGGTTTTGGGGTAGGTGGAGCGGCAGCGCCAGGAGGTGGAGGTGGAGCCATTGATCTAGCTTTCTTTTTGGCTTTTGTAGCTTCTTTTTCTCTCACCACTTCTTTTTTACTTGTATCATCAAATTCAACGGCTTTTTCTTCCTCAAACTTCATTGCTCCATATTCAGTATCTTCTGAAACTGTAGAAACTCTTGCAAGTTCATCAGCGAGGAGTTCCTCTTCTTCGGCTTCCCAAGGTTCTTCCTCAATTTCAAATATGTCTTTATCTCTTCTCATAGGTTTACGTTTTTCTGAAACTTTTTCTTCTTTTTTCTCAATTTTCTCTCTCCTTGATATTTTTAAACGGTGTAATTTTTCAGATTCAGAAATAATACTTCCTGTTACAAAATCTACAAAATAAATACTACTCCGATCTATTTGAACTTCTCCCAAAGAAGCATAAAGGTCATCAAGAATTTTACTTATCCTCGCAGATTTCTTGTATATCCCTACAAACATAAAATCTAATACTTGTATAGATAACACATTAGACTTCTTATTATATGAAACCCTATTGGTTGGAATTTCAATACTTGAAAGATCTTTTACTGTTTCCAATTTCTAATTTACCTCTTTTCTTAATTTCGTGAAATTTATATTAAATTTCTTAATTTTAATAATTTTCCTCTATTTAGTTTTTATATTGAAATTATTAATAATATAATTATCTCCCTATTTATATTAGTTAGTAGTCGATTTTTTCTAAAATTATCACAAAGAAGATTGAGAATTTAAATCCCTAAAATAAGATTTTATTGATAAAAGTTTATCTTTGACATCTTTAATTCTTTTTATTTCTTTTTGGTAACCTATTACATTCTCAATTGCCTCGCTGATCAATGTTTCCTCTCTATTAGCTTTTGGGTTTTGATATGTTTGAACCTCAAATTCTCCCTCCCAGGGTTTTAATTTTGGCATGGAATCAATGTTTCTTAAATTCCACCTAATATTATTTTTAAAATCATCCGTTAATGGTTTTAAATTAAAATTATTCCATCTTTGAATTACCCAAGGTGCATATTCATGTAATTTATCAAAATCATATTCAAGATCCTCCCTCCATTCAAATTGATGGTCCCAGTTTGCCACTGCTAAGAAATTATCATTTTCTGATTTTTGAAAGGGGAAAAATTTCCATGACGCTCGATCTATATTTTCATCTTTAAAAGAATTTCCCTCACCATACTGAAAAAAATATCCAATATTTTCCTGAATCTCTTTTCCCTGCGGATTCAATTTCATGTAGACTTCAATTTGAGAGATATGAATTTTGCTTTTTAACACTTGCTCTTGGTACAATTTATATATTACATTCAATGCTACATTTGGGTGACATTTCCCAGAAAATACTGGATAATAAGTAAAACAATAGAAGACATAGCCATTTTCAGGCTTTCCCTTATATATTTCAAGCCAACATTCTAATGGTTTAATATATACATTAGTTTTGATATAATTAATAATTAAGAGAATATCAATAACTGTTGCGATTATGATTATAATAATGAAAGAGGGAAAGTTGAAATAAATAGGAGCCAAAAAGTAAGATAAAGCTATATATATAAGAGCACCTCCAGCTATGAAAAAGAAAGCGATTAGTGAGTTGTAAGCTTCATGTTCTTTATCTTTCTTTGAATAGAGGATTACTGGAGCCTTATCGACTAAAATTTCATTCCTATATTCATCGATAAATTGTTGAAAATCAACTTTACTCCAGTCAGAATCAGACATATGTACTTCTAAAGTTATTTTGTTTATTTAAATTTGATGTTATTCGATAAAAAGTTTGTTGTAGAAAGAAAGTGATATGTTTTGAGAATTATTAATTAAAAAGTATATAATAGATTTACTTTGTTGTTTAAAATAAACATAAAAGCTAAAGATAATCCTTAATTTTACAATTCTATATCACCCAATGTAAGAGTTATAGAATTACTTAGGAAATTTCAAATGGCTACAAATACTACTAACTATTTAGATTTTTTATTTAATCCTCGCACTGTAGCGGTGTATAAGGCGAGTGAAAAATTACATTATTTCTTTGTGGGCTTTAAGGAACAAAATTTCAATACAGAAAAATTATATCTGATAAATCCTGAAAAAGAAGAGATAAACGGGTTAAAATGCTTTAAATCTCTCGAGGAAATCCCTGAGGAAGAAATTGATCTTCTTATTTTAGCGGTTGGGAGAGATAAGATTCTTGAGAGTTTAAAATTGGTGATTAAGCAAAAAAAAATCAATACAATTCATATATTTACAGCAGGATTGGGAGAATCTGACAGTCTCGGTAAAAAAATTGAAAGAGAACTTGTCGAAATCTTAAATGACGATAATAATCATGTTCGAGCAATAGGTCCAAACTGCATGGGTGTTTATTCACCCGATGGACACCTGGCCTATGAACCTTTCCTCCCTACAAAACCAGGAAACATAGCATTTGTATTTCAATCTGGTGATTTGCATTCTCAAACAATTAGGATCGGAGCAAGTCGTTATAATTTAAGTTATTCTAAAGGAGCCAGTGTTGGAAACTGTATAGATTTGCAAATATCTGAATTCCTACAATATTATAATAATGATAACGATACGGATATCATTGGTGTGTATTTTGAGGGTTTTTCGAAGCATCATCCTAATGAAGGTAGAAAGCTCCTCGATGTGTTAAAAAACATGAAAAAACCGGTCTTATTTATGAATGGGGGGAAAACTAAAAGATCACAAACTGCAATTTTGACTCATACTGGTTCAATTGGCTCAAATGAAAATATTTGGAATGCTATAGTTAAACAGACTCCAATTGTTGATGTACCGACTTCAATGGATGATATGATCGATTATTTATATCTTTTTAACAGATATATTGATAGATTTAAGAAATTAGGAACGTCATTAAAATATATTAAATATCCGACTGGTAAAAACACTCTATTAATCCTTTGGTCAGGAGGTTTTGGTATTATTCATACAAATATCTTAACAGAATTAGGATTGAATGTACCATATTTTGAAGGGGAAACTTTAAATAAATTGAGAGAAATTTATCCGATTAAAATAGGAAGCTTAAAAAATCCTTTAGATATGCCATGGATCTCATCTAGTCAAAAATATTTTGAAGTTGCCAAGGTTGCTATTTCAACAAATATTGATCTAGTAATTATTGAAACTGATTCCTGGGGGGATGAGTTCGAAGAAGAACATCGTAGCGATTATTATAATAACCTCCTAAGGATACGGGATTATACAGAATCGTTAGGTAAAATATTTATGCTAATTCTCCCTCAATATCCAACCAAATCAAATCAAAGATATAGGAAAAAGCTCCTTAAAGATGATTTTATTGTTTATCCTTCGGTTCGAAGAGCTGCAAAATCCTTTCTAGCCCTTTATGAATATGGAAGAAAACTTAAAACCTTAAATAATGCAAAATAATCTTTTTTCGATTTAATTAAAAAATTAAATAAATAAATAAATCAATTCCCTTTGTCATTTTTAATTGAGATTGTTCATTATAAATATTGAAACTATTTATGGTTGATTTTGAAGAATTTTTACGTTATCTAAAGTCTCAGGATTATTACCATAACCAAATATATCATATTGAACATATTCCTGAACACAGAGCTCAATATGGGGGTCTAAAATCATCCTTAAGCGCCCGTCTTCAACGATGGTTAGAGAATAACAACATTAAACTATGGCGTCACCAAGCAGAAGCTATAAATCTAATTCGCAAAGGCACGAACACTGTTATTGTAACTTCTACCGCTTCTGGAAAATCTCTTTGCTATAATCTTCCTGTATTACAATCAATACTTGAGGAACCAAAAACTACAGCTCTCTATGTCTTCCCTACTAAAGCTTTAGCTAGAGATCAATTTGTTGTTCTCTCTCAGCTTTTAGCGGGAACAAAAATAAATCAAAATAGGATTGGTGTTTATGATGGGGATGTAGATGCCAATGAAAAGAGATTCATATTAAATAATGCTAATATAATAATTACAAATCCTTATGGGCTACACTTTTATTTACCTTGGTTTAAACAAAAGTGGCGAAGAATCTGCCAGAATCTAAAGTATATTATTTTAGATGAAATTCATATTTATCGAGGGATTTTCGGTTCTAACTTCGCTCTATTGCTCAGAAGATTAAAAAGAATGCTTGGTACGTATAATATAAAACCTCAATGGATCTTATCCAGTGCTACAATTAATAATCCTAAAGGCTTCTCCGAAAAATTAATAGGAGAAGAGGTTGAGGTTGTAGATAGAGATGATTCTCCCTCAGGACCTAAAAAAGTAATCTTATGGGATTTGCCGTATGACGAAATTTCAAAGAAGTATCGTTCACCACACCAAGAAACTAAAAATCTTTTTCTCAGTCATTTAAAATTTAAAGATGGGATACAAACATTAACCTTTACCTTATCAAGAAAAATGGCTGAATTGCAGGCAATATGGGCTAGAGAAGCTATCCCTGTTTTAAAAGATAAAATCTTTAGTTATCGAGCTGGGATTAGTAAATCTAAAAGGAGAGAAATAGAACAAAATTTCAAAAATAAAAAGATTTTAGGAATAAGTTCTACTAATGCTCTTGAATTAGGAATAGATATAGGCTCTTTAGATGCTACGATAAGTTCTGGATTTCCAGGAACGATCTCGAGTTTCAAACAACAAATAGGACGCTCTGGGAGAGGGACCGATCTCTCCGTCTCAACTCTTATCCCCATGCCTGATCCTTTAGATTTCTTTTATGTCCATAATCCTGATCAGTTATTTGGACCAATCCAAGAAGAAATACTCATAACTTTAAATAATAAATACATTATAAAAAACCATTTATGCTGTGCCTCAAAAGAAATTCCTATTAAAATTAATGAGTATGAGAAATTTGGAATTCTCGATAAAGAACTATTTATAGAATATTTGGAAGACTTGATTTCAGAATCTTTACTTATGAAAAGAGGAGATCGATATTATTGGAATAGCGATTTCTTTCCAAATGAAATATATGGATTAAATGATATTTCAACCAAAAGTTATAAAGTCATATTAAGATCGGGTTCAAATGAAGAACTCTTAACAGTTGAGGATGAAAGTTTTGTATTTCGAGATTTACACCCAGGTGCTGTATATCTTTACGAGGCTGAATCATATATCGTAGATGAGCTTGATTTAGAGGAAAGAAGTGTATATCTTTCTAAATCGAATGTAGATTTTTACACGCAATCTTTAAAACATACAGATATTACCCCTCTTGAGGTACTATATGAAAATAAAAGTGGAATAAAAAGCAGAATTAATTCATATTTTGGTATTGTAAAGGTAGAACATGAATATTATTCCTATAAAGTTGTTGATACCATAACACAGGAGCTACGCTCGAGACATCCATTAGAGGATATTCCAATCATTACATTTGAGTCAATGGCTTTATGGTTTACAATACCTTTTGATTACCAAAAAGAATTAGAATTGGGAGGATTTGATCTTGGTGGGACTATCCATGCTATAGAACATGCTATGATAGCGATGTCTCCAGCTTTAGCTCAGATTTCAAGATGGGATTTAGGGGGCTTTTCCATAGATTTCGATCCTATAAAGCAGCAGCCAATAATTTACATTTATGATGCTTATAAAGGAGGTATTGGAATATCAGAAATGCTATATTTTAATATTAATGAATTAATGAAAAATGCATATAAATTAATTAAATCTTGTAGTTGTAATTCAAAAAATGGCTGTCCTGGTTGTATAATGTCTCCAAAATGTGGAAATTCTAACGATCCATTAGATCGCGCTGGAGCCTTATTTTTATTGAATAAGCTTATTGGTGAAAATCAATAATTTTTCTTTAAATATATCATCATTTTAAGCAAAAATTAGTTTTTGAATTTAATGTTAAATTTTTAAGGATAAATTTTTATATTTTATTTAAGGTTAACCTTACCCTTTCTATTCAGTAAATTATAATAAAAATCAAAAATCAGCTTAAATTAGTGAATTGTCAAACTCAGATTTTACATTTAAGATAGTTATTTTTGGGGATCCTCAAACAGGAAAAACTACACTTACACATAGATTTTTGACTAATATGTTTAAGGAAGATTTTCAAATGACTCTCGGCGTGGATTTTTTACTAAAAATGGTTAAATTGCAAGGTGAGAATATAAAACTACAGATTTGGGATTTTGCGGGAGAGGAGAGATTCAGATATCTTTTCCCATCTTATATCAGAGGTGCTAACGGGGGCATTTTTATGTATGATATTACTAATTATAGATCTCTTGCTCACGCAGATGAATGGTTTGAAATTGTTGAAAGTGAGATTGATTATGATTTACCTATAATTTTTGTAGGCGGAAAGACCGATTTGATACATCTCAAAGAAGTTTCAACAAGAAAGGCAAAAGAAGTTGCAACATCAAAAAAAGCTAATGTTTATATAGAGTGCAGCTCAAAAACTGGAGAAAATGTTCAAATCATTTTTGAACTACTAACAGAACTTATTTTTAAGAATTTAAAAAGACCTTAAAACCAATCATACCTCAAAGAAATCGTTTTAATCATTAAAGAATGGAAATAATTTTCTATAATAACTGCAAAAGCGTCAGAAAAAGTTATATTGCTAATAAATCTCAACGTCTAATTGATTTTTATGATATTTCTTCACGGAAATTAAATTTCGAATTTAATGTTAAATTTTTAAAGAGTAAAAATAATATTATACTTAACTTTAGCATTAACCTAATCTATTAGGTAAACTGTTAATTTAAATTCATAATCATAATGAATCAGGTATTTGGGTTGTCAGATTCTTATACATTTAAAATAGTCATATTCGGAGACTCTCAGACGGGAAAGACTTCTCTAACTCACAGATTTTTAACGAATCTTTTTAAGGAAGATATCCAGATGACTTTAGGGGTAGATTTTTTACATAAAGAAATTGAAATGAATGGTGAAAATGTAAAACTACAGATTTGGGATTTTGCTGGTGAGGAAAGGTTCAGATTTCTTTTTCCCTCTTATATCAGAGGAGCTAATGGAGCAATCTTTATGTATGACATTACTAATTATGGCTCTTTGGCTCACGTAGATGACTGGTTTGAGATTTTTGAAAAAGAAATTGATTATGACTTACCCATAATCTTTGTTGGTGGAAAAACTGATTTAATACATCTCAAGGAAATTTCAACAAGAAAAGCAATGGAAGTTGCGAACTCAAAAAATGCCGATGGTTTTATAGAGTGTAGTTCAAAAACAGGAGAAAATGTCCATAAGATATTTGACTTATTAACAAGATTAATCCTAACAGATAAATTAACTACTGAAGTATAAGTTACAATTCTTAGTTCTCTAAATAAGAGTTAGACTCTACTCTACTTTTCAATCTTTTTGCTTTTACAAATTTACATCAATCAAATAAGAAATTATGATTCGTTAAAGCAATTTTTTTAAAAAAAAAGATCTTCCTAGTAAATATGAGTAAAGAATTAAAATTAAAATGGAGTGATCTTGTATCTCCCACAATGAGCCCCGATGATTATTTAAATGAGTTTGGAGAAAAAATTGAATTAAACTATAAAACATATGAACCAAAAGTAGATGCATTAGAAAAAATTAAAGCTCTATTGGAGAACAAGAACGAAAAGTTAAAGATTTTGGCATTAGGAGCTGATTGGTGTCCAGATTGTAACAGGAATGTACCAAGGATGATAAAAAATATTAAGACTATCAAATCAGATGATATTGATCTGAGAATTTTATACGGGGTAATGGTAAACACTCTTCATAAACCCGGCGATACTATATGGCATAAAAAAAGATCTCCACCTGAGGCAGTGGATCCTAAATTTGATTTAAAAAAAATTCCTACATTTTACTTCTTCAATGGTAATGATGATCTCATTGGTATTATTGTGGAAAATCCTAAATGGGAATCCACTCTCGAAGAAGATCTCCTTGAAATCTTAGAAGAAAAACTATAAAGAATTATTATAAATCTTAAAAAAAATATTTTCTTTATATTTTTTAACAGTAATCTCTAAGTTTTTACTATTTAAAAGTATAATTTTCATCTATCAATGATTATTAGGGATGAAACTAAATTGTATGGTTTTAAAAGCCTGATGTATCGTAGTGGTTGGCTCTACAATGCAATAACAAGAAGACTTTACGACCAAGATACAAAGTTTTTAATAATTGCTAAATTGATAGGTAAAGGACCAAAAAGAGTTTTAGATTTACCGTGCGGTACAGGATATTTGATGCGTTTCTTGCATCCTTTGATTGAATATGAAGGTGTTGATCTAAATTATCGATTTTTGAAAAGAATTAAGAACAAAGAATTAAAAAAGCGGAATATAAAATTGAAAAAAATTGTATTAAAACAAAAAGATATTTTCGATTTTCAAGATTGCTTAGGAGAAAATTTTGATGTCATTGTAATCTCTGATATTTTACACCATATTTATCCTAGACATGTTGATTTAATTAACATGGCAAAGAAATCCGCGCGAAAAGTAATTATTTGCGAACCTTATGCTGTAAAACCAAAAGAAATCAATGCTAGAGATAAGTTATTTAAAATCATCGTTTATTTTGGGAAATTTTTACCATTATCTATCTACAAAATAATTGATTTTCTTTTCCTAGATAATGATGGGATTAACCCTTATCATAAGAGAGATAAGTGGAGTTTTGATTTTAAAGGCCTTAAAGAATTTTACAAAACCATGGGATTCAATCCAAGTTTTTCTTTAAGAGACGAATATATAGGGGTTTGGGAATCAACAGCTCCCCTATATTTAGAAAGCTCTTCAAATAAATAATATAAAATACATGAATTAATTTATATTATTAACAAAGATATTGAGGACTCCTTTGAAATTAACTCTCAGTTTGTGGGATATAGCTGGTCAAGAACGATTTGAGTTCTTTAAAACAGATTTTTTTAGAGGGATTGCAGCAGTTGGCTTAGTATTTGATTTATCTCGCCCTGATACTTTTGATTTAATAGAAGAATATTTTGATGACATACGAGACCGGTCCGGAAATATTCCAATTATTCTGGTGGGTAATAAAAATGATTTGAAAAAGGACATTGGCGAAACAGTTCCTCGTGAAAAAATAATTCAAATGGTAAATCAATATAATCTTTTTGAATATATTGAAACCTCAGCATTAGAAAGGAAAAATGTTGAAAAATTGTTTTATCGGTTAGCTCTAACAGCATTATTAGATATAAAACCAAGGTTAGGAGAGGTTATTGATACACATCACTTCAGGTTCAAAATATTACTTGTCGGAGCAGCTGCAGTTGGAAAATCTTCGTTGATTGGTTCATTTGTTAAGAAGGAATTTGAAGAATCGTATAAATTGACTGTAGGCTTAGACTTTATGATTCAAGATCTTGAAATTGAAGAAGAGGATATTCCTAAAGAAACTCACGAGTTAGTTAAAAATTCAGTTAAATCCTATAAGAAACGGATTAAAAAAATACATAAATTAGAAGAATCACTTCACTAGTTCTAAGATATTCATCTACTTGCGGCATTATTTTTAAGAAAATATATATTTTTCATAGTTATGCTTGCAGGGAGGGCCTATTGTTGCCAATAATTGAATTGGATCTGATTTCTCATTAATTTCCGTTATCCAAGAGTAGATCGTACCGCTTTTTATACCTTCAAATTCAATATGGTTGCAAACGCCCTTTTTATGGGAACTAAGGAATTTAATCACATCATTCATAGCTATTTTACTTTTCCGATTTTCAAGGAAATTTTTTACTTTGTTGAATCGTTCCATACTATTGGGAAAAACCAATGCGGGATCCGAAAATTGTTTCAAGGATTTAGCTTGGTAATGATTAGTGGTATATAGATAATTATTTTTGGCACATGTCACAGATATATGCGGAGGGGCAGTTTCTACTCGAGCAAAATTTTCTTCTTTATCAGCGATCATAAAGATTTGTCCTCTTACATGAGGGATTTTCTCAAGAAAAGAAACTACTTCTTCCGTGGTTTGACAATTATCCAGAATCCATCTAGTTGATAAATTCATTCGGATTCCTGGCTGCCATTTGCCCTTGTAATCTCCAGCAATAAGTATAGCAAGTGTTAATCCAGATTCATTTTTTCCTCCATAAATTCCTATCATATGATCTGAAAATGATATACTTTTCAATTTTCCCTCTGGATGAATGAACATTACTTCGCAGAAATCTTGGAAGGATTCATCCCAATCATAATTCCGAGCAAAAATGGGAAAACCTGCTTCTGTTAGATCGCCTCCAATTGCAAAAACCGTACAATCAATTCCTAGAGGATTAAACAACTCATATCCTAAGGCTAATAAAAATGCTTCCATTGAGTCCAAATCATAATTCCCTCCATCACAGAAACCTTTTATTTCTTCAAGCAAATCTGGGATGTATTGCTTTGCAATTTCTTTACATCGACGGCTAAATTCTAATTTCTTTGGGGGACATGGTGGTGGCTGGAAAAAACGTTTTACTTGAGAACCAATTTTAAATCCTATATCATAATACTTTCCCATAAAAACATTTTTTTTCATTCTATTAACCCAATATTATCTTTTTAAATTAGTTTCATAGGAGAGATTATATAATTATGTAAATCTTATGTGATAGTAAGGCAATATAAAAAAAAAAATTTCATATCCTTATCGAATTATAATAATATGGTGTGAAATATGAGTATTGACCAGCTTGAAGAACAGAAAGAAGAATTATTGGACAAAATAGAAGCCCTTGAAGAAAAATGCGATACTTTAGAGCTGTGTGAGGAGCCTGATGGTTGTGAAAAATGCGAGAATTATGCGGAAATAGAATCACTTTCTGCTAAGGTGGAAGAAATAGAAGATAAAATCGAGGAATTAATGGGAGAAGATGAAGAATAAGTAGATAATATCAAAAAAAATTAGTAAAAATTATATTTTCATTTCTTTTCTTATTTATTGTTTTCTTTTTCTAAAAAAATAGGTTTTTTATAGGTTTTTGAATAATCTTCTTAACCCGCGGGACATGATCAGTTGCTGGACTTGTTTTGTGCCTCCTACTACTTCTAATATCCGTGATACACCAACATAATCATGCATCAAGGTATTATCGCATACACCTGCACCACCCATCAAATTAGCAGTTTCAAAACATACTTCCTTTGCCAAAGAAGCACAGTTGTATTTATATTGACTTGCTGAAGAAACCATAGATTGGGATATATGATCTGGCAATTGACCCTTATATTTTTCATTTTTTGCATCATAGGTTTCTGCAAACTTTAAAACTCCATGAGTCATTCCAGTTGTTCTAGCCCATAAATCTGCTAATGAAAATCCAACTCCTTGAAAAAGTAGTATCTCTTTATCAAATTGCCTTCGCATATTAGCATAAATCACTGCGTGGGCTAGTGCTCCCCAGCAAGCACTAATACATCTTACTGCTATTGCTATTCTTTCAGGAATCAATCCTTCAAAAAGATGTTCTCTTCCTTTCCCAATCCCTCCTAAAACGTATTCTTTTGGAATTTTTAGATCCTGAAGATACTCTTTTCCTATAAACAATTTAGGTGTCCAAGGAATGTTAACTCGCTCACAGGTCCATCCGGTCCAAGACGTATTAATTAAAAACTGGGCCATTAAATTTCCTTGGTTTTGTTCAGCAGTAGCATAGGAAACAGCCCATTTCGCCTTTGGAGCATTTGTATTAAAGATTTTAGTACCGTTGAGAATAAAAGAACCGTCTTCTTGCGCTTCACATGTGGTTAGCTGGTGTACAGCGTCAGAACCTCTTTCCGGTTCTGTAATTAATAAACATCCTACTTCTTGACCTGTGACAAGTTCCTTCAGAGCCTCTAATCTCACTGGAATATTTTCATGATGGGCATAAATAGGATTAAGACAAATAACAGTCGCACCAGTACTCATCGCAAATTGAGGATCAAAATTATCCAAACCAAGGATTCGCATAAATTCTATTGCCATTCCATAATCTTCATAATTTAAATCTATACACTCATAAGGAGTTTGACGGGTTATGTATCCTTCTTTGCCAAAATCAGGAACCCAATCATAAATATCCTCATCGGGTCCATGTGTTATTTTATTTATGGCTTCATACTCCAGACAGAATTTTTGAACTTGTTCAAGAAAGCGAAATTGCTGATTGGATAAAATTACTCTTAGGTTATCCTTCACAAACTTATATCTGTTTTCAAGGCTCAATTTTTCTAAAATCTCGTCGTTTATTACTTGAGTTTCAAATCGCTTGATTTCATTCATTTCAATCAATTATTCAGAGTTCTATTTTTTATAATGTTAATTTGAATTATTTATTTCTTATTTTGGAACTAATTTAAAATTACCCTCCAAGTTCTTTAGGATTTTATCTCTCGTAAATAACAAAGGAATGTATTTTCCTTTTACCCATAATTTCATTAAATCATTATAATGCTTATGGAAAGGTAATCCTACTTGTCCTCCAGGAATTATTCCTATAGATTTATCCCAATCAGATAAATCGTGAATTTGGCGATATGATGGTCCTACAATAACTTCAAAATCATTAAGTGGATCATAAAACCCATTATTAAGCGTGTTACCATCTCCTCCAATTTTAAAAGGACCTATATTTAACATTTTAGCTTCTTCATTAGCTTGAGAGAATGGATGAGTGAGGGTCACTTTATGTAAATTTCCCCATTTCCATTTAGTAAAATCTGAAGAGAATTTGTCTGTTAAGATCTCAATTGTTTTTTCAAATGCAGTAAATAAAGCTTGTTCAAGTTGATCAACTTTTTCATCATATAATTTAAAAAGCCTTTGAAGTTCAAATGGATTTGATGTTAAATAAATATCGAAAAGTTCAATGCCGATTAAAGGAACTAGAATAGTTCTTAAGGTTTCTTGATACCAAATTCTGTAAATCGTACCAGCGACACTATTTTTTGTTAAAAAATAATCCCAATTTTCTAATAGCGAAATAAGTTCCTTATGTTTCTCTGTATGTATTTTGGTTTTTACATATTTCAACATAGTAGGAAGCAATTCTTGAGCTTCTTCTGTAAAAAGATCGAGTTGGTAATTTTTAAAATCCTGGATTGAGAATCTTTCTTTTGACTGGAGTAAGCTTTTAATTCTCATTTGACGGTAGGGTTTGGCTCGATCCTGTGCTATTAATACACCATTAGCAGCTTTGTTTTCGTTATAGTTTGCTGTGTAAACGAATCCATGCTCGGGATTAAATATTGAAAACATTTTTTCAAAAGGTACTAATCCTCTCCATTCATATTTCTCATCTGTACCAGGAGTCACGGTAGCTCCATCCCCATATTTTCGTAAGGGGAGTGCTCCTCCATGCTGGTGTCCAATGTTACCATCTATATCACCATATAAAAAATTTTGGGGTGTTATTGTCATTTTACTCATAGCTTCCCGAAATTCACTCCAATTAGAAGCAACATTTATCATTCTAAAACCCTCTATAGTTTCTTCCAGATTTACTTTATAACTCGTCCAGCATAAAGCATATTTTTCTGAAAGTTTAATTTTGTAGACTTTTGTTTGGAGTTCAATATATTCGACAACTGGGCCAAATCTGGAAAGTTTCACCTTAAAATCAATAGGTTGGTTGCCATCTTGAACTTTAATAGGTTCATCAATAACTTCAAAATCGACCCATTTCCCACTATATTTGTATTGATTTTCATTCTCAGGATTTATTTCAAGTTTAAAAAGATCAACATTATCCGATGTTACTGTTGTTGCTCCCCACGCAATATTTTCATTATGTCCTAACACTACACTAGGTACTCCAGGGAACGAAGAACCAATAGCATTTAAATCCGGACAGCTTAAATGCATAAGGATCCAAATCGCAGGAAGAGAGAGTGGTAAATGTGGATCATTTGCGAATAATACTGCTCCCGATTCTGATTTTTGTGGGCTAACAACCCAACCATTACTACCTTTTGCGTTTTCTACTTTTGCACCAGAATAAAGAGGAATAATTTTATCTGTCATCTCAGGACCCAAATCCATAATCAATTGTTCACGTAATAACTCTAAAGTATAACTCCAGCCTCCTAATCCCCACTCTATAAAGCTCATAATTCTAAGGGAATCTTCTAAGGTCCATTCTTGAAGTTTAATATTTAAAATAGTAAACTCGATAGGCGGATTTTGAATCACTTTTTCAATACCAGCATTCACTCCTCTAACATATGAATTTAAACCTTGCAAAATTTCATTATTAGGGTCTTTCCTCAGATTTGCTGCACATTTTTTCGCAATTCGATGCAAACCTATTATTCTATAATGCTTATCTCTATCTACTGTAGCTTCTCCAACGATTTCTGATAGTGTTCCTGAAGTAATTCTCCTAAAGAACTCTAGTTGCCACAATCTATGACTTGCATGTATATATCCTTGAGTAAAATATGCATCATCAACCGAGTTTGCATAGATATGCGGGATACCCCATTTATCCCACAAAATTTCAACCTCATCCTGAATTCCCTTTAGTTTTTCTGAGCCAGATATGGATGGATACGATTTTTTTACAATGTTAAGTAATTCTTCCATCCTAAATCACATTTAATATTAATATTACTAAATTACTTTCTAAAAAGGTACAATGAATTAAAAGGAGATTCAAATAATTTTTTTTAAAATTAGATTTTTAAGTATAATTAATACATTAAGGTAAGAACCATTATATCATCAATAAAAACACTAACCTACGCTATAACCGGGATACTTTTATCTATAAAGATTTTAGTTACCAAAAGCTCAAGAGAAGGGATATCCTTTATTTGAATTTCTTTGCTCAAACGGTCATAATCCCTAAAAGTCTGCCAAGTATCCTTATCATCTTGTAATTGCTCAATAAAATATCTAATCCTTTGTTGAGCAACATAAGATTGCCCCTTATATACGTAACACATTAAAAAAGGTGAAATCGAATTCATAAGGAGTGTATGTTCACCGAAAGTAGCACGATCAAGCCCTTCAGAGAATTTTTCATTAATAAATGAATTAATAGCGCTAAAAAAACCTCCAAAAAGGTAATCTTCAAAAGTATGGTCCCTTTTAAATGATTGAGAGAATATCGGTGTCCCACCCTCTGAAACTATTAAAAGAAAGACTGGTTCTTCATTTAAAAGCACAGGAACTTCAACAGATCGTCTTCGGACTATATTATCCATCTGCTCATTTAATCGAGCAAATTCCATACGTTCCTTTAATGATGAAGTTGATTCTTTTAAGTTTTCCCACATATTTAATTGTTTAAGAAGTTGATCATGTTCATTAGAAATTTTCATAGCTAACAATTTAATTCCATATCTTTCAGCAATCCGCTGGCCTTGAGTCAATAATCGTCGAGCTTCATTCAAATCCAATGATAATAAAGCTAATTTAGCTAATAAGAGGTAAGTTTCTCCCATAATCCAGTACGAATGCGATTTTTCAGAAAGTTCTAACAATTGACCGAGGAATTGGTTTAACTCATCCAATACACCTAAGTCATTAGTCATACGTAACTCAGTTAGGAGCATTTCACATAAATTAATTAATGCCGTATAGGTTTCATCATGAGTTAAATTCTCATTTTCAAGGAGTTGGATTAATATTTCTTTAGCTTTACCTCGATCGCGAGCTTTAAGACTAACTTTCAATAATAGAGCTTTATCAAGAAGATACATTATATCCATTTGCTTATCTTTTAATTGGGTATTCAATCGCTCCAAATCGTTAAGAGTTTGTCGTGCTCGTTCAAGATCTCCCCTTTCAATTAATATTTGAATTAAAAAGTCGTGGTTATTAGCTAGGGATCTTAAGGATCCTAACTCACGATTTAGTTCCATAGCTAATTCCATACAGTCTAACGCACGATCCAAATCTCCGTTCATACTATAATCGAAAGATAAATTATTAAGAATGTCTGTCATACCATATTTATTGTTGAGTTCCTTGAAAAGTTCTAAACCTTGCTCATTAGTTTCTATACAACGATCTAATTCTCCTAAAGAAGCATATATAAGCGCCATAACGTGAGAATTAGATGCGATGTAATATTTTTTTCGACTTTCTCTAGCAAAAGATGCACTTCGCTCGGAATATTTTAAGGCACGATCCATTTCACCTTTATAAATCAATAGATTCCATGCTATCTGATCAAGGGATTCGGCAATTTCATGCTGAATCCCCAATTCTTCTCGCATTACTAAGCTGTGTCCCAAATGTTTTAATGCCAGATCTGCATCATTTTGATCTCTTCTTCTATTGTAATAATATCCTTTTATAAAAGCTAAATAAGCCTTTCTTTGCTTGTAGGCTTTTGTTAATTCTTGTGAAAATGATTCAATCAGTTCTTCTCCTTGCTTAATCAAATCAACAGCTTTGTCAAATCTATCAAGTTTTACTAATGTATATGCCATTATAAGTAAGTTGTCGACTATAAAGAGATTACTCTCCCTTCCTCTGCTTTCTTTATCCATTTTTTCAGCACGCTTAATAAGCTCTTTAAGCTTACCCTGCCAAAAAAGAATTTGACATTGAAGTAGATGGCAGGATGCTTTATCATGATGATTAAGCCCTTCCTTCTGCGCGTAATTATTCAAGAATGTTAGAGCTTCATCGAGTTTACCTTCATCAATGAGATTTTCTGCTCGAATTAATTCCTTAGCTTCTAATTTAGTCATATATTTTTCCAGAAACTATATATTTAAAAACTTGGATTATAACTTTTTAAATACTATTACTGAAATAAGCTAATTATAGTTTTAAATGTAATTAAAAAAAATCAAATATCTAGCGATTTAACCTTTTAAGGTTATCACTTCCTCCCTATCATTTGTATATGACCACTTAAACCAATAATAGAAGGATCTTTGTTGAATGTTATTTCAAGTTCAAATATTTTATTATAAAACTTCTCATCAGATAATAACTCATTTAATTTTTCCCTTTGTATGAATCTACTAAAGACTAATTTGCCAATAACTTCAATTACTACTAATCCAGTCTTTTCAAACATATCTTTAAGTTCTTTAATTGTAAAATTATACTGAGGGAATCCTCCTGGAAACTCAGATAGATGATTTTCTAAATATGGCTTGATTTTTTCAAAATCATTATTTACTATTAGCCGAACGAGTTGAGAGTAGAAACTATCAATTGAAATACTTACATAAGCGCCTGCTTTTGCAACTCTATATAATTCCTCAATTGCCTTTTGTGGATTGCCACAATATCCAACAGGATCTCCTTGAGCTAATACCATATCAAACGAGTCATTCTCAAAACAGTTCATATCTGTAATATCAGCATATCTAAACTCAATATTCTTTTCAAGATTTTCCTTTTCAGCTAGTTTTAAACCAACATCTAACATCCTTTGGGCTACATCAGAACATACAACATAAAAATTTTGTTTTGCTAATTTACGAGACCAATAGCCTGTTCCACCCCCAGCATCAAGAATTCTAGCATCCTTCTTTTTAGGGAGATATTTTTTAATATTATGCCAAGTTACATCAAAATATAATCGCCAATAAGGCTCTGAATATGATGCTTCATACTCTTCGGCAATTTTGTTATGATAAATAGTAGATTTCGTTTTTTTTCCCATATTATCACCACTTTATGAATTTGAAAAGATTCACGATAATAAAAGTATAACTTAGTTTTATAAGCACCCCCATTTCTGGAAATTTTACTCGAATTACATCTCTAATTCATTCATAAATAGATTTACATTCTTGAGTAATAGCTCAATTCCATTCTAAAAGTTAAAATAAAAAAAAAAGAAAATAAGTACTTTAAAGCATTTTAAATAGTTGTCTCATGGCCATTGACATCACATATTGTTGGATTTGTCTCGAACCACCAACTATTTCCTGAATTCTTGAAATGTTTACATAATCATGCATCATTGTATTGTCACTTAACCCAGCACCACCCATCAAATTAGCAGCTTCATAACAAACTTCCTTTGAAAGATTTGTACAATGATATTTGAATTGGCTTGCTGATGCAACCATCGCTCTACTAATATTACCAGGTATTTCTCCCCCAAATTTCTCCATCTTATTATCATATTCTTCACAGAATTTTAATATGCCTAGAGTAAGGTTGGTAGTTCTAGCCCATAAATCGGTTAATAAAAAACCTACACCTTGAAATTTTAAAATTTCTTGATCGAATTGCTTTCTCATATTTGCATAGATTGACGCATGAGATACAGCTCCCCAACATTGGGCTATAGCTCCACATGCAATCCCTATTCGTTCAGGAACTAATCCTTCAAAGAGATATTCTCTCCCTTTACCTATTCCTCCTAAGACGTATTCTTTTGGTACTCTCAAATTTTCAAAGTGTTCGTGTCCTAGGTAAAGCTTTGGTACCCAAGGAATGTTAACCCGCTCGCAACTCCATCCAGGCCAAGATGTATTGATTAAAAATTGGGCCATGAGGTTTCCATTGTTTTTTTCAGCTGTAGCATATGCAACCGCCCATTTGGCTTTCGGCGCATTGGTGTTATAAACCTTCTCACCATTGAGAATAAAACTTCCATCTTCTTGTTGATCACATACACTTAATTGATGTACGGCATCTGAACCTCTCTCAGGTTCAGTTATGCATATACATCCAGAAGCCTGACCCGTTACTAAATCTTCCAACGCTTCAAGCCTTTCTGGAACGTTTTCATGGTGTTCGAATATTGGGTTTATAGCTAAAACTGTAGCACCACTCCCCATCGCAAATTGTGTATCAAATATATCAATTGCTAAATATCTGAGAAAATCAGCCGTCAAACCATAATAATCATAATTTATATCAACCATCTCAAAGTTATGGGCTCTTGTTATATATCCTTCTGCCCCGAATGCTGGAATCCAATCATACACATCTTCTTCCGGGCCATGAGTAATATTATTCTTCTTTTCGAACCTCAAGCAAAATTTCTGAACTTTTTTAAGGAATGAGAACTGTTCTGGTGATAAAATAGCCATTAAATTGTTATTTACAAAATTATATCGATTCTTTAAGCTAAGCTTTTCTAATATTTCGTCATTAATAACTTGGTCCATATATTTAGACATAAATTAAACCCTTAATTAATTAAATTAAGACATATCAATTTTTATAAATCATAATTTTATTAATGAAATAAGTTCTTCACTAGTGAAAAAAGTCCATTACTTTTTAATTTTCGTTAATAATATGATAACAAAAGTTAATATTTTTGGGATAATTACTTCCAAGACTAAGCGTCTTCAGTTCTTTTAGCATATTCAGACTCTCAATATCATAAATTTTATTCCCATCAAGATGAAATTCAAAAATTATATATTTCCATATTTTTATTATGAATTAAAAGGGATTGAGAAAAAAGCCTTTTATGAATATGATATTAAAAATGAGGTAAAAATGGTAGTTTTATGTAAAAGATGTGGGAGAGTTTTAAAATCAACAAAGAGTATAAAATTAGGTTATGGACCCACTTGTTATAGAATAAGTAAATTTCATGATAATGCTATTAATATTAACATAGAAGAAGAAATCAAATTCTTAAAAATAGAAATAAAAATGTTAAAAAAAATAATAAGAGATATAAAAGCTAATAATTTTACATCCAATCAATCTATTCCAATACTAAGGATTAAAAAAGAGCATAGCAACTTAGAAAAAAATAGAAACAAAAGCCAAATGATTGAAGTAATTCAAGAATTAAAAAATTTATTTCAAAATTGTAATGGAGATATAAAAAACTTACTAAAACCAACCCAAATTGAAACATCTCTTATTAAAAAATCCCAATTAGCTATACTTTAGTACTCATATAATTAAATCTTTTTATTTTTATCTTTTTTTTTTAACTGAAATCTGAATAAAAAATTACTTGATGAAGGAATAGACTAAAATATTTATGAACAAGAGATCAAAATTAGGTAAATATCTGGCTTATTTTAGCATTTTTGTGTGATTACCAACAAATTGATCATAGAGAAAAATTGATATATCATGATCTTCAACGATAACGGGAATATTTGAATTTTCATTTACCTTTTTATCGATTATTAAGTACTTTCGTAAAAATTCTAATATAAATTCATTTTCAAATTCCAAAAAATTTAACCTCCTTTTTAGATCAGCTACTTCTGCTTTTGGATAAAACCACTTTTTTCTTCTCTTCCTTAAACTTAGCATACTTTCTCTCCCTAAATTTATTATTGAAATTTAATAGAAGTATATCGATATTTCGATATTTGTTGATAATATAATTTACTTTATTGTAAAATTATCATACAATATATATTATAAAGGTTAACTTTTTCTTCAACTATTTATAAGCTTGATAAATAAATTTGTTATAAAACTTGAAAAACCTATACAAAATTCAATTTTAACTTGAAATTATGCTAAATTGGTACCAAAAGTTATGATTCTACTAATAGTTTTAATCCAACAACTGTTAGATATGTCATTCCAGAGAAGGGATTTTATCTATTAATTGCGTCAGCCCAGATAGGTATGCCTGCCTCTAGCCTAGGAGGTTTCTATATATATTCTTATTCAGCAAATTCAACAGATTAGCTTCTGTAATCTATTTGAAAACCGTTTTGAGATTATAAGAGCAGTTTCAAACGGACAATTACTCTTAAATAAAATAACAGAGATAAAATGCTTATCGATCCCTATTAATGAAAGCACTCCAAATTTTTCTAGAGAGATAAGCTCATTTACTCTATAATTTCCAGAAAGAAACCTACCTTCTAAGAGTCTAACTATTTCTTGAAGTATGTCTTGTTCTAAATTAGATACAATTACCCTTCCTGTTTGAGTTAATAATGCGGAAGAGACAACAAAAGATGAAAATGTATGCAATTCATTAAAGATATTCATTAAATCGTTCTTAATATCATCTGAAACCAATTGATTTCCATTTTCCATAATATTAGTAATATTCTTTTCGAAATCTAAAAATTTAGAGATTTCACCATTATAATTTTCGGTCAATAAATCTAAATCAAATTTGTTGAGGAATTGATTTTTTATTTCTCGTAATTGGTTCCTAAGTTCAACTAAATTGTCAGTTCTATCACTAAATAAGGCAAAGAGGAGTTCATCTTGCTTTATTTTTTCTATTTCGAAAATAAATCGAAAAAGACCTACCTCTATTTCAGATAATTCTTCAGTCTTTAGGGTTTGTTTTACAAATGAAAAAATCGCACTCAGAAAACTGCTAGTTAATTTTACATTGAAAACATCTTCGTAAGCCTTATAAAAGATTAATTCACCAGTGTTCCCTTTCATTATAAAGATGTTTTTGATCATATAACTCGATGATAAATTAATGAAATACCCTTAATATTTTTGTAATAAAAGTTAAGATATAAAAATCCTCTTATTAATCAGTTTCTTAAGGTAAACGCAACGCACATTTGTAAAAATGCTTATTAAATCGTATAACAATAATCGAGGAAGATTTATTAATTGAATTTTAGACTAAATTTGTAATTCCTTTTATTGTTTATTTCCAAATTTAGAATGTCTCAACATTAAAATCCATCAAATTTAGCCCATTCATCTTCTTCTTCTGCTTCCTCTTCATCATCAGCGTATTCTTCGATTTCATCACTCTTGATGCTTTCGGGAAATTCTTCCTCAAATTCTTCAAATTCTTCTTCGAAAGTAATTGCTTGGTCTAAATCAGTTATCACTTCTGCAGAAACTTTTATTTCAGGTACAAGTTCTTCCACTGGCTTCTTCTTTTCTACTAATTTCAGATAATCGCCATGAATCTTGATTGTTATAGGAGTTTCTTCTTGTAATAGTCGAACAACAACTTCTTCACTCGCACTCGAGTCGTGAGGCATGCGCATTACAAGTGCTCTAGCACCTTCAAATACTCCACTTATTATTTCAACAGTATCTCCCTCTTCTAAATATTCTGTTACACTCCTTGGTAATAATACATGTTTAAGTTCAGACAATTTAATATTCTGAACGATTCTTCCTTTTATGTGAGGAATACCTTGAACAGCTATTTGCACATCACGCTTCTGAGGAGCTTCAAAGAATATATATCCTGGCAATAAAGGAGAAACAAGCATAGCTCTAATATCAGGTATTACATCTAAGATCTTAAATCGATAAAAAATCTGCTTTAAAATATTGCTTTCTTGATTAATGGTTGTTCTTACTGCAAAAAGCGTTGTAAGTTCTAGTTCATCCTTTTCCTCAAGCGCTTCTATTGAGTAACTCTCTTCTATTTCAAGTTCCTTACTTCTATTTTCTTTTAATTCTTCACTTTGGTCTGGCATTTCTTTTCACGAATCTCATTTGAATTTAGGTTTTTAATAAATAATAAAGAAAAATAAGTATATATAATAAGGAATTACTAAATTATAAAATTTTGCTTTTCAATGAGTTTCCAATTATTTGATTTTTAGAACACACAATTTTAAATTAATTTTGCAGCTATGAAATTCCTGTCAGCTAAAATGTAATATTATTAATATCTAGTATTTCAGGGACTTTATTATTACGCTCAAGCCAAGAGATTTCTGCTCTTGTATACCTCCATGTAATTTCACATTTTCCCAATTTATCTTGAGCTTCCGTCGCCCATTCCCATGGGTTTACAATCACGAGGTCTCCACGTCTAATCCAAACTCTTTTCTTTATTTTACCACGAATTCTTCCTATTCTATGCTTCCCATCTTCACAGAATACCCTCATTCTATCACCACCTAGTATGTCAAGAACAATAGCAAACATCTCCCCTAAATTTTTACTCGGGAATTTAACCCTAGTAATTACAGGTTCTTCATTACCTCTACCTTTTTTACCTTTTTTTTTTGCCATAATTATCCTTTATTTTATAATTTAGATTTTTAAATTCAAATTTTATCGTCAGGTTTATAATCTCCCTTGATGAAAACAATCTTAATTGGTTCACTTGAATCATTCCTAATATTATGCATTTCTTTAGGTTCACACAAAAAGACACTACCTTGTGGTGCACGATATTCTTTATCATCAATAATCATGATACCATCTCCTTCAATGAAATAAAAAGTTTCATCTATAATATTGTGACCATGTGCATTTTCCCCCATCAATTCTCCGGGTTTGAGAAAAATAACACCCCAGTCTATCGATGGACCTCTCATAAGATATTTTACCCCAGATTCTCCACCTCTATATTCAAAATCTGTTTCATGTACTTTTTTAATTGTAAATCACCATTGGTATAAATTGTATTATAAAACAAATTATCTAGAGTAAATTATAAATCTTACCCATTATAAAGAGATTCATAGGTAATTATATTAATTTTATCGCCTTTGGAAGAATATAAAGGGTGAATGAAATGATCCCATCTTTTAGTTTTGCAAGAATTCCCAATATAATTTTTGGTGCTGGAAAGTTAAATGATTTATATGATATTATACCACAATTCGGAAAAAATATCCTTTTTATAATTGGTGAGAGTTCATTAAAAAAATCAGGTAATTGGGACAAGATTACATCAATTATAGAGCATATATCTATCAATTATTCAATAGTTTCCATTTCTAAGGAACCCTCTCCAACTATTATTGATGAAGCCACAACGAGCTTTCGAAAGAAAAACATAGAATTGGTGGTTGGTATAGGTGGTGGGAGTGTCACCGATGCAGGAAAAGCAATATCAGCAATGATTCCAAAAGAGGATTCGATAAAAAACTATTTAGAAGGCGTTGGTAATAAGACTCATGATGGTAAAAAAATTCCATATATTGCAATCCCAACAACTTCAGGTACTGGAAGTGAAGCTACTAAAAATGCTGTAATTAGCGAGATCGGACCTGATGGCTTTAAAAAATCATTACGACATGATAATTTAATTCCCAATATTGCGTTAATAGATCCAGAACTTATGATTTCTTGTCCCCCATCTATTTCAGCTGCATGTGGAATGGATGCTTTTACTCAATTACTTGAGGCCTATGTGTCAACAAAGGGGAGCCCTATGACAGATACTTTAGCTTTTAGTGGTATGAAATATATTAATAAAAATTTATTGTCAGCATGTTCAAGTGGTGCATCTAATGTCGAAGTTCGAACTGCTATGGCTTATGGATCACTTATGTCAGGAATTACTCTAGCAAATGCAGGATTAGGAATTGTACATGGATTGGCTGGTCCTATTGGGGGCTTATTCGATATACCTCATGGGATTATATGTGGCACCCTCTTAGCGGAAGCTACAAAAATGAACATTAAAAAGTTACAGGAACAGGATCCCATCGGAAAAGAAGCCCTTAGAAAATATGCTGATATTGGAGCATTATTATCAGGCAAAAAAGTTGTAGAACAAGGAAAAATTAATAAATATTACTCAATCTTAGTTGATATTCTTGATGAATGGACTAAAGACTTAAAACTGGAACCACTAGGTAAATATGGCATTAATATGGGAGATATTGAAAAAATTGTTGATAAAACGGGATTAAAAAATAATCCTGTTAATTTAAACAGAAAGGATTTAAGGACTATTTTGATAAATCGTCTTTAATTAGGAAGACAAATCCCTAAAGATTTTTAATGATTTCTTTTGCTAATAATCTAAACGCTAAATCCACGTTTACGCCCGTTTTGGAAGAAATTTTTAAATACTTAAAAAAACCATACTTCTCTGGAAAGCTCCGCGCAAATTTATCTTCGACAGTAATCGAATCTCTTAAATCTAATTTAGATCCTAGGAAGATTATAGGGATTCCTGGATTTTCACCTCTACATATGTTAACCCATTGTTCAATATTTTCTAAACTTGATGGGCGTGTAAGATCAAATAATAATAAAGCACCTTTTGCCCCTAAAGAGTAATCTTTCAGTAAAGGTCTAAAATGGTCTTGTCCACCAAAATCCCAAACCTGCAAAGTAATTGTTTCTCCTTTAATATACATCTCTTTGAGAAAGAACTCTACGCCTAAGGTCATCTTTGTGTCTGCTAAAAATTTCCCTTCCACATACCGATACAGAAGTGTTGTTTTTCCTACACCTCCATCTCCGGCAGTAATGACCTTTAATAATTTGGACATTTTACCTCATCAGATTCACAAAAGTGAACGAAAAACTTGATTATTGAATAATATTTGGTTTATTGAATTTTATATTTCTTCATTTTTAAAATAGTTTTGTGAATAATAAATCTTCATATTATCAATAAATAAAGTCCATGTAATAAAAAATCAACGTGAAAACTTGTTAAGATCTTTCGATGGATAAATATTTTTTTTGTCGAAGAAAAATTGTATTTATATTTGATAATCTTGCTTTTCTACGTAATTCAGAATCATTTGTTGCTAAAAAGGTAATATATCCTTCCTCCTTTAACTCTAAGGTTTTCTGCAAGAGGAATGCATCAGTCAATTCACTGGGCTCTTTAGTGTCTTCTAAGTAGATTATTTCATAATTGGCTTTATTCTTCTCTAGATATAATAACCCAGAATCTAGCAATCTTTTGAATTTTGTACTCTTTGATTGTCTTCTCCTTTTAGCTTCAAGCTCATCTAATATCTGTTTAAATATAACAAATCGTAATTTTCCTTCCAATTTTAACCTAATTTCACTTAAATAATCTATTTTAAACTGATAAGGAAGTAGAATAAAGTTTGAATCAATTACTATTAGATTAATATTAGACTTCAATAAGTCTGTCGCTCTAAGATTTTTTTTGTTAAAATATCAAATGCTTGACTTACATTTTCACCCGTTTTTGATGAAATTTTAAGAAAGTCAATTAAATTATATTCATTGAGAAATGACCTAGCATAATCATCATCCACTTGAATTTCATCTTCCAAATCTAATTTAGTACCTAGAAAAAGAACGGGAAGATTCGGGTCTCCCTTACGAACGATGCCAAGCCACTGTTCAAGATTTTCCAATGTCATCATCCTTGTAAGATCAAACATAAGCAGTGCTCCTTTTGCTCCAAGCACATAACTTTCAAGAAGGAATCGAAAACGCTCTTGTCCTCCAAAATCCCAAAGTTGCAGGGTGCACTGTTTACCATCAATTTCTGTCTCTTTTAAAAAGAATTCAACACCAATAGTCATGCGAGTGTCTGCCGAGAATTTACCTTCTACGTACCGATGTAAGAGTGTTGTTTTTCCAACACCCCCTTCTCCAGCTGTTAAAATTTTTAATATAAACTTCTGTGGCATTCTTACAATCTCTTTCTATTTGTTGGATGAAATTTTTAAAAAGTTAATCTTTTGGAGGTTCTTGAATAGATTAATTTTTTTTTTATAATAATAATCTTGATACGAATTAATATTCTTTAGTTAATCGAAAATTTAAAAATTAATTTTAAAAATAATCTTTTATTTTTGATGTTTATTCTTTTTTCTAAATATAATTCACTAATAAACAATTTCAAAATAAATTTTATTAATTTAGGAATAATAATTTCTACTAGTCTCTTTCAAAAAGGTGATATAAAAATGAAAATGAAAAAGAAAATACCTTCTGAAGAAGATTTGAAAAGATTAGGTGTAAAATCATGGGGTACTTGGAGCAAGGAAGTGAGTGAATTTGATTGGTCTTATGGGGATACAGAAACATGTTATATCCTTGAAGGTGAAGTAGAAGTAACTGATCCCGCGACAAATGAGAAAATAGAATTCAAGAAAGGCGATTTAGTGCAATTTGAAAAAGGATTAAAATGTGTGTGGAATGTGAAAAAACCAGTTAGGAAATATTTTAGTTTTGATTTGAAATTTGGGGATATTGACTAAATTCAAATCTTTTTTTTTATAATCTTTTTACCTTGAACGGAGATTTTAAATCTATAAATAACCTTAACTATCAATAAATATAACAAACTAATTTTATCTTGATTCAATATGGAAAATTATATACCTTTTGGTTTGAGTGATTTTAAAATAGAACAATTGGGTTTTGTGTATAAAGATATTAGAAAACAAGCAAAAATAATGGAAACTTTCTTTGGCATCCCAAAATTTACCATACTAGGGCCCGTAGAAATGGAAATCATATATCATGGAAAACAGACAAAATGGGCTGCGTCCGGAGCATTTGGGAGACTATTTAATGATGTTGAGGTTGAGTTAATACAAGTTCATAGTGGGGAATGTATTCATCAAGAGTTTTTAGATCAGGGGAGGGAAGGATTCCACCATGTCCGTGCTTCTGTTGATAACTTAGAAACAGTTATAGAAAAGTTTAAAGAAGAAGGCATTGATGTATTACAAACAGGAAGAATAGTAGCTTCAACATATGCATATATGGACACAGAAGATATTTTAGGAATAATTCTTGAATTTTCAGCATCAAAAAGGGGAAGAAGGAGAAGGTAGATATCTAACTTATTAATTTATGCAAATCTTTGCTTTTCTTTGTGCTCTTTTACGGAAATTTCTCTTTCACTAAGTCTTTCAAGTTTTATTAAAGTATCTTGAATTGCCTTAATTTCTACCCTAGTATTGATTTTATATTTTTTTAATTTATCAAGCATTTCTTTTTCACTATAACCTTTATTGTAAACCTCCTTGAATGCCTGAATGGTATCTTGATGGTAGGAGATGTACTGTTTGTTTAAAAAGATTATTAACCATTTTTTTTTCTGTTGGTCTTGGGATAATCTAAACATCCCATCTCTGATTTTCTCAATAGGCTTATTGAACTTTCTTGCAATTAATTCATCCTCAATCTTGTAAAATTTTTTGATAAATCTGTGGAGTTTATTTTTAAGAAAGAACCTTGGGATATATGAAAGTAAAAACGTCACTAATGTTATTCCAGCCATCCAAATGGCTGCAAATGGATTAAAAAATGCTATAATAACAATTATTATGACAAGAATTAAGAACCATCTTCGTCCTATACTTTTAAAAATAACTATATATTTTTTTGGCATATTTATCTAAAATTTTGCAATTAATTGTAATATATCTTATCATTGATTACATAAAAAAATTATTTATAGAAAAATGTAGGAGAATTTATTACTTATAACCACATAAAATAGCGTGACCGGGTATTATCCTTGTAAGCCATGACCGTAAGCGGACTTACAGCTTATAGTTTCCCACAGATTTCACTTACAACACGGAGTGAGTTGTAAATCGTAACTGCAGTACTATCTATAACGCTAACCAGTTTAACTTCCGGGTTCGGATGGTTCCAGCGCTGTAGCGAAATGCTACCTTTTTATGTGGATAGGTAACTATGTCTTTACCATTTAATAAGTCCGGTTATTTACAGTATAAATACCTTCTTATTAGGTAATGAGTAAGTAGAAATAATAAAGACTAGTAATTAAACTTTTTCATAGAAAAAGGCAAAATTTAAAAGGAGTAAACTAAGATATGCCCTAGAATATGATATTTCAAATAATTATCCGAGAAGTACAGTGGTACCAGTATTTAATAAATATTTTAATCACAGTAATAGGTAGATTACTTGATTTGCTTAGCACGCGATATGTATCAAAAGAATTAAAATTGGAGACGAATATATTGGCTAAACGTATTGGTTGGAAGGGAATGGTTTTTATGCAGATACCTCTTGTGGTTTTAGGTGCATTAGACTTTTATTTTAGCTTCTTTATTTTATGGTGGAGTATATTACTATTCGCTAACAATATAGAAGGGAGCTGGTATATAAAAGAAACAGGAGAAGCAAACTATCATAGAGAATTAGTATCCCGAGTAAAAAAATCCACCGGATGGAAAATCCTGTTCAGTGAAATTTCATATATTATAAAATTTTCAATAGCAGGGATTTTTATTATTATTTTCTTATTTATATATTATGATCTATTAGCTGTATTTTTAATTGCATTAGCTTTAATCATACAAGGAATTTTTGGGACAATTAGTTCAATTTTTTATCTTCTTAATTTAAAAAAAAGTAAATCTCAAGAAGACCCTGTATCTGAGTAATATAAATTATTCTATTCAAATTTCTCTATCGCTCGTGAATGTTTTTTTATTCCTTTATAAATTGCAAAAGCAGAAAATCCAGCAATTCCGATGGTCAAAACTAGAGAAAATGGAAGTATATAATTTATTATTGGTTTTGGAATAGTAAATCTAAAGGTTTCATTATAAAAAACTTCGGTATTGTTAGCATAATCTCTAACGAAAAGAAAATAAGAATAATCACCTGGCATTAATCTTTCTAGATTAAATGTGAAATGACTTTTATTATCTAAAAAACCATTCGATGAGGTAAAATAAGCATAATCTGTAAAGTTATTGCTAGAAATGAATAAATATATACTTTCTATTCCTGAACGGTTATCTGAAACCTCAATATTGAAAGATATCATATTTGATGTTGAAGGGTTTTTTGGAAGATAAGAAATTTCATGTAAATTTGGTTTAGTATTATCTAAAGAAGTGGAGAAATTGAAAAATGAAGGGATTAGGTTATGACCCGTAATAGTTACATTATATTCCTCACTAACCTGTTTGGGTAAACGAAATTTAGCAATTCCATTAATATTAGCATATGTAGTGAAGTATTTACCATCAGATGTTCTAAAATGAACTCTCGCATATGGAACAGTTGAATTATTAATGTCTTTGATTATAACCGACATAAGTCCTCCCTCATAATAATTTTCGTTGAATGGATTCATTGCCTTTTTTGGATTATTTGTGTAAATATCAACCTCAGGATCCCCTAAAAGGTTATAGGTTAGAATATTTTTGCGTTCGAAATCATAAACAGTTGAGCCAGGTCCCTTGGTATAATAATCACTGTTTATATACGAAACTTTCGAATCATATAATGCTCTTCCTTGTTGAAATTTCTTTTGGTTAAAGAACTCTTCCCAAAATAACTTTGCATTTCCCCGATTTAATTTTTCAAGATTTTCATCATTTTCAAAATACCATGTAACTCTTAATCCACCAATTACTCCTATCGCACCAGCATTCATTCTCTTTATTAGTGTTTCCCCAATACTTTCATCATTAATATCATAACTAGACATAGAACAAGCATCAAGATAAACTAAAGAAGGCATATTGATATTAGAACATGTATTAGCATCTGAAGAAGTATATCCTATATTAAGAGGATCAATAAAATATGATGTAGGAGAACCATGGCCTGCCATGATAACTGATGAATAACCTCCATCGAAATAGCTATTGAGAATTGAACTTGTAAGGTTTCCTCCTTCCTTTATTAAATGGGTATAATTCACAACTGATTTTGCATAATTTTGTATAATATAACTCGTTAGATCACTTTCATATTCTCCAGAATCTACACCAGAAACACTATAGCTTGAAATCCCTCCAGCTAATAACATTCTATTTGTCCAATTTCCAAAACTAGGATTAGTTTCATATTTTAAGGTCTTATTTACCATAATTTCAAGTTCATATGCATCATTTGCAGGAAATCGTCCAACATAGACTTCTGGTATCCATGAGATTTCATCTAAACCATGACTAGTGTCTTCTGGAGCCTCACCCCAATTTCCATCTCCTTCATTTTCAAATCCATCGTTATCCCAAGAACTTGTAAGATCCGCATAATAGAAATCTGTAGGTTTATAATACTCACCTCCAATTGATTCAGTTCGTCCGTTACCCCAACGTATCACATCCGGGTTATATACATATCGGATGGGGATTAAATCATCTTGAGCATCTCCCGCTAATAGTACCCACCTAATTTTTTCTTTTTCATAGTAAGACTTTATCATTTTTCGAATTTTAGTAGCATTATCATCATCAACATCCCCATATACCGACCAATTACTTAAAATTATTGTTTTTACTCCTTTTTCATTTTTCCAATCTCTCAATGGTTTTAAAGCGTCAATAAAATCGGTTCTATTCGGAGAAATAATTAACATTTCAACTTTTGGATTATACCAAAGATCATTCAATGAGTCATAATCTATTTCTGGTATGAAAGATAAATCGATTTCAGGATATCCATTAGTAGACAGAGAAATATCTGAGGTATTCAAATTTTCAAAATGAATATAAGGATTGATAAAAAAAACACTAATTACCAAGGTAATAATTATTATAACAAGTGACGCTGACCCTAACTTCTTTGATAAAAATTTTACCATCTAGTATCAATAAAAATTGTTATTATTTATTTAATTTTAGAAATAATAAAATAGAAATAAGAATCTAATTATTATAAAAATAAATTGTTGGATTATTACAATTATGCCTTTTAGGTTTAACACATGTCCTCATTGTGACGAGAAAATTATATTTAAAATTGAATTAGGGGATATTGATTCTAACCAGTATCCTGCTCCAGTTTATATCGTATGTAAAAATTGTAACAAAATATCTACTTTCTATGTAGATAGCCTATTGAGAATATCTTATAAAGAGCTTGAAAAAAAACCTGGTGGTATAACAACAATTCATACCGAATAAATTATTTTTTAAGCAATATTTTTTAAAAGAATTAGGTTTATTGATTAATTTAATAAAAAATCTTTTCTTAATGTTTCATAGGGAAATATTTATACAGCAACTAAAATACCTAAATTTTATACTAACATGTCCTATGAATTAGAAGATATTTCGGGAATTGGTAAATCAATCGCGGAAAAAATGAAAGCGGCAGGAATAGATTCAATTGAAAAACTGGTTGCTGTAAAACCCAATGATTTAGTAAAATTAAAAATAAAAGGCGTAGGAAAGGCAACAGCAGAAAAAATTATTACTAGTGCTAAAGAGATTTTTGAGGAAGTAGGTGGAAAAATAAAGTCTTCAGTAGTAATAAAAGAAAAAACTGAGGAGGATGTTACTTCAAAACCTAAACCAAAACCAGATTCTAAGGTAAAAGGATCTGAAATAAAAGAATTAATTAGACAACAAGCAGAATGTAATATTGGTCTTGTAGGCCATGTAGATCACGGTAAAACCACCTTAGTTAAATCTTTAACAGGGGATTGGACTGATCGACATTCTGAAGAGCAAGAAAGAGGCATTTCGATAAAATTAGGATATTCTAATGCGACGATTCTTTATTGTCCTTCATGTAATGAATATACAACTGCCTACCTTGCAGAAAAAAACAGGAAGAAGGGACAACCTCGATTTATTTGTTCAAAATGTAATGGTAACTTAGAATTTAGGCGTAATATTTCTTTTGTAGATGCACCAGGTCACGAGATTTTGATGGCAACCATGTTAAGTGGAGCCTCCTTGATGGATGGAGCATGTCTTTTAATAGCTGCTGACGAACAATGTCCTCAACCTCAAACTCGGGAACATTTAGCTGCTTTAAATATTGCAGGGATTAAAAATATTATAATATTGCAAAATAAAATTGATGCTGTTTCTCGAGAACAAGCTTTAGAAAATTACCAACAGATCAAAGAATTTGTAAAAGGTACAGTAGCTGAGAACGCCCCAATTATACCTGTATCAGCAGTTTTTGAGTCAAATATGCATCTTGTTGTGAAAGCTTTTGAAGAAATAATCCCAACTCCAGAGTTTAAAGAAGATGAATCATTTCAATTTTTAATAGCAAGATCGTTTGATATTAATCGCCCTGGTAAAGAGATTATTGATTTAAAAGGTGGTGTAATAGGGGGATCTGTATTAAAAGGAAAAATTGAAGTAGGGGATCAAATAGAAATTAAACCAGGAATTCGTATTAAGGATGAATATATCCCGATAAAATCTAAGGTAGTAAGCATTAGTCAAGGAAATAATTATTTGAAAACTGCTAAACCGGGTGGATTAATAGGTTTAGGTACAAACTTAGATCCTGCTTTAACTAAAGGTGATCATCTAATTGGACATTTAGTTGGAGGACCTGGAACTCTTCCAGGAATATTAACTGAAGTTGAGTTAAATGTCCATCTTTTAGATCGAGTGATTGGTTCTGAAGTCCAAATGAAGGTTCAACCTCTCAAACATGGCGAAAAATTGTTATTAGTTGTTGGGACAGAAAAGACTGGAGGAACCGTAACAAAAATATTAAAAAATTCGACTATAATAAAACTTACTCCACCTATATGTCCTCCTGAGAACTTCATTTATGCAATTTCTCGTATAATTAATAGACGTTATCGTTTAATAGGATATGGTGAAGAAATTAATCATACTTAAATTAGTATAATCATCCCAAATCCGTATATAGAAGCTATTTATGATGAATAGGAGAGAAATATCTCGCGGATTTTTCCCTTGATGAGACATAACGAGGGATCAACACTGCTAAATATTTTCTCTAAAGCTTTTACTACCTCTTTATCGATATCAGAATTACTTGATTTTGTGATAGTTTGCTTTGTTTCATACAGAACCATAGTGCTTTCAACTTTGGCTAAAAAATGGAGTACAATTTCTATATCTACTTTACTGGATAGACTATTACTAGTAATTTCTTTGAATTCATAGAATATTTCACCCATTACACGTTTCTCCAAAAAACCAATAAAATCATCAATATTATCACAAAAAATAACGATCAAAATTAGTTATCTTAATTTTTTATTCTTTATATAAAATATAACGCCAAAAATTAGGATAATCCCGGAAATACCTCCAAAGATCAAAATCCAGAAAGGAAAGTGAATAACGTTGGTATACACATAATTAATTTCCTTGGATGTCGAAATTATAGCTTCTTTTACAACTCTTCCCTCCCAATACACTTTTATTGTATAATTTCCTCTGGGAACATTATATAAGACAATTTTCCCATTTTCATCCGATATACTAGGGATAATTGGCTGAATATTTTGATTTGAGATATACGTCCCATAAGTTGCCCCAAAATGAAAAACTTCAATTTTTGCTCCCACTAAGGGCATTTTAATACTATCAGTAATAACTATTTTCAACTTCTGAAATGCGAGATATTTAATTGATACGGGGCAAGTTTCACCAACAAATAAAAATGGTATAGTTACATTCAAACCCAACCTTTTATTTGTAATAGAAAAATTAGCATCAGCAAATAATACCTCTCTATCGAATAATGAATAAGCCTCTATCGTTTCTTCAAAATAAATATTCGGTTCATAGAATTCTACATTTTGTAAGTAAACATGCGGAGGTCCCGATACTAAACTACAAAAATAAATTCTTTCCCTTATTTCTCGCTGAGCTATAAGTCTGTCTATAGCCCATGAACTTCCAACTGGTTCTTCAAATCTTAACTTAAAAGTACTAGTGAAATTAAGTGAAAAAGAGCTAGTAGCTGGGGTAAAGAGGTCTGAAAGTTTTATTTGCACTGATTTATCAGGATTTAAATGAGTATTAAGATTAACTTCACTTCCTCTTAAGGCCAATTTTTGATAATTAAATTTCTCCTTATCTAATGGGTTAACTGTTAAAGCAACATACCAAGTAGTAATCGGTAAAGTCTGACCTACGACAAAAGCATGTTTCTGCCCGAATAGATCAAATTTATAATTTAGTTCTACTATAAATTCTTGCTCTACTTCAGTTATTTCTAAGATTTGACCTTCATTTTGCTCTATTGCCCATCCTGAAAGAGCTAAATCGAATTCCCATATAAGATACATATCAAAATTGAAAATACGACCTTCTTGGAAATAATCTTCATAATAGAATACAAGAAATCCAGCGTTATCAATGGTAAAATCAACTCCTTCTGTTAGGTTACTTATAACAGAGCCATTATTGACATAAAATTCTAATAGTTTTGCATTTACATAACGGGAGTGATAGATCATATATCTTGCTTCTGAATTATTATATTCTACGTGTAAAGTCTCATTAAATTTGATAGTGATATATATTTTATCACTAATAGTATCATCTAAATTGTCTATTATGGCTGGACTTGTAGTTTCAAGAAACTCCATGTATTTAATATTTACCTTTAAAGATTCGTTGCTAAGATCTTCAATAATAAGTGGATGATTAACATTATGATTAAAAAATCCAATTGTAAGAGAGCTAAAATCAATATCATCTACAGTTATATTTCCTAATCCATGTTTAGCTGTTGTTAGTATTTCTGTGTAATTGTCTTTTGTAAATTTATTTATATTAAGGGTATTTTCTTGACCATAAATCTTACTTAGGTCGATGTTAGAAAAAATTTTAAAATTTGTAAATAAAACGGGGATAATGATAGTTATAATCATCAAAACAAGCAGACCTAGCTTTTTAGAAACTATGGTGTGATTCCTAGTTTTAATAGCCATGATTGAGCTTTTATTTTTAGAACTTTAAAGTCAGAAATTTAAAATAAATTAATAAATTTTTCCTAAGATTTTAATTTTTACCTTGATTTATGGAAAAAGGCAAAAACCAAATCGGAATATTTATAATTTTGGAATTCATTTGAGAGTTATCAGAATTTAAACAAAATAGAAAAATAGAAGATTTATACAATAGACCATTCATAATTTAGGATTTTTTGAATTATGATTCCCTATTAATGCATATAATGACAAGAAAATATTATAAAACTTCAAGTATTTTAGTAATTTATTGAGATAAATGACCAAGAAACCAGATAAAGCAAAATTTTTGGAGGATTTTAATAATGCCGTAGATCACTTTGTTGATCATTCATATCCGAGAATTATGACTATTTCCCATAATGATGCAGATGGGATTAGTAGTCTGCATATTATCCAGAATTTATTATATCAACTAAAAGTAGATTATGATTATTTTATATATAACAGATCTGTTTCTTGGGAAAATTATTTAACAGGAATTTTATCTAAAAGACAAAGTGAAAAAACTGCATTTATTTTAACTGACTTAGGTTCTAATTTAACAGAATTAATTCCTATTATTAACAAAAGACAAGAGCATTTTTTTATCCTTGATCATCATGAAGTAGAAGATGATATAAGATTTAGTAATTTACCTGAAAACTTATTTTTCGTAAATCCCACTATTCATGGTTTTGATGGTCTTGAACATATTTCTGGGGCAACTCTAGCATATATGTTCGCTAAGCAAATAAAACCCTCAATAGTAAAACAAGGGTGGCTTACAATAATAGGAATTGCTGGAGACTCTTTAAAGTCAATGGATAAACTTCAATCATTTAATCGAGAAATATATGAAGAATTAATAAACGAAGAACTTGTTGAGGATAAAGAAGGGCTTGTATTATTTGGAAGCATGCACGATTCCATTAAAAACTGTTTAAAATTCAGTATTTTACCTTATATTCATGGAATTGGTGGTGAATCAGATAATAATATTAAATCTTTTTTAAAGTCTATACAAATAGATCCAACGAAGAAAGTAGTTGATCTAAATCAAGATGAAGTCAATGCAATTCAACAAAAATTAGATGTGGCTAGCTATGGTCATTATGCATTATTACCACATAAGGTAGGATTGCTAAAATTTGCATTTGAACACGCTCTCTTATTGAATATCCTATGTTTTAAAAACATTAGCGCTGCAATATCAATTACACAATTAAAAACCATTACTCGTTATGCCAAGAACTTATATATGGATTATATAAATAATCTGGTAAAGGATTTAAAAACTGTTTCAAATGAATTACCTACTTTGGAAACAGAAAAAGCAATATTTATGGAAGTAAAAGGAAAAATACCTCCTAGCGACTGGTCAGATACAGCCAGTTTCAGTGCTGTAAACCAACTCTTTAATCCTTTAAAAATTTTATTTTTAGGTGGTTTAGAATTGAAATCAGGAACAATTAAATTAAGTATTAGATGTTCAAGAAGATACCTCGAAATTAATAATGGAAATGGGGTAAACAAAATCATTTCAAGAATAAAAAATGAATTGGGAGGTGTAGGCGGAGGACACAAGCTTGCTGGAGGTATTAGGCTATCAAAACCTTCTTATAATCGACTAAAAGATAGAATTGATGAGTTTATTTAACCTTTATATTGAAATCTATTCTGTTAATGAATAATGAGATTCCTCGAAAAAATTGATGGTCATACTTTCATTCTCCATATCAATGTTAAACCAAATTCGAGAAAGCAAGATTTAATTGAAAATGATAAATTTCTTACAATTTATGTTAGATCTAAAGCTTTTAAGAATAAGGCAAATAAAGAACTAATTAACTTACTTAAAACTAAGCTAGAAATCAATCTACATCATATTAAGATAGTATCAGGATTGAAAAGTACAAATAAGGTTGTAAAACTGCATTTTTTAGAAAAACGGGAAAAACAATCACTAATCAACAAATTATTTGACTAACAATCTTTATTATTAACTTCCTATTTTTATATGACGACCACATTGTAAACAGGTTATAAAATGAGTTGGTCCTTCATCAGCCCTCCGTGTTTGTCTTGACTCTAGATGTGCTTTTGTATATCCGCAGCTAGGGCATTTAAAATCCTTGATAGTGCTTTTTAAATGTTTTTCTTTCCAATTCATAACTTCAGTTAAGTTCGTAACTTCATTTCTAACAGAATGTTCAATTTTCATAGACACTTTATATGCTTCCGACTTTTCCTCAGAGAAATCTTTTATTGCTCCACATTTACACTTAAACACTTTTTTTCCTTTTACATTCGATGGGAGCATCATTGAACCGCAATCATCACAAAACTCCATAAAAATTTGATCCTTATAGGTATGATTTAAAACTAAATTAAATAAATTAATTCTGCCAAATAATTTTTTTGGAATCTATAATCTTAACCCAAATATCAATGCACAAAAAATAATCCCAGCAATAAGATCTGCTGTAGTACCTGGATTTAATTTCCCTCTTTTTTCTTGTAGCTCTCTATCTAATTTGATAGTAAGATCTAATCCTTCTTCAGATGAAATTCCTCCCTTTTCTAATATTTTAGATGCAGAATTTGATACATAAAGAGCAGATTCTTTTCCTGATTTTCTTATTATAAGTGTATCTGGATGATCCGAAAGAATTTTTAAGAAAGTATTTACGGTTGCAATATTTGGATCACCATATCGATTATATGCTTCAAGTAGGTAAGGTAATCCCTCGTTTAAGGTAATATTAAATCCTGTTGAATATTCAGAGCTAATTGAGTCATAATCTTTCGAAAGTTCAAATATTTGTCTTAACTTAATTTTTTCTGCCCTAATTTCTCTAAAGGAATTTTCATCATTAATATCGTATTTCTTGATCGTTCCTAATCCTCCAGGATTAGATAACCTTATAGCTCTATAGAGATTTATTGTATCATCTACTGTGGACTCATCAATGATTTTATTTAAATAATGTTTGAAATCGGAAAAATGATATCTATTATTTTTTAGACATACTACAGTAGCAGCAGTAAGAGGAGCTAATATTAAAATGTGTCCAAGTAATACATTTCCTCCACTTTGCCATTTTATCATCTGTTCTACAGCTTCCTTAAAGAAGCATCCTAACTCTATAAATCTATAATTCTTATCATCAATAAAAGAGAATTGAAATATTTTTTCACAAAATTTCCTGAAAGTTGGTTGAATAGCCGCTATTCCACCTAAGAAATGTTCAAATCTCGTGTCATCAAAATCTTTAGTTCGATGTACATTCCCAGGTTTAGGCCAACCCGCAACCTCCAATAAACTTGCTAAATTAATACATCTCATCAAGTCTTCTATTGATTTTATGGATAATACGAGCTTGGTCTTTTTTGTAGACACAACTAAATATAATTATTATATTATATAATAATATTTAGTAAAAACAAGAATTAGTAATAACTTAACTCAATTAATTTCTTTTCCTTTACTGTATAACCTTCTTTATCTCCTAATTTTAATGAAATAGGTCTGAAATCCTTATTTAATCCTTTTTTATATAAGAATTTTTTGATTCTAAGTTTTAAAGCTCTTTTAGATAATTTGAAGGGCATTGAGATTATAATTTCATTCCTGTCACGGTTAAGGGTAATTTGGGGAAGTGTTTCTGCTAAAAATCTTACTAAATCCTCAACGTGTTGATCACTTTTAAAACTTAAATCCTTGATATTTACTGTAATTTCTTTAATTTCATCTTCACTCATCATTAAATCACTCTGTAATATAATTATAAATATTATTAATTTTTTATGATTTTAATAATATAATTCATTATCTTAATTTCTATTTAAGAAATTTCGAGTTTTTCCCAACAAATAAAAGTTTGAACATTTAGTGGTGAAATAAGTTGGTACACTATGTAAATTTAGATTATAAACCTAATAATGATGACCTTGTCGCTATGTACTATGTGGAAAAATCATCTGAATGCAGAGATTTGGAGCAAGCATGCGAAGAAATAGCTAAAGAAAGTTCTATTGGAACATGGACTGAAATTGCTACTTTATCAGCAGATATTGCCGAAAGGCTTAAGCCATCCGCATTCTATATTGATGCAGAAAACAATATTGTAAAAATAGCTTACACTAAGGACCTATTTGAAGCAAATAACTTACCACAAATTCTAAGTGCCATAGCAGGTAATATATTTGGAATGAAGGTGTTAAACCATCTAAGATTGTTAGATATAACATTTCCTAAAAGTATAGTTTCTGCCTATAAAGGACCAAAATTTGGCGTTGAGGGAATTAGAAAGTTAACAAAAATAGAAAAACGACCACTCCTTGGTACGATTGTTAAACCAAAGGTAGGTTTGAATGAAGTTGAACATGCAAATGTATGTGGTCAAGCTTGGAGAGGTGGTTTAGATATTGTCAAAGATGATGAAAACTTAACAAGTATGTCTTTTAATAAGTTCGAGAAAAGAATTAAAGAAACTCTAAAAATCCGAGATACTATAGAAAAGGATATTGGAGAAAAAAAGATATACATGCCGAACATTACGGCACCATTGACTAAAATGAAAAAAAGAGCAGATTTTGTTATTGAACATGGAGGAGAATACATTATGTTAGATATATTGACTGTTGGGTTTTCAGCGCTCCAAGAAATTAGAGATTATTTAGATGATAAGAACGTAGTTATACATGGTCACAGGGCAATGCACGCAGCTATTACTAGAAATAAAAAACACGGAATGACAATGTTAGCCCTCGCTAAATTAATGAGGTTAATAGGAATGGATCAATTACACACTGGAACGGTTGTTGGAAAAATGGAAGGCGGGCGGCAGGAAGTTGTAGAAATCAATAAAATTATAACAGAGCGAGAAATTGTAGGAAATAATTTAACAATGCTTGATCAAGATTGGAATTCTATTAAACCTACATTACCTGTTGCTTCCGGGGGTTTAAGTCCGTTTCATATTCCAGACCTAATGAATATATTAGGTAAAGATTTGGTGTATCAATTCGGTGGGGGATGTCATGGGCATCCTGATGGAACTGAAGCCGGAGCTCGTGCCATAAGACAAGCAATGACATCTGTTCTGGAAGGTTATACCTTAAAGGAATATGCAAAAAATAACAATGAATTAGCTAGAGCTCTTGAAAAATGGAGTTAAGTAGGTATAAGAAACTATTATACCATTTCTGGATACAATTTACTAAAATAATTTGGTACATGACTCGAAGCAAAAATACCCGCTTCGGTGATTAATCCATCTATATATCGTCGAGATACAGTTTCGAATGCAGGATTTAAAACTTCAATTCCTTTTGGAGGTTTTTCCCAAATCTCTTTTGGATCTCTCATTTCGATAATTTCCAAAATTCCTAGATTTGTTTCTGGATTGTATTTTAATAATGGAGAAGCAACATAAAAAGGAACATGTTCCTCATGAGCTACTAATGCTAATAACCTTGAACCTATTTTATTGATTATGGTTCCTTCACTTGTTATACTATCTGCTCCAATTATAATTAAATTAACTTCAAAATGTCTTACTGCCCACCTCATAGCACTATCAACTACATGAGTGACCTCTATGCCTGCATCTACTAATTTATTTGCTGTTTTCCTCCCTTGTAATCTTGGCTGTGTTTCTGTATTAATTACTCTGAAGTTCTTGTTTTGACTCTTTGCTTCTAAAAGAATGGCCGTAACTAAACTCGAGTGACAATGAGTCATCACATTAAATTTTTTATCTACATCAGGAATTCGTCGAGCACCTATGATAGCAATTCTTTTCTTTGCAGTTTGAAGCATATCATAATACTGATCTTTGTATTTTCCTATGATATCTGATATAAATTCGGGATAAACACTTTCTCTTTCTTTTTCTAACTTATTCATGATAAATTTCAAACCATTCTTCATAGCAGGTTCTGTAGGTCTTGTATCAATTAAGACATCCACTGCTTTGTATAGGTTTTCAAAGCATGCCTCAAGATTGTCAGATTTTAACCTTTTTGCAAAATCACTTAGAAATTGAATTGCATTAATTGCTATATTTGTAGCCCCTTGAATTTCTAAAGATTTAATTCTATTAGCATCTTTTAATAATTGGTCCATTTTTAAGCATTTTTTATTTTATTCTTTAAGGATTATAGAAATAATAGTTTAAAAAATTTGATATTCTTAAGATTCCTTGTAATTGTTTGAAGGATCTTCCTCATCTAATTGAAAATCCTCGGGGTCAATTTCTATATAAAAATGCCCTAAATAACCACAATTGGTGCATTCATACATACTTGGGGCTAACCAACCCGAAACATTAACAGCACTTTTTAATTTTGGCTCTTTACACTTTGGACAAATTCTAATGCTTACCATAATTTCTTAATTAATAACTTTTCTTTCTTTAAGACCAATTACATATTAAGTATAATTATCTTTGTATAAATTTTTAATTAGAAATTACTAAAAATCTAATTAAAATCTAATTATAGCATAATATCAGTTATATAAGAAAATTATTTCAGTCTTATAACAATAAATTAAATTTACCCTCTCTTACTATTTAATAACAGTAGATTCTACTTGTCGTTGAATAAAGATAATTTAGTAGAATGATATTCTAGAAATTATTACCATCTATGAAAGATTTAGAACTGCAAAGAAAGAGTTTACCGAATGAACCCGGAGTTTATTTATTCGCCGATAAAGAGGGTTCTATAATTTATATTGGCAAAGCAGTTAATTTAAGAAAAAGAGTTAACCAATATTTCTTGAAAGCTAGCTATATTGATCCTTATTATGAAGAAAAAATTAAGGAATTGGTAAGTAAAATTAGCTCTATTGAATTTATAGTCACCGAAAATGAAAAGGAAGCACTGCTCCTAGAGCATATTCAGATAAAAAAGCACCTTCCCAGATATAATGTTATTATGAGGGATTCTAAATCTTATCCCTGGGTTGGAATCTTTTACAGCGAGGACTTTCCCCGGATAAGAGTATTAAGAAATCCTGAAAAATTTTCTCAAGAAAACTTATTTTTAGGACCATACACAGATAAAAAGGAGATTATTAGAATATTACGAGATTTAAGAAAGATTTTTCCTTATTGTTCATGTAAGAAACCGATTAAAAAAAAAAGAAGACCATGTTTATATTATCAATTAAAACTCTGTCCGGGTCCATGTTTCACTGAAATCACTAAAGAGGAATATCGAGATAATATTACAAAAATCGAAATGTTTTTAAGAGGAGAAACAAGTCAATTAAAAAATGAAATCGAAGAAAAAATGAACGCAGCTGCAAGAAAGCAGGAGTTTGAAGTAGCAGCTTTTTGGCGAGATAAACTAGAAGATATTGATCATGCAACTGACGAACAACATGTTTTATTAGATTATGAATCTAATAAGGATATTATTGGATATAGTAGTGAGCAAAACTTCTTTGCAATGGTTATAATCCATATTAGGGAAGGGAGAATCATCAATAAAAATTCTTTTGATTTTGATTTAAGAGAAAAAGTAGCACATAAAGATGGGATTTTTACTTCCATTATAGAACAATATTATCAAGGATTTAAAACACAATTGCCTGAAGCAATAATAGTTCCTGAAATAAAGGAAGATCTTAATGTTTTAATCAATTATTTGAAGGATATAAAGAAAGAGATACAAATAAGAACTCCAGTCGATGATTATGAAAAAGGTCTAACCAGAATTGCAAATAAGAACGCCAGGGTTATCGTTCAACAGCAATTACAAATGGAACATATTAAAATGGATGAGAGAGACTTCAGAGATGAAGTGTTAAAAGAAGCAAAAGAAAGGCTGAATCTTCCAACAGAACCTCGTATTATTGAAGGATTTGATATATCAAATATAGAAGGTAAGGATGCAACTGGATCAATGGTTTATTTTTTAGAAGCAAAACCTTATAATAAAAATTATAGGCATTTCAAAATAAGAACTAAATCGATACCTGATGATGTGGCTATGATGAAAGAAGTATTAATAAGAAGATATTCCATGCTTTTAAAGAGAAATTTAGAGCTCCCCGATTTAATTATTGTTGATGGTGGAAAAGGTCAACTTAATGTTGGGATTTCGGTTTTACAAGAGCTAGGTCTTAAAATACCAATAATTGGATTAGCTAAAAAATATGAGGAAATCTACATCCCGAATAAGAAAGATCCAATTGTACTCCCTAAAAATTCACCTCTACTAAAATTATTTCAGCGAGTTAGAGATGAAGCTCATCGTTTCGCTGTCAGGCTTCATAAAAAGCAGAGAAAAAAACGTATGGTTGGATCAGTATTAGATTATATTGAAGGAGTTGGACCAGTTACTAGAAATAAGTTATTGAATCATTTTGGAAGTGTAGATAATATCAGAAATTCTACAATAGAAGAAATATCTCAAATTGTTGGAAAAAAACTAGCTAAGTTAATTTCAGAAGAATTAAACAAATAAATTTATGTTTTTTAGATTTAAAAAAAAATTGATTTAATTATAAATATTCACTTTTAATCCTCGAAAGCATAGCAGAGATAAGGATTAAAGCTCCTAATAGTATAAATGTTGCGCTTAAATTCCACATTACTAGGTACCCAATGAGGGGGTAGAGACTTGCTCTGATAAGACTTGCTACCATGTTGATCGTACTTAAAACAGTAGCTCTATTCTGTGTTTCAATCTGTGTATTTATGCCCCTTACGAATATTATGCTCCGTGAGAATCCGAATCCAATTATTGTGAGAATTAAAGGAATACTAATTGGAATATAGAATATCAGCGCTATGAGAACAAAACCCATACCTGGTAGTATTGTATACATCTGCAGAAATCTTCTTTTATTTTTCACTCTAGTGGCAAACTTTGGAATAACATTGTTAAAGACAATCTGTACAATAGTCATGGAAGCACTCACTAATCCAAAGAAAACTAATTGAAAATTCAATGCTTCAAGATATATCTGATATGTCCATATTAAGAAGAATACAATTGATTCTGTTATTATCATTTCAAAAGCTAATATCCTGAGTATCTTGTTTCTCCTGAGATCTTTAAATCCAGACTTTATTACAGCTACATACTTATCAGTTTTCTTTTTCTCTAACTCATGATTTGGTTCTCTCAGTGTTAAAGATATCAATGTTGCAATGAAGAATGGGATAAACATAAGAGTCATTACAAGGTTTAACGATAGATAAGCTCCAATTATTGAGCCAATTGGAGCAGAAACCGTTATACCGAATAACATGCAACTCCTATTTCTAGCTGTTACTTTTGAGATGTCGCTTTCTCTTCCAAGCTTTCTTAATGTATCATATGTGAATGCTTGATCCGTACCTGAAATTAGAGCGCTAGCAAAAGCCCAAAGAGTTTCTCCGACAACAAAAATGAATATATGTTGATAACTTCCATATACCAATGCTGCACATGCAGTAATTAGAGATCCCAATACCAAAGAGAACTTTCTGCTAATAAAATCAGCTATTGCTCCACAAGGTATCTCGAATAATAGAATCATCATTGTAAAGTAACTTTGTAAGAACATTACTTCAACGAAAGTTAATTCTCCCCATGTCAGGAAAAAAGGTAATAGTACTCCTGAAATTAAGTTAAGACCCATGAAAAAATGAAATATGTAAGATTTCCATATGTTTGAATTCCATTTCTCTTTAGTATGAATGACTTCTTGAGCTTCCTCTAATTGACCGTATATAAACTCTATTTTAACCATTTTTTGCTCTATTTCATTATTTTCTGCTGACATTTTTATCTTCTTTGATTTTTTTTTTCTATTTAGCATTTAGAAGATTGTAGTAGGCTTTCAAGGCATCTGCTTTTATTTTATATCTTTCCCCTTCTTCATAATATCTCGAATTATATTGCATACTCAAATTAAGCTCTCTTAGTCTTTTGTTTTTATCTTTTCTTAGCTCTTGAGCCTTTTCCAACCTAGCAGATTCTCCATTTTCTGCTAATTCCTTTAATTCTAACAAATTTTCCACCTCTTTTTTTTATTATTTTATTTCTTTATAACTTTTTTAATTTTCTTAAAAAAACATATTAATTTATCCTAATCTAAAGTACTCGAGCTTCATGGCTAAAATTATGTAAAAAATGTGAAAGATACAAGGATTTAGATCGAAGTTTTAAATTATTACGCAAAGATTATATACAATATAAGAGAATAAGTACAGAAGGTTTGTTGATTTCTACGCATTCATTAGGATAATGCATTTAACATATGTATCTTAGAGGGTACATACATTAATGTCATGGCCATTGATTTGCATACAGACGGAATACGGAATAGGGTATCTCCACAATCCAACCCAATCCATCTATATACTTTAATTACCATGATTTTTCAACAAATATGTTTAAAGAATAAAGAGTATAACTTGATATTTAAGTTTAACGGTTGTGTACACTCTTTTTGGATAAATGGGAAAAGAATGGGCACAAAAAAAAGCTTAGATTTAAAAAATAATTAAAATATTACATCCTTGAAATAATTAACTTTATAAGTTCAGCTGTGGTTTCACAATTTACTCTTGCTAAAGATTCTCTTTTTGCTTCGCTGATAACTCTGATAATCGGTTCTGTATTTGAAGGATGTATTAAAATGAACCATTCTTTACCTTTACCAAATCGAAGATCAAGATCAATTTGATTTACTTCTTCTCCCTCCTCAATTAACTCATTTTTTACCAGTCCAATAATCGATTTCACATCATACTTTTTAATATTAATTTTCTCCCTAAATGAATAAAATCTAGGGAGGCTAGAAACCAATTCAGAGACTTTTTTTCCAGTTTTTACTAATATTTCTATAATTTTTGCAGCTGCAAAAATTCCATCTCGAGTATTATTGAAATAAGGGAAAATAAAACCTCCACACGACCCCTCACCACCAAATACTAATTTTCTTGATTTTAAATCTTCTTCTCCAATCAAAAATTCTATTTTATCTATTAAAAATTTCTCTCCAATAGGAGTTCTAATTACTTGAGCACCATATTTTTCAGCGATTTCTTCAAATCTTAATGAAGACGCTAAATTTGTAACTATAATTATTTGTCTTTCGGCATCATAATTATTTTTTAAATAATATTCAGTAATTAGAGCTAATCCGATATCTTCAGGATAACAAACTCCGCCTTCACTAATTATAGCTAATCTATCCGCATCAGAATCATGAGCAAAACCTATATCATATTTACCTTGCCATACTTCCATTCTTAAATCTTTTAGATTTTTCGCTATAGGTTCAATTTCTCTAGGAAAGATGTTATTAACCAATAAATCATTGTTAAGTTCTTTCACTTCACACCCCATTCCTTTAAGAATTTGAGGCGTAGCATATTTCCCTGCTCCTGCTCCAGTATCCACCACCACTCGAAGATTATTTTTTTTCTTTACTTTTTTATAATCAATATATTTATATAGGTCTTGAATATAGTCTGGAATTGGATTCAAAATTTCAACATTTTTGTTTATTGCTGACTTTTCTAAAGAATAAGAATCTAGATTAATTTGATTTAATTTATTTAGTATTTCCTCTAAATCAACTTTATCAAGGTAATTATTCATTGAAAGTAGTTTTAGACCGTTCCATTCTTGAGGGTTATGAGAACCAGTAATAATAATGCCTCCTGGAATACTATATTTGTTTCTTACATAGATAACTATCGGCGTTGGACAAATTCCAAGATTTATTACCTTAATGCCTGCTTTTATTAACCCTTCGATAACAGCTTGTTCAATTCTATTACCACTTGGTCGAGTATCTCTACCTACTATGACTTTTTTATTAATACCATTAAGCCATAAACCGTAAGCTATTGCAATCTTCTTTATAATATCAAAACTAAAATCTTTACCTGTAATACCTCGTATTCCACTTAAAGTAAAGATTAAATTTTCTTCTTTCATTCAATTCTCTTAATTTTTAGCTTTTTTTTAAGTAACTACCTCATTTTTTTCCATTTTATATTTTACAAGTGTTAATGCTCCCCTTAGACCAATTTCATCCTCATATTTTGTTAATTTAACTTTTGGGGGGTGATTTAATGTAAATTTAAGAGGATCCTCCCTAAATTGTTCAGTTATTAGAGGAATTATCTGATCCTTATCTTTCATCATGGCGCCCCCAAAGTAAATTGATGAGCAATCATAATAATTATTTACTAAACCTACTCCTACTTTAATATAAAAAACGCAATCATTAACAATTATACTAGCTAATTCATCTCCTTCTCTTGCAGCTTGAAATATTTCTTTAGCTGTAATTTTAGAGATATCATTCTCCACTATTTCTAACAGTATTTCTGCATTATATTTCCCTTCATTTAATGCATCTATAGTTCTTGATTGTACACCTGTTCCAGAACTAAAAGCTTCCCAACACCCGTAAGCTCCACAATTGCATTTAACTGAACTACTTGGTTCAACTAATCCGTGACCTATTTCAGCTGCATTACCTTCTTTTCCTAATAATAAATGCCCATTACAAATAACACCACCACCTATTCCTGTTGAAATTGTAATATATACTAAATTATCTTTTTCCTCCTCATCTGCTTCGAAATGATATATACCTAACACTGCACCAATACAATCATTTACAAAATATATTGGTATTTCAGGAAACCTTTCTACTATGGGTTCTTTTAAAGGGATTACTCTAAATCCTAGATTCGCATTATTAAAAATAACCCCTGTGTCTATATTTAAAGGACCAGCTGAAGCAATACCTATTCCAATTAATTGTTCCTTCTTTATTTGATTTTTCGTTAATAATTCGGATAAAACTTCACAAATAGAATTACTAATTGAAAACTTATTTTCTTTTAACGTTGGAGATGTTTTTTTCTTGATATTTTCTTCATTTAAATCTCTTGTACATATTGCAACCCGAGTCCAACTACCTCCGATATCAACTCCAGCAATATATTCCTCTTTTATTTCCCTCACCAAATACAAAATAAAAATAATAGATGAAATTATCTTGAATAATAATAAAGTTTCATTAAAGCAATATTAAAATATTTGTAAATTATTTAATAGAAATTGATTCGAACATCCTTATCTTGGACAATTTCTTCAATATAATTAACTATTTCACTTTTTCTTTTATCATCTATTGCATATACAAAATATTCAGCTGGAATTCTTGCTGTCGAATAAATTTGCACATAATGTGGTTTGATTCGTTTTATAGCTTGTGCTAGCTTATTTAAATTCTTTAAATTATTATTTGGTATAAAATCATCTTTGTATGAATTAAAAAATAAGGTTTGAATTGCTAGTTCATGTTTTTCAGGCATTTCATATCGTAGTTTCACGAGTGAATCTATAATAGTTTCGATATCTTGTGAATTAATATGAGGACGATTTGACCTTTTGAAATCTTCATTAGTAGCTACATCCAACTTGGCCAATACTAACTCAAACTGTTTAACCCTCTCTCTAATCTCATCAAAATGTAACGTACTAGAATTAGTAAAAAGAGTAAGTTTAGGTTTTTTTTTAGTCCAATTTAGCTCTTTCCTTACATCTAAAGTTATTTTTAGGAATTCTAATAGGTTTTCATTTAGAGTCGGTTCACCATTATAACCAAAGGTAATTGAATCTAAATGAGGGACATGAGTTAAGATTGAAATTAGTTCTTTTCTAAAACTAGCAGAAGGAGGTAATTTGATTCTAAAATCAGGAGATACTAAATGCTCCTTTTCAGTAATACCGATTTCACAATAGACACAATTAAAAGTACATAACTTATAGTTAGATAATACATTTATACCTAGTGAGAGGCCTAAACGCCTTGATTGAAAAGGACCATAAGTGTACTGACGCATTTTAATATTTTTACCTTATGCACAAATTTAATTTTAATTTGAGAATTAAAATTTAAGTTTCATATTATGTGTTTACTCTATAATGTAATTAAAAGGGAATTTTAAGAAAAATATTATTTCTATTAAAATCCATAAATTTATTTAACGTTTAAAAGTAATTACTAATAAAATTTTCTATTGCCTTATTCAATTCCTTTGGCTTTTCTACCATTGGAAAATGCCTTGCTTCCTCAATAATTACAAGTTCAGAAATGTTGATCTTCTTGTGAAAAAATTCGGCATATTTTACTGGAGTCATAGCATCTTCTTTACCAACTAATATTAAACATGGGATCTTGATTAAATTAGTCTTATCTAGTGTATCAAATCCATCACAAATTTTAAAATCATCATATACAACGTTTGGGGCTGTTTTCAAATATTCTTTTCTAAGATCCTCATCCATATCAGCTATAAACTTTTGAAAGTCATTTTTCACAGTTTCTAAGATTGAGGGCAGAACTCGTAACCTACCTCCAGTTCCAATTAAAATTAATGCTCTGACATCATTTGGATACTTAAAATAATAAGATTGTATTACTGCTCCTCCTAAAGAATGACCACTTAAAATAACATTTTTTAGATCTAAAGTTTCTACAAATTCTCTAACTACATCTATATATAATTTTAGGGAGTGTTCTAAAAACTCATCAGACTTATTATGTGATGGTAAATCAAGAGCAAATACATTGCAATCAATATTTAGATTAAATTGTTCTCTCCAAATATTTGAATTCCCACCAGATCCATGGATAAATATAATTGCATTTTGAGAATTATTGTTTTTTATTTGATAGTAAATTTTTTTTCCAGAGTAATCGAAATACATATTATTATAATTAAAATTAGATTATAATATAGGTTTTTTTAATTATCTACTTCAACATCTCGATGCTGCATTTCTAAAAGACGTTTATATTTTCCATTCAAGGAAAGTAATAATTCATGATCTCCTTGTTCTATTATACCTTTTTTATCTCCACTTAGTACTACTATTAGATCAGCATTTTTAATTGTTGAAAGACGATGTGCGATGATAATCGTTGTTCGTCCCTTACGTGCTTTATTTAGCGCATCTTGAATTAATGTCTCAGTGTATGGGTCTACAGAAGATGTAGCTTCATCTAGAATTAAGACTTTAGGGTCAGTTATAAGTGCTCTCGCAAAAGCTATTAATTGTCTTTGACCAATTGAAATATTTGATGCGTTTTCCTTTAATTTTGTATCATATTTCTTATGAAGTGTCTCAATAAAGTTATGTAACCCTAAAAATTTTGAGACTTCAATCATCTTAGCTTCATCTTCTGGGGTTGGATTTTCAAATGCATACAAAAGATTTTCTTTAATAGTACCAGTGAAAAGAAAAGCATCTTGGGGAACGAGTCCGAGTAGATCTCTTAAATCTTTTTTACGAACTTCTCGAATATCTATCCCATCAATGAGAATTTTTCCACTATTTATATCATAGAAGCGCGCTATTAATTTAATTAATGTAGTCTTTCCTGCTCCTGTTTCCCCCACAATTGCTAAAGTGGTGCCTTCGGGTACATTTAGGGAAACATTTTTTAATACATAACCTTTAGATTGTTTATGTTGGAGGAGTGTTTTTTGTTCGTTTATTGCATCTTTTACTATTTTTGGAATGTTATCAAATATTTCAGGTGGAATAGAGACACTAGCAAGCATTTCGATCATAGATTTCGGTGACATTCCACTCATTCCACTACCCATCATACTTTCTTCTTCACCTCCCATCCCCCCACTCTGTTGGAGTGATGGATTGGAACGCAATGATCTTTCTAGAAACTTTACCATCATTGTTATGCCTTCTGGAGGTATCATTTTTTCTAAAGAAAAAGATGGGATTGTTTTTGTTTCTTTCCCCTCTTGACTTTCTATAGTTTTAGGTTCGAATGAAATTTCGTAATCTGGATGATTATTAGCATAATCAGTATTAGGGACGGCAAATTTAAATTCTCCAAGGATTTCATCAATCTTACTAGGAATTTCTGAAGGTTCACTTCTCATTAAATTAAACATTAATTTATGCCGAATATTATCAGGCATTAACATTATATTTTTGAAAATAAAAGATGAATATGGTTTCGGGAGAGACTTTATCAGTTCAAACCCTTGCCTCATCATGGGATTTTGTGACATGCTATTTTGAGCAAAAGGGAATGGTTTTATAGACTTTTCAACATCATCCTTACCATTGTTATCAAGAATATACCCAAAACTGACATCTTCAAATTCAATAGTTCCGTTTACTTCATTAAAAAGCTTAGGATTGATGTTATCAGGAATTTCACCTTCTTCTTCTAATAATGTATAGATTCGGTCACTTGCAGCCATCGAAGATTGTATCACTTGTTGTATTTGCATTAACGTCATAAAAGGTCTAAAAAATTGCCCTAAATATACAACATATGCGGTGAGAACTCCTGGTGTGACTGCTACGCCAAAAATTGATACCTCACCAATTAGGGCGTAACCACCAGCTAATAGAATACTTGCAGTAAGAATTGTAGATATTAAATTGATTAATGGGAAGATAGTAGCCATGTATCTGCGAATTCTGACCATCGCATTGTAATTTGCTGTATTAGCTGCATCAAATTCAGTGGAAGCCTTTCCCTCTTGACCATAAGCCTGAACTACCTTTGCTCCGGCTATATTCTCTTGGATTGAAGAAGTAACCTTACTAATCGTTTTTCTCGATTCTTTAAAAAGCCCAATCGCAACTTTTCTGAAAAACCACGATATTAATAAGAAGAATGGAAAGATGGGTAAACTAATTAAGGCTAAAAATGGATTTAAAAAAAACATTAATGTAATTGTTGAGATAATTAACACTATACTACTAATAATTTGAACAAATTGCCCTCCTACTAACTGATTAAGTATCGTAACGTCATTAGTAGTTATTGACATAATATCTCCTGAGGATTTTTGATCGAAGTATGTAAGAGACATATCTTGTAGCTTAAAGAAAAGGTCATTCCTTATTTCAAAAGTCACTCTCTGTGAGATCTTACCCATTCCATATTGAGAGAAATAAGTAACTATCGCCATAAATACCATAAGTGACAAATAAATAACACTCAATATCAGAACATAATATGCATCTTCTCGTATGATGCCACGATCAATAATATTTGCTGACATTGCAGGAGTTATAGCAGAGATTAGTGTACCTGCTAAAAGCATGATGAGAAATAATGAAAATTTCCATTTAAATGGTGATAAATAGGAAAACATCCATTTCCATAACGTTCTTCTCGAATGCTCTAGGTCTATTGCTTCAAAATCAACCATAAATCTAGGACGTGTCACTGCACTTGGTTGTATTATTTCCTGTTCTTCTACTTGTTCTGATTCTTCCTGGTTGGGTTTCTTTAACAATTTAGTTCACCTTTAATTACCTTCTGCTTCAACTTTAATTTTAGATTTTTGTTTCTGATATAGAGTTTCATAAATCTGTCTATATAAAACATTTGAATTAATCAATTCATTATGAGTTCCAAAACCAACAACCCTTCCCCTATCTAAAATTAGAATGCAATCTGCTCCTCTAATTGTAGAAATTCTCTGGGTAATAATAATGGTAGTTGTTCCCTTCATTATTCTCAACAATTCCTTTTGAATTTGAAATTCTGTTTCTACATCGACCGAACTTGTGGAATCGTCAAGGATCAATATTTTAGGTTTGATAAGTAAGGCTCTGGCTATAGATAAACGTTGTTTTTGACCCCCTGACAGTCTTGTGCCTCTTTCTCCTACAATAGAATCGTAACCTTTTGGTAAGGATAATATGAACTCATGTAAATTCGCAATTTTGGATACTTCGATTATTTCTTCTTTGGTAGCATCATCTTTACCATAGGCAATATTATCTGCAATACTTTTATTGAAAAGAAAAGTTTCTTGAGAAACAATTCCAATATTTTTACGTAAATCCTTTATAAAATATTTTCGAATGTCAACATTGTCAATTTTTATAATACCATCATTAACTTCATAGAAACGTGGAATTAAATTGATAATGGTTGATTTACCTGAACCTGTCGTACCCAATATCGCTAAAGTCTTTCCCGCGAGGACATCAAATGACACATTTTTTAATATTCTATGATCTTGAGTATATCCAAATGTTACATTATCAAATTCGATATAACCATTCAAAGAACCTACAGCTATCGCATCGGGTAAGTCATTTATGTCTGGTGTTGATTCTAATACCTCCCTAACACGTGTAAGTGCTGCATCAGCCTGAATATAAGCTAACAGTATCTGTCCAAACATCATTAATGGAAAACTAAGAGAGATGATATATGATTGCAATGTGCTCAAAGTAGCTAAATCCATTAATCCTTCAATATATCTAATACCACCAATAAGGAGGGTTATAATCGTCATGAAACCAATTATCAAATAAACTAAAGGCATATAAACAGAATTATATTTTACAGATTGAACACTCGCTTCATAGAATCTAGTGTTGTTTTTTAAGAATTTTTGACGTTCTTTATTTTGAGTACTAAACATCCGTACCACCTGAGCTCCCACAATATTTTCTCTCATTGTATTTGTTAATTCACCAAAACTTTCTCGTGTTTCTAAAAAAATTGGTTTTAGCTTTTTTGCAATATAATATGAGATCACAAGAGCTGATGTAATTGTTATTGCTAAGATGAATGATAATTCTAAACTAAATAATAGAAATCCTCCTACTACACCTATCATTTGAAGAGTTGATTGAAGTCCTAATGTTAATCCCATACCAAATATCATCTGAGTTTCTTCAATATCACTTGTAGCTCTAGATATCAATTGACCTGTCTCAGTCTTATCAAAATATGAAAATGACTGGCGATAAATTGCATTACTAATATCAGTACGAAGATGATAAATTGCTCTAGAGGAAACTTCTGCTCCCTTGAGTCTTGCAACTCTATTTGAGATATATCTCAATGTCGTAAAAACTATAATGACAAAAAAACTCACCCAAAATCGAATGATTCGTGAACTTGAACTAATAGAAAGCCTAGGATCAAGCGCTCCAACCATTCTTCCAATGAAAACGGGGATAATCATGTAAAAAATAGTTGATAAAAGCAGATATACAAATTCAAAAATAAAATACTTTTTCGATTTTAACCAATATTTTATTATCATCTGCACTGAATTCATTGATTTTAACTCTCCTTTACTAATCCGTTTTTTTGTCTAACTGTAGAATAATTTCTTCAATTTTTTGTAATCTCGTATTTAATCTGGTTATATCTTGAGAAATTCTCATTTTTTGAAGTTTTAAAAATTCCAATTTTTCTTTTTCAGATTTTTCATCTAATCTATTTAAAATGATGTTAAAAGGACCATGTTTATGAAATCCTTTAGGAATTACGCCTTCATCATCTCCAAGCATTGCAGTTTTTAAGGTTTCAATTGACTCATCAATAATATTTTGTTTTTCGAGCATTAATTTTAATGTTGCATTTCCTTTAGGTGTAACTTGATAAATTTTCCTGTTTCTCCCTTCTACTTGTTCCTCTGTATAAGTAATCAAACCTTTATCTGTCATATCTTTCAGTACAGTGTACATGGTAGATGAAGGAGGATCCCATATCCCTAGAGTTCTTTTTTCAATTTCTTTACCGATTTTATAACCATAAGAAGGATTTCTTTCGAGAACGATTAATATAAGAGCGTTTATAAATCCTGTTTTCATGGCATTTTCAAATTTCTCAGCTAATTTCTCTGCCATATCTTTTACCCTAATTTTTAGAATATCTCATATATTGATATATATCAATATTATAATATTAAAAAACTTTTTTGTTTTGTTATATAGGATAATTATAACAGTCCTAAATTATTATAATAAAAAAAAATTGATTTTGAATGACAGAAGTTTATATTTCAGATACCTCAGAATCTATAGATAAAGCGGTTAGAGAGATATTCTCATACTTAGAAAAATCAAAGATTCCTATTTTAAAAGACTCAAATAAGGTATATATAAAAGTTAATGGAATAGATTTTAAGAAACATACCTACACCTCTCCCGAAGTATTGGAAGCTGTAATAAAATATCTGAAATCAATCAACGCTAAAATAATCGTTATGGAGAATTCGACTCAAGCGAATTTAACGAGATTGGTTTTTACCATTAACGGTTATAAGGAGATATGTGAAAAATTAGGAGTAGATATTTTATATTTAGATGAAGAAGATACAAAAACCTATGAATTCCACGGAAAACCTTCAGTTGAAGAAGAACCAGATGGATATAACTTAAAGACCTTCAGGTTACCCCTTACGATAGTTGAAATTATAGAAAATCGAGATAGCATAACTTATATCAATATACCAAAATTAAAAACTCATTCAATGGCAGGAGTCACACTTGGTTTTAAAAATCAATGGGGTTTTCCTCAACATGCAGATCGAGGAAAAGATCATAACTATAATTTGCATTCGAAACTGGTTGATTTATATGAATTGATTAAACCTGATATAACAATTATAGACGGGATTGAAGGAACAATCCATGGTCATTATCCTCCCACGGTATGGGAAGATCGGCTTATTAAGCAATTTAATATTTTGATTGGTGGTAGAGATACTTTAGCCGTAGATATAGTGGGTGCAAGAATTTTTGGTTTAACTAAAGATGAGATTCCCCATTTAAAAATTGCCTATGAAAGAGGTTTAGGACAGGGAGATCTGAACAAAATTAAAGTAATTGGGAAGAACTTGAATGATTATAAAGAGAAATATGAATGGGATTTATTACAAGAATTCCCTGATGATATTAAAATTGTAAAAGGTAAAGAACTTTTATGCAGAGAGGGTTGTCAGAATAATCCTCTATCAACATTACAAGTTTTCGCTAATGATTATAAAGACAAATTTAAGGGTGGCTGGTTTTTGATTATGGGAAAAGGTCATGAAAAAAATCTTATTGAAAAATTAAAAACTGAAGGTTTTACCAAAGGTCTTGTAGCAGGATATTGTGCTATTGATGAAGTAGGCAAACAAATAAGAAAGGAGTTTGGCCGGAGGAACGTGTTTTTCTCAGGCGATTGTAATAACTTAGCAGACACCGTTACTGCGATTCTTAAGTTGTCAGGTATGAGTGCTCTTGACTTAGTGCCATTTTCATTTGATAAACTAATGGAAATAATCCAAGAAGCACAAAAACATGGGACTACAGCTTTAATTACAACTGCATTTTGAAATCTATATCTTTTCCGTATTTCATTAAATGATAAATTTTTATAAAGAATATTAACGAATAAAATTATTGTGAATTTAAGTTCCGTTTATTCCAAATTAAAGCAACTTCTATCAATCTCTGATGACAGTTTTGATTTAGAACAATATATTAATCGTCATTTTAAAACAGAACCAGATGAGTTTAAACTGGAAATTCTTGGCGATATCTTAAACTTTGTTAACAAATTTACAATGTTTAAAGATATTAAGCTATTCATGATTTCTCTTTATATATGTATTACCAAGACTCTTGAAATTAGACCAGATTCAGTTTTTGATTTCGAAGAGCTATTAGTTAAAAATGCAATAATGTATTTCGTGCAGGAACATATAAATTATACTAAAATTACTCAGAAAAATCAAGTATTAGAATATCTAACAGACTCATTGGAAAAGCTCGAAACCCAACCCCTAATTATGAATTTGGGATTATTAATTAAACCAATGTATCAAGATCAAAGCTACATTTCTAATTTAAATAATATTAAAGAAGTTGAAGTTAGTTATAATCTTACTAATGGAACTGAAATTCAAATAAAAAGTGAAATAGATAATTGGCTTAAAATTCAAGAAATAAATTTAGAGAAACAAGAAGAACTTCAAGAAAATTTATCCAAAGAGCTAGATAAACTACTTTCTAAATATAACATATCGAAAACTTCAGAAAAATCCAAGAAATTGCATATGGAAGCAGCTGAAATGCTCAACATGAAACTAACAATGTTAAGTTTAATGGAACAGGTTTCAGATGATTCATATGAGCCAATCCCAATTAAGTAATCCTAAAAAGATTGATTAATTTGGATTGAATATAGTTAATTATTGATAATTCATAATTTTCTCTATATGCAAATCTAAAAAGAATTAAATACCAATTTTACTATTATATTTAAATATGTTTTTTAAACTTTAGAAAGTGAGTATAATGGGTGAAAATGAAAAACCTCCAACTAAGGAAGAAATTGTAGCAGATAAAAAGCTGGTAGGTGACCTCTATAAAAAAGAAAAAGAAGAAAGAGAAACTTACCTAAAAATTACCGAGGAGGAAAGAAAAAAAGCTTTTGATGAGAGCACTAAACTAATTTCGGATTTAATAGATGAAAAAGCATTCATGATTGATCGTCATAAAGAAACTACTGCTCAATTGAAAGAATTACATCCAGATATAGAGGGAACAGCAGAAAAGATCGAAAAATCTGTTGGTGAAAAGGCTTTTATGATTGATAGACAAAAAGATACTACAGCTCAACTAAAAGGAATACATCCTGATATCGAAGGAACAGCAGGAAAAATCGAAAAATCATTAGGTGAAAAAGCATTTTTGATCAACAGACAAAAAGAAGATGCAGCTCGACGAATAGAACTTCATCCCGATATTAAAGGTACAGGAGAGAGAATTGAAAAATCAATTGGGGAAAAAGCCTTTATGATTGAAAGGCAAAGAGAAAGCGTAACTCAATTAAAAGAATTACATCCTGATATCGAAGGTACAGCAGGAAAGATTGAAAAATCTGTTGGTGAAAAGGCATTCATGATAGACAAACAAAAGGAGATTGCAGCTCAACGGGCTGAATTACATCCAGACATCGAAGGTACAGCAGGAAAGATTGAAAAATCTGTTGGTGAAAAAGCATTCATGATTGACAGGCAAAAGGAGATTGTAGCTCAACGGGCTGAATTACATCCAGACATCGAAGGTACAGCAGGAAAGATTGAAAAATCTGTTGGTGAAAAAGCATTCATGATAGACAGGCAAAAAGAAACTACAGCAAAACTAAAAGAAATACACCCAGATATAATAGGTACCGGTGAAAAAATTGAAAAATCACTAGGGGAAAAAGCATTTATGGCGGAAAGACAAAAAGAAACTTTAGCTCAACGAGTGGGAATCCATGCAGATATAGAAGGTACTGCAAAACAGATTGAAAAATCTATTGGAGAAAAAGCATTTATGGTAGAAAGACAAAAAGAAACTTTAGCTCAACGGGCGGGAATCCACGCAGATATAGAAGGTACTGCTAAACAAATTGAAAAATCTGTTGAAGAAAAAGCATTTATGATTGATCGTCGGAAAAATACTGTAGCACATCTAAAAGAACTTCATCCTGACATATCTGGGACTGCTGAAAAAATTTCTAGCACAATTGAAAAAAGGGCAAAGGAAATTGAAGAGCAAAAAGAAATTGTAGATAAACAAATAGATATAAAAACGGATGCGAAAACCATCGTTGAAAAGTTCGAAACTGAAGTTGAAAAAATTAAAAAAGATGATGAAGAAACCTAATCTTAAATTTAGAGTTTAAAATCTAGCATTGAATTTGAAAACTGAGTTTAAATTCATGCATTCTAGTCTTTTTTTATAATCTATTATGGCAGGAGCTATTGAGCCGTTAAAATTATTAATATAATTCTTGAACCGATAATAGAAATCTTCAAGAATTTCTCTAATAATTCCTCTTTCCATTTGAAGATCGTTCTTTTTAGTAATTGCTATAACTAACAAACGGCCCTCCCGTTCATATAATATTCTAGTATCCCTAAAATTAATTTCCTGAAGTTCTTCATTCACACCTTCTTTGACTTCATTAATGAACAAATTTATAGCATTTAAAAAGCTACAAATTAAATCATCCTTTAAAAAACTCAAATTATTAGAAAATCTGTTGCTAACTAGCAATGCACTTGTTTCATAATCCAAGATGTAAATAGCATGAAAAAGATTTTCTTGAGGATTAATTTTTTCTAAACTAAAACCATAATTTCGATTTATTTTGTTATGGAAAGACATATTAAAAACTCGATTTAATAACCTTATGAATACATTCTACTAGAAGAACGTATCAAATAACCAATATTAAATTTAGATATAAAATACAAATATCATCTTTATGTTACTTGAGTAATACTTATAAAAAAATCCAAAAAAATCATAAAAATTTATATAGTTTTCTGAAATATTACCCTTAATTACCCAAAAGTTTTTGATTATTATGGAAACCAACAATACAGTACAAAAAAATAAGATTTCAGTAGGCTTAATTCTGACTAATAATGAATTAAACAGCAACCCGATTTTTCCCACTGAAATTAAAGAAGAAATCCTAGATTCTCCTCATTATTTGCTGATTTTTATTTCAAGAGAAGATGTGGTTAAAATTAGTTGCTTTCCGACTCAGAAAAAAAACATTAAAAAAATTCTTATAAAATTAAAAGAATTTTCACCCGATCTCGTAAAAGGCATATCAAATGTATTAAATGATCTTAATTTAAGCAAAGAAATCCTTCATACCACTGGTCTCTGCTATGAAATGGAGAAATGCTTCTATGAAACATATTTAACCGCGGATATAATCGATTCAGGAGAATTATCAGTCGATAATATTCAAAATAAATTCATGTCTGTAGCTAACGTATTAAATGTTCATATCGAAGATATACCTTCACTTTCATAGTTTTATTGTTTCTTTAATAAACACTTTATTTTTTGTTAATATCTGATAATATTCATAATTTAGAAAATTCTTACAATGTGATTTAATGAATAATAAAAAAGCACCTCCCCCTCCGGTTCTCCCACCCTCAATTAAAATTGATGAAAACTTCTGTCTTCTGCATAAAGGGGATATCCAAGGAGAAATTTATACTTGTCCTAGCTGTAAGACAAAATATTGCATGAAATGTGCTGAAAAAGCAAGCAAGAAAGCAGAACTTTGTGTAAAATGTAAACATTTAATACTAACATGAAAAAAAAAATCTTCTTTATTCTTCTACTTGCTTAATTGCGCCAATAGATCTCCACCCTAACCAAAAAATAAGCATTACTATTATAAATATGAATAGAGTAGTGGCAAATACGTACCCTCCAACAAAGAGATCAACTATGATTAAAAATGGAATACCCGCAATGGTAAATCCTAGCATATATCCATACCCCCAGTATCTGTTTTTTAATCCAATAATAACCCCTGGAATGATTGTTGTAAAAATCACTGTTAAATATGACCAAATTGCCATTGAATTAAAAATTATAATCATATTTATCCAAGAAGCAAAAAATCCTATAACTATCCAGAATACTGTGAAAATAGTAAATTTAAACTCGGGTTCTGGTCGTCCTACTGTTTGTTCTTTTTTCTTGCTTGACATAATTTAATTCATATTACCACTTTTCAATCTTTATATTCAAATAATTCTTTATAGAATTAAAACTATTAACTATTAACTACTATTCCTCTTCAATTCAAATAAAAACTAGTTAGATTATAGATTTAATTTATAAAGATCTGATCATATAATATCTTTAGGATGAAAATTTTTCATTAAAATATAATTGATATCCACACAATTTGTATTTAAAATTAACCAATTAAAAATCAAAATAAAAATATGCCTCCTGCCTACACCCTGGATTTTTGTCTTTTGGTAGTGTAAATTTTTACACTCTGATTTCGCCCTCCAAGGTGATGGCACTCCCATGCCTGGGGAATCCCCCTATTGTATTTTTTGACGCGTATTGCGTCCGTTGGCAGGAGGCTCCTTTTATTAAAAAAATATCCAATCTTCAATTAATTGGGTCGCTTTAATAGCTTTAGCATATGAAATTTTTTACCCTCTAGTATCTTTTAATTCAAAATGTTTATGGTTTCATGGGGAAACCTTAATAAAAAACAAGTAGTTAAGAGCCTAAATTTTTGATTTTATTAAGAATTTGTAGCTTTTTTAATAATATCAATGATATTAACATAGATATTATTAAGTTTAAAAGATTTGAATATTTATTTAAATACTAATTTAATTAAATATATAATTATAGAATATAATATTGATTCAAATGACTGAGCTCGAAACTCAAACTACTAAAAAAGAAAAAAAACACTATGAAATAATACGAACTACGACATCTCTTTGCCCCGATTGTATGAAACATATTCCTGCTGAAATAGTTGTCGATCCCGAAACAAACTGGGTAATGATGGTGAAGAGTTGTAAAGATCATGGAGAATTTAAAGACAAACTGTCGATTAATTCAGACGATTACAAGTGGCAGCAGAGGTTTACAACGGAGATAGGGTCTACGGTCAATAATACAACAAAACCAGAGTCAGTCTCCTCTGGAATTAAAGAAATCAACAAAGGATGTCCTTATGATTGTGGACTCTGTACCAATCATCAAAGTGCTCCAAATATTTGTTTAATAGATGTTACCAACCGATGTAATCTTACTTGTCCTATTTGTTTTGCCAACGCAAGTGCAAAGGGATATGTTGTCGAACCTACTTTTGATCAAGTTGTACAAATCATGGAGCATTTTCGATCAATGAAGCCTGTTCCTGCTGTTTTACTTCAATTATCAGGCGGAGAACCAACCGTGAGAGATGACCTCCCCGACATTATTCGAAAAGGAAAAGAGTTAGGATTTACTGAACTTATGGTGACCACTAATGGCGTTAGGTTTGGTAAAGATCCTGAATTTCTAAGAAAATGCCATGAAGCAGGAATGAATGCTATTTATTTACAATTTGATGCAACAGATTCTCCTGAAATATGGAAAAAGATAAGAGGTGTGAATTTATGGCCTCTTAAAAAGAAAGTCATCGAAAATAGTCGTAAAGTCGGATTTTTTGGCGTTATTTTAGTACCAACTGTGGCAAAAGGAGTAAATGATAATCAAGTTGGTAATATTTTAGATTATGCGAGAGATAATTCTGATGTCATTTCAGGAGTTATTTTCCAACCTGTCTCTTTAACTGGTCGTATTAGCTTCGAAGAACTAATGGATATACGATATACAACATCTGATCTTAAAGAAGCAATAAATAAACATACTAATGGAGCAATCGGACAATTTTACCCTATCGCGACTACCGCAAAGATGACTCAATTACTCGCTTGGTTTGATGAAATGCCTGCTTTTAGCATGACAAGCCACCAAGATTGCGGGTTTTGCACAATAGTTATCGTCAACGACAAGGGAGAGTGGGAAGCTATCGAAGATTACTTTGATATAGAAGGTTTAATCAAGTGGTCGAATAAAGTATGGGATATGGTTCAAGAACGCGAGATTCCTAAACCTACTGGATTGCTTAAAGGCCTGCATTTAGATGATTTTGGAAAAATCTTTTCTAAAATAGGCGAATTTGTCGATGATATGACCGATTTAGGTTATAGACAGGTAATTAAGGCATATTATTTCGCGGGTGCAGCGCGTTACATCAAAGATCCTGCTAAAATTCTTACTAGCAAAACCTATCAAGGATTTGCACGACTGATAATGAACCCTAACTTTAATTCTGCCGCGAATTTCTTGCATACACGCAATTTACTCATATCAAGTATGCACTTCCAAGATTCATATAATTTTGATCTTGACAGAGTTTGTCGTTGCCTCGTTCATTATGGTGTAATAGATCCAGAAGATCCTGCAAAGGTTCGAGAAATTCCCTTCTGCGCCATGAATACGCTTCACAGACCAATAATAGAAAGACAGCTTGCAATTGAAGGTCAAACAGCAAAGAAACCTGAAGTGATTCAAGCAGAAATCGAGGAACTCTTAGAAAAGTTCCAAGAATAAATCTATTTCTTTTATTTCTTTTAATTTTATAATCTACTCATTATTATTCCCATAAATACTCTTCAATTTAAACATTATTAAACTCCTTTATATAATGCAAATTACTGTTAATAGCTGTTCAAAAGTTTGAACACGCCAATGTTTTTAAATTGAAGAGTTATCTATATTTGTGAAGATTAGATTAGAAATTTTATAAAAAAAGTATACTTCCAAATGAATCCTCCTGAATCATCAAAAGGAGTTAGAGAAAAAGATGAATTTATAAAGATAAAGAATAAAATAATATTTTCAATAATTGCTTTTGGAATTATATTAGTCTCATCATTCATTATTTACCTTAATTTCTTTGAGGATAGGAATCTGAGAAACTCGGATCAAATTCATATTATAGACAATTCGGGTTGGATTGAGTTTAGAAATGCTGGAAAATGTACTGGGTCAGGCACTATATTGGATCCCTATGTCATAAAAGATTTATATATCGAAAATGATGATCCAATTCATATTAAATATTGTATCTGGATAGAAGATTCAAACGCATTCTTTATAATTAAAAATTGTTTTCTCTTTACACCCTTCCGATTTCCCGAATTTAGAATTGGATCTGGAATTAAATTAACGAATGTAGCTAATTTTCAGTTAGTTGATAATATCTGTCAACATAATGGTGTTGGGATTTACTTAGACAACTGTAATGATGGCAATATCACGGGGAATTATCTTTCCGTAAATGATCATGGTCTTCTTGTTGAAGATTGTACAAATGTCAATTTAACGGAAAATAATCTTGAGAGGAATTCAGGCTGGCATCGTGGTGGTGGAATTATACTGTTAAATAATTTGTGGATCAACTGTAGAAAGAATTTGATGAATGAATGTGGACTAAAAGTAAAAGGATCTCTATATAATCTTAATTCCTATAATATTGATGCTACTAATCTTGTGAATGGAAAACCATTATATTATTACATTAACCAAATAAATTTAGGGCCAATTAATTTTAGCAACGCTGGACAAGTATTATTGGTTAATTGTAGTAATCCATTGATTTCAAACTTAAATCTTTTAAGTGGTTTAGTTTTACACTATTGTAATAACAATACTATTTCTGGAAACCAGAAAAATATAGTTTTACACAATGTTAATAAAAATACTATTTCTGGAAACATCGCAAATTACAACGACTATGGGATATATTTAGAGAATAGTGATAATAACAATATTACGGGAAACTTCGCAAACGACAACCACTATGGGATATATTTAGAGTATCGTGATAATAACAATATTACGGGAAACATCGCAAAT
>JBHLKM010000012.1:81675-166701 GCA_048886685.1 Candidatus Hodarchaeota archaeon
ACTTCGCAAACGACAACCACTATGGGATATATTTAGAGTATCGTGATAATAACAATATTACGGGAAACATCGCAAATAGCAACAAGGATGATGGTATAAATATTTATAGAAGTAATTATAACATTATTACTAAAAATAACGTAAATCGTAATAGCGACGGAATCTATTTGAATCGTTGCAGTAAAAACATCATTACTAAAAATATCGTAAATAATAATACAGTAGGAATATCGTTTTATTCTAGCAGTTATAACACTATTTCAAATAATATTTTAATCGGAAATAATGATTGTTTCACTGAAAATGAGAATTGTTTTGAAAATATTTTTGAAAATAATAATTGTGGGTGAACCTGCCAATATTTTTAAATAGAATGACTGAATTATCAAAGTTTGTTAGAGAGAATGGTGAATTAATAAAAATAAAGAACAAGCAGGTTTTTGGATTCTTCGCTTTATTGATTATTATCCCTTTATGTCTTGTATTGAGTTGTAAATTCATGTGGGGAGAGGGTACAATTAGGTATTCACAATGGGGATATTTCATAGATTTGGATGATACTGGTAATTTTGATTGTTGTGCGACAAAAATCACATATAGATATCATATAATTAATCATGAAGATTATCCTGAATATATGCAAGATGGTTTAGAAGTTCATTTTATTGGAGTGCTAAAACCCGATATGTATGGTGATGGCATGTATTTACTTTACGTTATAGGACCTAATGAGTTTCCCCCTATCTTTTTGGTTTTTTTAGGGTGGGCAGCAATATTCTTAGGGCTTTTCGGAATTCTATTTTTACTGTATAAAGTGTTGATGATTAAAGATAAAAGAATTTATCTAAAAAGCTCTAAAAGTTCTTAATGAGTTCTTTCTAATTAAACTAGGAATCCTTCTTAAAGCTTGAAAGGAATGACAATATTTCTTCAGCCACCTTTTCTGGTTGCTCATAAATCATAAAATGTCCAGCATTTTCAATGTTTACCAATTTTACTCGTTCTTTATTTTCTCTTTCTAGAATCTGACCATTCTCTGGAACCGCGGTTTGATCATCAAGACCTTGTATAACCAATATTGGTGCTTTTCCACCATTCCACCAGTCCATAAGAGGAGTAGCTTGGTTTGCTTTTTGATGAGCCCGAGTTGTTTTTTCTTGCTCTTTCCAATTCTGATTCCTCTTTAATGCTTTAATTATAATTTCCTCATTTGTTGAGGGGGAAAAAAACAGAAATTTTAATGCTTCTATTCTCTCCTCTTTACTGCTATTGGGTGATCCTAAAATCCTATAGCGTTTTAAACATTCAGAATTTGGGGGAACTCGACCACCTGCAGCTAATAAAATCAGGCTTTTGACTAAATCCGGATGATCTTCAGCGAGACATCGAGCTACACGATTTCCCCATGCCCACCCCAATATATGAACTGGGTTGTTACCAAGTAATTTGATCACTCCTGCTATATCATCAGCTAAATCATGTAATGTAATTTCTTCAAGTGGACCTTTACTTCCACCAAAACCCCTTCTGTTTATCGCAATTGTTTGATAACCAGCTTTGTTAAGAAATGGAGTAAAATCATTAAATTTTGATGCATCTTGTCCACCTGCTGCTAATAAAATAATAATATTGCCTGTTCCATTTATAATTGCTTCAATTTGAACATCTCCTAAATCAAATATTTCAGTACTCATATAAACTCATCTTTTATCCAAATCTAAAAGTATAAATTTACCCGTATCCCATTCCCTTTTTATAAACCTATATGTTTCATTCTCATTACAAAACATTACATACTCTTTCTGATTCCAGAAGACTTTACCTGTGGGCCCGCCTTTTGGTAAAGTCGCCATCCACCGAGCAGAAGGATAAACAACTGACGGATCTTGCCCAAAGGGATTCATCCCTGTTTTAGTGACCCCAGGAATCATACCATTGATTAAAATATCATAATCTATATTTTCAACGGCTGCACTTCTTGTCACTGACCACAGGGCTGCTTTAGAGGAATTATAGGGGGCCATAGCATTATTTCCAGATTCAGCAGCTCTCGATACAACATTAATTATACGACCAAAATTCTGGGCTCTCATAACCGGAATAGCTGCGCGTATACCATAAACAGGACCAAAAAGATTAACACGAATCACTTTTTCATATTCATCATCCTCAAATTCATGAATATTTTTTATTCGTGCAATCCCTGCATTGTTAAAAAGGACATCAAGGCGACCAGTTTCATCTACAGCAGTTTTAACCATTGATTTTACTTGAGTAAAGTCAGTTACGTCGATAATTTTAGTAATTGCACCTTTATCTTCAAGTGGTTTTAATCCTTTATCTTTAATGTCTACAGCTACAACCTTAGCCCCATCTTCAAGAAATCCTAAACTAATAGTGTGGCCAATGCCACTTGCTGCGCCAGTTATACAAATAGTCATAGAACTTAATTCCAATTGAACCAACTCACTCTTAAAAATTATTTTTTGATATAAGATTAATAATTTAATAATTTAAGATTAAGAATTATTTAAAAAGTACCTTAATTCTCATATATTTACTCGGTTTAAGTCATTTTCCACCGTGGACCATCTTCTGCATCTTCAATCTGAATGCCTACGGTTCGTAATTTTTCTCTTATCTCATCGCTTAACTCGTAATTCTTTTCCTTTCTTGCATTTTCTCTTATATTGATTATGAGTTCCATTAATTCATTTACTTTTGCATCATCAATTCCTTTCTTTTTAGTGAAATCAAGTCCTAAAACCCCAAGTAATTCAAGAAGTGTCTCACTTGCTCTGTTGAGTATATCCTTTTTATTATCGAGTGATGAGTTAATTTGTCTTATGAATTCATGAATAGCGGCTAATGCTTTTGGTGTATTGAAATCATCATCCATAGCTTCTTCAAAAGATTGTTTTACCTCTTCTATAGCTTGATTTAGGTTAGTTTTATCTCCACCAGCAGAATCTTTTAGTAAACTTAGACTGTTTTGAATCCTTTCCACATTCTTCTTTGCATTTTCAATTACATCAGGATTCCAATCAACAGCAGATCTATAATGACCAGATACTAAACCCATACGTACGACTAAACCTCCATGCTCATCAATTAATTCTCGAGCAGTTACATAATTTCCTAGGCTTTTGCTCATTTTTTTACCATTTAAAGTTATAAACTCAGCGTGCATCCAATTGCGAACAAATTGTTTACCTGTTGCGGCTTCGGCTTGAGCGATTTCATTTGGATGATGGGTTGGAATATGATCAATTCCCCCACCGTGAATATCTATCGTCTCTCCTAAATATTTCATGGCCATAATAGAACATTCAAGATGCCATCCAGGATATCCTTCACCCCAGGGAGAGTCCCATCTCATTACATGTATTTGATCTCCTTTTTGTGCATTTAACCACAGTGCAAAGTCAAACGGACTCCTTTTTAATGGATCTTCGTCAACTCTAGCTTTTGCTAATTCTTCATCAAGTTTTAACCTTGAAAGTTTGGTGTAATCTTTGAATTTAGAAACATCGTAATAAACATTTCCTTCCACTTCATAGGCGTAACCTTTTTCCAAAAGTATCTTAATAAGGTCGATCATTTCAGGAATGAGTGAAGTCGCTCGAGGGGAAATATTAGGTCTATTTATATTTAGATCATCAATCACCCGCCAATATTCTTCGATTTGCCTATCTACAAGTTCCCAAGGATTGATTTTTTCTTCACGTGCTCTTTTTTCAATTTTATCTTCTCCCTGATCTGCATCATCTGTTAAGTGTCCGACATCAGTAAAGTTTTGTACGTGAAACACTTTATATCCTTTATAACGTAAATAACGGATAATTACATCCCATGAACTATAGGTCCTAGCATTCCCAATGTGAACGTCATCGTATACGGTTTGCCCACATGTGTAGATCTTCACATGACCCTCTTCGAGAGGTGTAAAAACTTCTTTCTCTCTTGTCATTGTATTATAGATTTTGAGCATAAGAAAGAAAAGCATAAAGAAATATAATAATTTTACGGAGATTTAATATAATATTGGTACTGAAAAAAGGGAATTTAGTTTTTTACCTCAATATACACTTCGACCAAATTATTATCTATTTTAAATTGCTTAGAATCTACATTGCTTTCAACCTTTTTAAAAATATTATCTGCTTGTATCAGATTTTTAATTTTTTCTTCGTGTGTGTCAAGTGCTTCCAAGATCTCTTTATCTTTTGTTGTCAGATAAAGATTAATTCTATTTTTTGGTGATAATTTCAATTTTTTTCTATAGTTGTTCAAATGCCTAATCAGGTTTCTAGCAATACCTTCTAACCTTAATTTTGATGTGATTTCTGTGTCTAAATCAACTAAAAGTTCCTTTTCTTCTTCGTTTTCAATTATTACATTTCTCACATTTATAACTCTGGCGATGACATCTAAATATTCCTTTTTAAGACTTACTCCCTTTAAAATTACTTTTTGTAATATCTGCCTTACAGGAATTTTAGAATTTTCTCTTAGTTCTAATGATCTCTTTACTATTTCTCTTGCTAGATCCATTTTTTCATGTATCTTAAGATTAATTAATTTTTCATCAAATGAGGGCCAAGACTCCAAATGGACAGATATTAAATCAACAAGACCTCTTTCTCTTAGTTTTTTGTAGATCATCTCAGAAATAAATGGAGTAAGAGGGGCTAGGAGTTTTGATAAATTAGAGAGAATATACGAAAGCGTATTCATCGCAGTAAGTTTCTCATTTATGTTTTCACTTTTAAACCGTTCCCTACTGTTTTTAAGGTACCATGTAGAGAGATCTTCAACAAAACTAAAGAACAACCTACTTACTTCTGCAGTATCATAATCATCCAAACGTTGAGTAATATCACGGATTAGGACATTGAGTAAACTAATAATCCACTTATCTAAGATATTCTCTGAAATGGTAAGATCTACGGTTAGATCGTTGATTTCAATCATTGAATAAAATCTTAAAACATTAATTAATAGTAAATTAAATCTTCGATAAACTTGCTTGACTATCTCTTCTTTAAAGTTTAAATCCTGTGCTCTCATTAATTGTGAAGATAAAAGATAAATCCTTAAAGCGTCTGCTCCGTACTTTTCCACGATGAGATTCGGATCGGGGAAGTTTCTCTTTGACTTTGACATTTTAGTTCCGTCCTCTGCGAGGATATTACCATTTACAACAACATTTTTAAATGGAATTTCGTCAAATAAAAGTGTTGAAATTACATGCATATAGTAAAACCATGCTCTAACCTGTCCAATATATTCTGAAACAAAGTCACTAGGAAAATTACTTTTAAACCATTCCACATTTTCAAATGGATAATGTTTTGCAGCATATGGCATCGATCCTGATTCTAACCAACAATCAAATACTTCAGGGATTCGATTCATGACTCTTTTACAAGTTGGGCATGTTAGATGTATCTCATCAACTATATGTCTGTGTAAATCCAAATCATTAGGAACCTCTTCAACCGCATTCTCTTGTAATTCTTTAACCGAACCAATGACTTTAATTTCGTGACATTCCTCACACACCCAAATTGGCATAGCTGTAGCCCAAAACCGATTTCTAGAAATACACCAGTCAGGAGCAGTTTCAATTATGCTTTGAAATCTTTTGGAAATTTCTTTGGGATACCAATTAATTTTTTGATTATTTTCCAAGAGTCGTGGTTTTATTCGCTGAATATCTATAAACCATGCGTCAAGAGCATTATACATTAATGGAGTATCACATCTATAACAAAACGGATAAGAATGTGTGTAAGTTTCTGAATTGAATAGAAGATTCCTCTGTTTTAAGTCCTCCAAAACTTCTTCATCCAGATTCTTGAACCACATCCCAATCCAATCCTTCGGACCACTTTTTAACTCCCCATGTTCATCAATATGTTGAATTAAAGGCAAATTGTACTTTTTTATCATATCATAATCAAATTCACCATAAAGTGCAAGATGGATAATTCCTGTTCCTTCTTCAGAAAGTACATCATCACCACCATCTATAACAGTATGACCATTTCCATTGGAATCAGTAGCAACTTGATATAAAGGTTCGTATTTTTTATCTAATAGTTTTTTTCCCTTAAATTCTTCAATTATTTCATATTTATCTTTGATAAGATCTAATTGATTTTTAATTAAAATTAAAAAATCACTGTCAATTTTTATTTTAACATAGACTTGTTCACTATTTACAGCTAACGCAACATTTCCTATTAAAGTCCAGGGTGTTGTAGTCCATGCTAGTAGAAATGTGTTTGGTTCTTCTTTCAACTTAAATTTAGCTGTTACAGATTCTTCAGTAACATCTTTATAGCTGTTATCCATAGAAATTTCGAAATTAGAAAGTGGAGTTTCACACCGTGGACAATAGTATAAAACTTTCTTACCCTTATATACAAATCCTTCCATATAGATTTTCTTAAAAATATACCACACAGTTTCCATATATGTATTATCCATAGTCTTATAGGAATTTTCAAATTCAATCCATTTACCCATTCGGTCAACAGTATTCTTCCATTCATTTGTATACCAGAGTACTTTCGAACGGCAAAATTCATTGAATTCTGAGATTCCCATTTCATATATTTCATTCTTCTGTCTTAAATTAAGAGCTTCTTCACATATGCTTTCTATTGGAAGACCATGACAATCCCAACCCCACTTTCTCTCACAATGGTACCCTTTCATTGTCCAGTATCTTGGAAATACGTCCTTGGTAACAAAACTTAAGATGTGGCCATAATGAGGTAACCCTGTTGCAAATGGGGGACCATCATAAAATATATACGGGTTATTTTCCGGTCTTTGTTCAACACTTTTTTCAAAGATTTTGTTATCCTTCCAAAATTGGATGAGTTCTATTTCTTTTTCATTATAAGACATATTTCTCTCCATATATGTAGTTTTTTGGTGCATTTAACTAATTGGTTTCAAAAAAATTAATTATAATATTTGATATTTTAGGATTTTATTCAAAATTCTCGATTTTCTCTATTTATGAAGCAGGATGTGGAGTAGGAGTCATAAAATTCGCTTCATAAAGAAAGGAATTTACCTAATAATAATAGCGGATGCGATAGTAATCATATTTAGATTCGATTTCAAGAAATTAGTATTTTTATCCATTCTTTCCACATCCACGTTTATATTATAAATAAGGAAAATTAATGTTAAAAATGTGATGGTATTTCAATTATGCTTGTTGTAGACCAAAGAATAACATTTATCTTTTTAGCTCAAATATAAAAAATCTGAATTTATCAAATAGATATTATTGATTTATAATGGAACCGTTAAAAAATGACAGAAAAACCGGAAAAACCACTGAAAAATCTAGTTTTGAAATTAGCTTTATTGGGAGATCCTGCTGTCGGTAAGACGTCTCTCATTCATCAATACATCCAACATCATTTTAGGGAAGATTATCAACCAACTTTAGGTGTGAATATTGTTGTTAAGGAACTATTAATTGAAGAGGTAAATGTATTTGGTCGATTAGTTTTATGGGATATTGCTGGACAAGACAAATATGATCTTTCTCGAAGAATGTTTTTTCAAGGTTGTCGGGGTGCTTTACTAGTTTATGACACGACGAGACAATCAACCTACAAAAATATTGAAAAAAAATGGTTGGAAGATTTTCAAAAATATACTGAAAGAGAACCCGTTTATGTTCTTATTGGAAACAAAACTGATTTAAAAGACTCTAAAGTGGTGTCCACAGAGGACGGGAGAATTTTAGCTGAGAAAATAAAGGCAAGTGCTTTTGTTGAAACAAGTGCAAAATATGGGGATAATGTAGAAAATGCTTTTAAAAAATTAGTTAATCAAATTTTAATAAATACAGGAGTAGATATTTAAATTCAAATGAAACTTGATAATTCTTATAATATAATTATCTGATTAGGTTAAAAAATGAAGAGTATTGAATCCAAAATTAAACGTGTGATAATTGGCAAAATTGAACCTGATGAAGATCTTATAGAATCAATAATCCAAATGATAAAACTTCACGATATCAAATCGGGTTTAGTTAATTGCATAGGAGCTTTGAAAAAATACACAATAGGATATTTTGATGTCGATTCAAAAAAATATTTGCAGAAGACTTTTGATGAATATATAGAACTAGTTTCATGTATGGGTAATATCTCATTTAAAGATGGAGAACCAGTAGTTCACCTTCATATCTCCATTGGAACCAAAGATTATAATATATTTGGGGGTCATCTATTTCAACCAAGTATCATCTCAATTACAGGGGAGGTATACATTTTCGAAATTGATAAAAAGTTAAATCGAGTTAATGATCCTCAATTAAACTTATCTCTTTTAAATATTTAATAAGTGGAGAATATAAAATGGTAGCAAAAAAGATAAACTTGAAGTTAGCCTTGCTCGGAGATGGTGCAGTAGGTAAGACTTCCTTGATTAACCGTTATACAGAAGAAAGTTTTAAAGAAAACTATCAGCCAACTTTAGGAGTTAACATAGTGATGAAGAAGTTGAAAATCGAAGAATATGAAATCCAACTTGCAATTTGGGACATTGCTGGTCAAGATAAATATGATTTAACCCGAAAGATGTTTTTTGAGGGTTGCGCTGGAAGCCTTCTTGTATACGATATTACTAGAGCTGCTACCTTTGATCGAATTCAATCAAAATGGCTCAAGGATTTCAAAAATTTTGCACGCCCTGATGGAGTTTATATTTTGCTTGGAAACAAAGTTGATTTAAAAGAATCATGTGCCGTATCTTCAGAAAAAGGTCATGATTTAGCAGAAGAAATTCAAGCAAGCGATTTTATTGAAACGAGTGCCAAAATTGGTAACAATGTTGAAACCGCCTTTAGGAGATTAGTTGTTCAAGCGTTAAGCAACATCGGGATTAATATTAAACTCAACTAAAATTATGTAGTTTATGGCTATTATTAGAGTTTTAAATAAAATTTTATATAATAAAAAAACATATGATTGGAGATTATAAAGGAGAAGTAAAATTTAAAGTTGTTACTGCACTGCTTCAAGCGTATCAAGATATACTTGATTATGATGGAATGAAATCCGTTTTGAAAGAAGCAGGAATGCTCCATTTAAAGAATATAAGAGATGAAGATCAAAATCAATTTTTAGATTTTTTCTCATTTAAAAAAATAATAGCTGCTCAAAATTGTTTATTATATGATTCTTCTATGCTCCTTTTTGAAATTGGGAAGAAATTTTCATTTTATTTATTTCCCTATGGAAAAAAATTCGAGGAAATTATCTCAGAAATAAATACAATTATTATTACCGATTGGAAAGTAGAAATTGTAGAAAATTCTCCAGATAATATTGTTATATCGGTTCAAAAGTGTATTTTTTGCTCTGAAATTGGAGTACCCTGTGATCTCTTTAAAGGATTTCTAGTACATTCCTTAGAAAAGTCATTTCCCTCAGAATATGGAATAACTCATTTTGGAGAGAAAGAAGACTTAAAGGATCCCAATCATAATACTTTTCTTTTAAAATTAAAAATCGAAAAGAAGTATTAAATATACAAACAACAATATGTGAATTACTTTTGATCGATTGAAGAAATCTCAGTAAGTTTACAGAAATTCTAGTTAAAGATGTTAAAGATGGTTGAATTTATCCCTATTGATCTTAATGTTCATAGATCCATATTAGTGGATTTGAACGAGGAATTTTTGTCTTGGATTGCCAATGAAATGAAAAAACATTATGATCTTGATATTTTTAATGTGGAGGGTACTGTTCAGAATAATAGAATAGAAATAAGATCCCTCATAAGAGTTTATGCAGAAATTAGTGTAGAAAATATTACCTCATATATACCGATGGAAGGAATTTATTACATCCTGCAATTAAATGAAAAGATAGCTGGAATGGGTGCTCTTCGAAAGATTAAGACAAATATTGGGGAAATTAAAAGAATGTATATTAGACCAGAGTACAGAGGGAAGGGTCTTGGAAAGGCATTATTACAAAAACTATTAAGAAAAGCTAAGGAATTTCAATTTTCAATAATTCGACTTGAAACAGGGAAATTTATGACTACAGCACAGTATATTTATCATAAAGTCGGATTCCGAGAAATAGATGAATATCCCGAAATTGAAACACCTCCCCCTCTTCGACCCTATTGGCTATTTATGGAAAAAATGATATAAATTGTAAATTTTAATTTATTAATTACAAGCTCTGATCAAATGCAAGATCTGAAATATCATCAAGACGTATTCAAATATTTTGTTCTAAATAATTGAAGAAAATATTAAATAGTTATAAGTTAAATTACAAATTAATAAAAATAAATCCACTTAAGCGATTCTTTAAGATCAAGTTGTGTTGATAGTCTTAAATATACTAAAGATAATATATTAAATGCAAAATAATTGTGGAAAAATTTCAGTATGCCAACCGAGGAAATCAAAGAATTAGAAGAATTTCGTGAATTTGTATACAAAATAGTAATATTGGGAGAAGCAGCAGTAGGCAAGACTAGCCTTTTAAATAGATTTTGCGAAGGCACATTTACAGAAGATTATAAACCAACATTAGGTGCGAACATAGTAAGAAAAGACGTAAATTTAGACGAAGCAAATACGAAAATCAGATTAATTATGTGGGATTTAGCAGGACAAGAGAAATATAACGTAATTCGATCTATGTACTTTCAGGGATGTGAAGGTGCTTTATTTGTTTACGACGTTACTCGGTACAACACTTTTGATAGTATAAAATCTAAATGGTTGAGAGATTTTAAAAAATATATTCGAAAGGAAGGAGTATATGTTTTGATTGGAAACAAAACTGATTTATCAAATGATAGAGTAGTCCCTACCGAAAAAGGAAAGGATCTAGCAGAAAAAATAAATGCCAGTCATTTTGTCGAAACTAGTGCGAAATTAGGTGAAAATATTGAAGATGCCTTTTTGCTCTTAGTAAAACAAATTTTAAGTAATCAGGGGGTAAATGTTTAAAAAATTTTAATAATTTGAAAAGACTCTTTTTTGTATTATTATACATAGATCTTAAATATTTCAGATTTATTTATCAAGAGTATTTGTTATGAAAGAAGTATCTCATAGAGTATCAAAAGCTCCTAAATCTTCTATTCGAGAATTGTTTGATATTGCTTTAGGTCGGTCAGATGTAATAAGTTTAGGGATTGGGCAACCAGATTTTCGAACTCCAGAACCAGTCATTCAAGGAAACATTAATGCTTTAAAGAAGAATATCACAATGTATGCTCCTACAAGAGGAGTACCTGAACTGTTGCAGCTGTTAGAAAATAAATTGATAAGAGTAAATAATATTACATCTAATTGGAAAAAAAACCTCATAGTTTCAAATGGTGGAAGTCAGGCAATTACTTTAGCATTTGCTTCGATTTTTAATCCTGGCGATGAATTAGTCATTTCTTCACCAAATTTTGTATCTTATTTCTACTGTGCCCTATTTTTTGGAGTAAAAGTAATAGAAGTAGAAAGAAATGATAATTTCAGCATTAACATTGAGGGTATTAAAAATTCTATCACAGAAAAAACTAAAGCGATCCTTATCAGTTCTCCGAATAATCCTACTGGCTACGCTTTTAAATTTAAAGAATTGAAAGAAATTGTTGATATAGTAATAAAACACGATTTATATTTGATATCAGATGAAGTGTACGAAAACTATACATATGAAAATTTAAAACATACTAGTCCTGCTTCTTTAAATGAAATGTTTGAACGAACGATAACTGTAAATGCTATGTCAAAATTATTCTCAGCTACAGGATTCAGACTAGGTTATGTTCTAGCTTCTAAAAATTTAATTGATTTAATGGAGAGATATCACCAATATACAGTCGCTGGAACTAATCATGCTGCTCAATACGGTTTTATAGAAGCTTTAAAAATGGATACTAAGTTTTTTGATAAGATTTGGGAAAGTTTTGATAGAAGACGACTTTTTGTTTATGATAGATTACAAGAAATGGGTTTTGAAACTGTAAAACCTCTTGGAGCATTTTATATCATGCCTTCAACTAAGAGTTTCAGCATAACTGGGGATGAATTTTCAAAAGGACTAATTAAGGAACAAGCTGTTGCAGTAGTACCCGGTTCCATCTTTGGATCTTTTTCCGATCATATGATTCGAATTTCATATGCCACAGAAATAGAAAAGCTTAAGGAAGCCATGGATAGAATTGAAAAATTCCTAAAATCCTTATAATCAAAACAAAATTTATAAGGTTCTCCATTTTCTATTTTTCAATTACAAAATAATAAGGTTGTTTAGACAATGATAAGAATTTTAATTAATGTATGGTATCCCGTCGAAAAAAGTGATGCTGTTGGGAAAAAATATCTTGAAGTTGAAAAAGTGTTTCCATTCCCTCCTGTAATAAAACCAGCGATAGCATGGGAAACATGGGCAACTAAAAGTGGTTTAAAGGGTTCAGGTATATTTGAAGTAAAACCAGAACATTTTGAAGAAGCGATTGGTTATTTCATTAAGCGCTTGACTATGTATGCTGAAACTATTGAAGGGTATAGATTTGAGATAGCAGCTTCAATTACAAGCAAAAAAGGAAGAGATTTAGTAGGTAAAGATTTATCAGAATTTTTATTTTCAGAATAAAATCTTAAATCTTATTTTAAATAAGTTTTAATTAGAGCTTCATTTAAATATTCCGTTGCTTTATAGACTTGTTCCAAAGAAATTGACTCATTTATTTTATGAACATCATTTGGATTTCCTGGGCCATAGATCACAAACGGAATAGGATGTTCCGGAATAATAAATCTAGCAGCATCTGTAGCATAAGGTAACCCAATTATTTTTGATTGACTTATTTTTTGTAATGTCTTGATAAAAAGGTGATTAGGATCAGTTTCTAATGCTGGTAGATTATTGGTTATTTTAATATCCATTTTACATGGCTCTGGATTAATCTCTTTTAATTTATTAATCACTGATGAATATTTTTGTTCTGGAATTAATCTAAAATCAACTTCTAATTCTGCATAATCTGGTACTATATTAATTTTTGTACCCCCTTGAATTTTTCCAACATTTAAGGTTGAATATCCTAAAATTGGATTTATCTTATTATCTAAACATGTATAAAGTTGAGGAAGGATATTTAAACCACCTTCTATAGCATTTATTCCTTCTTCTGGTATGGATCCATGGGCAGATTTCCCATAAATCTTTAATGTGGTCCATAAAAAGCCTTTTTCAGCTATTCCAACATTTAAATTAGTTGGTTCAGTAATGATTAATAGATTTGCATTCTTCATAATTCCCTTTTTTTCCAATGTTAAAGAACCTGACATCCCAGCTTCCTCATCAGCGGTCCCAAGAAAAACTAATTCGTTATCTTCTAAAAATTGCTCGTTCTTACTAAATGTTTTTAATACACCAATTAAAGAAGTTAACCCTCCTTTCATGTCGGCAGAACCACGACCATATAATCGTCCGTCGATTAACTTTGCAGAAAAAGGAGGATATTTCCAATTTGATGAGTCACCTGTAGGAACTACGTCAAGATGACCCGAAAATATTATTTTATTCTTCCCAGCCCCTATACGTGTTATCATATTATGGAGGGTAACATTGCCTTTCATATGGGTAATAACTTCATTTTGAAATCCTTCCTTTTCCTTAAATACTCTAGAAGTAAGAAAGTTCACAATTTGTTCAGTTTTTCCAGGAGGATTTACCGAAGGTATTTGAACTAATTGAATTAAAATATTTTTTAATTCATTTTTTAAAGCATTTGAAATTGACATAAGTAAAAAATCAAGGTTATTTTAATTTTAAACATAATCCACTTCAAATGGAGTTTTCGGAAGAACTTCTGCTCCTTTACTAGTTATAAGGGTTGGCGATTCTAACCTCAGTCCTCCCAATCCGGGACGATTGAAGACAATTGCGGCTATTTCAACCATATTTTCTTCAAAAACCATAGAACCCCAATCCTTTCCTGGGACAACAACAGGCCACGATTCATTTCCAATTATTCCGATACCATGACCTAATCCGAAAAATAGATCATTAACATAACCTTCTTTTTCAGCGACCTTATGAACCTCTTGATAACAATTATCGAATGTATTCCCTGGATTCATATTATCTATGAGCGCATAGCATAACTGTTCATAAACATCATTAAACTTTTTTAGTTCTGGAGGGCATTTTCCAAGGATATAATTGTGACTTAAATCTCCTAAATAACATCCATATTCGCTGTGTAAGTCAACCAATAAAGATTCTCCCTCTTTCACTTTTTTATTAGTGGCTGGTGTGCATCCATTAAACGTCCAGCTTGCGCGATGACCAGAACCGATCTCTTGACTTCCTGTAAAAGTCCACTCATAATTACTTCCCGCCTTTCTCATTGCCAGGGTTCCAATCCCAGCTATTTCATTTTCGCTATATATTTTCCCTTCTGGACGTTCACTTAATTCTTTTTTAACTGCTTTTTGTCCAATATCTGTAATTTCACTAGCTTTACGCAACATTGCAACTTCTTCTGGTTCTTTAATTAATTGGATTCTTTCTGTCTTATCATTGAAATCAACAAGTTCACATCCAGGAAACACCTGTTTGAGTAATCCTGCTTCAGTATATGATAACATTTGACCTGTAACACAGATATCTAATCCTAGCTCAACACCTATCCTTGGTGGTGTTCCTTTAGCATTATATACTCCTGCTTTCCGAGCAGATTTTTGTAATTTTTTCTCTATATAGAATCCTTTAAGTGGACCCCAACCACTTATATTTTTCAAATTCCCCTCAGCTTTTATTCTTTCTACATCCAAAAGAACAGTAAATAATTCTGGTTCCCCCATTCCTTCTTTAGGGAGAAAAAAATAGCTTTTCCAAGGAACGAAACACCCTGTAAGATATGTTATTGATTTGACACGAGTAAGTACGCAAAAGTCTAAATTTAAATCTTCCATAGCACTTTGATATTTTCTAATATGACCATCCCAATCAATTTTAATTTGATTCATTTAAAAATTACCTCTAAACTTAATTGTTAATAATTTAGATAAGAACTTATTTAAAATTAAACAATGAGTTATCAAATTTTTAATTACTCAAAATGATTAAAATGGGAAAGGAATCAAAAAATATTCTTATTTATTTGTAGAAATCAGCTTTGGACTCTGTGATATTTCTAGATTCTGTAATCTGCTTAGCTATGCTTTCATATCTTTCTGTAATTTCTTTGGGTAACGTAGACTTAATTTTTGATAGAGCAAATTCGAAATACTTGTTTTCTATTTTTTCAAGTGAAGTCATTTTTTCTCTTATTGCTTGCATACCAGCTTCCCGGCACACATTTTCTAGATCCGCTCCACTATATCCTACGGTATTTTGTGCAATTTCTTTCAATGATACGTCCTCAGCTAAAGGCATATTTTTTGTATGGACTTCTAAAATTTTAATCCTTGCTTCAAAGTCAGGCTCCTTTACATATATCAAACGATCAAATCTCCCAGGTCTTAAGAAAGCGGGATCTACAATATCAGGACGATTAGTACTTGCAATGGTAACTATTCCCTTTCGATTTTCTATTCCATCCATTTCTACTAAAATTTGATTAACTATTGATGCAAATGTATGAGTAGTTTCATAAGCCCCTCTTCCCGCAGAAATGGCATCAATTTCATCAAAATAGATTATTGAAGGAGCAGCTTGTCGTGCTTTGCGAAATATTTCTCGAACAGCCCTTTCGCTTTCTCCTACCCATTTAGAAAAAATTTCAGGACCTTTAATTGCTATAAAGTTTGACTGGCTCTCGTTAGCAATAGCTTTTGCTAGGAGGGTTTTTCCACAACCTGGAGGTCCAAATAGAAGGATACCATTTAAAGGGCGTATGCCTGCTTTTTCAAATAGTTTAGGATGTTTTAAAGGCCATTCAACTGCTTCTCTTAGTTCCTGCTTAATTTCTTCTAATCCACCTATATCCTCCCAGGAAGCATCAGGAATTTCAACCATCACTTCTCGCATAGCAGAAGGTTCGATCATGTTAATTGCTTTGACGAAATCATTATCTTGAATCTTTAATTCTTGAATAATTTCGCTAGGAATAGGCTCATCCAGATTTATTTTTGGTAAAATTCTTCTTAGTGAAAACATTGCGGCTTCTCTACAAATCGCCATAATATCTGCTCCTACAAAACCATGAGTTATCTCAGAATAGTCATCTAGATTCACATCTTCTTCAAGAGGCATCCCTCTTGTGTGGATCTGGAAAATCTCCTTTCGCCCTTTAACGTTAGGTACGCCAAATTCGATTTCTCTGTCAAATCTTCCCGGTCTTCGTAATGCTTCATCAAGGGAGTTTATTCTATTTGTAGCACCTATACATATGATTTCTCCCCTACCGCGCAAACCATCCATTAATGATAACAGTTGCGATACTACACGCCTTTCAACTTCACCTGAAGTATCCATTCTTTTTGGAGCAATAGAATCAATTTCATCAATAAATATTATAGAAGGTGAATTCTCCTCTGCTTCTCTGAATATTTCACGAAGTCTACCCTCACTTGCTCCATAAAATTTACTCATAATTTCGGGACCATTTATAGTAATAAAATTAGCATTTGATTCTTGGGATACAGCTTTAGCCATCAATGTTTTTCCTGTTCCTGAAGGTCCATAGAATAGAACTCCTTTTGGGGGGTCAATATTTAAACGATGAAATAATTCAGGATGTTTTAAAGGCAGTTCGACCATCTCTCGAATTCTTTGAATTTCATCTGTTAATCCTCCAACATCATCATAAGTTACAACTCCACCTGAAACATTCAAAACTGCAACTCTTTTGTTTACTTTTATTATAGTATCACGAGTTATTTTTACGACTTTATCTGAGGGTTTCAAATTTTCAACGATGAGCCTTAATGTTCCTAAAGTTGCCCTTCTTTTTGAACCAAGTTGAAACATTTTCATAATATCAGACATTGGATTGTCGTGATCTTCTCTTTGGACAAAAGTCCCTAAAACGTCAACTATATCACCAATTACTACTGGTTTATCAATTAATTTACTTTTAATGGCATCTGCTTGTCGTTTTAAATCTATATTTGGTCTTGTGGGAGTTAAAACAATTTCAATTGCAGGGTATACGTCTGCTATTTGTAATGAAACATACTCGCCAATGGTTGCTCCTGCGTTAAGCCTTTGAAGACCATCTAGTCTAATAATCCCCTTTCCTCTATCAGGGGCACTCGAAACAGCAATACCCGTCGTTTTTTTCTTTCCTCTAATCTCGACGATATCACCCGTATTTAACCCCAAATCAAACATTATATCCTGATCAATATAACATAAGGATCGACCACTTCGACTTTTTTCTAACCTTTCAATTCTTAATTTGGTTATCTTTCTTTCTTGTGTCATTTTCAAAAATATTAGTATTAAATTATTCAATTAAAATATCAAAACACAAGTAATTAAAGTATTTATGCTTTATTTTTTTTTCCTTTAATTTTTATAATATTGGGTTACAAAAGCTCCTCAGAAATTATAATGTTTAATTCTTTTTCTAAGTATTCTTTGAAACTATTAACAATTTCAGACTCTTTTAAAGATTTATTTTTATAAAACTTAACAAATAATTTCCTTATCTTTATAATATTTTTTTTCATAGAAGTAAGCTCGGAGTTTTGTAAAAGTTTTCCTACATAGATTCTGGTTACCTTATCTAAATTTTCATTATCCACATTAAAAATTCCTCCCACTTTTTCTTCTTTCTCTGATATTTCCATTGATATCCTTATCTTATTCTTTATTACTATTAAAAAATCCTCGATCGCCATACTTAAATCTTTTATTTGAGAAAGATTATATATTGCTTCGGGGTAATCCCAGCTGTACTTACCAAAATTATCAAATTTCCTATCAATTTTCTTAATAATTTTATTTGGGATTGGTTTTCCTCTCAAATTATTCCATTTTAAACAAATTTCTAAAGGTGTAGAGATGTGAATTATAAAGAAGTGAATTTTCAATTCATCAGCAAGTTTCTTCATATCATGCCTCATACTAGTGTAATAATTCAAATCATCGCTAATAACGATATTACCATTTTGTAATTCCTTTCTTACTTTTGCTAAATTTTTTTCCCTTACAACAGGCTCAAATCTATAATTAAATTTGTTAGGGGTTATCGATTCTCGTATTATATCGGGATCCACAATTTTAACCTTATGAGTATTGAATTTTCTTTCGATATTCTTTTTTAATAGAATAGCAAAAGTTGTTTTACCTGATGAGGGTAACCCAGCTAAACAGACTATAAAGTTTTTGTTTACCACCATTAATCTCAATTAATTCTTAAGTATAGATACTATTTATTAACTCTTTCTTTTGTTTTCTTGAAAAAGATTTAATTTCTAATTCTCTTCTCATAGCTTCTTTTCTGGTGGCAAAAGTTTCAAAATATTTTAATTCAAGATATTTTTTTCCACGACAAAATTTTGCACCCTTCCCAGTGCGATGCTCATTCAATCTTCTATAAAGATTATTCGTATATCCTGTATAATATCTTCTTTTACCAGTTGTTGCAACTGCTTCTAAGATATAAACATAAAAGACATTCAATTCTTCTCACTAAGTGACAATTTACCATAGTATTATTTATTTTTTTAGTCATTCTCTGTATAATTAATCTAATTTTGATGATTACCATCATATACAAATACAACAATATTTGGGTTGATTAAGTAGACAAAGAACACCTAAATTTTTATTAATAAATGTTATTATTTTAATAATAAGGTTATTTTTTCTGGTTGTATACCCAGACATCTATTAAAAAAAAATAAAAAGCAATCCAAAATGCCAACGGGTATCTTTTTGATAAAATGGGATGAGGTCATTGGAGGAACTGTTTATATGAGATACCCTGAAGATCTAGAAATTCCAGACCCAATTGTTCAACAAATAACTATATCACATAATTTTACAGAATCACACATAATTACAGAAGAAAAAGATTGGAACTCGGTGTCTTATTACAATGAAAACAAAGAAATGATTATAGTTTTAGTATTAAAACCCTCATCTCTTGATGATGGGAATGACTATATAGAACTCCTCGAAGATTTTAATAAAGAATTAGATAAGGAACTTAACGAAGATACGCTGAAAATCCGGTTAGAAACGATGTTCAGCGCTAGTTTAGAAGCTTTTCAAACTACAGATGCAGTAATTTATAAATTAAGTAATGAAGTAGCTTTATTGAGGACTAAAGAGTATGATATTGAGGAACGATTTAAAAAAGTACAAAACTCAGACCATTTACCTGTGAAAAGTAAAATTTTGTTTATATTAGCTGTTAACGATGGACTCAGTTTCGAAAAAATTAAAAATTCTGTAAATACTAGTAATAAATGGCTAAAAAGTGTGCTCGAGACACTGGTGAAAACTAAAGTTATCGGGTATAATTCCAATCAGGATCTCTATTATATAAAGATATGAAGGAATCAAGGATTATCATTAAAGTTTATGGACTTGTTCAAGGAGTATTCTTTCGCTATACGACTCGGAGAGTTGCTCGAAGATTAGATTTATCTGGATATGTTAAAAATATGCCTGATGGCAGTGTTTTTATAGAAGCTGAAGGTCCTGAGGATAAATTAAAAGAGCTCTTAGAATTCGCAAAAGCCGGACCTAGAAATGCTAGAGTAGATCGAGTAGAACACGAATTTCTCCCCCCTAACTTTAAATTTAAAAGTTTTGATTACGCTTTTTAAAATGTGTTTTATCTATTCTTTGTTATACAAGTTCAACATTTTTTGTGATATCATCTAAATATTACTTCTTTTCAATAATCCGATGTTTAATTTATTATTTATGTCGGCTTACTTAAAAAGAATTCAATATCTTAAGGAATTCCAATCATTACAAAATAATACGGTCAAATTTCAGGCTCCTTTGATTTTACGGATGTACGGTGCTCTAAACAAAGTCAATATGAGGAAAGAAAATAGATATATCCTATGTAATTTTCTTGATCAGCACAGTGATATTCTAAAAATTGAAGACATTTATGATTCTAATAATGAATTAAGTTTAAATCAATTACTTCTTTTCGCTCTAATTAAAGCACGGGAATTTAATCTGATGAGTGTTTTATATGATGAGTATTTAAACTCAATAAATGCCATCAACAGTAAAAAAGTTGTTTAAAGAGTTAAAATAATAAAAAGAAATTAAAATTATATGAAAGTAATATCTTGATACTCAGAGTCTCCTATATCTTTTTTCGCAACTCCTAAATCTCTAACTTGTTGATTTAATTTTAGAACAGCATCTCTAACAATTTCCCTTTTTTTAGCTCCTGTACACACTATTCTGCCGGTGGAAAATATTAAAAACACCGTTTTAGGATCTTGCATACGATAGATTAATCCTGGAAACACTTCTGGTTCATACATCGCGTATTCCATAACGATGGCAGCCATATTTAAATCTATATTCGTATGAAGGTCTCCAGAGGCTACTATGTTTTGAATGGTGATTTCTGGATTAGATAATCTAATCCCTGCCTTTCTAATATTCTTTACAACCTTATCAACAACTCTTTCTGCTTCTGCTGCCTGTCGCAATCCCGTGACTACCATTTTTCCTGTTGAAAAGATTAATATTGTTGCTCGAGGTTTTTCAATTCGCATTACAAGTCCAGGAAAACGTTCTGGATTATATTCAACTTCTGCATGACGTCTTGCTATTTGATTAAGATCTATTTTTTCCGTTATTTCTACAGTAACAGTTGCTACTACATTTTCTATCTTGTAATCTAAATCAGTTTCATAGTCATATTCTTCTTCTTCCTCTTCCTCAAATTCATCTTCTTCTTCCTCAAATTCTTCATCAAATTCGGTATCTTCTTCTGACATAATAATCTTAATGTGATAATTGGGATTAAAAAATTGAGAAATAAAAAACTATTCTGTTTTACATGGTTCTTATGTTATTTGTATTTAAATAAATCTTCCTTTATAAAGGTGGTAGATTTGTTGAATGTATAAGCTTAAATCACTAATTTCTAATAGTAATCATGACTAAATTTTTTTTTGTAAAAATTAATGAAGAAAAGAAAAAGTATCATATAGTTATCGATTTGTCATGTTATCTAAAATTCGTTTCGTTAACTTAATAAAAGCTTCTTCAACATTCTGACCAGTCTTAGCAGAAGTTATAATTAAATCCATATTATTATTATTGGCAAACTGCTCTGCTTCTTTATCTGTTATTTTAATTTGACTTTTTAAATCAGACTTATTGCCTATTAATAATAGGGGTTGCTCTCCTCTTGCATTTTTAAAAGTTTCAATCCACTCATAAAGTTTATCAAAAGTACTCCTATCTGTCAAATCAAAAATTACTAAACCGCCATTAGCACCTTCTAAATATAATCTTCTAAGGGATTTAAAAGACTCTTGACCACCTAGATCCCATATTTGAGCAGATACCCCACCATTTATATCCATGTCTTTTTTTAGAAGATTTACACCAAGAGTTGCTTTATAATTTTCTCGGAATTTATTCTCTATAAAGCGATAGACTAATGATGTTTTACCTACATTCTTTTCGCCCAAAAGAGTTATTTTTATAACCCACTTAGGTTCTTCGTACATAATAGTTCACGTAATTTCGGAAATTAATAATTTTCTTTATATTCACAATATAGTTTATAATTATTAATAATTTTCTTATTCCATTTTAAGAATAAATTAAAAAAAGTAGAATTTGCGGCAATTAGTCTTTTTGGAAAACAATCATGAAATCACAATGATTCTCACCGGTTTGTAAACTACACCCCGTCTCTTGAGCAAAACAATGTCTTTCGGTTAGCTTCTCTACTATTCCTGCTAACACACCAGCTTCAAATGAGCAAAAACCTCCTGTCGATTTTATCCCTTTTTTAATTAAATCCTTGATAGATGAATGATCCTTCATTTTTAGCTCAATTATTTCATCTGTACTCTCTGTTATTTCAATTTCTCCTAGATTAAATTGAGAAATTATATCTTTTAACTCATTAGGAGTTTGACTTATATCCTTTACTTGTTTTACTTTTAACGTACTGCCAAGTTCATGACCTATATAGTAGTGAATCGCTTCTAGTTGATGACCTAAAGCCAGCAGAGCTCCAACCTTCATATCCCCAATAGGTTTACCCTCTTTCAAGTTTTTTCTCATTTGAGCTAATATTTTCGAGAGCAATTGTCTATCCATACATTTTCACTTCTTTCATTTTAATTAATATTCTATATTATTTCTAGATTATTTTACAACTCATTTACATTTTTCATTTTATTTCTTATATTTTTACTGATGAGATGAATGCGTACAGGATAGCATCAATGATTTCTTCTTCTGTAATATTTACAGATAATTTTTTATCTGCAATGATCAATGTTGGGACTGACGTAATCCGATATTCTTGTGTAAATTGACGATTATCTTCAAGATCGATCAAAATTTTTTCAATTCTTAATTTTTTTCCAAATAATGATATATTTATTCTCTTTAACATTTCTTCGACTGGAAGACAAGGTGCGCAGTGATTTGACGAAAAGAACAAAATTTTTGGATAGCCTTGATTAATGTCATCGTACATTTTTTAGGCTTCTTTGTATTTATGATATAAATTTTTAATTATTGCTTGAAATGCTTGAAACACACCCTGTCCGGTCTTAGCAGATGTCGTATAATATCCAAGAAAGCCTCTTTCTTCGACTATATTTTTTGCTTTCTCATCATCTAATTCATTTTCATCAATTAAATCGGTTTTATTGCCGAATAAAACAATGGGGAGATCTCCAGTATAGCTTTTAATATCTTCATGCCAATTGGGAATGTGATTAAAGCTATCGTCGTCAGTATGGCTGAATACTATTATTGCAGCTTTTGATCCTTTGTAAAATGTTGGACGCATAAAATCAAATTCTCTTTGACCCGCAATGTCCCAAAAAAATAGTTTGCAATTGTTTCCTTCAATTTCCTCATCATATTTAGAAAATTGCGCCCCTAAAGTTTTAATATAATCCTTTTGAAAACTTCCCTGAGTATATTTTTTGATTAATGAAGTCTTCCCTACAGCTCCATCTCCGATCACAGTAATCTTAAAAACAAACCCTTTTGCAGCATCATCATTTTTACCCATTTCATTCACTCCGTAGAATTTTAATTAGATTTTTTCCGTTTTTTATGCAATAATTTCAAAATTATTAGATATTATTTTTTATTTATTTTTATTTGTTATTAATTTATATTAATAATAATAACTCGTTTTAAATATTTACATTGAGACAGATGGCTCAAGACATAGCTGATATGCAATTTTGTGAAAATTGTAAAATGAATGTTTTTCCAACAAGACCCAAATTCAATATCAAAATCTTTGGTATATTTGCTGTCTTGATTTCAGCTATAATTATTCCGCCTACAATTGTATATCTTCCGATTCTATCAGGGCTTTTCATTTTTCTCTTTATAATGTGGGGTTTCATGCTTTTAAATCCTTATTTGATCTATTATGTAGTTAAAAAAAAGGAATTTTGTCCAAGATGTTTTCAAAAAGTTGTTGAAAAAAACTTGGATTATCAACCTTTTGGTGAAAAAGAACCTGAGGTCTATAAATTTATAGCTCCCCGGAAAACATCTTTTAATTGGTATTGTCCTCATTGTGGTAACTCCTTGATTGAAGGCGCAAAATTTTGCAGCTCATGTGGGAAGAAATTTGAGATTCAAAGGTGATTGCCAATATGGATGGTTTAGAAAGAATTGAAAAAATCATTAGAACCTATTCCGCTAAGAATTTAAAGATTGCCATTGCCGAGTCCTGTACAGGAGGATATATCTCACATATGATAACCAACATTTCTGGAGCCTCTAAAGTATTTGAAAGAGGAATTGTTTGTTACAGCAATCAAGCAAAAATCGATCTACTAAAGGTAAAACCTAATTCTCTTGAAGTACACGGAGCGGTTTCTCAAAATGTTGTAAAACAATTAGCATATAATATAAGAACATTATCAAATGTGGATATAGGGATTGGTATTAGTGGTATTGCGGGACCAACGGGTGGTACTCCTGAAAAACCTGTTGGAACAGTCTATATTGGATTCTCAACGGAAGAAGAAATTCAAGTTAATAGATTTAATTTTAAAGCAAATAGGATATTGTTTAAAAAATTGGTTTTAGAGAAAATCATTGAACTTTTAGAACAAGAGGTAAAAATTAATAAAAACAAGATTTAAAATTCTAAAATAGGCTCAATGGCAAAGAATTTATTAAAATTAGTTGTTATAATTTAAATATTGAGTATAATATTTTTTTTGTTAGAATTAATTACAATTACAACTGGATAACATAAATTATTCAAGATGGTCGTTCGAGAAGCTGGATTAATATTTAGGGGTTTTACGCTAGTAAAGAAAACCTTTCATAAAACCGATAGAGGAAAAATTGATATAGATCTACGAAGTGGACTACTTGATGCTATTATGTCCTTTGCAGAATCTGCTTTTATGGAAAGTTCCCTTGAATACTTTGAGGGTGAGAAATATATTATTGTATTTACCAAAGAAAAGATTATGTCTGATGATAGCATAGAGCCTGAAAGTTTAACTTCCTATGTTATCTTGGACAGAGAAAAAAAAACAGAGAAATATATCCATAAGATAATTCAACCTTTATTAAAAAACGTAATAAATGAATTTACAACTATATATACAGGAAAGAATTTATCAGAAGTTTCTCAATTTAAGAATTTTAAAAATAATTTAGATAGGATCTATGGGTCAGATACAAAAACAATCGACCAAAAACTCAAAGGGGTTTTTTCATAAAAACATTCTTAATTAAACAACCTTAAAACTATATCTTCTTTTACCTTTGTGATTCCATAAGAAACCATAAAATTATTGGTAATGCTATTGTAGCATCTGAAATAACTGTTGAATATTTTGCATTTTCATTCACTTTACCCCAGGATATAGCTTCTTGTAATGTAGCTCCACTTAATCCTCCGGATTCAGGACGATCCATTGTAATTTGAATCGCATAAGTTGCAGAATTTGGGCAAAATTGCAATGATTGCATTATAAAATTCTTCGGAACCCCACCTCCAACAAAACAAACTCCAGCTTTTTTGGCGTCCCAAGCCAAGTTGACCATTTCTAGCATATCCTTAAAATGGTTTAAATTTATCTTTTGATTGTGGATTCCTATTTGCATAGCAAGACCTGAATCTGTGAAGGCAGGACAAAAAATTGGCACTTTTTTCTGTTCACAAATTTTTAGGATAGATTGAGACTCTTTTGGAAGTTGTTCACCGAGAAATCTCAAGAATGAGCTAACGGACATTTGAGAATCAGGAATCTTCAGATTTGAAATAAAATCTTCAATCCCTTTATACACCTTATTTGGCATAAGTACATCATAAATTCTATTCATTTCAGCTTTATGCAAATCTGAATCATTTAAATCACTTGGATTAAAAGATCCTCCTTGTAAATGGTGATATCCTAAAGCTTCTGCTAGGTCATGAGTTAAGTTTGCACCTGTAGTCACTAAAATATCAATAAATCCTTCTTTTATGAAATCATACACTACTTTTTGCATTCCAGCAGGAACAAGAGCTCCTGCTAAACCGAAGAACTTTATGCATTCCTCATCATTTATCATTTCTCTATAAATTTCACACGCTAGAGCTAATCTCTTGGCATTAAATCCAGTATTTTTTAATGAATTTATAAGGCTTAAAATATTCGTTTCATTTGTTATTTCCAACTGATTTACTTTTTTTAGAATATCTTCTAAATTTTTCTCTGGCATCTATATCAATGAAAACTTTTACTTCTAATAAAATACATAAATTCAACAATCAATTTTGCTGCCAAAATGCATGTCATTTTATTTTCCAAATCTAAATTTGGGGCAACTTCAACTAAATCAAACCCTATAACATCAAAATCTTCTGTTATTTCTTTCAAAATTTTCCACATATCGCGATAAGAAAAACCACCAGGTATTGCATAACCCGTACCAGGAGCAATCGAAGGATCTAAAACATCAATGTCAATTGAAACATATAGACTATTAACATTTGATTTTTTGAAAAAATCCTTGATACCATTAATGTAATAATCTAATCCATCAATGATATGATAAGCATTAAGGTATTTGATATTTTCCGAATTAGCTAAGTTATATTCCTCAATGTCAATATCACGAGTGCCAACAATTAACAAATTATTATTATTAACATAATCTAAGTCATAAATTCTATGAGAAATAGTTGCATGGGAATAGACTCCTTTATCCCATTCTTGATAAAAATCTAAATGAGAATCGAAAATTAACACGCCAAAATCTTCTCTTTTCTTAGTATGATCACCAACAACTTTTACGATTGGATATGTACAGAAATGATCTCCCCCTATCATAATAGGGATAATCTTCTCATTCTTTTCATATAAATTTTTAAGAAAACTTTCAATAGAAATAAGATTTTTTTCTACATCTCTCGGTTCAATTGTCACATCTCCCACATCAACAGCTTTAAAATCAGGTATATGAAATCCCATTTCTGTTGTATAACCAATATCTTCTGTAATATTCCTTATATGTTTAGGAGCGATCGAAGAATTAGGTAAAACTGTAGATGTTAAATAATCCCATGGTATACCAAAAACTACGTATTTTGTATCCTTTTTAATTTGATTCCCAAAATTAAAAAAATTCATGTGATTTTCCTACTTTCTAATATTGTTACATATTTTCTAAAGTCTCAATTCCTAGGATGTTTAATCCTATTTTAATGACAATCTGAACACATTTTATCAACAATAACCTAGCTCTTTCCATTTGCTTATCATCAGAAATAACAGGGCATACACTATAAAAAGAATTGAAAGTCTGGCATAAGTTTAAAAGATATTGAGGAATTAAATGAATATTATAGCTCTGAGCCGCTTCTTCAATAATTTCAGGAAAGTAATTCAAATGCTTTATCAAATTTTGTTCAGTTTCATGATTAAACAAATCCCAGTTGATATCTAAATCGATGTTTTCCTTTGATTTTGATATTATCGATTCGATTCGTGCAAAACAGTATTGTATATAAGGACCTGTTTCTCCTTCGAAAGAGATACTTTCTTTTGGATTAAAAACAAAATCAGATTTAAGATTAAACTTTAAGATGAAAAAGGTTAATGCTCCCATGCCTATAACCTTCGCTCTAATCTTTTTTTCTTCTTTACTAAGGTTATGATATCTCTTATCTACTTCGTTATATGCTAGATCGAGCACTTCCTCAATAATATCATCTGCATCAACAATATTTCCCTCTCGACTTTTCATTCTCCCTTCTGGGAGATGTATCATGCCATATGATAAATGAAAATTATCTTCTTTGAATCCAATCATTTCTAAAACTTTAAACAATTGCTTAAAATAAAGATTCTGTTCATTCGCAACGACATATAAAGATCTATCATAATTAAAATCTTGTTTTTTAAGATATGCAAGGTAGATATCTTGAGTAATATAAATAGAAGTACCATCACTTCGGAGCAAAATTACATTTGGAATGTTATATTCTTCCTCTAAATCAGCATAAATTGCACCATCTTCAGTTTTTTTAAAAATTCCTTTCTCTAAATTTTCAAGTATGATTTTTCTTCCTTTAGTATAAATATCTGATTCATTATATTCCTTGATGAATTTTAAATCAAAATTTTTAAAGGTTTCTTCGAAGCCTTCTAGAGCCCAATTTCTCATTTTCTCCCAAAGAATTCGAGTTTCTGGATCTTCAGCTTCCCATAAGCGTAATAATGTATAGGCTTCATTTATTAAATTTTCGTCCTTTTCTGCCATTTCACTGTATTTCAAATAAAAATCTCCTGCAAAATGATCAGACTTTTTTGTTGGTTCTTGATTATTTCCCCATTTTTTGTAAGCTAGCATAGATTTACAAATATTAATCCCTCTGTCATTTCTTAAGTTAACCTCGAATACTTCTTGCTTTTTATATCGCAATAAATTTGATATCGAAGTGCCTATCAGTATATTTCGTACGTGCCCTAAATGGAGTGGATGGTTAGTATTAGCAGAAGGATATTCTATCACAATTCTTAATGGTTTCTTACTTTTTTCCCCTAAAACTTCATAAATCCTTCCATAATCATTTTTCAATTCAAAAATATTCTCTAAAACAATTGAAGGCTTAAGTTTAAAATTCAAATATGGTCCTATTGCTTCAATTCGTTCAATAAAATCTGGTGAAGTTAACTCTTTTGCTAACCTTTGAGCAATCTGCTTTGGATTCTTCTTTTCAATTTTACTTAATCGATACACCGGAAATGCATAAGAAAAACTAATGTCTGGTGGAGGAATTTCTATAGTATCTTCAATTTCCTCTAAAGATAGATTAGTAATATGATTTGCAAGAAATTCTGCGATAGTGGATTTGTCGATAATTTTCATTATTCTTCTTTCTTGTTCAATTATGGTTCTTATATGATAAAGATTAAAACTTTTATCCGTTTTGTAAAATAAATTTCTGATACCACATAAAATTTTTCATTGAAGTATTATCATCTTTTAAAGAAAATCTAGATTGGATTGCGGGATTCATTCGAGTATTAAAATAAATCTTTAGGAGTTATTTATCTAAAAGGAGTAACCTCAATCGTTTTTTCTCTTATATTCTTCCGATTTAAAATTTTTTCCTTCATTTTTGGTATAATCCTATCAAAAATAATATATAAATACGGAATGCCTTGATTAGTTAAAATTAGAGAATCATATACAAGTAAGTCAATTCCACTTGGCCTGATTCCAGTAAAAAGTAAATAAGATTCCATCATAAAGGAAAGCATAACCCCAACCCAAAAAATAAAAATAATTCTTTTATAACTATATCCCAAAATTAATAGGAGTAAATATCCAATAATTACTGTTGAAATTTCAACAATTCTTAGGTGTTTCATATGCCTAATCGTAATAATTTCAGTGTCATTTAGAGGTAAGATTTGAGACAACCCAGCAATCACAAGCCAACCCCCATATAAAAAAAAAGTCCATAATAGTACTTCCTTCATATTTTCTTTTTCGAACATAATCATAACCCAACTAAAAGCAAGTAATCCATAACTAAAATCCATCATAAAATCTACCGCAATTTTTAGATCAGGGGGACTAATCTCTCGAATGCCGGTATTCCACCATACTATTCCATCTATTATTAAAAAAAGTAAACCACATAATAAACCAACAATAAGAGGGATTTCCTTTTTTTGTATTATTAAAATTGAAATAAATAGAATAAAAAAAATTAAATCAAAAATAAGATAATCCAAATCAAAAATCCTAACAACATCATAAGTAACTCGCATCATCTATAACTCCCCAGAATAACCATTTAAATGAGCCATAAAATCAATCCCCTCATACTTTCTAATAATTGTTTAAAAAACTGGTGAAATTAAAAATTTACCATTTTATTCTTTTAACTCATGAAATGGTTTTAACTTAAAAGAACTAGCATGATGTTAAATTTATCCTTAAAAGAAGATTAAAATAGTATTAATTTTATAATTAATATCAAAGAAAATTAGAATCTTAAGTTATCAGAATAACTCCTTAATTTGGGTGTAAATATGGCTGAAAAAAAAGGTAATTTTATGTTAAAATGGAATGATGAAGCCGGCCAATTTCTTCCCTTAGAATCTGATTCAGATATGAACGATGGTATATTCTTAGAATTAGTTGAAGAAGAAGATATATGGAAATTTTTCTATATAAAAGGTGCTTCTTTAATCGCTAGACGCACATCGCTCAGAGTTGCAAATGGAATAGCAAAAACGGGTTATGTTCATCCACAAACTAATTTGCGCTACGGAGTTGAATGTAAATTAGAGGAAGAGCTTTCGCCCTATGAAGACATGCCCGAGAATCTTAAAAAACCTCAAAGAACGTGGTATAAAGGCGAGTTTAGAGAATATTAAAATTATTCCTTCGAAACTTTATTATCTACTCTTTTTGTTTTACTTCCCCTCTAAATAGAGATGAATTTCGACTATTTTGTGTATTTTTAATCAAAAATATTTTAAATTTTAAAAATATTGCAGAATCAATGAATGACCAAAAAATAGAAACGGATTCTGATAAAACACTGCAAAGCGACGAAAAAACGCAACCATATATTATATCCAAAGAAGAATATGATCTCAAAATAAAACCATCTTGGGAAAAGAAAACGCCATTGATTTTACAAGGCGCAGCAACGATGGGTCAATATACACCTGAAACTAAATATTCTATAGGACTTAGAATAGAAGAACATGCAGCAGAATACCCAGATAAATTAGCTCTATTATATGAAGATGAAAGATATACTCATAAAGAATTTAATGAATGGATTAACCGGTATGCTAATTATTTTCTTAAATTTGGTCTCAAGAAAGGGGATATAGCTGTTGTGTTCGTTGAAAATCGGTCCGAGTATATGTTTATAATCGCTGCCATGGGCAAATTAGGGGTCATATCTTCATTAATTAATACAAATCTGCGTAAAAAACCACTTATTCATAGTATAACACATACTCCCGGAAAAATATATATAATTGGAGAAGAACTTTTCCATGCATTTGAAGATATTAAATCTAAAATAGAACTATCTAATGAACAAAAAGAGGGACTCTTTTTTTTACCGGATAGAGGAGAACTAAAGCCACCTGAGGGATATATCAATCTTAAAGAACAAATTATGGATTCTGAAATTACTAATCCACCTACAACTTCAGAAATTATAATGAAAGACCCATTTGTCTATATTTTTACCTCGGGAACCACTGGACTTCCGAAGGCGGCGATTCTGCAAAATCGCTCAATTTTGACTGCGATGAGATGGTGGGGAGCTATGGTAGTGGGAATGGAAACTGATGATGTAATATACATCACAACCCCGTTATTCCATAGTCATGGAATTAAAGTAGCTTTTGCTGCTGCACTTTATAATGGATCAGCAATGGCAATCGCTAGAAAATTTAGTGCTGGTAAATTTTGGGATGAAGTTAGGAAATTCAATGCTAATTGTTTTAATTATGTAGGAGAAATATGCAGATATCTATATAATCAACCTCCAAAACCAGACGATGCATATAATCCCGTTGTTAAGATAGTAGGGAATGGACTTAGACCTGATATCTGGTTAGATTTCAAGAAAAGATTTGATATCAAAGAAATTAGAGAATTTTACGGAGCTACTGAGGATTTTGTTCCTAATTTTGCAAATATACATAATCTTGATAACACTTGTGGAGTATGTTTAACACCTTATGCTATTGTTAAATATGATATTGAAGCAGATCAGCCGTTCAGAAATGAGAGAGATCGAATGAAGAAGGTAAAGAAAGGCGAAATTGGGTTGTTATTAGGCCAAATCATAGATCCCGATAACTTTTACATGTATATAGATGAAAAAGCTACCGAAAAAAAAGTTTTTCGTGATGTCCTCAGAAAAGGTGATATGTATATTAACACAGGGGATTTATTGAGAGATATTGGTTACGGACACGTTCAATTTGTTGACCGTTTAGGTGATACATTTAGGTGGAAAGGCGAAAATGTGTCTACCGAGGAAGTAGAAGCTGTGATCAACGGTTTTGATCTTATTGATATGTGTTGTGTTTATGGTGTTCTAATACCATATACTGAGGGTCGTGCAGGGATGATGTCAATACATAAAAGCTTTGATGAAGAGATCGATTTCAAGACTTTTTTAAGTTTTTTACAAAAATACCTACCAAATTACGCGATTCCTAAGTTTATTCGAATTATTGATGAATTCAGCTTTACTGCTACCCATAAGATTCAGAAGATAAAATTAAAAGCAGAGGGATACAACATTAATGAGATAAAGGACCCATTATTTGTTCTTTTACCAAACAGTTCTCAATATGTATCCCTCACAAATGAAATTTATCAGGAAATATTAGAAGGAAAACACCCCTTCTAGAAAAATTCCTACTTTTATTGTATCCGTCTAAAAATCTTCTTATTTATACCAAAATTCAGAAGAAGATATATATTTCTTAATTTTTGAGAAGGGGCAAACAGCGATGCAATTCCCACAATCACTTGAATTTTCAATCCAAAATTCAAAACACTTTTCAGCATCAATATAGTATTTCTTTACACCTGGATTATTAGAAATATTTACGCCACTGAAACTAGGTTCTTTCTCTGTTGTTATTGCTTCAGTTTCACAAACTTCAGCACATTTAAGACAATTTGCACAAAATTTTCCGACTTTATTTATAAATTTCATATTTGGTTCATCTGAAACTAAGGGTAAATCTGTGAATACTTTGCAGATCCTCACTCGTGGTCCAAATTCAGGTGTGATTAAGAGTCCTAATCTGCCAATCGCGCCAAGTCCAGCATCAATAGCCAACGGAATGCTTAATGCAGTGTCATTACCACATTGAATCGCTCTATATCCTAAATTCCTAATAAATTCTCCTAAACAAGATATTACAAAAGCCATCTGCGAATAAGCTAAAGCCACAGCTGCTGCTGCGGGTTGTGCTGGTGCGGTTGAAATCGCACCTTCATCCATTTCAATTGCCATGACGATTACCTTATTCATTCCCTCTGGTAAATTGATTGGTGTCTCTAATATAGATCCTGAGGTATTACCTCCCCTTACCTTCTTTTTTGAATCTGCTTCACTCATTGAAGAGGGTCTCACAAACCCATCCTTATAAATCCACTTTTCATTAACATCTGCAATTCCGACTAAGGAGGCACCATAAAGTTTGGCTGCTTTTTTTACTTGCTCTGTAAAATTTTTATAATCTTGAATATGATACTTTTGTTTCATCCAATTTATACCATAACCAATATCCATCAATTTTTTTCTCTCCCAAGTGAACGCATATGGAAATTTCTCATAAACAGTCCAACCTGCAGCAACAAGGGCAAAATCAATCCTAGAATAGCCCTCTTTATGGGAATTTATGTGTTTTTCTATATTTGCTTCGAACATTTTACCATAAGTAGGTAGAGATTTATCCCATAATCTCCGATATATCATATTATTTTTCTCATGAAAACGCTGGTATACAGTTTCATCTATTTCATACATAGCTTAGAACCTAATTCCATCAGTATCGTTATAATAGTATTTCGTCAAAAAAAATAAAAGTTTATGATAATGAACAGAAATTTATTGGAAAAATTCGCAATGAAGAGTGATATAAAACATTTGATATATTGAGTATAAGGGATATAAAAAGGAAGGTAGATTATTTACTATAATTATGGTGGAAGCTAGATTTATAAATCAGATAGGTTTTGGCGTGGATCAACACGGACATAATAATGATTGCACTAATGCCGCAATTAAGGCAATTAAGAATGCAATTTCAAATAATTGTTTATGTGGTCTTTCAGAAATATGTAATTTCAGAGAACCAAAAGACATTAACCGGATGATGGTTCATGTGAAGATTGGAGCCCCATATCCAGATAATATTGATGAAGAGAAAGTTTTAGATGCTATTCCTTTTGGGGAAAAGTCTATTGATGTTGTTAAAGGAGGATTAATTACAGAAGGAATAATGATCAAGGAATTAGGTGACACTTCAGATGAGATTATAGTATGTAATGCAGCTGTTACAGTTTTAATTAAGACTCTAGATTAAGTTCATATACCGTTAAAGATTTTTTAATGAAAAAAATAGAAAATTATTCTTATTAAATTGCTTTTTTTACAATCTCAGAGAGATCTAAAGCTTGAATTTCATCGTCATTAATGTTATTTTTAAACTGATTTAGACAGAACGGGCAACATGAAACAATCATTTCGGCAGATGTCTCTTTTGCTTCTTCTATACGTTCATTTGCAGCAAAAGCAGATAAGTCTTTGAATGCTGATCTAACACCACCTCCCGAACCGCAGCACCAAGCATTATGTCTATTTCGGGGCATTTCTAATAATTCAAGGCCAGGAATATTTTGCAGTACCGCTCTTGGTGCTTCATAAATACCCATGTGACGACCGATATGGCATGGATCGTGATAAGTGATTTTCATGTTAATTTCTTTGGTAAAGTTCAACTCCCCATCACTTAATTTACCCAATAAAAACTCAGGTAGATGTTTAACTTCAATTCCATGTTCAAGGCCAAATTTATTTGGATAAGTATCTTTCCAGGTTCTATAACATCCAGCGCAAGATGTTATAATCTTTTCTATTCCAGTATCTTTAAAATTTTTTACATTTGTTTCCGCTAAGGTTTTTGCTTTTTCCAATTGACCAGTCATAAAAACAGGGGATCCACAACAGCTTTCATTGGTAAGAATTCTGAAATCAACTTGTAAGGAATTGAGTATTTCCGCAGTGGCGGTTGCAACATCCTGTTCTCTATAACTAGATGTACAACCAACAAAATATGCTAATTTGGCGTCGGGTGTTTGTTTAATATGCGATGGCAACCAGTTTAATCTATCTGCATGTTTTTCCAAATATGGATTTTTTTCTTCCATAATATGCTCTGTATAAACTTTTTGTTCAGGCATTGGACCATAACCTTGGTTAACAGCTTCTTCTCTCATAGCCATTAACCATTCTCCAGCGTAATTATGAAGTTCTGGTATTTGACATTGCTGTACGCATGCCATACAAACAGAACATTGATAAAATATATTAGCTAGATTTTCCGTCCATTTGAGCTTGCCTGATGTCACTGCCCAAGTTAACAGGTTTTTACCTCCAAGATAATATGATTCAAACTTTCTAAATTCTCCTGATGGACACACTGTTGCCCAATCAGCATCCTGATATACAGTTCTACAAGTACCACATTTCCCGCATTGGTATATAATGTCCTTATAATGATCTATGCTCTGGTGTCTATCAATCTTATGAATCTCTTGTCTAGTATCAATTTGTATAACACCCATTCCTTTAACATATTTAACTTTTTTTGCCGTATTAATCACCCCAACCATGTCCAGGGTTCATTATCTTATTAGGATCTAAGAGATTCTTGACTTTTTTTATTAATTCTTTTGTAGCAGGGAGAGTCTTCTCTTCGTAAATTTTATGAGCCCATTCTGGGGCTTTATACATTACAACCCCGTCTAAAGAAGAGACCTCTTCATGAATTTCTTTCAGAATTTCTCGAGCTGATTCAATTTCGTTAGTATTATATTTATTAAAATTAATATTAGTACGAGCAACGCAATAATGACCTCCAAATAAAAGTCTAGAATAAAACTGAGGTGTATGACCGTGTTTGAGAGAAATTTCTCTTGCTAATTCGTAATATTTTACAATGTCTCGAGTTGAACAATAACTCCCAATCCATTGACCACCACCCCCTCTAGAGAAATTCCAAGCACCCCAAGCTTGCATAGGCAGTACTAGGTTATAGGCATCCGCTCCCCCTGGCAGTTCCATGATGCCCGCTTCTTTATATATTTGTTCAATTGCTTCACACTGGGCCTCATGTTGTTTCTCAGTATAAGCCTGTGTAGTGACCGCTCCGATGAAATCTGGCAAATTAGCTTTTAATGGATCTAACGGTACCTTTTTTTCATAAGCACCCACACCGGCTTGAACCCAACCATAATTAAATACAAATATATCACATATTCCTAATCCTGCTTTTGAGAGCTTTAACAATACTGGGATTCCTATATCAAATGTCTTTCCCATAAGGGTAAAAGTTTTTCGAAAAGGTAATTTAGGCCATAATTTGATAGCAGCTTTCGTTACAATTCCAGTGGATCCCTCCCATCCAATGAATAATCCTGCTAAATCAGGTAATGGTTGTCTACCATACCAACAATCAGATAAACTACACGATCCTACCCTTACTAATTCACCTGAACCTAAGACTACTTCTAATCCATTTATAAACTCCGCACCCGTGCCACCAAGCATTCCTAAGTTAAACATACCATAACACAAACAAGATGCTACAACACCCGTTCCTGGAGGTGAAAAAGTGATACCTGCCATAAGATTGGGATGATTCTTTTCGATATATCTTTGTAAATCTGCCCATGTTGTACCTCCTTCTATTAATGCATACATATCATCTTCATTTACTTCAATTACTCGATTTAAACGTCTTAAATCAATAACAATCCCTCCTTTTAGAGGTGTAGCAGTCGATCCAAAATTTATACCAGATACCCAAGGGATAACAGGAATTTTATATTTGTTTGCTAATTTTACAATTTCTTGTACCTCTTCTGCCGTATTTGGCATAATTACGATATCACATTTGCCCTCAGGTTCAGCAGTAACAAAATCATAATGATATAGAAATAATTCTTCTGGTTTATCTGATACAAAGTGCTGTCCTACAATATTTTCTAATTCAGAAATAACTTCATTATTATTCATTTTATATTCACCCTTAATTATAAGTATAAGTGAGTCCCTTATATAAAAATTATCAATCCAAAAACCATTTGAAGTTTTAAAAGGAGATGTAAGTACGGGAGAAAAAAAGATTAATGATTTAGGTTTCAAGCCAAGTTAAATTCTTATATTTATTGTGGTTGTTAAAAATTCAGATGAAATTTAGCTTTTCTTATTGCATACCTAATATCCAATTGTAATAACTACATTTGTATAAAAACAATATAAATTTAAATTTAAAGGAGAATAATAAAAAATGATTTTTATATGGTGTGGGTAAGGATTTTTAACTAATATTGCTTTTATTTTAACAGCTAGAAGTAAAATATCAGGTAGTATCATCCCAAAAATCCCCAAACTTTTACATTAATTAGAGAAATAATGTGAGAAAATTGGATACTGAAACATATCTAAAATATAAAAAACTAAGTAGAGGAAATTGGGGAAAAGACCTCTCTATGTTGAAAATGATGTATGTAGGATTATTAAATCAAATGAAAGATGAGGTACTAACCCCAATTAACGAAATGTTATTAAATTATTTCCTTGCTATCCCTAAAGCAAGAAAGGAAGGAAAAACATTCATTATGCACCCATTTAATTACGGACCAGAAATATTTTATTCAATGAATTTAGTACCTCTAATGCAAGAAACTTATAGTGTTGGATTGGCACCTTTACATCTTAATGAACCCTATATTGATCTCGCTAACAAAATAGGCTACGGAGATAACCCAACGTTATGTAATGCTCAAAGACCATTAATTGGTTCTTATATGCAAGGAGTAGCTCCAATTCCTGATCTATTGTTCTTTCTATCAACTCCGTGTAATTCCCTTGCCATGACTTATCAAGTTTTTGAACAGTTAGCGAACATCCCTACGTTTAAAATTGATATTCCGTATTGGACTTATGGGAAAGTTGGAGAATTTAATGATGATAAAGTTATTGATTATACTATTAATCAAACTAAAGATTTAATATTGTGGTTAGAACAAAAAACAAAGCAGAAATTAAATTTAAAGAACTTGCAGGAAACAATGATTAAAGTAAATCAGGCTAGGCAATATATTTTAGAATTTAACGAACTCTTAAAAGCTGTTCCTTGTCCAGTTAATAGTCAAGCTAGTACAGGGAACTTTCTTTCAATGGTAGGTTGTGGCGGAACGGATGAGGCTGTTAAATCTACTAAATGGTTAAGAGACAATGCAGCAGAAAATGTTAAAAATGGTGTTGGAGGCATACCTGATGAGAAAATAAGGATTGCTTGGCCTTATACTCATATTTTTTTTGATGGAAATTTATTAACGTGGTTAGAAAAAACATTCCAAGCAGTGGTCATTATGGATATACTAGGATTTTATCAAGTCTTACCTCATGATGTCTCAACAATTGAAAAATGTTATGAGAGTTTAGCAAAAGGAACTTTGGATTTTTCGATGATCGGAACATGTAGAGGTCCGATCGAGTACTATATTGATTTTTTAATAAATTATGTTAAGGATTATAAAATAGATTGCGTGATAATGCCAATGCAGTTTGCCTGTAAGCATGCTTATTCAATGGCGAGAGTTAGCATAGAAGCAGTGCGAGAAGAAACCGAAGTTCCAATTTATGTCTTCGGTTGCGATCCTTACGATTCACGTGAAGTAACCTCAGAATCTATAAGGGGAGGTATTTCAAATTTTATAACTCAAGTTGTAATTTAAAGAAAGTTAATTCGTATTGTTCGTTCTTTAACTTTTCAATACCATATATATAAAGCAATTGAAAAAGAAAGCGTATCCTTATACCGACTAATTTTCAAAAAAAAAACATTACTTTTTTAAATTTAAGCAGCATAATTAATAATTAAAAATTAATGTAAAATCCAAGTATTATCTTAACATTAATTAAATTTGCGATTAGATCATGACTGTAATGGAAAAATTTACCCAAACGATTCCACTCGTGAATCCTTGGATTAATGATTGGAAAGATGAGGGTAAAAAGGTTTTAGGATATTTTTGCTCATATATACCTGAAGAAATTATCTATGCAGCTGATATTTTGCCAATCAGAGTGAAGGCAAGAGACTGTACTGATACACCAATGGGGGATGCATATATGACTCCAACTGCATGTAGTTTCACAAGATGCTGTCTTGAATTAGCAAATAGGAATGAATACAATTTCCTAGATGGAATTGTTTCTTGTAATTGCTGTGATCAGATTAGACGTCTTTATGATAACATAAGATATAAAGCTCCACTCCCGTTTCATTATATCATGGGAATTCCTGGTTATGTAAGTAATACCACATTAGAATGGTTTAAACATGAAATAGTTAGGTTTAAAGAAAGCTTAGAAAAGCATTTTGACATAGTAATTTCTGATGAAAAACTAAGGAAAGCTATCGAAATCTATAATAAATCTAGGACACTTCTTAAAGAGTTGTACATGCTCAGAAAGCAAGATAAACCACCTATTTCTGGCACCGAAATGAATACTATTATTTCAGGAGGAGTTTCGATTCCAAGGGAACAATTTAATGAACTTTTAACCCAAAAACTTAAAGAAAGCGAAGGAAAGGAGGGTATTTCTGACTATAAAGCACGAATAATGGTAATTGGAAGCATGCTTGATGAGCCAGAATATATGAAAACAATCGAAGATCTAGGAGGATTAGTTGTAACAGATTCTCTATGTCTCGGGACTAGATATTTTTGGGATTTAGTTGATGAGACAAAAGACCCAATTGATGGACTTACAGAACGTTATTTATCAAAAATCTCATGTCCACGTATGACTGACGGACAACCTAAGAGAGAAGAATTTATGATGGATCTCATTAAACAATTCAATGTGGATGGAGTCATCTTTCAAAGAATAAAGTTTTGTGCAATCTGGTGGTCAGAGATATTTATGCTACGTAATAAATTAGAGAAAGAAAGTATCCCCTTTCTCGAATTGGAAAGAGAATATGTGTTGAGCGGTGCTGGAGCCATGAAGACTAGAGTTCAAACATTTATGGAAATATTAGAAGGAAGGTGAGGAAAATGGATGAAGAAACATTTAACAAATATAAAAAACTTGGAAGAGGTAGTTGGGGAAAAGATTTAGGTCTTTGGAAAACAATGTATACCGGTTTTGTTAATCAAAATAAAAATTTAGAACTTACCCCAATTACAGAATTATTATTTGATGTATTTCTAAGTATTCCTAGAGCACGAAAGGAAGGAAATCCAATTATTATGCATCCTTTCAATTGCGAACCTCCGATATTTCATGCAATGAATATAGCCCCTTTAATGCAAGAAATGTTTAGTGTAGGATTAGCTCCCTCCCATCTAAACGAATTTTATATTGATCTAACTAGTAAAATGGGATATGGAGATAATCCAACTCTTTGTAATGCCCAGAGACCAATAATAGGATCTTATATGCAAGGAGCCGCACCTATACCTGATCTCCTTTTTTACGTATCTACACCGTGTAACTCTCTTGCGATGAATTATCAAGTCTTCCAAAAGTTAACAGGAGTCCCATCATTCAATATGGATATCCCATATTGGGCTTATGAACAATCCGATGAGTTTTATGATGAAAAAACGTTAGATTATATGATTTCTCAAATGAAAGATCTTATAAATTGGTTGGAAAAAGAGACTAAACAAAAACTTAATCTTGAAAAACTTCAACAGGCTATGATTTGGATTAATGAAGCAAGAAAAAACGTGTTAGAATTTAATGAACTACTAAAAACGGTTCCCTGTCCTGTACCAAGTATCTCTGGTTTTGGAAATTTTTTTGCAATGATAACTCGCGGTGGTACTCAAGATGCTGTAAAAGCCACTAAATGGCTTCGTGATACAGCAGCAGAAAATGTCAAAAAGGGGATTGCAGGAGTCCCTGGCGAGAAACTAAGAATTGCTTGGCCCTATACCCACGTATTTTTCGATCAAGAGCTCTTACCATGGATAGAAAAGACTTTTCAATCCGTAGTAATCATGGACTTGCTAGGATATTATCCAGTTTTGCCTCATGATGTCTCAACAATAGAAAAATGTTATGAAAGCCTCGCGACAGGAACTTTAGATTTCTCCATGATTGGTTCTTGTAGAGGTCCCGCAGAATATTATGTAGATTTTGTCTTAAATTATGTAAAAGAATATAAAATAGATTGCGTTATAATCCCTATGCAGTTTGCTTGTAAACATGCATATCTTATAACTAGGATAGCTGCTGAAGCAGTGCGTGAACAACTAGGAATTCCTACATTGATTTTTGGGTGTGACCCATATGATTCAAGAGAGGTTACCTCTGAAACAATAAGAAGTAGGATTTCAGATTTTTTAACTCAAGTCGTTTTGTAAAGGGGATATATATAATATGATTGTGGCTGGATGTGATGTTGGTTCTTTAACTGGTAAAAGCGTTATCTTAAGTGATGGTGAAATTTTGTCTTATAGTATCGTCCCAACAACACCAAAACCGGAAAAAACTGCTTTAAATGCTATGAATGAGGCTCTTGAGAAGGGTAGTCTAACATTAGATGATATTGATTATATTGTTGGAACGGGTTATGGGAGAGTGAAAATACCTTTTGCAAATTTTGAAATATCTGAATTAACGTGCCATGGTAAAGGAGCTCATTCCTTTATTCCGTCAATTAGAACAATAATAGATGTTGGTGGACAAGATTGCAAAGTAATAAAAGTAGATCCAAAGGGAAAAATCCTTGATTTTGCAATGAATGATAAATGTGCAGCTGGAACAGGGAGATTTTTAGAAGTTATGGCTAAAACTCTTGAATTAAGCCTTGATGATTTAGGATATATATCACTAGAATCAAAAAAACAGGCTAAAATTACAGCTCAATGTAGTGTGTTTGCTGAAACAGAAGTAGTAAGTCTGATGGCAGATGGAGTAGAAGTTGCTGATATAGTGGCTGGAATACATGATGCTATCGCTTCTAGAATTATGTCTCTTGTATACAGAGTTGGTCTCGAAGAAGAGTTAACAATTACTGGAGGAGTAGCAAAAAATATTGGTGTAGTTACTTATCTTGAGAAAAGATTGGGTGTAAAAGCTAAAAAGTTGCCAGTCGATCCACAAATAATTGGAGCCTTAGGAGCTGCTCTAATAGCAAAAGAAAAACTAAAATCCCAATAATTCTTTTTTTTATATTTTTATTTTACTCTATAAAAAATAAAATAATAAAAAAAATTGTTTAAACTTATTACATAGCTTTCTTTATCAATTCTGAGAGATCAAGCGCTTGAATTTCGTTATTTTCAATATTATTTTTAAATTGATTTAGACAGAAAGGGCAACAAGAAACGATAGCTTCAGCTGTTGTTTCTTTTGCTTCCTCTATTCTTTCTTTTGCAGCAAAAGCCGATAAATCCTTAAATGATGATCTCACACCACCACCCGAACCGCAACACCAAGCATTATGTCTATTTCGTGTCATCTCTATCAATTCAATACCAGGAATTCCTTGTAAAACGTCTCTGGGTGCTTTATAGACCCCCATATGGCGTCCAATATGACAAGGATCATGATATGTTATTTTCATATTTATTTCTTTATTAAAATTGATTTCGCTATTTTTTAATTTGCTCCTTATAAATTCGGGTAAATGTTTAACCTCAATTCCATGAGTCAATCTAAATTTATTTGGATAAGTATCTTTCAATGTTCGATAACAGCCTGCGCATGATGTAATTATTTGTTCAATTCCAGCTTCTCTAAAATTAGTAATATTCTGTTCAGCTAATTCTTTAGCTTTTTCTACCTGACCTGTCATATAAACAGGAGAACCACAACATCCTTCCTTATCTAGGATTCTAAAATCAATATTGAGAGAGTTCAATATTTCTGCAGTAGATATAGCAACATTTTGTTCTCTGTAGCTTGATGTACAACCAACAAAATATGCTAATTTCGCATCTGATGATTGTTTAATATGTGATGGTAGCCAATTTAATCGATCTTCATGCTTTTCCATATAAGGATTTTTCTCATTCATTATATGTTCAGTATATTGAGTTTGCTCAAGCATTGGTCCATATCCCGCCTTAACAGCTTCCTCTCTCATTGCCATTAACCATTCACCGGCATAAGTGTGGATTTCAGGTATCTGACATTGTTGTACGCATGCCATACATACAGAACATTGATAAAAAATCTTGGCTAAATCTTCATTCCATTTGAGTTTATCTGTAGTTATTGCCCAAGTTAATAGATTTTTTCCACCAAGGTAATATGCCTCAAATCCTCCGAATTCTCCAGAGGGGCAAACTCGAGACCAGTAAGCGTCTTTATAAACTGTCCTACAGGTTCCACACTTACCACACTGAAAAAAAGTGTCTTTATAATGTGTTAAATCTTGATATCTTTCAAGCTTCTGATTTTCATGAGCTAAAGTTATTTTAGAAATACCCTTTCCTGGTAAATATCTTACTCTTCTCTTAGACATTTTAATCTTCTCCTCTTCCTTGTCCTGGATTCATTATCCCATTCGGATCAAGGAGCCGTCTAATTTTTTCAATCAATTCACTTGTTGCGGGAAAAATTTTTTCTTTATGCGTTTTATACGCCCATTTTGGTGATTTATACATTATAGCGCCATCTACTTGCTGAACTTCATCGTGAATTTCTTTTAAAAGATTTCGTGCTATCTCAATATCATTAGGGTCATTCTTATTGAAATTAATATTTGTACGTGCAACACAATAATGCCCACCAAACATTATTCTGCTATAAAATTGTGGAGGTTTATTATGTTTTAAACAGATTTCCCTTGCTAAATTATAATAATTCACAATATCTCTTGTTGAGCAGTAAGAACCAATCCATTCACCGCCACCTCCTCTTGAAAAATTCCAACAACCCCAAACCTGAGTCGGAGGTGCATCTATAGCTTCTACACCTTGTTCTCTCGACATAAGCTGTATATTTCCTTTTTTACAAATATCTATAATCGCTTCACACTGAGCTTCATGTTGTTTAGCAGTATATGCCTGGGTTGCAATGATACATACAAAATCAGGCATACCCCCTTTTATGGCATCTTTAGGTACATTTTTCTCATTTAAATTTTGAACTGATTGGCTCCATCCAAGATTAACTACAACTATATCAGTAATTCCAAGGCCAGCTTTCGCAAGTTTAAGCATTACAGGAATTCCAACATCCATCCTAAGAGTTGCTCCCGTAAAAACCTCATTGAACGGTAATCTTGGCCATAATTTAATAGCAGCTTTAGTTACGATCCCGGTTGTACCTTCCCAACCTATAAATAATCCTGCTAGATCTGGTAATGGTTGCCTACCATACCATTTATTAGAAATGCTACAAGAACCTATTTTCACAAGTTCTCCCGATCCTAGTACTGCTTCTAAGCCGTTTAGAAACTCAGCACCAGACCCACCAATCATACCTAAATCAAACATCCCATAACATAGGCATGATGGAACGACTCCTGTACCTGGAGGTGACCATGTAACTCCCGCTCTTAGATCAGGATGTTTTTTTTCGAGATAACCGATTAGATCTGCCCAGGTTATTCCTCCTTCAACCACTGCATACATATCATCTTCGTTTACTTCCAATACCCGGTTTAATCTTCTTAAATCTACAACAATTCCTCCTTTTCTAGGAGTAGCAAGAGAGCCAAAATTTATACCAGAGACCCATGGCACTATAGGAATTTTATATTTATTCGCAGTTTTGACAATTTCCTGGACTTCCTCTGCAGAATTTGGCATAATTACTATGTCGCATTTTCCTTCTGGCTCAGCTGTTATAAAATCGTAATGATATAGAAATTGCATTTCAGGTTTATCCGAAACATACTTTTCCCCAACAATTCCTGCTAATTCTATAATAATTTCGTTATCTATCATTTTCATCGACCTTATAAATTATAGTAAATCTTTAATACTATTTATAGATTAATTGGAAATTTTCCAAACTTTTTACATGTATGAATAAAAGTATTGATATTTTTTTCTGGAGTACCAGGTGCGAGGTCACATGCAGGGCTAGCAATATATTTTCCATTCTCTCCTACTTCTGAAAGGCAATCTTTAGTGATTTTTTCAACTTCTTGGGGTGTTCCTCTTAATAAACTAGTAGTAGACACATTACCTGCTACAACTATGAATTTTTTTCCAATGGTCTCAAATGTTTTCTTTAGATCTACATCATCTACACTTATAATCAGAGTTTTTGGAATTTTAATCCATTGTTCTATTATCGGTTGAGTGTAACCACATATATGGATAAAAATTCCCATAGTATTTAATTTGAGGTTAATCTTCTTTAAATAAGGAACACAAAACTCTTTAAAAAATTCTGGAGAAATAACCGTTGAAGATGCCGTAGGTTCCGCGATGCCAATAGAATCCAAACCATTTTCAATTTGGGCATTACCAAATTCAATACAAATTTCAGATACTTTTTTCAATAATTTATGTACTAGGCTAGGTGACTTTTTCATCCCTCTCATCAAATTTTCAATTCCTACTACATTCGATGCAGCTGTGAGAGGACCCTCGATAACACCACTATAAATGAAACCCTTATTACTATATTTTTTCTGATATAATTTTGCACAATCTAAAATAACGGGCATTCGACCATCTTTTTTAGGATCTGGGATTTCTAATTCATCAACAGCACTCAAGGAATTTATTGCAGGTTCGTTAGGCATAGGTAAGACTTCCTTTTCATAATATAGCTTAGCTCCAAAAGATTCTGAAATAATATTCAAATCTACTAAACATGATAACAATTCCACCTTAAAGCGATAATGAATATCAACTTGCGATTTAATTAAATGATTTGCATTTGACACTATTTCCTTAGCAAAAATCCCCGTTTTCTTAAAATATTCATTTACACTATATCCACCTGCTAATAATAATATAGGAACTGTAGATCCAGGAGTTCCAATTAACCCTTTTGCGTATTCCTCTGATACCCCATACTTTTTTAACCCTTCTACAATTAAACTCATTTGATATCCTCTTTTCAAATATTTTATTGTTTTGAAAAATCTTCATTTAAAGTATTAACTGCTTCAACTGCATCTTTACAATAGAAATCAGCCCCAATTTCTTCCTTGAATTCAGGGTTGGTGGTTGCGCCCCCAATCATTACCTTTACTTTATCCTTAATTCCTTTTTCTTTAAGCTTTTCTACTATTAAACGCATTTCATCTAAAGTTGGAGACATCAATGTTGATAAACATAAAATTTGTGCTTTAGACTCTTCAATCGTTTCTATAAATTTATTGGAATGGACATTTCTCCCAAGGTCAATCACATTATATCCAGAAATAGAAAGAAATGTAGATACAATATTTTTACCAATTTCGTGAATATCACCTTTTACAACCCCAATTACGACTGTTGGTTTAATTTTTTCTTTAGTTTCTTTTAAATGAGGAGTGAAAATTTGGAATGCTACATTAAGAGCATCAGCAGATAAGATTATTTCTGGAATGAAATATTCATGATTTTCATATAATTTTCCAACTTTTTTCATCCCACTTAAAAGAGCAGAAAAGATCGCATCTTGAATATTCAAATTCTTTTTAACAATTTCTTGAGCAATTTGCTTAGCATTTTCTTCATTTCCCTCTATAACTGAATCTTCTAATTCTTTTAATAAATCCATTTTGCTAATGCTAAACTTCTATTATTTTTATTGACCTTATAAATTATATTACATCTTTTATATTATTTATAGACCAATTATATTTTCAAAATAATTAATAGAATGCCTGAAAACTTGGTAAAACTAATAAAAGTATTTGGAGCAGCTCTAGATGCAACAGATTTCCCACTTAGTCTTCAGATTAAACAAAAATATCTAAATCAATTGGCTCAAAATCTCATAATAAATCCTAATTTTTTAGATCCCTACGAAGGATTACTTATGTTTAGTACTGTGTTGTCAAAAGATAAATATGTTAAAATGGGAAAATTTCATATTGAATCCTGGTTGACTCCTAAACCAAATCTTGAAGATTTACCTTCAATAAATCAACTAGAATTTCAAAAATTTACCAGTAAAGGGGCTATTAGAACATATTCAGAGAAACTCGAGAATTACTTGAAAAATAATATATTACCAGATTTTCCTTTAATGATCGGAGTAGATCATTCTCTAACTGGGGGAGTCTTAAAGGCGTTATCTAACGAATTTGGACCAGAAGATTTACTAATCCTTATTTTTGATGCCCATTTTGACGGATTACCTGCTAACATTTCATTGAACATAGCAAAATATATGAATGAACACCCTGAAGAGACAAATCCATTGATTTCAGAACATATTAATACTGTTAATGAAAATTTAAATATTGTAGATACATATACATGTGCTTCTTTTTTATTTTATTTATTGAAAGAAAAGGTTATAATACCTGAAAACCTGATAATTTTTGGGTGTCAGGATTATCCAAACGAAAAATTTCGATCATTAGATGACCCAAGAATTATAGAATTCGTCGAATTTTATAATGAAATGGAGCAGAACGGTGTAAAATTTATACCAGTATCTGGCACGTCAACAATGATCAGAAATTTGTCAACAATCTTAAAAGAGACTGAAAAATCAAAATTGTATATTTCTTTTGATACAGATGTAGGTGCGTTAAGAGAAATAATTGCAACTCGGTTTAGAAATGCTATTGGAATCGATCAAATGACTATAATAAATACAGCTAAGACTATAAAGAATTTATTAAACTCAAAAAAGATTGACTTAATAGGGTTAGATATAATGGAGATTGAAACCCATTTACTTAATCGAGTTTTTCCTAAATCAGGGAGAACAGATCAAACCATTAAGGTTATTGATAGCTTTTTAGACGTTTTTATATAAATTATTTTATGGCAGGATATCTCTGTTTTCCCCAATTGGGCATGATTCAATACAAATATTACACTCTACTACAGTATAATCAGAAAGATTCATTTTATGAGTTTCCAAATAAATATAGCATTTCTCCTTAATATATTTACCATTAATAAACGCATTTGCTGGACATGCTTCTATGCAGATATTGCATCCCTCACAATACTTACTTTCTCTTATGGGTTCCCCACAAATAAGTGGAGCTGTTGTAGCTAAGGCTCTTAATCTTATTTGAGAACCAAACCGATCTGTAATCAATAGGTTGTTTTTTCCAATTGGTCCTACTCCTGCTAATGCAGCTGCTTCCTTTAGAAATAAACCTGGACTATAAGGGATAACACGAGAATTAAAATTTTTCTTTAAAAGATATCTGCGAATTCGATGACAAAATTGTTCAACAACAGCGTCTGCAAATTGATAACTCCATACAGATTCTCCCTCTTTATGACTCCAGGCATCAAGTATAATATCATATAAGTGAAAACCAATAATGATTACTGTTTTTGGGTTATCAATAAAGCTATCAGGACGATTTTTTTCTGGATAATGCTCAAATAATAGCGGATTGGCAAATCCTACAATATCCACACCTATCTTATTACAATATTCTTTAACTTCTCTGGTTAGTTGGTGATCTCTCTCCATAGTAATAATGATTTTCTCAAATTTATTATCTGAAAACAAGAATTTATGACAAAAAAAGTCTAGTATCAGCATCTAAAGTAAATAAAATGTATTCACTTCTTTGATAATCCAATCTAAATATTAAAAAAGTGAAGAAAATGGTAAAATTAGACAAAAACAGTTAATCCGCATTCTTTATTTGAATATCCATATATTTATTTTGGAATCCAAATTTTATAGTTTAATATTATTATAAAATATTATTAAGGTTGATTTATACAAGATTTGTAATAGATATCAATCATCATAATAATGAAATATTAATTGTTAAAATCCAAAAATCTAGCTTTAGCTTTAAATTAGGATAATAAAAATAAAAAAAGGTTGAGGAGATTAAAGATTTACGATGCTACTTATAAAGTGGTTATATTCGGAGATGCTGGATGCGGTAAAACCACCTTGACTCAAAGATTCCTTACTAATTTATTTAGATCGGATACAAAAATGACTATCGGAGTAGATTTTGAAGTAAAGAGTTTGGAAATTAACGGAAAGAAAGTAAAGCTTCAGATTTGGGATTTTGGCGGCGAAGAACGGTTCAGGTTTCTGTTACCTACATATGTAAGAGGAGCTAATGGTGCTCTCTTTATGTATGACGTAACAAATTATTCATCTTTAGCCCATATTGATGATTGGTTACTTGTCGTTCGAAAGGAGATTAAATCGGAACAAGACACGTTTCCAATTATAGTCGTTGGTGGTAAAGCAGATCTTTTAGATGACAGGGAAGTGACTGGTGAGGAGGGTATCAATATTGCAAAATCAAGAGGAGTAGATGGATTCATCGAATGTAGTTCAAAATCAGGTGAAAATGTCGAAGAAACTTTCGATGCTTTGACTCGATTAATGATGCAAAGATCAAAATTGCTTTAAGAAAAATAAATTAAAAAGTAAAAAAGTTTACAAATCTAGCTTTTCACTTTCTAAAGCTTCTTTTTGCTTAAGTCTTAAAGTTTTTCTTCGGTTGGATACCATTATCTGAAAATCTAAATCCTTCTTATAATCACTAGCGTATTTTAAAATATTTTCAATGGTATTTTCTTCCCTCATTTCACCCATAATGTAGATCCCATTAAACATAGGTATCTCAGAATACTTTCCCACCAATATTTCTATCATATCTTCAGGTAAAACATCAGATCTGTCTTTAATTGCTACAATCATCAATTCTTCAAGTTTACCATACATTTGTCGTTTACTAAATTGGCAAAGTACACATTTCGAGCTCCGGTTTTTGAATATATTCAAAATAATTAACCCTACTAAAAATTTGAAATTTCTTATCAGAATCTCTTTGTCGCTACTATGAAATTTTGCGCTATATTGTTCAACAAACACTTCAGCCTTGAAATACAAATCAGCAAAGTATAATGCTCTTTCAAAATAAGCGGGAACAATACAAAATATTCTAGTGAACCAGAACGGTTTGATCCCTTTTGGGGGGTCTTCGTAGAAAATATAATAAACTATTCTACCATCTCTTTCCTTATAGAGAGTAGATTCTTTTTTTAACATATTTAAATAGGTCGAAATGGTTGATCGAGCGATTTCTTTAAAATATTTTTTATATTCTTGTTCAACTTCTCCAGTTGTTATCTTTTTTTTCCCTTCTAAATAGAACTTTAAAATTATTCCTAAAATTCTATTTTCATGAAGCCTTCCCGTTTTAATTTGCTGTTCTTCCGATTCATCTTCCCTAATTTGATACAAATATGCTATTTCGGGGGCAAACTCTTGGATTACTTTATCAATTATTAAAAGCTCAGAATCCTCGATCTGAATACTTTCGAGTTTATCTATTTTAATATCAAAATCTTCTATTTTAGAATTTTCTGACAAGTTGAGATTACTCTTTTTTGTTATTATATTTTTATCTATTAATCATTATTAAAAAAAATAATACTTCTTAATAATAATTTATGTTCGTCTAAATTAGAACATCGGTTATTTATTTATATTTCGATGATAATCATCTATATTTTGATATATAATGAAAGATATATTTTATACATCTCCTTATAACGACTTAATATTTCTCTTACATTTCAATTAATAATATATTAACCCACCAATATTTCACTATTTCTTGTACATCGGATCTGCTTCTTGTAATGCTCGTCTCTGTACTTTTCCTATGAAATTTTTAGGGAGATCACCCATTATTGAAATTGAATATGGACATTTATATGGAGCCATATTGTTTTTTGCCCATTCTTTTATAGATTGAGGTGATAAATCGCAATCTTCACGAATAGAAACCCATGCTTTAACAATTTCACCAAATTCCTCGTTAGGTAAACCTGCAACAGCAGCTTCAGTAATATCAGGATGTTTCATGAGAAGTTCCTCAACTTCTTTAGGGAAAACGGAATATCCTTTGCATTTTATGACCTGCTTTTTCCGATCCCTGATTTCTATTGTACCATCTTCATTTATAAACCCAATATCTCCTGTTAAAAGCCAAATCTTATCATTATATTTTTTAAGTGTTTCTTTTGTTTCATCTGGTATATCTAGATATCCAGACATTACTTGTGGACCAGTAATACATATCTCACCACTATTTTCTATCCCAAAATTCGTATCTTCTGGATTCCCGAGACATATAGGTCCCTCAGAAAAATCATCAACAGGCCATATTCCCCATTCTGTACCTGGAAAAGGCATCCCTATGCTTCCAATAGGACTTTCGCCAAACAAATTGCCTGCACTTACGGCTGGACTCGCTTCTGATAGTCCATATCCTTCAACTATTCTCCCACCTGTATTCTCAACAAATTTATCACGAACTGGTCTGTGTAGTGGACCTGCACTAGAGATACATAAAATCAGTTTTCCCATGACTTTAGGATATCTTCTTCTAAGATTTTTGAGCTCTGATAATCTTTTAAACAACATTTCTGTCCCGGCATATATCAATCCTTCTTCACATGGTAACCGCTCAATAACCTCACATAATTCGCTTTGAGCAGGAGGTGTTGGAAAGAGCATTATCCATCCCCCTATTGCTAAGGTAGTATTCATAACTACAGTATGGGCAAAACTATGAAATAAAGGAAGTATTCCTATGTTCCCGATTCCTGGTTTTTCCCCTCCTAACCAGAGTTTACATTGTTTTGCATTAGAGACTACATTAAAATGAGTCAAAACTGCTGCTTTGGGTAAACCGGTAGTACCTCCTGTCATAATATATGTAGCAGGATGAGTTCTAACATCAATTTTTATATCATCGAATTTTGGTTCTGTCTTTAAAAGATCATTAAACTTTATAGCATTTGGAAAATCTACCTTACCAGAGGGAATCCTTTTTACAAATTTTCCTATTGCTTTTTTTACCCCTTTAATGTTCGTAACATCAGCAAGATTAGTATATACAATGGTCTCTATTTTGGTATCAGCTATTATTGGTTTTATAAATTGCCCATAAAGTGAATCTAATACAATTAGCATTTTAGGCTTTGTAATATCAAGTTGATGCAAAATTTCAATTGGTTGATAAGTAGGGTTAATCCCACTTGCGATTGCTCCTATTCTCGTAATAGCATAATATGCAATTATATATTGGACACAATTAGGTAGATGCAGTGCCACTATATCACCTTTTTTTATACCTAATTTATCTAATGATCTAGCCAAAGATTTAACATAATCTTGAAATTTTTTGTAGGTGATCCACGTATCTAAGAACCAAATAAAATTACTATCAGCATATTTCTTTACTTGTTCATCTAAAAGTTCATTTATTGTCTTTTCTTCAAAAATAGCATTATAAGGAACGCCATCAGGCCACCATTTCTTAAACCAACGTTTATCTTCATTCACATAGAATGGATCTGAAATATCTAACTCCATAAATTATTCACATATATCAATATATAATTTGTGTCTCTATGTGACTTAGGTTTCTCATAATTTAAAATTTTTTAAGTGTAAAAAACAAAAATTAAAAAAAAAAGAATTTGATAAAAAAACTTTTATTAGATTTTAAAACCTACTATCCTTTCTTCTCTTTACTAGAACTGTGGCTACGCCCACTAATCCAACACCAGCTATAAGTACAATCAGTGCCCAGAAGGTTTTGGACTCGAAAACCATATACACTGAGAAAGTTGGATCGTGCCAGATTCCAGTACCATCCTCAAACTTAGGATAGCACACAGCATAAGCTAATACAGTAAAATTAGCACTAACTCTGATATCAGAAGAAAAGGATTCGACATTAGATTCGCTTGGTGGTGTGAAGGTGTCATGTCTTTCCATTTCACCTGTCCATAGGGCAAGAGGGATAATAGCGGTACTCGCATTAGCTCTCTGTGTAATTGTTTCATTACCATAATCATAATATGGTCCGGCAATGTCAACAAAATCCAGTGGTTCTGTACCTCCAAGATAATTTCCAATTCTCAGTTCATGTGATTCTTCTACATAATCATCATCATTTGCATTGCCATCATAGTAATTGTCTAGTTGTGCCACAGGATCAGTTTGTTCACTATAAGTTGCTACATTTAAATGAAAATGTAAAACAGTTGATACATAAATAATTGCCATATCTAAATCATCGATTACAGCGTTTGGATAAGGATTATTTGGATCATTCCAAGGAGCGAAAAATTGATCTAGTTTAATTTTTCCTAATAAATCAGCTCCTTTGACACTCTTTATTGGATCAAATGTAAACCCAAAATGCATATAGTCGAGATTTTCCTGTGGTGCTGCGAGATATGAGTCTAAATCAATTCCAACTGGAACTGCAGAGATATTAACATTCTCGAGATCCAATCCCCATGAAATAGTGCCTTCTGGATTTTTTTGTGGAAGCATGAAATTAAAGTTTTCTACAGAATTTAGAATTAATCGATGAGTGATTTCAGAACTCTGAGGATAAGAAATGTCTGTAGGTGTACCATCAATATCTACAGTAGTGTCAACATAATTCACAGAAATTTTATCATCCATATTCAAATCATTATAGAGGAACGCCCCAGCTAGATGATGAGTAAATAGATAAAACTCAATGTCGCACCCTCCAAAAGCTTTCGCGAAATCACCTCCTTCTCCACTTCCAAGATTAATGACTTCACTTAAATCAATATGAATTTGAAAGTTTTTAATCCATAATTCAATTAAGTCGAAGGTAAATTGCGTCCAGATAGCGGTAACTAAAGGTATATCTTCAGTTGGCCTTAATAGCCACTGCATATAACTATCTTTTCTAGCTATTGCTGTAGCATTCCAATTACCCATCTCTGTATCATATGTGCCAGCAAGAGGAGCATCACCCGAAGGTGCGATTATATCTTGTGTATTAGAATATTTCCATGTTTTTGTGATTGTGAAATCAGGATTTGGTGTAATTTCTAATTTTTGCCATGTAATAGGGTTTAAAATAAATAGTTCATCACCAGTGAAAATATCATTTATATGGATTAAAAACCAAGTAACTAATTCTATTCCCTCCCTAACCAGGCTTTCAGACATTTCTCCTCCACTCTCTTCTAGAGTTTTGAAGAAGTTAATTAGTTTCTTAGCTGCATTTATGAATGAATGATCATTGTCCCAAATGATAAGTGTTACACCAACTCCAATAGTTAATGCGTAATTATATGAACCTGTTTTTAGAACTTCACAATATACTGGTCCTGTTCCAGGAATGCCAGTACGATCATAATCTTCTGGTAATATATGATATTCACTGACTCCAGAAACTCCATAATTATTGCTTCCCGTAAGCGTAGTTTCGTTGAATGCGCTTAAAACATAGACTCCTGACAACATCTCTCGAGCCTCGAAATCATCATATGCTTGAACAAATAGCATATTAAAAACTTTTCCTAAAAGGGCTCCAGCGTAACCTAATCCCCCTAACATAGTTCCAAAGCCTCCTTGAAAGTTATTAATTAGATCGCGACCAACTCCTTCTTGATTAAAGTCAATTTTATTATCCTCTTCTGCATTTACCATAATTGGCATTGCTGCTATCGATGCGATGAACATAGTAAGAATCATTAAAGATTTGGTATTTATACCTCTCATATTCAACACAAATTTTTTTTAAAAAGTGGTTTGTTTTATTAAGATTATAAATAAATTTCAGCTTTTTAATAATTTATGTTCTAATATAATAGAATCTTTAAGATTTGGAACTCTATTTCGTATATAATAAAAATAATCTGCCATATCAGTCTAAGCGCAAGAAAGTATAAAAAAATACAAAAATATACAATACTGCTGAAATTATTAGACTAAAGACTCTTAATAGTTGAGATATTTCAGATGTAGTAAAAAGGACGTTAGAACCTATAAATACCGCAGCAATAAAATATCCAAAGAAATGACTTTTAAAACTTTTAATTTTAGTTTTTCCTTGGAGAAAATTAACAATTGAAATAAAAATTATAATTATAAAACCTGCTATGTAGAATAAATTGATTACTTCAAATTTTCCTAAATCTAAAAATAAAAAAAATCCAAATAAAACTACTTCGAGTATCCTAACGTTCCAGAAACTTTGCTTTTTTGATGGCTCTACAAACAATTGTTCATATTCAGATACTCCTGAGTTCATAAAAAGAATAATAAGAGATCCGATCGCCAATGCTGTGAATAATGAATATGAGACAATATAAAGAGAAGGAAGTATAGGAATCCAAATTATGTTCCATAAGAAATCTGCTAAGACTATATATTCAGGTAATACAATAATAGAGCAGAAAAGTGGAATAATAGCAGCAATAACCATCATTATCCATGTAGTAGTCGATATCTTTGTATCTTCTTCCCATCTCTTTTTCCTAAAAGTGGTCAATCTCCATGCAAAAGATGCAAAACTTAGTATAGATATTAAAGGTGTAATTAAGGGGAAAATAAATATAAAAAGAATGTATAGAGCATTAATTCCATAGAAAAATTTTAATCTTGAAGGAACTACACTTATAGTTCTATCGATATCATCTAGAGTGTCAGCAAAACGCGCTGCAAATAAAATTAAAAAAAATAACCATGATACACTAAACACTGTAGGGCAGAGTAATTTTATTAGTATTAATTTAAGTCCAGCATCATTTGAAAACCATAAATTAAAATCAGTAATATTAAAAATTAAAAAAATTGCAAGTGGTACAAGGATTATCGATATTAAGACTATCAATCGGCTTAATATCAGACCTTTAATCTCTTTTGGCATTATTTCTCTTAGAACATCGAATTTTTTAATTAAAATTTCAAAGTTTAATAGTTATTCTTATTTTTTTAGAAATAAAATATTATCTTTGATTATTAACTTTTTAAAGGATTTCATTAATAAATAAAACAATTTAATTAAAACATTAATTATGACCTTTTTGCACCACAATTAGTGCAAAACAAATCATCTGACGTTATTGTAGCACCACAATTAGTACATGTTGTTTTTTCCATCATAACCGAACGTTCAATTGCGACATTTACATCTGACAATTCTTTAATTTCTTCTTTTCTTTTTGATTTAGCTTTCATTCCTGCCGGTTTATATTTTAAACTCCCAATAAAACCCCCAAAAATTGCTCCTATTAAGCATCCTTCTAAGATAGCTGTAGACACTGCAACAAGATAAGGTAAATTTGTTAAACCTTCTAATAATCCATCTAATGCTGCAGATCCAAATGGAATAATCAACGATATGATCAAATAACCGATTGATAAAATAATAAGATATCCGATCCCTATGGCAAAACTAGAATGCATCCCTCCTCTGGGTGTATGAGCAAAGATGGCGCTAGTAATAACGCAGCATAAAATCCATGGAAATGTAACAGCAATAATTAACCCTACATCCTCTGGACGATAAAATATGCACCAATGAATAGGAAATAAGAAAATGAGACCTAGTCCAATAAATGCTCCAGCTAAAATCTCCACAAAAAGACCAAAATCACCAAGCGCACCTGTTATGAGTGCTAAGGCTTCGTCAATATTCTCAATCAAACCACCCGTCAATCCTTCAGTCAGATTCAAGAATCTAAAAGAAATCCACGCCATTGGGATTAGACATAACATACCCGCACAACCACTGCCTATCACTCTTTTCCATCCCAGACTGATCCCCTCATGTTTCCATATTTACATACAATTATTTTATTTCTTATAAGAATTCCAAAAAGTTAATGAATATATATATTTTTGTGTTTAATTTGAATTTTAAAAATCAAAATAATTAAGACCTTTGAAACAAAAGGAGATGCAGTGGATCATATGAAATGTTAATTTTATTATGAGTAACGTATGTTTCAAGATAACATATTCAAATATAATTAAATATGTTAATGTAAACTGTCATTAAAAAAATTATAAAAAATAGTTAAAAAATTGAACTTGATTTATTGAATTTTAATGATTCTCCCGTTATCCATCCGAATAGTTTTGGTTCCGTACTGAGATAAATCTCTATGTGTAACAAAAATAATGGTTGTTTCCATTTCCTTATTGATTTTCTTTAAAAGCTCCATTACTTGTTTTTCTGATTCAGGGTCTAAATTTCCGGTGGCTTCATCTGCTAAGATGACCCTTGGTCTATGGATAATTGCTCGGGCAATACCACATCTTTGTTTTTCACCACCTGACATTTGGACAGGATAGTGATCTTTACGGTCAAGTAAATCAACGTCTCTTAGGGCAGAAATTGCTCTATTTTCAATTTCTTTTTGGCGTAATACTGTTGGCCATAAAACTGCTTCTACATTTTCAATGGCGGTTAAGGTGTTCACTAGATTAAAATCTTGAAACACAAAGCCTATTTTTTGACGTCTTAATCTGCTTAATCTATCTTCTGTTGCTCTTGCGATATTTTCCCCGTCGAATATTATTCTTCCAGAATCAGGCAAATCTAAACCTGATAGAACATTGAGAAGTGTGGATTTTCCACACCCTGTTGGACCTTGAATAACCGCGAATTCACCAGCTCTAATCTTTAAATTAACATCTGCTAAAGCTCGAATAATAGCACCTGCTCTTCTATATTCTTTATTAATATCGACCGCTTCAATCATAATATCTTTATCTGCCGACATATCTTTTTTCTCCTCACTCACCTACTTTTTTTAATGCAATAATTGGTCTTACTTTCAATACTTTTCTATAGGCTAAAAAGAAAGCAATTAATTGAACTATAATAAATAAAGCACTAGTTATTATAACCGGAACTAATCCAATTAAGATTCTACTGATATCTTCAAAAAAACCCTCTGAATGTAAATATGCTAAGGCAGCAGTATAATGAAATAAAACTTCAATAACAATAAAGAAACCGACAATCGTCGTAAAAAAGATCATCCCTGAAACTAAGACTAATATATTCTTGTTAGTATACCCAATACATTTGAATGTTGCCCATACACGTCTTTTTCTTGACACTAAGATCCAAGCATAAAGCAATGAAAGAAATAAGCTCGTTGCAAAAAAGATAGCTAGAAGATAGTTAGCTGCACCACCGATTTCTTCTTTGATTGCTAAATCCCAGAAAAGGCTAGTTAAAAATATTAAAATCGTATATATTAACGTGAAAACTGTAAATATCTTTTTTTCGCGTAGAGATAATAAAATAGCTTTTCTCCACATTCTAAAAGCCAATTGATTTCACCATTTTTTTTTTATTTGTTTTTAAAGTATATTTAAATTTATAATTGATTTTATTTATTTTATTTATAACAATTTAATAATAAATATTTGGTTATAATGTCAGAAATTGAAGGTATTATAGATAGTTTATTAGACGAAGAACAAAATGTTTTTGGAGTGGCAATTATCGGTAAAGATGGAAAATTAATCACCCAAACTGAAAACTGGGATCTTATAAGTGATATAAGTTTAATAAATGAGATACTTAACCAGAAATTAGAGCTAGGTGAGAAGGGAATTACTAGTTTGACGATACAAGGGATAAAATATATGATTGTTGAAAATACAGAAGAAAGAAAAATTGGTACAAATATAACGGGAAAAGGGCATATTATTATCTGCCCAATCCCTATAGGGGGTACAGGAGCGTTAGTTACTTATATTAATCCTCAAGCCGGTCCAAGAGATGCCCTCTTTAATGTTCAAGAATACGCGAAAAAACTTGAAAATTTGGTTTAACTCAATTTACTTTTTTATTATTGAAGTGAAATCCAATAATTTGCAAGCAATTTTCTCAAAGAACTTTTAATCTTGCTTATATCTTCATTTTTAACTTCAGTTGAAAGTTGGATCTTTTCAAAGATAGGAGTTTTATATTGTTCTCCTAAAAGTGCCTTTATAACAGCATAAACACACTGTGGAAGGCCAATAAGACTATAACCACCTTCAAGGATGAAAGCCAATTTACCTTCACATATCCTTTCAGACAATTTCAATAATTTTTCAGTAAAATTATAGTATGAAATTGAGGTTAACAGCCCATTTCCAATAGGATCAGCAAAATACATATCAAAACCAGCAGCAACTATAATTAAATCAGGATTGAATTCATTTAATATAGGTTCTAATAAATCCATAAATTCTAGGAACTCTTTATCGGAAATATTCATTGGTATTGGAAAGTTAATGCTCTTACCGATACCCTCCCCCTCTCCCAATTCATCTATAAATCCAATATCTCCTTCTACAAAATCAAATTCATGAACAGAAAAATATAGTACATTTGGATCTTCATAAAAATATTGAACTAAACCATCTCCAAAATGAGCATCAATATCAATAATTGCAATCTTTTTCTTGTAGTGTAGTTGTTTTTTTAAGTATAATATAGAATTTGCGATATTATTAAATATGCAGAGTCCTGATGCTTTTTCTTGTAATGCATGATGACCAGGAGGTCTCACAAGCGCAAAAGATTGATTAACATCAGAATTCAATACACTTTTTATTGCTTGTATTGTTCCTCCAACTGCCTTTCTTGCTAACTCAAAAGTATCCTCTGTAATGAATGTCTCATCGCCTAATAATCCATAACCCCTTTTTGAAAAATTTCTAACAGAATCTATATGGTACTTTGTATGTGCTAAACCTAATACTGACTCAATTATGGGAATGAATCCAATTCTAATAATTCTCTCATTTAAAAAGACCTCCTTCATTTCCAGAAAATCTAAAACTGATCTAATTCGCAAAGGTGATTCATATGAAAGAAATATGGGATGTGGATATGGTGGTACATTTTTTATGGCAAAATCGTCATCAGTTATTATTCCAATTTTACTAGTTCTTGTCATTTTAAAAATTAAAAATATTCTTTAATAGCTAAATTATTATAATTAAATTTACATACATTTATTTTAAATAAATTTCAATTTTCAAAATAAAATAGAATTGTTCAAATTATGACAGCAATAGAAATTTTTTATACTATTTTACTAAATACTCTCCCAATAATCATTTTGATTATACCATTGTTTTTTATTTGGAAGAAAACTATAGGAAAATTATATTTTAGAATTGTTGGAGGAATCATTATATTTTTTCTAATATATTGGATCCTTCCAATAATATTTCAAATAGGAGAGACTCCTGATGAGTTAACTGTGCCGTCGGCAGATGTAGGAAATGTCGCTTATGGGATTGGGTATATTTTTGCACATTTCGGTTCACTAATTTCGCTATTCTTTTCTTATCCTCTAATAACACTTCCTTTTATATTTTTTACTGCCCCATTTATTTCTTTACTAATTTCATGGAATAAATTGAGAAAAGAAGAAGGCTCAACAAAAACTAAATTGGAGGAATTAAGTTACCAATTCAATGAAAGCCCAATAGAACGAACAAAAAAAGAGTTGTTAAGAAATAATTGGAGAAGAGAGAAACAAATCCTTAAATTAATGATTGTACTTTTACCGATATCGCTCTACCTTTTACAAGTAATATTAGAAATTTCCAACTTACAAGATGAATCTGTAACGACTGGCGAAACAGCCTTAGGATGGTTTCTTGAAATCTTATTTGTTTACTTAGCAACTTTTATCTTTAGCATAGAAATCTTATCTTCTAGCCAGATAGCATTGAAAGGTCAATACTTTGGTGAAAAAATTAGAGAACAAACTTATAAAAGCTTGTATACAATTGGGGCTCCGATGTCGATATTTTCAATTATCTTATTTATATTACAATATGAAACATCAATTGGGATTATAATTTACTTCTTTGCTTATTTTATAATGGCTTCAGTAATTTTCATCTTATTTATTGATATCTTTGAACCAATTTCTATTTTTCTATTTGTTAAATTAATAAATTGGTGGAAAAATAGAAAAAAGCAGAAAGCTGATCGTACAAATTTCTATTATATGCTAATTTTTGGAGCTCTTGCAGTAGTTATTTATTTAATATTAAATTTGATTCTAACTAATTTTGGATACTCCTCTCTTTTTGGAGAACCAGGTTCAATTGAAGAGGATTTAATATATGAAGCTGGGGAGTATATAACATCAGATCCTACATTTTATCGCGCTTTACAATATGATTTAATTATTATTTATGGGATTTTAACAACAGAGATTGTTTCAACAATAATTTTGACATTATTTCTGGTATACGGATTAAAATATTTACAAAGTATTGGATTAGGCATTATCGCCTATCTACCATTTATAATAGTGCTTTCTCTTTTACTTGGGAGCACTGTAAACTATTGGTTAACAGGGAAAGTTAGTTATACTGAAATTTTCGGAACTGGTTTTTATACATTAAGAACAGCAAGTTTAACGGCAAAATTACCCGGGTTTTTAAATGGATTAGCGGCACCTTATCTGTATACTCGTTATATCTTCAATGTTATCATATGGGGATTATTCGTTTTTTATTTTAAAAAATCTTTCAAAACTAAGAATATACCAATTGGCGAAGAATTAATCAAGAAAATTGTCTTTTCTAACATCTCTGATTTCTTATCATTTAATACTTATGCCAAAGGAGATGTATCTTATTTAATTTCCAAAGAAAAGCAGATTGAAATTAAGCAAATAGAACAAGAGCGCGAAGAAATAAAAAATCTCTTAAATAACTTAGAAAATGATAAATTATTGGAAGAATTGAAACCAGAAAATGAAAATGAGAAACGTAGATTCTATTTTACTTTAAGATATCTTTATCAAAACAACTTGATCAATATATGGAAGCCAGAATTGAGTTATCTTTATGAAAAAGCAGAAAAACAGGGTCTTTACGTTATTTATGATGATGGGCGGGGAGTCTTTAATTATGCTTTTCGAAGTGATGAAATACAAGACCCAGGTTTAGTATCTGGTATGTTTTCTGCAATTACCTCATTTGTAAAAGAAATGACTAAATCTACAGAGGCCTTGAAAAAAATTGACCATGGAGATATCACCATTCTTTTAGAGTATGGTAATAAAATATTCGGAGCACTTTTTATAAAAGGAACTCAGAGTTCTGAAGTAAGAATACCCCTGAAAGAATTTGTTCAAAAATTTGAGCAGAAATACGGAGATGTATTAAAAGATTGGACTGGATCACTTACTCCTTTTAAAGCCGATGAAAACAACAAACTTGTAGAAGATATTTTTAAAGAAGACTAATCTTTTTTTTAATTTTATTCTGGGATAGTTGCAACAGCGCGAACCCACCCTGCGCTAGCTCTTGCTATTTTTATTGGAAAACAATAAATTGTTGCACCAACCGGAGGAACTTTATCTAAGTTAGAAAGTTTTTCTATTTGAAAGTATCCTAGTTCAATGCCAGCGAAATGACCTTCCCAAATAATAGAAGGATTTGGATTTTTAGCTTTAACTGATTCTGTCCATTTCTGAGCAGTAATACTAAAAGGGGCATCCCAACTCCATGCATCAGTCCCTACAACATGGACACCCTGTCTAATGATATGTAAGGTCGCATCTCTTCCTACTCCGGCTCCTCGATTGATATATTCTTTCGTCCCAGCATATTTAGATGCATTTGTGTAAATGCATAAGATATCTCCTTCTTGTAATTTGTGGTGAATGCCTTCTAATTTCTTATCGATATCTTCAGCTGTCATTACGTGACCATCCTCAAAATCAGTACAATCCAAAACAATAAGTGGGCCAATACCCCATTCTAAAGGAAATTCATCAATTGTCATTGCTTTTCTCTGCTCTGTTTCTCTGTCCTGGATCGGGGAAAAGTGCCATGGAGCATCCATATGAGTCCCGTTATGAGTGGTTATTGTTATTATTTCACTTGCCCATCCCTTTCCATCTGGTAGGTGTTCTTCTGGATTCAATTCAGGAAAAACTAAAGCCATCTGTTTCCCACCCGATTCGTGATCACTATATACGATTTTAAGACGACTATAAGGTGGATCAAAAATTAATTCCTTAGGATTAATTAATGGAATTGATAAATCTATAAACTTCATATTAAATTTTAATGATATCATTTAATTTAAATTTAAATAATAATCATATTCTAAGAACATAAGACTTCGGTATCATTCATAGATTTAATAAATTAACTGCATTCAATCCCAAAATTTTATCAATTTCCTCTCTTGTTAAAAAATCAATATTTTCATAATAATTCACAGCTATTTCTATCATTTCAGGGCTATTACCATCTGAACCATATAGGATTTTATTTACTCCAATAATTTCTTTTGCTTGAATTAGTAAATCTTTTAAACGAGAAGGCATCATATAAGTTAAATTGCTTAAATCTAAATAGACATTAGGATATTGAGCTGCTAATGCAATAGCGATGTCAGTGAAAGGATATCCCATATGAGTGATTATTATATTGACTTTTGTAAATGAACCAGCAAATTCGTCAATATAAATTGGATTTGAGTAAGTCAATACATTTTTTGTCGTTCCAGGAGGAGGATAGCCACAATGCATAACAATGGGGACCTTAAATTGTTGAGCTGCCTCCAATACGGGATAAATTAATTGATCATTAAGCCTTTTTTTTCTAAATGTAAGCATTATTTTAAATCCTTTATATCCTTCCTCGGTAATTGCTTTTCTTATTTCTTCTTTAACATCAATAGTGCTATAAGATTTTTCTGGAGGATTATAGAAAGGGATGAAAAAATCAGGAGAATATTCAACCCATTTTTTTACGTCTTGATTCTCCTTCATATTTACTGGTAATAATACAGCTTTGTCAATTTTTGCGTTCCTAAAATGGAACATTGCTTTTTCCATTATATTGGAAGTATTGATGGTTTTTACCTTTTCAAGCTTCTTCACCATTCTTTCATAAAATCCGTATCCTTTAAAATTTATTGAGCCGGTTTCTACTACTTTTCTTGTATTCATTGATTGAAAAAGATGACAATGAAAATCAATTTTCAAATTCTCTCACTAAATCAGCTATTATACAATGATTAAACTCATGATTAATTCAATTAGAATTTTATGAAAAACGAATTAGAGTATAGATATCTTAATTAATAGTTAATCCTTGAAAATAGTACTAATACGATCTTCCATACTAAATCTTAGATCACCGAGGATCTCATCAATTACTGGTTCAAATACTTTAAAGTGTTTAGAGGTTTTCATAGAAACGTCATTAAGATTAAAATGTTTGAGAAAACGAGTTGTTATTTCCTGTAAATGCTTTTTTACAAAATTATGATTTGTTCCTTTTTCGATAATGGCAAAAGTTAATAATGGGAGAGATTCATCAGTTTTCTTACTTGCTATGTGAACCATTTCATAATAACATATAATTTCAAAATTCGAAAGTGATATTACGTTAATCTCATCACCAAATACCTCACTTATGAATTCTTCTATTCCAACTAAAAGTCGGGCACGGATTTCTGGATTTAATATATTATCTGAAGATGAATAATATTTATTTTCAACTAAAGATTTCATGCCTAAGTTAATACCGAGTTCTAAAATAGCCATATCTCAAGATATAAACTACAAATTTAATCTCTTTATTACTGTTTTTTTAAACCTACATTTAATATAATTTTAATGGTTTTTCTCAGATATAACAAATTTAAAAAAGTTCTGAGATTAGAGAAGAAATAATATCTACTTGTGATGAATGAATTAATAAAGCCCTCATAATTTCTTATCAAATAGGCCTTATATAAACACTCTAAAACTGCCCATCACATTATTATACTCTAAGAGTAGAAAGGAAGAGTGCTGAATTTCTTTTGGATTTTAATAAATGGATGTAAAACCATTTTTTTGGTGAGTGCCGATGCATCTTCTATATCTGAGTAAATGGAATACCATTTTTCAGCCTTTCCAAACACAATTTTTAACATTGCCTTCTTATTAAGGAGAACATCCTTTGCGATATCCTTTGGCATATTCGCCATTGTTTCTTTAAAAACTTTATCTATAGCAGTTTTTACCTTCAGTTTAGGTTTATCACGTAGTTTTTTAACTACACATTTCATATAATCTTCATATTCACTTAAATATTCACACATGTTTTCAACATAATCAACAATCTTTTGAGCATCAATTCTTTTCGAATCAAAACTTTGAAATGTCTCTCCAATCCTTTTTTTCGCTTTATCTATAAGACCATCTCTAATTTCTTTAATCAATACATCCACTGATTCCTCGCCTAAGATAACATCACCGGCCTTTTGTTCTAATCCTGAGAGTAGCCTTTTCTCTATTTCTAATGGTGAAGATTGATTGCTTTTATGAATATTTTTAATTTCTTCGACATGTTCTGTATCTTGTATATTCTCTATACGATCCTCTGCAATGTCTTTTTCCAATTGATTACTATCTTGTTCTGTTTCCATGCAGGAAGGACAAATTCCGTTATATGCATGTACCTCACCTATCCAAGGCTCAGTATCATATACCCTTTTACATTTCTCACAATGATTATATTTTACCATAAATATATCAATCCTTGCTTTTTATAAATAAATCTCCTTTAATTTAATACTGTTTGTTTAAATTTTCATTGCATTTTTTTCTTTTCATACTTCGTATACTTAAGTTCATCAATTCATTAAAATTAAATAATTTTGAACAAATATTGGAGATATTTCAATCAATTCCTACATTGATAATTCTCCGAAAATCTCGTTAACTATAGCTCCAAGTAAAGGTGAACTATTTACATTTAATTCCTGAAAAGATTTAGCTGCTTTATTTAACATGTCCCAGATCTCTTTTTTATTTCTAATAGAATCTGAGAATTTATTCAATTTCTTTATGGCAGGATACGACTGTCCTTTACTGACGTAACAAGCTACAAAAGGCTCAACAGGTCTCATAGAGATAATATTTTCCCCAATTTTAATACGATCAATAGCTTTTGCAAAGATCTCAGAACTAAAAGCATTAAAAGCTGAGATAAAAGAGCTAAAAAGGTCACTGTAATCCCAATCTTTAATAAACGTATGATTGAAAAAAGAATTTCCAGCTTCACTCATTATTATAAGTAATATAGGATCTTCTTCAATCAAATCTGGTGGTTCTATCATCTTTTTGCCCATCATATGATCGAGAGTTTTATCTATTTCAACAAATTTTAATCGTTCCTCTACAGGGGTGTCAGCTTTTAGCAAATTTTCCCATTTTTCAAGCTGTTGTAATAATTTATCATGTTCGGTTGAAATTGCTCTAGCTAATAAGTGAAGTCCATGCTCATCCGCTATTCGCTCAGCTTTAGTGAATAACTGTCTTGCATCTCCCATATTCCTTTGAATTAATGCCAATTTACCTTGTAAGAGACTAGTTTCTGCCATCAAACGAAAAGAATGTTGATAATCAGAATATTCGGATAATCGTTTAATAAGGAGATTAATCTCTTGCAATACTTCTTGTTTATTATATTTTTGTAGTTCAAGCAAGAAAATATCACATAAGTGAAGAAGTGCACGTTCGGTGAATTCCCAATTGATGATCTCCTCTTCAACGACCTGTCGAAGTATTTTTTTAGCTTCTTCTTGATCCAGAGAATTTAGACTCATTTTTAGTAACAATGCTTCATTTACACGGCACGCCACATCAGCCATCTTATTTTTTTCTTGTTCGTTGATTTGTTGCATGCGTAATAAATACTGCTCTGCTTGCTTAAGAGAATAAGCATCTAGAGAAACAATAAAAAGAGAATCTAGACCAGCTATTAATCTTATTTTATCATCTAACTCTTCCCAAATCGTAAGATTTCGATTTAGAACTTCCATAGCACGATCCAAATTCCCCTTTTGCCGGTATATTAATGAAGAATTATTAAGACATTGTGCGATGAAACTTTTGTTGCCTATTTCTTCAGTAAGTGCTAAGCTCTGCTTTGTATATTCTAAAGCAAGGTCTAATTCACCTATTATACCGTGTATTACCCCGAGATCTTTAATGGTTCTCCAATCATCGCGTTTGCGGTAAGTTCTTTGAATTTTTAGACATCGTTCCATATAATCCATGGCTCGATCCAAGTTTCCAGTGTTAAAATAATATATACTATTAGTTTGTAAAGCTCGTGCTATTTCCTCATAGTTATCATGCTCCTCAGAAATTTTTAGGCTCTCTTCCCCATATTCCAAGGCTTTATCTATATTATGATCTTTATAAAAAGAAATTCTACTTTTGACTAATTTTAAAACAGCGTTTCTTTTTGCAAAGTCTGACAGTGATATATTAGTAAGTTGTTTAAGTAGATTTTCTCCTTTTGATAATAAATCTAATATTGCATCAAAATCTCCTAAATCCAATAAAATCCAGCTCTTAGAAATATAACTATCAATTAGGAAGGATTTGTTTCCGAGTTCTTGACTCATACTACAAGCCTGATCAGCAAATTTCAGAGCATCAGTAGATTGTCCAAGCTCATAAAAGATATTACTCTTTAATATTTGAGAAAAAAGTCGCTCTTCAGGAGTGAGATCAATTTTTTGTTCGAAATCTTCTAAAGCATTAAGAGATTTTAAATATAAACCTTCTTTAAAAAGTAAGTTTACACTTTGTAATTTTTCACTAATTAAATCTGAGATTGGAATCAATTTTTAACCCATATAAATTTAAATAAAAAGAAGTATGATTTCCTTAAATAATTTTTTGGGAAATAGATCTGATAATAATGTTATTTATAAGAATTCGTCTAATTACCTTAAAATTACTAAATATTATGTAAAACCTTAAAAAAAGTTTAAATCGTTTAGAACCGTTTTAAATTTATGTCTATAGTTGGAATAAATCACGAAAAATGCTCTGGTTGTAAAAGATGCATAATTGATTCCACAAGAAGCTTCCTCCTCGAGCACCATTAAATGTGGTAAGTTTAGAATAAAATTCTAATTAATCGATTTTTATTTTTCAAATAATTATGTAAAAGTTTTTTAAATTGATTTCTGAAAATCAAAATTGCAAAATGCGCAACTTTAGGTTAATGTTTTGAAGCTTGGGAAGGGTTCCATCCTATCTTCCCGTAATTGTAAAGTTATTGCTTCTTCAGGGCAAACTCTATGACATAAACCACAACCAAGGCATTTATTCCTATCAACTTCAGCAAAATTTTCTTCCATTGAAATAGCATCAACAGGACATCTATCAACACAGGCATTACACGCAATACACAGATCCTTATCAATTATTGATTCAAAAATTGCATTCATGAACTTATGTTTATCAAAACCAAATTGAGTTATGCCTCTCATTAAACCACAACAACATGGACAACAATTGCAAATATTTGATAAATGGGTTTTATTAGCTCCTGCATGTACTAATCCTGCTTCATCAGCTTCATCGATTATTCCTATTGCTTCATCAGCAGTAATTTCTCTTCCTATACCGTTTTCAATATAATACTCAGCAGCAGCACCAAAACTTAAACAATTTTCCATAGGATATTCTTTATTACAGCTACCTTTAATGAGTTTAGTTTCTTTTCTGCAAATACATTCTGTAACAGAGATTACTCTAGCATCTCGTATGCTTTGTTTAAGTTTTTGATAAGGTATTAGCACTGTATCAGGTTCTATTGTTTCTTCGATCGGGATAACCTTAAAGCCTGGTACATTAAACTTACCTAGTTCAAATATATATTTTGTATCAAAATATTCTCGATATAATTGAGCAAGATCCTCATCTATTTTTTGCACCGAATATTCATAGAGTCCAATCATAAAAGGTGCCAAATTATAGATGGTTATGTTACCCCGTCGGATGCGGAAAAGTAGTCCTTTTTTAGCCAAAGATTCTAATTCCTTCTCGACTATACTTTTATCTAAACCGGTTCGTTTTGCTACTTGATTTGCAGTTTCCCTTTCCTGAGAAGGTTTCAATTTTAAAACAATTTCTGCATCTTCAGGTGAAAAAAGCCTTTTTAATATTTTTACTCCAACACCAGATGAGGTTTCAGGAAAACCCAATGAGTTTTTATTTATATATTCTCTCAATTTCACATAAGATTCGTCAGACATTATTTTAACCTCAATAATATATTGTATTATTATTTATAGGGAAAATTTAATTTATATTCGACGAGGGGGCATCATTCGAGCAATTCTTAATGGTGTTTTAATCATAGAAATGGCATTTTCAGGACAGAAATATGCACAAACACCACATCCTATGCAACTTTCCTCATCCCTTTCTGCAATATTATCTTCGTTGAGTTCTATTATCAATCGATGACATTTTTCTACGCATGTACCACAGCCTACACATAATTCTGGATCAATCTGTGCTAAATAATTTGTATAGCTAGCAGTTGGTGCTACCATAAATCCTCCACCTTGAGGACAACAATCACTACAACAATTACATATCGCATCTTCACGAAGCTGGGGATTTGCGCGCAAATGCATAACTTTATGCACTAGCCCATCATCACGGATCTTTGCTAATATATCTAAAGCTTCTTCCTTAGTTATAAGTCTCGCAAAACCATGTTTCGCTGTATGTCGTGCACTCTTACCAAATGTAAAGCAACTTTCTCTGATATTCGTTTGTTTACAAGGATTTCCAAGAACTCTTGCATGGTTTCGGCAAAAACAATTACCAACAGCTATATCATCATATTTTTCAACAATTTCTTGAACTGTTTGAGTCGGTAAAATCATCTCTTCAGGAGATTCTATCGTTTCATCTACTACAATTTGAATATCTTCACCTGTTGCCTGATTAGTTAAGCTACTAATTATAGTTCTGTCGAATGGGATCGTTTTATCAATTGTGGATTTATATGTGTCGTAATTTTTTTGAATATTTTCTTTTCTTTTTTCGCGCAAACTATGCTGTAATCTAGCGAGTTCTTTAATATTATCATCCTCTACATCAATATCTCTCATAAAAATATAATCAAAAATTCTACCAACTGTGAGTATACGGTAAATCGGTACACCTTCACTTGTAGGTTGATCCATTATTACCCCATTTTTAGCAAGGGCGTCAACCTTTTCTAAGATTTCATCTTCACTTAATTCAATATCTTTATTTTTTAAACTCTCTTTCAATTCTTCCATAGTTAATGAGCTTTTTTCTTCAAAGGCTCCTATAAAATCAGCATTATCCTCCCCAACAGCAATTCTTATTATTCCCACTAATTCTTCTGGAAGTTTAGTACTTGGTTTTGCTCTAGTTATAATTTCGGTCGCTTTTATAAATTTTTGATCTAGATTTTTTTCTTCACTTATCGACATTTTTAATCAAATCTACTTAAATTATTGTTGTATAAAAATTTTGAGCTTAACAAAGCTCTTTTTTTTATATTTTTATTTGCTTAAAGACAGATGATCTAAGACGATATTAAAGAGGGGCACACCCTTGTAGCCTCATTATCTAGAATTGTATTAAATTGACGTTTTGTTATTACTTCGAATAATTTCATTGCCCTAGGGTCGCTCCTATCCAGCTGCATATAACCTAAAACTGGAAGATAAGCGTAACACATTAAAGATCTCAAGTAAGACTCCCATGCTTCATCAAAATCAAAACTAGTAATACCTCTTCCTTCTAATTGCTTAATGACTGATACTGTTTAAAGCAAAACTTTAAATTCATTATATGACCAGAAGAACTTACTATGGTTGAAAAGGAGCTTATACAATCTTCTCTCCATTTAATTGACAATTGGTTAGATTATCAAGTATACATTAAGGAGATTCCTGGGCTTGCAGTGGGAATTGCCTTAGAAAATGAATTGATATTTAAAAAGGAATATGGATATGCGAATCTGGAAAAGGAGGAAAAGTTAACTGATCAACATCTGTTTCGGATTGCATCCCATTCTAAATTGTTTACAGCAACAGCAATAATGATGCTCTATCACGAGGGAAAGTTATCAATTGATGATAAAGTCTCGAAATATTTACCCTGGTTTCAATCAGTAGAAGATAAAGAATTAGCACGCATTAGAATTCAGCATTTATTAACACACTCAAGTGGAATAACTCGGGATGGTAATACAGGTCATTGGCTAAACTTCAAATTTCCTACGCTGGAGGAGATTAAAGCACAATTCCAAGAAAAAATCCGCTTTTTTGAACCAAGTGAAACGTTAAAATATTCTAATTTTGGATACGTGCTCTTAGGACAAATTATCGAGGAAGTATCAGGACAGAGTTATCAAGATTTTATTCAAAACCGCATACTTTCACCATTAGGAATGCAAAATACTGTTTTAGACGTAGATGATACTAATTTAGCTAACCATGCCACGGGATATAAACGTCGGTGGCCAAATCAAAAAAGAAAATCTTTTAACCACATACCCGCGAATGTCATGAGGGCAGCTACAGGACTAAGCAGTACTGTAGAAGATTTAACAAAATTTTATCAAGCTCACATGTTTGGTAATGAAATTTTAATCCCTGATTATATCAAGCGAGAAATGCAGAGAACCGAGTTTAAAGAATTTGAAGGTGAGTATGGATTTGGATTTTTTTTGCAAAAAATTGGAGAATCAACTCTTGTTGGTCACGGTGGAGGTTATCCTGGCTTCGTCACGCAATCCGGCTTAATTCAAGATCAGAAAATCGTAGTTGTAATTTTAAGTAATGCGGTAGATGGTTCTGCTGATATTCTCCTAAATGGTATTGTTGGAATTCTCAATAAACTCAAGAAAGATAAAGAGAAATTCTTGGTAAAAGAACAAGAGGATAGGTCAGACTTTTCTAGCATAATAGGTTTTTATGGAAGTGGTGATTGGGCTACACCTCTCTACAGTCAAATTGGATCAAAATTGGTATCGATTGCTCCTGGATTAGATAATCCAATAGAATTTTTTATAATTTATGAACATGATCAAGGTTTTAAATTTATCATTCCGAAGGGTTTTCCTTGGTCAGGTCAGCCTTTCGAGTTTATAGATGGACTTAAAGGAGAAAAAATCTTAATTGATGCTCACAAAGGAAAATTATTCCGATTTTACTTTAAATATTAGAAAGTACAAAAACACTTAATATAACTGTAAGAAGATTAGGACATCATCTTTTTGGCTTGATTTTCCATTGAATTTTTATGAAAATCAGACTCTAAATTTACCTTTCCAGCCCAATTTTCAATATAATTGGTACAAAATTTAAAAGGGCTCGATCCTTGTTCTGTTTCCCTGAAATCTAATTCATTTTTGAATATAGTATTTCTCCGAATGTAATTTTATTGTATTTTTCATAGTGAAAATGAGATACAAAAAAAGGAAAAATTAAAAAGTCAAAAGATTATTATGGGGATTGGGACACATGAATATCTATGAGAAATTTATGAATGAAACTATATGTGCCATAATGAATATAATCAGATATGAATATAGATCAATAATAACTGTAAAAAAAATTAGAAATTTCTATAATATTACGTCCATAGATAACTCTAAAATTAATTTTTATTGGAGATGTCTGCAATCTCTTGAAGAAACTGGAATTTTGAGGAGATATGGGCCTAAAAAGCCAAGAAAATATCGAGTTCTCAATTTTTTTAAACTATTTGAACTATTTCATGACACTTACGTTAATCAGGGAATGCTTACCAAAAATTTATAGTTAAATCTCATTGCCATTTAGTATTCCTTTACCTTTTCATTTCAATTTCACAGACAATTGGGACTAAATTTAAAAAAGCTCAAACCTTCAAAAGAAAACCTTAAATTCATTATAAGACCAGAAGAACTTACCATGGTTGAAAAGGTATTAATAAACTCATCTCTCCATTTAATTGACAATTGGTTAGAGTATATATTAAGGAGATTCCTGGACTTGCGGTGGGGATTGTCGTAGAAGATGAATTGATATTTAACTTATTCTGATTAAAAACTCCTTCCGATTATATTAATCCAATTAAGAATGAAATCTAATGCTAATTTTCTATTACCAACTTGACAATGATTCGCCCCATATTCTATTTCCGTAAATAAACGACACGTCAGAGATTTTACGTTTTTCAATGCTTCTATTTGTTTATAAAACATCTCGATTGGTATAAAATGATCTTTCGAACCAGCTAACAATAAGACGTCCTGTGTGATTTTATTAGAAATTTCCGCACATGTAAATAGCCTTACTTTTTTTATATATTCATAAGGCGTATTAACCCCCATGACACACATCCCATGGTTCACACCCCAGTTTGCGATTAAGCTTGTTTTCATGCTGTCATACATGATTTTATTTATAATCTCAACCTCGTTCTGATCAAGCAAATTTTTAAACATGTCTTGAGCTCTATTTCCCCCGGCATGAAGGATGACATGAAAGAAATCATAAATAATACCAAATACGACAACTCTTGTTATTCTTGGCTCAAAAGCAGCAGCTCTAAGACATAAATAGCCACCTAGCGAGATTCCTATTAAGATAATATCAGTTAATCCAAAGAAATCGAGAACGACTTTCATCGGCTTTTCCCATTCATGGGTCATGTACAATTTATTTTTAATACGTGCTCCTCCTTGACCTGGACCCTCGAAGATAATAACTTCATATCCTGCATCTTGGATATAAGACCCCATAACGTATAATTCTTCTAAGAAGCTATCATAACCCCCAAACATTATAACAGTATCCTTTTTTTCATCATTTTTCAGGTGAAATGCGGGCAAAAATGAATCCTCATATGGAATTTCAATCCTTTGATTTTTGGCACTTTCATATATCTGATAAAATAGCTCAATAAATTTATCATAGAGTTGTTCCTTATCTGGATCGTCCGGTGAAGTAAAAAATTCTGCTGATCTATATGACATAGCAGCAGTGGGTAAATTGCCCTCCTTTAATGCTTTATCTGCGATTCTAAGGGTCTCTCGTTTCCAATCAGAGAAATCTTTTATTTTGGGGGCTATTTCTTTTACATCTTCGATATTTACTCCATTTGCTATCAATTTATTCAGTTGGAAGTTGATATTTGGCAGCTCATGCAACTCATAATATCCGACTGTAAAGTTATAATTCACGTTTTATCACTCTTTAATAACATGATTAATAATTAAATGAACTTAGATGAAACTAAAATAGTAAATTAAATTTAATAAGTCTAATTATATCTAAAAGGTTAATATATAATTACATTACAAATAAACACATGTCAACAATTTATTTTACCAAAAATCCAGATAGAAAAAGATTTGTAGCATCATTACTATCTAGGTTAAGAAGTAATATTGAAGGAAAAGTGCTTATAAAAGTGAACCTTGTTTCATATAATCATTACCCTACAACAACTCATCCCGAAATGATTGAAGCCGTATATGATCAAATCAAATTGAACGCTTCAGAAATTATTTGTGGAGATGGTCATGGTGTAGACGTATCTACAAAAAAAATAGAAAATCATCCAATAATAGAAAAATGTAAGGAATTAGGTATTTCTTTCGTAAATTTCTATGAACATTCTTTCAAAAAGATAAAAACCTCTCGAAATTTTACATTAAAAGTCTCTGAAATTCCATTTCAGCAGGATTTTATAATTTCTCTTCCAATTTTAAAGGATCATTTTATTTTAAACCTTACTAATGCTCTGAAAGATAAATTTGGATATTTATCAAAGACCGAACGAATAAAAATGCACACCAAGATCAAAAATATTAACAAAGGAATTGCTGAATTAAATACTGTACTTAAATCTAATTTAATTATATGCGATGCCTTGAAAGTTTTAGTAAAAGCCCAAGAAGTTAGACATGGGGGAAAAGAAAAAAATCTGGGTTATCTTTTTGCTGGAACCGATCCCGTTGCCTTAGATTATTACGGATATAAGCTATTACGACCAATTTCGATAAAATTGGAAAACATAGATAATCCACTACAAATAAAATATATAAAATATGCTTTAGATTATGGAATTGGGTCTAAGGATTATAATTTGGAAGAAATTTAATTCTTTTACTCATTGAAATCAGACTTTGAATTTACAATTTGGGATTTTCTGTTAAAATTTTTTTATCCAAGATTATTGTAAAATTCTACAACTTTTTTATAATTCGGATTAATATCCAAAGCTTTTTTACACCTCTCACGGGATTTGTCATCATCTCCCAGGGCTAAGTATATTTTTGCCAGATAATAATAAGCAGGAACATAATTAGGATTGATTTTTAAAGCACGCCTTATATATTCTAGACCTTTATCATATTCTTCTAACCCGCAATAACCAAATCCTATTTCGTTTAAGGAATCTATATGATTAGAATCAATCTTTAGTACATGATTACATGCCTTAATTGCTTCATGATATTCACCACTATTATTAAAAATATAGGCTGATGTGCTCCAACCTTCTTTGAAAAATCTATCACGCTTTAACGCTTCATTACAAGTCTTTTTGGCTTCAGAAAGATTACCCTTATTACTTAAAACATGTGCTAGTAAAAATAAACTTGATTTTGAATTTTGATCAATCTCTAAAGCTTTCGTACAGTATTCAATAGCCAAATCAAACTTTTCATTTAATTCATGTATTGATCCTAAAACAATCCAAGTATCTGGAAATTTTGAGTTGATATTAATCCCTTTTTCGCATAATTTGATAGCTTTATCATATTCTCCTTTATCTCTATAATTAGCAGCAATAGAATTTAGGGCAGGTATATAATTTGGGTTAATCTGTAAAACCTTTTGGTAAGATTCCAACGCTTCTTTACTTTTTCCAATTGAATCAAACGATCTACCTCTCAAAACTAAGGCTTCGAGCCTATCTGGGTCTAATTCCAAAGTAATGTTGCATTTATCTATTGCTTCTTCAAATTTGCTCATATTGTAATAAATTGTAGCTAAAATAAACCAGACTCCAATGAACTCGAAACCTCTATCTTCGATTCTATTTACATATTCGAGCGCTGTATCATAATCAAAGATATAACTATAGTTTAATGCTAAAAACGCTAATGCTAGAATATAATTTTCATCGATTTCCAAAGCTTTTCTACATGCTTCCATTGCTTTTTCATAATTATTTAATTTAACATTAATGTTGTTATGTAAAATCCATGCACCTTTAGAGTTCGGGTTCAATTTTAACGCCTTATTCGCAGAATCTATAGCCTTTTCATAATCATAATTATAAAAATAATTGAAACCAAGATTTGTCCATAAAATTTCATTATCTGGTTCAATTTCTACTGCATGCATAGCTGCTTCTATTGCCTCTTCTAATTTATAAATTCTTTCATAACACCATGAAAGGTTGCTCCACACAGAAAAATATTCACCTGGAATATTTAATGTGTGTTTCAGAAGTACAATGGCTTTTTTATATTCTTTATTATACATGAGTTCTAAGGCAATTTCTTCCCAGGCAGTGACATTGTTTGGATTAAATTCAAGATCAAGTATATTCTTATACGCATTAATGGCTTGGTCATTTTCATTCAAGGACAAATAAGCAGAACCAATTCCTTTCCATGCTTCTGAATATGAGGGATTTAGATTTACAGCCTTCCTAAAAACCTCAATTGCCTTCTTATACTCTTTACAGAATGAGTATGCATCACCTAAATTCGTCCAACTTGTTATTATATAAGGATTTAATTCTATCGATTGCTTAAAAGCATTAATCCCCTTATTATATTCACCATTTTTTACATATGATTTACCAAGATCCTCCCAAATATATGGATCTTCCGGATATTTCTCTAATAAAATCTTATAAGCTAATATTGAGTGAATATATTCACTAATATCGATACAAAGTTTGCCTATCTGCTTCCAAATATCTTTTTCTTCAATGTTGATACCTATGAAATTTCTGTAAGCTTGTATCGAATTGTTATCTTCACATTTACCAAAGCTAATTGCGCGATGTGCTATACCTGAATCAAGCTCTAACGCATTATTATAATACTCTTTTGCTTTATCAAGTATATACAACTTGTTATATGAGAGGGCTATATATAGATAGCTAACTGTTCTACTTGGATTTAATGCTAAATCACGTTTGAAGGCATCAACTGCTTCACTAAATTTCGACTTTAAAAATGATTTCTTGCCTTTGCTAAACCATTTATCTTTCATTTTCCTTATAATTAAATTAAGGTTTCTCAATTATATAAGATTTAAATACCCAGATCTACATGTATCTAACAGTATAGAAATATTAGAAGATATTAATCCACTAATCACATAAATTATTAAATTTTCAGAGGAGTAAGAATGTTTAAGTAGGATTTATCTTCAATTGAATTAATTAGATTTTCACATTTTAAAAAATTTTAAAAGGTTTTTTATTTTCTTCAAATATACAATCTTTTGGGTATTTTAGATAATTTATGACAAATATGTAAATCTTTATATAAGAATCATTTTTTGATTATAATTAGGAAAATAATCTACTAGAAAGAAAACCAATGTAAAAATTAAACATCAATTAGCTTAATTGAAATAATTTTCAAATAATATCAATAAAAAGGTGTATATTTGATTTGTCGTTCCAAGAAAATATTGATAGGTTAGGAAAATTAGTCCCCGTATATGTAATCTCGTTTTTAGGCGCTGTTTCGTCATTTTTTCAACTATTTTACGAAGAAGACCCAATATATGCTAGATTAGCTATAATTATCATTGTAGGAATTAGTGTAATACTTACCTTGGTAATTGAGCTGGTAGTTCTAAAAAGAAAAAAAATAATACAAATTATTATCGCAATAATAAGTGGAGCTCTATGGATCTTCTTTATTAATTTGCGATTTTTCGATTTCGAGAATATATGGGAATTAACTATCCAATTTGTGACTACAATATATACTTTCCTAATAGCTCTCTTTTCTCAATATTTAACTGAAGAAGAAAATGGGAATTAGGGTAATCACATTTTAAATTAATTTTTTTTTCCTATTTAAAGGGATATTAAATAGTCTCAAACTTGCTGCACAATATAATCAAAAAGGAATAAATTTGCCTTTCTATTCCGATTTCACTGAAATTTGGGACAAAATGTAATATTTTTATTATCTTAAAAATTAAGAGAAAGAGAAATATAAATTCATAATAAAAAAATTTTTGTGAATCAGATTATGCCAAAAAAGTTAGTAGGAGATATAAAAATATATTATGAAATCACTGGTGAAGGTGAACCATTATTACTTATTCATGGGTTAGGCTCTAGCACACGGGATTGGGAAGAAAATATTCCTATTTTTTCTAAAAAGTATCAAGTTATTACTGTGGATATTCGTGGACATGGAAAAACAGATAAACCTAAAGGACCATATAGTATAAAAAATTTTGCTAAAGATATTGCTGAACTATTAATGTCATTAGGACTCAGTTCTGTAAATGTTCTAGGGGTCTCTTTGGGTGGAGCAGTTGTTATTCAACTCACAATTGATTATCCAGAACTAATAAAAACTCTGGTAATCGTAAACGCAGCTCCTACCTCTGGAGATCTTTCTTTGCTTGAACAAGTTATCAATGGCAGGATAGAACTTATTAAGGTTAAAGGGATGAGAGGTATGGGTGAAACATTAGCTCCCGTGTTATTTATAAAACCTGAACAAGAAGAATTGCGTAAGAAATTCGTTGAGAGATGGGCTGAAAATAATAATGAAAGCTACATAAATGCTTTGAAATCTCTCATAACATGGAATGTTAGTGACAACCAGCTTCATACAATTAAGTGTCCAACATTAGTTCTTGCATCTGATGAAGATTATACTCCAGTTTCTGTTAAAGAAGAATTAGTAAAGAAAATTCAGAATTCTCATTTAGTGATTATTAATGATGCTAGACATGCTGTTCCTATGGAAAAACCTGAAGAGTTTAATGCTGCAGTAATGGAGTTTTTATTAAAATATTAATTAGTTATTAAATTTGTTTTGCTCGTATTAATTCCTTAGACTCTGAATATGTCATATTCAGCTGTATTGTGTAAAAAGAACTTTTTTTCAGCTTTATAAGGAGGATAAGAAAATAATTCGATATGGGATATCTTCGCTATGAAAGGATTCTTAATCTGTAAATCAAGATAATTTTGGGAAAGTTCCACTGCTTTAGATATTTCTTGAGTTGGGAGCTCTAATAAAAGAGTCACATGTGGGCTCCACATACTATCTGGATTTCGATCCAAAACTACTCCTTGGTTTTCCAATGTCTCCAAACAGAGTTTTCTTAAAGAATGAAGATTGCTTGAATATTTTGGATTTAGATAGAAAACATGGGTGGCAGGAAACGTAGTTAAACCAGTAAATTCAAGTGAAAAGGAGTTATATCTTGAAATTGCAGATTCCAATGCATCATAATATTCTTGTTTTCTTAATTCTTCATGTTCAAATAATGTTATGTGGGGTGGTACTCGCACATATGCTCGACCATGCAAATCTGGGGAATCATTCAAAACTTTCCGTAATTCTATCAACCTTTTAGTTGATTGATCATCAAAGCAAACGATTATTCCAGTCCAAAAATCCATGTTTCTTAAATTAAATAATCTAATTTAATTATATTAATTTTAAATTAATAACTACTTGAAAATTAATGAAGAAATGGCTTCTTAAAACCTTTTGTACTATAACGTCAATTTAAGATTTTGGGTGTAAGCTGGGGCTAAATTATTTATATGATTCTATAATAATTACTAATTAAAATCCTAATGAGTGAAATTTACCAAGAAAGAGTAATTTAAATTATATTAAACGAATGAGAGAAATTATGGAAGTAATGGCTATTATTGAAACAAAGACTGGAAAATTACAAGGTTATAGCGAAAAGGGTGTGGAAGTATATAAAGGAATTCCATATGCTGAACCTCCGATTGGCGACTTACGATTTCTCCCACCTGTTGCGAAAGAACCTTGGGATGGAGTGCTTGATGCCACTAAATATGGTCCTTGTTCGTTTCAAGGATATAACCAATTTGCAGATTGGTATGAGAAACTTGAACCAGAAAGTGAAGATTGTTTGACTCTTAACATTTGGACACCTGGAGCAGATGATGAGAAACGACCCGTATTGTTTTGGATACATGGGGGAGGTTTTACTGCGGGAGGAGGTAAACAGGAATTTACGGAAGGTTTAGCCTTAGCTAAACGAGGAAATGTCGTAGTAGTTACCATCAACTATCGGTTAGGATTATTAGGTTTTTCATATATTCCAGATGTTACTATAAATGCTGGGATACTGGATCAAGCTCTTGCGCTCAAATGGGTGCATGATAATATTGAAGCTTTTGGTGGAGATCCTAAAAATATCACCATATTTGGTGCGTCAGCCGGAGGTTATTCCGTGTTAATGTTACCTGTCATGCCGCAAGCTAAAGGGCTTATTCGACGAGTAATCGCTGAAAGCGCTCCTAGGATTAACTCAGAGGTAAGTGATAAAAGTACAAGGGCTGTCATGCGTAAATTAAAAATTAAAAAGGGAGATATTGAATCATTGCGTAAAATCCCTCCTGAAAGAATCATTGAAGCACAGAATGAATATGTAGAATCAGATCCAACCAATCTCATTGCCTTTAGGCCATTAATAGATGGTAATACGATCCCTAAACATCCTTTAAAAGCATTCCAAGATGGAGATTTAAAAAACATCGATTTTTTGATAGGAACAACCCTAAATGAAGCAAAAATCCTTGTCTCTCTAGATCCAAGAATGAATGAAATGGTAAAAGCTGCTGGAGAAAATGCTATTTTAGCTTTATTGGGCACTACGGGATTAGATATGAATAAAAGAAGAGAAATTATAGACATCTATAAAAGTGCAAGGAGAGGAAAGTTTCCCATACAGCCCATTGATTTATTGGATGCGGTCGGAACTGATTCTCTGATTCGTATCCCCACAATACGTCTCCTTGAAGCTCAATCAAAACATCAACCTAATACCTTTAATTACATGTTTAACTTCACCTGTCCACTATTCGATGGCGCTCTCGGTTGTCCCCATGCATTGGAAGTACCATTTGTTTTTAACACATTAACTGCTACAGGCATTCCTAAATTAATCGGACAAGGTCCTGATATTGAGAATCTTAGTGAAAAAATGATGAATGCTTGGATTGCTTTTGCTCATACTGGAAATCCAAATCATGCTGGAATTCCTGAATGGACTTCATATGATAGTATAAATAGAGCAACTATGTGCTTTGGAAAAGAAATCAAAATTGTAAATGCTATTTTTGATGAAGAAAGAAAGGCTTGGGATGGGATCTCTTCGGATCTCTTCGAAATTTAATATTATCTTAATTTTTTTTTATCTTTAGGCTAGCTTTTTTTAATTTAGTGCTGTATCTGGTATACAGAAATAATCTAATCTTCTTACATTTTCTTTCGCTTTTTCAAAGGAATTTTCATGGAACTCAGACGCTGAATTTACCCTTCATGAAAGAAAAAGAAGTTGCTATCAATTCTTTTTTGAAGTATGTGCTGGTTATATTCTTAATTTTCCGTCAATTAACTTCTGATGATAATTCTCTTCAAACTTGATATAAAGGCCCTTAATAGAATCCCAAAAGAAAAGAGGATCTCTTACTTTAGAAATATCATACCCTTCTTTGCGAAGATTCGTTTTTGTTATTTTTAAAGAACCTGTTAAAGCCAACTCTTCCCTGATCCTAAGGAAGATTGGAATGGAATATTTAGGCAAAGATTCCACAACGAATTTAGAAAAGTCCTCAATATCAAATTCTGATTCTGATTTCAACAGTACCGAAGCCATTCCGGTTTTTCCTTCCGTGTTAGGTATAGAAACACCATATACAGCGCTTGTTTTGATATCAGGATGTGAATTTAGAATTGTTTCTATCTCCAATGTGGATACATTTTCTCCCTTCCAGCGATAAGTATCACCATATCGATCCCCAAATGAAAGCCAATTATTATCATGTAAGTGCATAAGATCCCCAGTTATCATATAAGCATCATTCTCCTTAAAAACTCCCGTCAGCATTTTTTTGTTAGTCTCTTCTTTTTGTGTATATTTTTCGAAAGTATTATAATTCTCTACTTTCAGTAACAACATACCTATTTCCCCAGACTGACATTTGATACAAAAACCGGAATTATTTTTGTAAAATTCTCCTGATTCAGGATTAATCTTAATTAAAGCATGAGTATCTGGGTTCATGCGACCTACCATTCCTGGGATCTCATCTGCGTTAAAAATAGGACCGAATGCTTCTGTAGCACCGTAAAACTCATAAATATGTTCGATATTAAACCTTGATTTAAATTGGTGCCAGATTTCTTCTCTTAATCCCATCCCGAGTAGTCTCTTAAGTGTATGATTCTTTTCTTCTTCAATCTCAGGTTGATTTAAGAGGTACCGCGGGATTTCACCAATGTATATTGTAAATGTAATCTTATATTTTTGCACATCTTTCCAAAATTGTGATGCTGAGAATTTCTTTTTAAGAACCATCGCAGCTCCAATGTGAACTGCCCCTACCCAAACCACTACTGCTAAAGAATGATATAAAGGTGTAGTTAAATAGACAACATCTTCAGAACTTACTCGAGAAAAAGCATGCATATGGAATATTCCACCCCCTACTCCATTAACAATAATAACCGCTTTAGGAAGCCCTGTTGTCCCTGATGTATAAATATATACCGCTTTATCATCCGGATGGGAATTCATGGTTGTCTTGGGATTATCCCTCGAGACTGAATGTAATTCTTCTTTTAAAATTATATAATCATTATAATCATGAGCTTTGGTTTGATGAGCATTAATAACAAAGATACGACTTTTTTTAATTGAGAGATCGGATATAACTTCATGTAGTGATGGTAAGTTGGTTCCATCAACGATTATCCATTTGGGGTTAACAATATTTATAGCATGAACTAATGCTCGTTTTTTTTGATTAGTATTAACTAGGGCGCTAATTCCCTGTATTTTGTTTATTCCTGTTGTAATAAAAAGATATTCAGGAGAATTTTCTAAGATCAAAGCAACAACATCTCTAGGTTTCAAACCTACACTAAGAAAATAATTAGCATAAGTATTACTTTCTTCATTAAATTGCCTCCAGGTCCAGGATTTATCTTCGAAAAATAATGCTTTTTCATTTGGCATTTTTTTTGATGTATTTTCAATAAGATTCCCCACACCTATTAGAGAATTTTTCTCTGCTCTATCAAATTCCTCCAAAAATCTCTTCCTTACTTGCATTTCTTTTGGTGTTAGCTCCAAGGGCATTTTCTCACCTGTTTTTAATATCGATTCTATGGATTTAATATAGATTATAGCTCCCTTATATTTAAATCCACTGAATAAAATAGAGATTAGTTTTTTCACTAAATTTTAATTGAAATCAGACGCTGAATTTACCTTTTACGAAATTTTTACCTTAACAATTTTTATTTCTTTTTTTTATAGATATTAAACGGGAGTTAAAATTATACACTTGGATCAGTGGAGAGCCGTCTATATAAATCATTTTTTTCAAAAAGGCAAATACCAGGATAATGATAACTATAAAATTTAATTTTAGCTTTTAACTTAGATTAGGTTGAATTTTCAATATATTTTTCACACACTTTTGATAATAGGAAATTCACCAATTTAAAGTAATTAATATTTCCTCCTATTAATTAAATTTAATATAATTGGTGGACAATTTTTTTTGTTAAAGATAATAAATAAATATTTGAACGGTGCATGCTAAGTTAAATTTACAATATGCAAGAATAAATGAAAATAAAATAGAGGAATGGAACAAGAATGGGAATTATTTACAAATTTTATGAACCTGATAATGATTATGAGCAGATTCAAGCCGATTTATACAATAATGCCATTGGAAAATATGGAACCCCAGGAAATGCAACAGCTGACCAGATCAAAGAAAGATATAGGGTCGAAGGTTTTGATAATAAAGGTGTCCAATATGCATTTGATGATGATAAGCCAATTGCATATATTCAAACAAGGAAAGTAGTCGAAACAAAACAGGTTTATATCGGATATCCTTGGTCAACAACTGATTGTCCTGAAGAAGTTAAGGATGAGATGTTCAAAAATATGGTAAATTATCTATATACACGTGATTCTGAATATAAAATAGTTTGCGGGGTAATCCAAGATTCCTGGACGGATGTACGGGATTTTTTAAAAAAATACAATTGTACTGTAGAAAACGAGTATAAAACTTACCTTTTGGATATTACAAACCTTAGTAAACTCGATAATAGTGGTTATACCTCTAAAATCGGAACTTCTGATGACGAGGAGGCACTTTTTGAATTATGCATGTCTGAACCCGGTTTCAGTGATACCTTTCCAAATGAAGAAGCAGTGAAAATTTTTGTTAAAGACGTCCTTAAGGAACTTGAAACTATACTTATTTACAAAAATGATGAGTTAGTATCCTCTGGCGCAGTTTTTTCTTATGAACCAGATAGAAATAATATTATTAATACACGATTTACAGCTACAAGAGATTATAAGTTCGAGTATTGGAAGGCATACGTTATTGAAATAGCTAAAAGATTAAGAAAGAAAGGTTTAGATGGAATGAAATTTACCTTATTTGATCGTCAACCAGAATATTTAGAATTTTATGATAAATATTCTTCAGGTTCTAGGACTGGATTTATATATGCAGTTCCGAAACCTTGAACGCTTTGAAAAATTTTTCAAAACTCAATAATTTTTCTCTTCTTTTTTTTTCTTTAATAATATCTAAAAAGAGTGATGATTAAAAATGGTATAATCAAATCAAAATGTTAAATATTCATAACCTTAGGAGAAATCTCATTGATTACGGTCTAAAGATTTAAAATTTTTTTTTCAAAGGAATTTTCATTGAACTCAGACGCTGAATTTACCTTTCCATTCTAATTTCACAGAAAATTGGGATAAAATTTATAAAGACTCGAATCAGTTATAGAAATTTTATAAACTTCATTTTCCTAAGCTAGGTTTTCTGAGTTATCCCAATACCATAAGTGATCGCAATAATCATCTCCCTGCATCAATGTCTTATTTCTCCTAAGCTTAACACATGGATTACACGCCCTTGCATAAGCATGATCAGGGTTACAGACAACAAGATACCCAATATCCTCGGCTTCAAGCTCTTTAAACACCTCAGCATCAAGACACTCAGTAACATGCAATCCCAGTTCTGACTCAGTATCCTTCACGTATCTGATAGTTACCCTGTTCCTGATCTCAATGGACTCATTGTCCTCTTTCTCTATCCGTATAAAATCAGCGAACTCGTTAACGGGTCCAATTTCTTGAAGCTCTTCTGTAACCCAATTAAACATGTCTTCATAGAAGGTTTTTTCAACGATCTCGTGAACCCTTGCTTTACCAATTGTCTTCTCCATTTTTCTAACAAGGAGCACGAGGGGACGGTATTTCTCTGTAAGGTATTCTTTGTAGGTTAGCGTCTTTTTGCCTCGGTTGATGATTGACTCACTCATGATATTGTGAAGGAAATGTGTAAGTTATTCTAATAAGTCCAAAAGGAGTAATTTCCTTAAAAGCCTTTGGTACTATAATTTCGATCTAAGATTGTTTTCAAAGGAATTTTCATTGAACTCAGACGCTGAATTTACCTTTCCAACCCAATTTCAAAGGAAATTAGAATAAAA
>JBHLKM010000013.1:0-145754 GCA_048886685.1 Candidatus Hodarchaeota archaeon
GATTGGTCGGGAAATTTCACTTTTAGCGGATCAACTGGACAGATAAATCAAGGAGCGTGGGATTTGTTCGGAAACGGGACTGTTACGATTCGGTTTTATGCCAATGATACTTTAGGAAACTTCATATGGGAGGAAGTAGTCGTGAGAAAAGATGTTGAACCTCCTTCTATAATATTTAATTCACCAACGCCTAACCAATTATTCGGAACCACTGCTCCTGATTTCGATATAACAATTATAGATCCACAGGGACTAAATACATCTTGGTACCAATTGCATAATGGTACCGATTGGTCGGGAAATTTCACTTTTAGCGGATCAACTGGACAGATAAATCAAGGAGCGTGGGATTTATTCGGAAACGGAACTGTTACGATTCGATTTTATGCCAATGATACTTTAGGAAACCTCGGATGGGAGGAAATAATAGTGAGGAAAGATATTGAAATTCCTTCAATTACAATTAATTCACCCACACCCAGCCAGTTATTTGGAACCATTTCTCCTGATTTTGATGTAATAATTACAGATCCCTCGGGACTAAATACAACATGGTACCAGCTACATAATGGTACCGATTGGTCAGGAAATTTCACTTTTAGCGGATCAACTGGACAAATAGATCAAGGAGCGTGGGATTTGTTCGGAAATGGAACTGTCACTATTAGATTTTATGCCAATGATAGTGCGGGAAATCTTATATGGGATGAAGTAGTCGTAAGAAAAGACATTGAACTTCCATCAATTACAATTAATTCACCTACGCCTAACCAATTATTCGGAACCACTGCTCCTGATTTCGATATAACAATTATAGATCCACAGGGAATAAATACATCTTGGTACCAATTGCATAACGGTACCGATTGGTCAGGAAATTTCACTTTTAGCGGATCAACTGGACAGATAGATCAAAGTGCCTGGGACTTATTCGGAAACGGGACTGTTACGATTCGGTTTTATGCCAATGATAGTGCAGGAAATCTTGTATGGGAGGAAGTAATCGTGAGAAAAGATATTGAACTTCCTTCTATCGCAATTAATTCCCCGGTACCCAACCAAATATTCGGAACCACGGCACCCGATTTTGACGTAATTATTGCGGATCCATCAGGAATCCATACGACTTGGTATCAACTGCATAATGGTACCGATTGGTCGGGAAATTTCACTTTTATCGGATCAACTGGACCGATAGATCAAAGTGCGTGGGATTTGTTCGGAAATGGAACCGTTACAATTAGATTTTATGCCAATGATACATTAGGAAACCTCGGATGGGAGGAATTAGTAGTGAGGAAAGATATTGAACTTCCTTCGATTACAATTAATTCACCCACACCCAACCAATTATTCGGAACTACTGCTCCTGATTTCGATGCAACAATTACAGACCCATCCGGAATCCATACAAAATGGTACCAGCTACATAATGGTACAGATTGGTCAGGGAATTTCACTTTTAGCGGATCAACCGGACAGATAGATCAAAGTGCATGGGACTTGTTCGGAAATGGAACTGTCACTATTAGATTTTATGCCAATGATAGTGCAGGAAATCTTATATGGGAGGAATTAGTCGTGAGAAAAGATGTTGAACCTCCTTCCATTACAATTAATTCGCCTATGCCCAACCAATTATTTGGAACCGTTGCACCCAATTATAACGTAACAATTACAGATCCACAGGGAATAAATACATCTTGGTACCAATTATATAATAGTACCTATTGGTCAGGTAATTTCACTTTTAGCGGATCAACTGGACAGATAGATCAAAGTGCGTGGGATTTGTTTGGAAATGGAACTATCACTATTAGGTTCTATGCAAATGATACATTTGGCAATCTTGGGTATGAAGAAATAATTGTACAGAAGGACATCTTAGCACCAATTATTACAGTAAATTCTCCAACACCTAACCAGCTTTGTATTCATGAAGTCCCTAATTTTGACCTCACATTCACTGAAGGGAATTTGAATGTAACTTGGTATACCATAGATGGTGGATTAACGAACTTCACTTTTACAGGAACAAGTGGAACGATTGATCAAATAGCATGGAATAGATCCCCCAATGGAACTGTTACTATTAGATTTTATGCAAACGATACATTTGGAAACCTAGGTTATAGTGAAGTATCTGTTGTTTATAATAAATATACTCCAAAACCATTCATTTTATCATCCGATGCAGATTCTCCAGATACTGATGGTCAATTTGTACTGAATTGGACGATTTCCGTTGGAGCAGATAATTATACAATATATATGTATAACAGCTTAATTACTGATATTAATTCAAGCGTGATAATGATAACAGAAGGTATAACTTATCTTAACTATTCGATAACTGTTGAAAGTGGTATTTATTACTTCTTAATCGTTTCTTTTAATAATACAGGACACACTCATTCAAATAATCTAATTATTACAGTTGAAATTCTTGCAGATAAACCGTTTGATTTAGCTGAATTTTTAACCGAACCATTTACTTTATACTATTTTGGCGGTTTAGTAGTAGCTATTTCCCTTTCAATCATAATCCGGAGAAAGAGATACTATAAATCCAGCAGCAGAGAAATTAGCAGAATTCATGAGATAAGACGAAAAGAATAATGAATTTTTTACCTTTTTTTTTTTATTTTATTTTGAATTAATAGCTTTTAGCAATATACACAGTACAAGTTGCAGGTTCTCCACAAATTAAACATGTTGCAAACTCGTGTTTTTCTTCATCAACTCGTTTTCCTCTCACTTCTCCACCAATTTCTTTTTCAACTACTTCAGCACATTTCTCCCCATCGTGATCAATTGAGCAAAATCCACAACAAACGATTTTGCCATTATTTATTGCTTCAGTGGCAGCATCCTTCTCATATACACATTCTATTTGAGACTCAAAATCAATCAATGACTTCTCTTTTATCTCCTTTGTGTAATTCTGGGCAATTTCTTCTACTTTTTCCTCTAAATCTGTCTCTTTTACTATAAATTTTTCCCCATCATGACGTTTTACTAAAATTAATTGTTTCTTCTCAAGATCTTGTGGTCCTATTTCTATTCTGATTGGTACACCTCTTAATTCCCAGAAATAAAATTTATTACCAACTGATTCATCAGAATCATCTAATTTGACGATGTATTTATCTTTAAGCAGGTTTTCTATTTCTATTGCTTTCTTTAAAACAACATCTTCTTTACCTTTGTAGAATATTGGAATTATAATTATCTGGACCGGAGCAAGATCAAAAGGTAATATTAATCCCTTGTTATCCCCGAGATATGCAATCATAGCTCCATAATTTCTACTTTGAGCAGGACCATAACAAGTCTGATAACCATATTTCTCCTCTCCATCTTTATCAACAAATTTTACATTAAATGGCTTTGAAAAATTCTGCCCAAGTAAATGTGTTGAGGGCAACTGTAATACTTTTCCAGATCCCATTAATGCATCAGCTGCATATGTATGAATTGCTCCTGCAAATTTATCCCATTCCGGTCTTTGAAAAAAGATTATAGGGATACAACACTCATCTTGAAGAATCTGATAAGTAGATTCCATATCTTCTTTAACTTGATTAATTGCATCCCCCATTGTGGCAAAAACATTATGAGATTCAATCCAATGAAATTCTCTCCCTCTTAGAAATGGTCTTGTCATTTTTCCCTCATATCTCCAAACTTGGCATGAAAGATATCTTTTAAAGGGTAGATCCTTATAACTTCTTATCCACATAGAATACATTTTATATAACGCAGTTTCGCTGGTTGGACGTAATGCCAAACGTTCTGTTAATTTACCAGAGCTACCTGCTTCTGTCACCCAGAATACTTCTGGAGCAAACCCCTCTACATGTTTTGCTTCTAATAAGAAATTTGATTCAGGAATAAGAGAGGGCATTGTTAATGGGAGATGTCCTTTAGCATCTAACAAATCTTCAGTCTTTTTATACATTTTTCTAATCGTGATTGTTGCCCATTCTCTATATACAACGAAACCTTTGATATTATACCTAATATCGGCTAATTCTGCTTTATTAATCAATTCTGTGTACCAACCAGAAAAATCTTCTTTTTTTGATACAGTTATCCCCGTTATTGGAACTTCATTCTTCTTTTTTGCCATAGAATATCATTAAAAGAAATATTGTAAAAGATAAATATTTTATGACTATGTCTCTGAAAATGATATTCCTATACTACTATTATTTTTTCAAATCACCTAAAATTTGCTCTAATTCTTGATATAATTTTGGATAAAATTTGGCAAATAAACGATACCAATCAAGACCAATTATCCCACTAGCAAAAAAACAAAGTATAAAACCAATGAATACTATTGTTTCGTGGCTTAAATTGAAAATTTCTTTAGGTAAAAAATCTACTCCATGAATAAACATATTTACAGCAAAACTATTTAGTAAAATCCCAAAAGGATAATATAAACCTCTTGGATTTTTAAAAAATTGTAATGAATCATGAGAAATTTGATTGAAGGTTGATGATATTCTATTTCCAGACTGATCCTTTCTTTTTTCGATAAGCTTAAGTCTAAAAATATCTCTTCTATCTCTCAAAATCAAAAAACTTCCACTAACTAAAAATAAAAATAACAAAATCATGTCTATTGCTAAGAATATTCTTAATCTCTTCTTCAATACTTCATGTTGGATCATCAAAAAACGAATTAGCAATAGGAAAATAGCCAATATTATAAATAAAATGCCAACAAACCCTTCATGTACGTGATAATTCTTAATAATTTTCCATTTTCTATTAGGATTAGAGTTATTCTTGATATATTTGATCATATACAATGTAAAACCTGGAGATAGAATAGAAATGCATATAATAGCTGCGCAATTTCTTATGGCAGCCCAATTCCATAAACCGAGTTCAATCTTATAAAATTCAAGGAAATAGATCCCTATCCATAAGAATGTTCCAAATGAAATTACTATGCCAAAAATTATATTATAAACTGTACTGTTAATCAGAAAGAAGGTTATATAAAAAAAGGCAATAAAATAGAAAATTGTAATCATCCAATTGACTTTCAAATCTAAAGAATCCCATTCAAACTTTTGATTGCAATAGAAAAAATAATACAAAACAATAAAACTAAAAATTAGAAGAAAAAAAAGAATAATTCTCCTTAATCCAAACCAAAATTTTCTCATGAAATCTAAATAAAATTCTAATTCTTAATTATATTTTGTCAAACATATTTAAGAATGTTCATAATAGAGTTGAAATTTAAAAGAATAATATCAACCATAAGTTAATTAAGGAATAAGAAGTGTTAACCTTCATCAGGAAGTAGTTTTGCATCGGTAATGATAGTACCATTCCTGATGACTGATTCATAGTTTTTAGAATCCAAATACTTCTTTATTTGTTCTCCAATTTTGGTTAAGTTCCTAAAATCTTGGTCTTCGTCTATCTCGTAGATAATTATTGATTCTGCAGATTCTAAGTCTTCTTTACTTAAGTTATCAGCAACCATTATCATAACTGAACTTGCGCCTTCGAGTATAGCTATTTTTTTGATTTCTTCTTCTAAAGAACCAAAAGTAAAATAATTCCTACTCTTTTGTTCTATTTTTGCTAATAAAACGTTCTCTAAATTCTGACGTGAATTCTGATCATAAAAAGCAGTTAATTCTTGAGCACAAATATTTTTGTATTTCCCCGAAATCAAAATTTCTTTATCATTAATAAACTCTATTAATTTCTCATAATATTCTTGGTCAATTTTCTGAAAATTTTCGATATTTCTTACTAAATCCGTTAATTTAAAGATTAAATCATAATAAAATTTTAAAGTAGATTTAATAATTAGCTTATCATTCATTTCTTTTATTTCTGGATAATATTTCTTAAGTATAAGATTGATATTTTGATTAAAAGCAGCACATAATTTTGCAATTTCATTGATATTTTTTACAGATTTTTTTGTTAGTTGGATAAGTAGGGAATCATCTAAGATAGATAATTGTTCAAACACTTCCTTAATCTTAGTAGAATATTTTTTTTCTATATAGCTCATACCTTTATAAAATAGATATAAATACACCTATTTAATGTTAATTTTTCAAATAATTCCATGAGAAGGCTATTAAAACGTGTAATTGAGTATAATTTTAAATAAAGAATATACTTTAAATCTTAAAGAAAGAAAATTTTGGTCGCAGTCATAACAGCTCCACTTATAATTGGGACTGTAAAATTGTCATTTATCCCTATAGGCAAAAGTTCAATTAAGGGAGCTGCAATTCCTCCAGAGATAAGTATAATCAATGGTATATCTAATGTAGTATAAAGAATAAATCCTGAGATAATAACAGATCCTACATACGCAAGTGTGCCTTCAACAGTTTTTTCAAATATTTTGTGTCGCCCATATGCTAATCCAAATATTTTACCAAACATATCACCAAAAATAAGGAAAACCAGAGCAGTAATAGCGATTTCAATCTCAAAAAAAAGCAAAATAATAAATGTAGAAATTAAAAAAATAGTCATCGAAGAGAATTTTGATTCCTCTCCTTTTCTAAAAATTGCTTTAGTTTTTTCAGTTAATAAGATATTCGTTTGTTTATGAAGAAATCTAAAGAGATCTAGACCAATAAAACATAAACTAACGATACCTATAACAAAAAGCCCAAGCTGTTTACCAATAAAATAAAAAATAAGAAATAACATTGCTACTGGACGTATAGCAACTCTCCACCAATTTTCTAAAAATTCTTCATCGGTAATTACCAATTTTTTCTCAGTAATTACTTTATACATTCCAACATTAGCAATATGAACTAATATTATGATAAAAAAGAGGTTATATCCACTCGTAGGATAGAATAGAAATACTGAATATCCGAGTAAAGGAAATAAAATAACGGGTAATAAGGATCCCACTTTAGAAATATAGGTAAATATTGCTACAAGTATTAAAATAAAGATTATAACAGAGAAAATTTCAAAACTAACTGTTAAATAATTCAAAAGATAATAAAGAAGTATTCCTGTCGCTGTAGCAATCCCTTGTCCCCCTCGAAAGTCCAAATAAAAGGGAAAAACATGCCCGATGATGGCTGCCAAACCGCTAATCTGTATAAAAATAAAATCTGCTCTTAGTGAATACGCTATTAACATTGCTAATAATCCTTTTAATGTATCATATAAGGCTGTAGGTATAGCATACGTAATCCCTAGAACTTTAAACGCATTTGCCGTTCCGGCATTTTTTGTACCTTCTTCTCTTATATCAATACCTTTTAATTTACCAAAAATAAACGCAGGTAATATACCACCAAGAATATATCCAATTAAAATGCTTAAAATATCTATAATGGTATCAAAAAAATTCATAATTCTACACTTTTGTTAACACTAATCTTATACTTTGTTTAAAATAATATAAAGATTAAGGTTTTAGAATTATTTTGAGAATTATTAAAATAAATTGAAAAAAACTACAAAATTTTTTTTAGAAACCAAATAACATAAAGGCACTCATAACCGAACCACTTATCATTGGAACCGTAAAATTGTCATTCATTCCTAAAGGAAGAGCTTCTGAAAAAGTTGCTGCAACTCCTCCCGCTATTAGAATAGCCAAGTTAATATCCACTAAAGTATAAATAAAATATCCACAAATAACTATAGTACCAAAATAAGCAAGAGTTCCTTCAACAGATTTGTCAAAAAATTTATGTTGTCCAAACGCCAGCCCAAATATTTTAGCAAACATATCACCAAATGTGAGAAAAACTAACGCAGTTATTGCTATCTCAATCTCAAATAACAATATAATTATAAAAGTAGAAATTATAAATATTGTCATTGATGAAAATTTCTTTTCTTCTCCCTTTCTAAAAATTGCCTTAGTTTTTTCTGTTAATAATACATTTGTTTGTTTATGAAGAAATCTAAAGAGATCTAGACCAATAAAACATAAGCTCACAATACCTATTAAAGTAAGAGCTACTGTCCTAGAATATACAAAATAAAATAGCAGAAACAGAAGAGTAACCGGTCTTATCGCTACCCTCCACCAACTAGATTTAAAGTTCTCATTCTCTATCTTAAATAATTTTAATGTAATTGCAGTATAAATACCAAATGAGATAAGAAAAGCAAGAATTATCCAAGAAAAGATATTATAAGGATTATCTGGATAATGTAAATAAATCATATACCCATAAACTGGTAAAGGGAACACCATTGGCATAGATTTTTTAGATGATTTTCTAGATGCTAGATAAAATATTGCATATATAGACCCTAGAAATAACATAAAGTAAAAGAACTCAAGAGTAATAAAATATTGAGTAAACATATAAAGAAGCATTAATCCTGTAGCTGTTGCTATTCCTTGACCCCCTCGAAAGTGCATATAAAAAGGAAAAATGTGTCCCACAACCGCGGCCATTCCGCTGATATGAGCAAAAACAAAATCAGCACCAATTCCAAGTGCTATAAAAATAGCAGCTATGCCCTTTAATGTGTCATAACATGCTGCTAGAAGCCCATAATGAAAACCTAAAACAAGTGTGAGATTTGAAGTACCTGCATTCCCCGTTCCTTCTTCTCGTATGTCAATTCCTTTTAATTTTCCTAAAAAATAACTAGGATTAATTGATCCTAAACCATACCCTATTAAAATTCCTAAGATCCCTACTAAAATGTCTAAAAAATCCATAGATTCAAAATTAAGTTAATAATAATCTATATTTGATTTAAGATAATAAAAAGGTTAAGATCTAAAAAATATAAAAATAAAAAAACAAAATTAAAATTTTTTACCTTTTCTGTAAGTAAATTAGCTTTTATGATGAGAATATTATTTTTAACTATAGGTTTATATGAAAAGTAATATTATTTTCTACGGTATAGCATCTACTATTCGACATATAATGAATTCAAAAGAGCATGTCAATGCAGCAATCCGCTTCAATAATCCTGTTAAAGTACCTGTTTTTAATCTAATAGCAGGAGATATTTTACCCTTACCTATCACCTACTCTAAGAACTAGAAACCCGGGTGGAATGAAGGAGAAGAAGGATTATTTCCTCATGTTAGAGACGTTTATGAATGGGATAGACCAGATTGGGCAAATAGAAATCCAGAATTCGAAGGAACAAAGTGGAGAAAAATTCCACATGAAGAAATTGATGAATGGGGTTGTATATGGAACATGAAAGGAAATGATCAAAATATGGGGCATCCAGGAAGAGCTATATTGTTAGATTGGGAAAATTATGATGATTATATGGAAAAATATACCCCAGATGCAGATGATAAAACCAGATTTGAATTCGCTTTTAAACTAAAAAATAACGTTAATGAGGATCATTACCTGATGATAATATTGCCAACATTCGGACCATCTCAGGTTGTAGCTGCTATGAGAGGTTTTAATACATATTTAATTGATCATAAAAATCATCCACAAGAACTTAAACAAGCGCTAGAACTAGTAGCAGATTATCATGTTAAGTTGATAAAAGCTTCTTTTAAATATGGTTTAAATTCTGACGGAATCTGGTTAGTAGATGACTTAGGAGAGCAAAAAGGACCGTTTTTTGGTCCAAAAATGTTCAAAAAACACTATGAATCTTCTTATAAATATATTATTGACGAAGCTCATGCTCTTGGAGTGGATGTACATCATCATTGTTGCGGAAAAATGATCCATTATTGCCTGTTTTAATAGAATGGGGCCTTGATGCTATTGAGCTTGATAGTCCAAAAATGAGTGGATACCCCGATCTGAATCCTTATCGTGGTAAAATAATGTTTTGGGCGTGTGTTAATATTCAATCTATCTATACTCTAGGCACACCTGAAGAAGTAGAACGAGAAGTATGGCATATGATAAGAAATCTCGGTACAAAAAATGGTGGATTTGGAGCTTATTTTTATCCCACCCCTAATGATTTAAGAACCCCAAGAAAAAATATTAGAGCTTTTGGGAGAGGGCTTGAAAAACATAGGGATTATTCAAAAATCCCTTCCCATTGGTGCGATTATCTAATAAAGGACGAATGGAAGGATTTTGAAGTTCCTCCTTTTCCACCGTTATAAATATAAAGTGTTAAAATAAAATATAGATCCTATTATAATGTCAAGTAAATCCATATTTTGACACTTAAAGTAGAAAAAAATCCTATCTTTGATTTAAAAAAATAAAAGGTTTAAAGGCAAAAAATATAAAAAAAAATAAAAAAAATAAACAGTATGTTCAGAATAGTGAAATCATATTATTGAAGCTTACTTTTTATCTGTTTGGATCGTGAGCGTAATGTTACTTCTGTAACTTTAGCTACTTCCGAAACTTCAGCTTGCGTTTTTCGGTGATTTCCCGCTTTAGCTGCCATATAAATGACACTTGCGGCTAACCCTTTTGGATCTTTACCCGTACGTAATAATCCGTTTTTAGAAGCCTCAACAAGCATATTAATAGCTTTTTTCTGGGTTTCCATAGGTAAACCAAGGTCGTTTCCGAATCTAAATACTAATTGTTCGGCGGTGATTGGTTTATATTTGAGATTCAACTCAGGGAGTACTTCTTTTACAACCATACCTAAAGAACGGTGAACTGTTCTTCTTGGGGTCATTGATGCTTCACATACTTCCTCAAGTAATCGTGGAAATTCATGAACGCGAATTGCAGCATATAATGAAGCCGCAATAAAACCATCAATTGATCTTCCCATTGTTAATTTCTTCTTTGCTACCACTGAATATATTTTCCAAGCAGTTTCTTTAATATATTCTGGGATATTCATTTTTGATGTTAACATTTTAAGTTTGGGCTTCGCTTCCCAAAAGTTTCTTTCAATGCTAGAAATTAACGAGTTCTGGATCTTTGATAATCTTGAGAAGAGCGTTTTACCTCGTGCATTAATAAGTCTTCCTTTTGAGTCTATCTTAGAATTGGGTAACATCGTTCTTGGTCCAAATTCCCTCCATCGAGGTTCTGTCCGCCTTCGTTTGTTTACCTCTTCTACGGTATATGCGCGTCTTTCATTTCCAACAAGATTGCGTCCAAGAATCATACCGCAGTTTGTACAAACAGCATCCCCATCTTGTGGCTCAATACAAGGATTATCGCAACATAGAGCATCTGAACTACAGCTATCTTCTTCAGAATTAACCTTTGTTGAACGTAGTCTGTCTTTATAACTCATTTTAGTTCACATCTGCAATTTTTTTTCAACTGTTAGCGTGATCTGTGAGTGATCTTTTTGCTACAATTTTGTAATTGTTTCAATATCTGTGAGATCATTTATGTATAAAATTCTATCAATTATAAAACATAAGTATGATCTTATTTTGATACTATTATTGATATTGAATTATAAGTTAGTCATGTATATATAAGCTTTTTTATACAAACTTGTGATATGTCCCCGTACAAACAAGTCTTAGGGGATTTTAGTGGGATTATAAAATATAAGCAATTTTTAATGGGTAGAAAAAAAATCAGTCATTTAGCTTAAAGAACGTAATCGTAATTTAGTGGTAGAGATACAAAAATCTTTCCATAAAATAAAGAAAAATTTGGTTATAATAGCCAGAAAAGTAAAAATCGGAAGCATGACCTCCCATTGGCATCCATAAGATTGCACATTCTCTATTTCCTTTAGCTAAGTAAGTATTTCTTATATTTTCCGATATACTAAAATAATTTAAAATATCATGAGTTCCTTGAAAAATTAAGCATGGTGGGCTATTTTGGTCAATAAGGATTTCTGGATTTGTAAATACAGCACTCCCACTAATTCCAAAAAATACCATTTGACCATTCGCAGGGTAGAATGGAACTATACCTTTTATTGTTAAATTGTTGCTAAAAATATCTGTATAATTACCACTTGAAATTGCTAACGCTACAGCACTTGCGAGATGTCCTCCTGCAGAACCTCCACTTACAAATACAGAGTCTAGATTAGCACCATATTCATCTGCATGGATGGAAAGATAGTTTGTAAAGGCTCCAATATGGCGCATCATATCATCAATATTAAAATCTCCCTTTTTGTAATCAGGAGTTAGAGGATCTAATTCATATAATGGATTGGTATCAAGACCATATTGAATATCAAATACAATATATCCTTGAGCAGCGAAGTATTTATTCATCTGCATCATATTCATCATTCCTTTATCACCAGAAACCCAACCACCTCCATGAATTCTGATTAAAGTGGAATTTTCACCTGGAAGACCAGCTCTTCCATTTAATGGCATGTATGCATCAAAATAAAGTCTTATTCCCTCCTCCTCATAGAATAATGTATTCTTTTCAATTTTGCACTCTTTTGGTTTTGATCCAAGAAAATAACTCGTAAGGGAAAATGGGGTTCTTAAGAAATATTGATCTGTTGAGGAAGGAATTCTATTATTCCAATCATCACCAAATGCAGTTGCAAATGATCTTTTTGCGTTTATTACAGTAAAATTAGTCATAAACAGAGGCATTAATAAACAACCTGAAACAAAAAAGCCTAAAATTGCTGTCCTGTAATATTTCTTATTAATTCTTTTATGACGCTTTAATTTTAAAAGTAAAATTGTATTTGCGAGGAAAATAATTGAAAAAAAAACACCAAATTGACCCGATATAATTGCTATGAAGGTTGTAACTACTTCAAAAGAACCAAAAATAATCACAATGGCAAATATTATTCCTATTATGAAAGTAATTCTTGAAATTATAACCAAGATTTTTCTTGAAATTCTTTTAGCTCTGATAAATTTTTTTGTATATATTGTAAAGAATGTGTACTTATGGAGGGACCAATCAATTTTCCTCAAAGTTAAGATATTATATATAGCAAAAGAAAAGCCATAGGTTAAGATTCCAAAATAACTAACATAGACTAGCATATAAGCCCCAATTGTATCAACTAATTTATTTGAATAAATTGATGATAAAAGTAAATTTCCCCCCATTATACAGGGTATAGCAATGATAATGAAAAGTAGATATCCATAGCTGATATACTGTGTTTTAACTCTTAATTTATTTTTTTTATGAAGAATGAAATAAATATATAGTAAGTTTTCAAATATAGTAATAGCTAAGATTACTCCATATATATCCCATAACATTGAATACACAGGATTTAAGATATATAATATTCCTAATACAAAGCAAAATAAATTTAGGGTTATGCTTGTGTAGCTAGTAACTATTAAATTCCTAAACTTTACTGGATTTTTTGCTTCTTTCATTTCTTTAACTCATTTGGCTAATTTGCTAATTAATTACCCTTAATGAGGCTAATCCATATTAGGGGTATTTGGCGACTGAATATATTCTTATAAGTGTTGATTCGTGGTCGAATCAGAGTTTAAAGCTTTATAAAATAATAAAAATCTTCATATAAAAAATTAACAGAAAAGATAAATTTTTTAGTAGTAAACCTAGATCTTGATCTCATTTAATATACTATTTAAGTCGCATAAACAAGCTCATTTGATTTATTTTAAGATAGGAAGAATTTGAGGACCCTTAGGAAGAATTAAAATTTTAGCATTTTGAATTGCTTTTTCTAACGAGATCCTTATCCCCTCCTCTATTGTTTTTGCGTATTTTAAGCCTATATTTCCTATTTCCTTTTCATTTAAGCTAGATACTACAACAATTTCTGCTTTCATAAGAATTCGAGACAATATTTGGATTTCCCATTGGTCTGGTGTTGTGATTTCTCTCTTCATAATTTTATCATAAAGTACATTTGGACTCATTCCTGAGAAAATTAATTTCTTAAAACTTTCTTGACCAATACCATCAGCACATTCATTTACAGAGATAATAGTGCCCCCTTTTTTTACAGCCATTTCACCTATAGCCATACTTTTAACTGCTTGGTACAAGTTTAAGTCTAATGGATATCCTCCATTTCCGCATACTACGATGTCATATGGGTCTTTTATTTCTTCAAAAATATATTTTTGTTGGTAACCTACCAGCTTTTCATGGATTTTTTCAATATCTCCTGCTGCTACTTCTACAATTTCATGTTTTTCATTTATGCAAACATTTATTGCAAAATCCACTTCCACTAATTTAGCAATTTCAATAGCATTTCTATGCATTAAATTGTCTTTATACACACCAAAACGCGAATATTGGGATGCTATATTCTTAGCAGAATGATTTGCTCGAATAGTTTCCTCACCCGCGATACCCGGAACAATTGCTTTCCTTCCTCCACTAAAGCCAAAAAAGAAATGAGGTTCGACATAACCCGTTACTATTTTTAAATCACTTTCTAAATAATGTTTGTTAATATATATTGGGATATTATCTTGTGTATCTCCTAAATAATTAAGTGAATTTTTATCCGTAGCTACATGATCGATAGTTTTTAGTCTATTTTTTAAGTCGCTTCCTAAAATTCTATCTAATTCATCTTCTTTAGAGCGTCTATGTAAACCAGTTGCTATTAAAATTAAGATTTGATTGTCTTGGATCCCGTATTCGTTTAATTCTTTGATTAAAGCTTCCAAGATAAGGTGAGAAGGTACAGGTCTAGTTGAGTCTGATACCACAATGCAGATCCTGTTCAGAACCTTCTTGAATTTTAATATATCTTTTAGTGATTTACTTTCAAGAGGATTTTTGATAGCTTCTCTGATTTTTTTTATCGGATCTATCAACCCTTTCTGTTCATTCGGTTTTAGTACTGAAACATTCCATGATGGATCAAGAGTTAAATCTAAACCTCGTGCACCATAATCAAACTTCATTATTTACCCTCTGAATGATGAATAATTTCCCTAGCTTTTTCAAATATTTCAGATGTGCTCACCCCTGCAGGGCATATGGTATCACAGAGAGCACATAAGGTACAAGTTTGTAGAATTTCTGTTATAAAATCATTTAATTCCAATTCACCATGAACTAATCCATTTAGAATACTTAGTCTACCTCTCGGACTGTACGGTTCGATTAGAAAATGAATCCTTGATGGGCATTTAATTATACAAAATCCGCATCGCATACATTGTAATTCTAATAATTCATCAGATTTGTTTTTAAGATTTCGTTTTTGATTCATTTTTTTTAATATACGTTCATCTCCTTTACCTATTCCAGGATTTAGGATTCGTTGAGGATCAAAGAGCTCCTTAATTTCATTCATTAGTTTAACAACGTCTATTCCATGCTCCGATTCAAGATACACGGTTTTCACCTTTCCTATTCCATGTTCTCCAGTTATTGTTCCCCCAACAGGAATTATTATTTCTTTATACAAGTAATCAACAGCATTTTCAAAATCTTTTATATCTTCTACATCATTCTCGTTAAACAAAAAAGTAGGGTGTAAATTTCCTTCCATGTGACATATAGTTGCGACCAATAAATTCTTAGCGTTAATGGCTTTAGGAATTTCTTCTATTTTCTTTATAACATCTGAAAAGTCTGAAATTTGTATTGTACAATCTTCAACACAAGTGTTTGGTCTTATTCTTGATAGGGCTGGAAGATTCGATTTCCTGGCAAGTATCAATCTTTCTCTTTCCTTTTCCGTTTTAGCAATTTTGAAGAAATTAGGATTTTTTTGGAGAATTAGATCCAACATAGTTGAGAAATTTTCCTCAACTTCCCTAATAGTATCTCCATCTACTTCAGCTAATAATACATACCCATTTGGGAAATCCAAATAATCTCCACCCAGAAAATCAGATACGGCTTTCAACATAAGCTTATCCATGAATTCCAATAGATTTGGTACAATACCATGTTTTCTTATTTCAATAACAGCATCTCTTAAATCATCAACATTTTCAAAGATAAAAAAACCTAATTTTCTGGTTTTAGGTAAAGGTCGAATTCTCAAACCTATTTTTGTTATGATTCCCAAAGTTCCTTCAGAACCTATAAATAAATCCTTCAAATTATAAGAAGAAACAGATTTAAGTACTTTTGATCCTAAATTAAGAATTTTCCCATTAGGTAAAACAACTTCTAAATATAAAACATAATTTTTTGTGACGCCATATTTAAAAGCCTGAATTCCTCCAGCATTGCTGGCAACCATTCCACCTATGGTACAAACTGAGCTTGAACCTGGATCTGGAGGAAAAAAATATTCATGCGGTTTTAAAATTTCATTCAGTTCGTCACATATAACTCCAGGTTCAACTTCTACTAAATTATTTACGATATCAATAGTAAGTATTCTATTCATTTGACTTAAATCTAATACTATACCACCATAAGGGGTTGATGAACCTGATGATAAGCTCGTTCCACTGCCTCGAGGTGTAACTGCAATCTTATTATCATTAGCTAATTCTAAGATTTCAGAGATCTGTTTTGAATTCTGAGGTATTAAAATCAGATCTGGAACCCAATCCTTATTAAAAATCGAACCCCCAAAAGCATAAGTAAATCTAACTTCATATCGGTTAAAGAAAGAATTTTCTCCAACAATTTGTTTGAATTTTTCGAGTAATTCATCAGAAATTTTATTATAATTCATATCAATTGGTTAAGACGTAGTTTAATACCTTACTATATTTTCTTAGACAATTTTAGTTATATTTTATTATTTCGAAAAATAATTTAAAAATTAATCAATAGTTATCTTAATAAGAAACATTATTATTAATTAAAAACAATCCTTTAGTTAAGGAATTAATATGGTGAAAGTGTTAAGAGATTTATGGATTTTAACAGTAAGTGGTACAACAGTTTATAGTCGAGTAATTGATCCGAGAGTTAACCCTCAATTGTTTGGAGCCCTTATGAGTGCTTTAAATACTTTTGCTGAAAAACTAACTGAGGAAGGGATGTCTAATTTTGAATTAAGCCAAATTCGTTTTTCAATAGTTAAAAGAAATAAATTTATTTTTGTTGCGAGTTCTTCTAACAAAATAAAAGCTAAGAAAGTATTTAATGAATTAAGAAATATTTCCGAAAAGTTCTTTGAGATGTATCCTGAAGAAACTTTAAAGAAATGGGATTCTAATGTTGGACTCTTCGATACTTTTGAACATACAATTAGGGATTCATTAGAAGATAATTCGAAATAGACTTTATAGACTCCTATTAATTTAACATATCTTTATCCTGTTATTTCGAATATTATGAATTTTCTTTTCATAACCATAAAAAATTTAAGATAATTTAGATTTGATATTAATGAAAAAAGTATGAAAGAAATAGAAAACAATAAAAAAAATATTAAAAACAAAGAATTATCAGATCAACCAAGTAATCTTGATAATCCAAGAGATTATAATTCAATTTTCAAGAATAATTTTGTTCCCTCAAATAATTTAGATTACTTAATCAAAAAAATATCAAATCCCGGTTTTTTAGGCTCAATTCACTTGAAAAAGGAAATGAATCCTAATTATAAACAAGTTGAAAATATACTTGGTAATGAAAATGAATTGAAACTTACGCGATCATTAAAAAATGCGATATTTAATCCGATAACAAAAATATTGATAATCTCAGCTATTATTTTTAATCTAATTTGGTTTCTATCAATTTATCTTATTTAAATGGAAGGGAATTCCTACTCTTTAAAAAAATTATCAACTATTTCCCATTAATAAATTTAAAAGATATTTAAATATTTCAAAATTAGATTTTGTAACTTAAAACAGTAATTCAAAAAAAACTTCAATTAAAAGGGTATCAAGTATTTGATATATGATGTCATAATTATAGGTGGTGGAGTTACCGGATGTTGTATAGCTCGTACACTTTCAAAGTATGACTTAAGTATATGTGTAATAGAAAAGGAGGCTGAAATCGCTTCTGGTACAACTAAAGCAAATTCAGGTGTGGTTCATGCAGGTTACGCAGCTGAGAGAGAGTATATTAAACGATATCTATGCATCAAAGGAAATAAATTGTATACTCAAGCCAAAAAAGAATTAAATTTTCCATTTGAAAGGATCGGTTCATTTGTAGTTGCTCTGGAAGATGATCAGATCAAAAAATTAGAAGAAGAAAGAAAAAAAGGCACTGAAGATGGTATTCCCGGTTTAGAACTGATTTTGGATAAGAAAAAGATAAAAGAATTGGAACCAAACTTAACGGATGATGTTGTGGGCGTTTTATATGCTCCCACTGCAGGTCTTGTTAGTCCATACGAATTAACATTTGCATTGGCAGAAAATGCTGCCAATAATGGAGTGAAGTTTTTTAGGAACCATGAAGTTGTTAAAATCAAGCATCAAGATTATATGTTTACTGTAAGGACATATCAAGGAGAATTTCAAGCAAAAAATCTTATTAATGCTGCAGGACTCCATGCTGCAAAGATTTCCAAAATGTTGGGTTTAGATTATTTCAGTATACTGCCAAGAAAAGGAGAATACGTGCTATTCGACAGAAATGCTATCCATCTTAATAAGATTCTCTTCCCAATGCCAACTAAAGTTTCGAAAGGAATTTTAGTTTGTCCTACATTGCACGGGAATACTTTTGCTGGGCCGAATGCGCAAAATATTACTGATAGTGAAGATACTTCGACCACTATAGCTGGTTTAAGAGAAATTTTAGATGGTGGAAGAAAATTAGTACCGAATCTTCCTTTAAGAAGTTCAATTAGAAATTTTGCTGGTTTGAGAGCTGTCCCAGATACTTATGATTTTATCATAGACAATACTGATATTTATGGTTTTATAAATGTCGCAGGTATTCTTTCTCCTGGATTAACAGCAACTTTTGCCATTGCTGAGAAGGTTGTTGAATTCCTTGAATTATTAGGCGTTGAATTAAATGTAAAAGACGATTATAACCCAATTCGTCCGAAACCTAAGCGATTCAAAGATTTCACTAAGGAAGAACTGGATAAAAAAATTCAAGAAGACCCTAGATGGGGCAGAATAATATGCCGCTGTGAAACAATATCGGAAAAAGAAATTATTGATGCTATCCATGCCCCAGTTGGTGCTAATACTGTTGATGGAATTAAGTTTCGATGTAGACCTGGGATGGGTAGATGTCAGGGAGGTTTCTGTCGTCCTCGTGTTATCGAAATTCTTTCAAGGGAACTTAATAAACCATATGAGGAAATTACTAAAAGAGGAGAAGATACAAATATATTAATCGGAAGAACAAAAAATATCGTGTTAAAAGATATTTCTGGAGGTATCAGCAGATAATGAACAGATATGACGTTGATGTTGCTGTAATTGGTGGAGGTTCTGCGGGTTTAGCTGCTGCTATTGTTGTTAAAAAAGCAGGTTTGAATGTGTTAATATTAGAAAGAGATAAAGAATTAGGAGGAATTACTCTCCAATGCATTCACAACGGATTTGGTCTCCATGAGTTTAAAGAAGAATTGACTGGACCTGAATATGTTCAAAGATTTATCAATCAAGCTATGGAACTAGATGTCGCTTATAAATTAGATACTATGGTAATTGAAATTACTTCAGATAAAGTAATTTATGCAGTAAACAACAAAGAAGGACTTATTGAAGTTAATGCAAAAGCAATAATCCTTGCAATGGGATGTCGTGAAAGAACTAGGGGTGCTATCAACATACCTGGCTTTCGACCTGCTGGAATATATACGGCAGGACAAGCCCAAAGATTTGTGAATATTGAAGGTTATTTACCTGGTAGAACTTATGTCATTTTAGGAAGTGGAGATATTGGTATGATTATGGCACGACGCTTAACATGGGAAGGATGCCATGTTAAGGCAGTGGTTGAGATTCAGCCTTATGTAAGTGGATTAATAAGAAATCAAGTACAATGTTTAGAAGATTATGGAATTCCACTTATAACAAGTTATACCGTTACTAAAATTCATGGTAAAGATAGAGTTCAAGGGGTTACGATATCTAAAGTGGATAGGAATTTTGATAGAGTCATAGGCTCTGAGAAATTTATTGAATGTGATACATTACTGTTATCAGTTGGGTTAATACCAGAAAATGAATTAACAAGAGAAGTTGGAGCTGAAATCTCGGAAATGGGTGGTCCCGTCGTCGATAATAAGTTAGAAATTACGATAGAGGGAATATTTGCATGTGGTAATGTATTGCAAGTACACGATTTGGTAGATCTAGTAACCGCAGAGGCAAAAAGAGCTGGTTTAAATGCTGTTGAGTATATCAATAATAGATTTGGGGAAAAAATTGAGAAGAAAACAAAAATAATATGCAGTGCTGGTGAAAATGTAAATTACGTCAAACCAGATTTGATTAATCCATCTGATTTATCAAAAGATGTTATATTTACCTTTAGGGTTAAAAGACCCGATAGAAGGCTTTTGATTCAATTTAAAGATGACAAGAATAGAATTATATATAAAAAAAAAAGGAGATATGTCATTCCAAGCGAAATGATTGAAATAAAATTAAATTTGAAGGAATTAAATATAGATTCTGAGTGTAAGAATATTTTAATAGAGGTTGTGCCTCGTCCAGAAGTATTAATTGAAGAAGATCAATCTTGGAGGTAAAAAAATGTCAGCATCAGAGATTCCAGAAGGCTCTAAAGAGATCCGTTGTATAATATGTCCGACAGGTTGCCTTGTTCATGTTGAAAACGTTAATGGAGAGCTAGTTATTGAAGGTCATTCATGTAAGAGGGGAGAAGAATATGTTAAAGAAGAATTTATAGCACCTAAACGAATTCTTACTACTACAATGAGAGTAAAAAATGGGTTCCTTCCATTGGTACCAGTAAGATCAGACACACCTATCCCTAAAGAGAAACTTCAGGATACTCTAAAGGAAATCGCCAAGACAGTGGTTAAAGCTCCAATAAAAATGGGAGATGTTTTATTAAAAAAGGTATTAGGATTGGATGTGAATATAATCGCTAGTCGAGACTTGATAGAAGCTTAAATAAAAACTCTTTTATATTAATACAACTCTCTAATCCATCTATAAATAATTAATTTTAAATATATTTAGAGATAATTGAATATATATTCAATATTGAACCAAAATTTCAGAATGATTTAAATGAATAAAGAACGTATTTTAAGTGAGTTAGAAGATATTGTCGGAAAAGACTTTGCCTCAAATAAACCAGAAGATCTTTTCATATATTCGCAAGATCCTGGAGCTTCTGAACCTCGTCCTGTGGATTTTGTAGTGATGCCGAAAACTGTTGAGGAAGTACAACAAATTGTAAAACTAGCAAATAAAGAAATAATCCCTCTAATTCCTATGGGAGGAGGGCTTACTTTAAGTGGATTGATCCTTCCTGTTCATAAAGGAATTGTTATGGATATGAAAAGAATGGATAAAATTCTAGAAATTAATAGTTTGGGACGATATGCAGTTTTAGAAGCGGGTGTAACCACAGGATCTCTGGTATCATATTTGAAAGAACATCATCCAAATTTACAAGCTCCGGTTCCTGATGCACCAACATCAGCAACAGTTGCAGGGAATGTATTAATTCATGGATCAGGTTCTCTCTCTCAAAAATATGGACATCATGCAAGCATGATTAATGGCTTGGAAGTTGTGCTACCCACAGGAGAAATAACCAAACTTGGATCGTGTGCAATTTCAGAATATTGGTTTTCAAAAGCGCCAATTCCAGATTTAATTGGTTTATTCACAAGTAGCTTCGGTACTATGGGAATTATTACAAAAGTATCCATAAAATTATATCCAAAACCAAAAGAACGAGATATAATCTTTGGATTAACTCAAGATTTTGATGGGCTCCCAGATCTAATGTCTAAAATAACTTTTACAGAATTCGCGGAAGATCTTATGATAGGACATTCCCATACACCTAGTAATATGAAAAATTTTTGTGCACTTATGGTATATATAACAGGAAACTCAAAAGAAGAAATGGATTTAAAAAGATCTACAATAGAAAAGATATTTAAAGAAAAGAATATTCAAGTAGCCCCAATAATGGGTCAAACAAGGACATATTTAATGGATCATCCTCAATATACAGCTGCGTTTGCAGCAGACTGGAGAAAGGGAGGGGGTTTCGAATATGTAGGGTCATTTATTCCATTAGAAAAAATTCCTGAGGCAATCGAAAAAGGAGTAATAATATCGAAGAAATATGGGTTAGTACCATCGTTATTATGCAGAATAATAGGAAGTGGTCATGCGGTCATGTTTTCTGTAACATTCCCATTTAATCGGGCAGATCCCGCTGATATGAAAAATGCTAGAGAAGGATTAGAAGAAACAAACAAAATGATTTTGGAGATAGGCGGAATTCCCTGGAAAACAGAATTAATAGGCCAAAAACTCACTATGAAAAAAGCAGATCCGCATTATAAGGGATTATTTAAACGAGTTCGAAATCTTATAGATCCAAATGGGATAATGAACCCAGGAAATTGGGAGGTGTAAAAAATGTTATCAAATCAAAAAAGTCGAGAAGAGTTAGGATTGAAATATTATGAACAAATAATACACAGGTGCTTTAGATGTGGATACTGCAAGTTTACAGGGGATTATATAACTATCAACTGCCCGAGTTATAAAAAGTTCAGGTTTGAATCTTTCAGTGCGGGGGGACGTCTGTGGTTAATCTGCGGGTTAATGTCTAATGAACTCGAATGGAGTGACTATATGAGTAAGATTCTATATGCTTGTACGACATGTGGAAACTGTGGCGAGAACTGTAAACTCTTGAGTCGAAAACTTGGACCGGAATTTGCAGTAGATATAATTGAATTAGCACGGGCTGAAGCATTCAAAAATGGATTTTGTTCAGAAAAAACTATTAATTTCGGAAATCATACTAGTAAAGAACATAATCCTTATTTTGAAAAACATACAGATAGATTATCTTGGCTCCTTGATGATTTTAAAAATCCCGAAGATCCGGAAATTGGATATTTTGTAGGGTGTACATCATCCTATCGTGAAGAAGAATTAGCTAAAAATACTTTTGAAGTTCTCAAGAAAATTGGCGTCAAATTTGCCATATTTCGAGAGGAATGGTGCTGTGGATCACCACTACTTAGAACAGGGCAAAGGGAAATTGCAATAACCCAAGCCAAACATAATATTGAACTGTTTAAAAGTAAAAATATCAAAACCATTGTTACTTCTTGTGCGGGCTGTTATAGAACCATCAAGGAAGATTACTCAAGAATTTTTTACGATGAAATTTCGGAAGATAAATTGCCATTTGAAGTACTTCATATTTCAGAATACATCAAAAGGCTCTTGGATGAAAATAAAATTGAATTCAAAAAGGATTTAAATGGAACAAAAATAGTAACATATCACGATCCATGCCATCTCGGTCGCCATGCTGGGCTGTATGATGAACCAAGAGAAATTATTAAGAGAATTCCTGGGATAGAGTTTAAGGAAATGCACAAAATTAAAGGTGATGCAACATGTTGCGGTGCTGGAGGAGGTGTCAAATCCGGATTTTCTGAATGGGCTCTGGAAATGGCGAGCAATCGCATTGAAGAAGCATTAGATAGAGGGGCAGAAATATTGATAACTACTTGTCCGTTCTGCGAAAATAATTTCACAGATGCCATAAAAGAACATAATTATGATATCCAAGTCTTAGATTTAGTGAATTTATTAAATGAATTGTTGTAAAAATGGAAATTAATTAAAAAATAAAAATATAAAAATTAGAAAAAGGAGGAAAAAAATGTTTTTAGAAGAAAAATGTAATAGGGATACATGCGGAATAGCCTGTTTAACAAAATGTTATTATATGGACTATCCAGAGCAAAAAGCAAAAGAAGAATTCGAGAAATTAATAAGAGGTGAACCGTCTACAATTACTTCAGAATGTATCACCTGCTGTGCTTGCACTCAGTATTGCCCACATGAAGCAGATCCCTTTGATCTCATTAGTAGGAGAATGGAAGAAACAGGAACCTTTATCGGGGGTGAACGCGCTGCCATTCAGATGAGAGGAGCTAATGCTATGCCTTCCTCAGTAAAAAAGGGAGACTCTGATAAACCTATAATGAATCTTTGTACCGTTAATATGATTGTGGGAGCGATTGAAGGGCAATTATTCGAAGGATTAACTCTTCTTCAAGGAGGAGATTATTTCTGTCAAATTGGCGGATATCATGGAGGCATACCAAGTATGGTAAGAGATAATGCTCAGAAATTCATTGATAACCTTGCAAAGGTGGTTCCAGACGACAATTACCTGATTTGTTTTCATGACGATTGCTTTATGATGTTAGACCATTACGCAAAAGATTTTGGAGTGGAAATTCCCTTTAGATATATCCATATAATCGAATATCTTCGGGATTATGTAAAAGAAAATCTCGATAAAATAAAGAAACTAGATATAAAAATAGCATACCAACAACCGTGTGCATCTCGTATAGGAATGGATGCTTTTAGGAAAAAAGATAAAATGCTAGATGAGCTATTTGAATTATTGGGTGTTGAACGAGTAGACAGAAAGTATGACCGAGAAGGAGCGCTCTGTTGCACAGCTGTTATTTCTCCTAATGATAAATATTGGAAAATGAACATTGCTGATGCTAAGAATGCTGGAGCAGAAGCAATGGTGTTTCTTTGTCCTTTCTGTTGTCTATACTTAAGGAGCAAGGCTCAAGCAGAAGGTCTTGAACCTTATTTTTTAAGCAATCTAGTAAGGGAAGCGTTAGGTGAAAGTCTCCCTAAAGGTAGGGCTGGAAAAATATATGAATAAAAATAAGATAAAAATATAATATTTTTTTAATTTTTCTCATTCTATACTATTTTAATAATCTAATTCCTCACCTAGAGCGATTCTGCATAAATCACTTAATAAATATAATTTTAATCCTTTTCTCTGTATTTTGGATCCCATTGTTTCTTGACACATTGGACAAACAAATATGCATGCTTCGGCACCATGATCAATCATATCTTGAATATTTTTATCCTGAGTTGGTGTTCTTAAATTAGCTTTACCAAATGTAGCAAATGGCGCTGTGCAACACAGTGCATTCTCTCTATCATAAGTCCTTTTAACTCTTTCCACACCTATAAGATCACAGATATTATCAACATATTTTTCTATTTCGGGAATAAACCTATTAGAGCAACTACGTTGATAAGCTATTTTCATATTCAATTTATTTATTTCTGACTCATGATCCTTGAGATATTCATAAAGATATTCAAAGAGATGAATTGGTTTGAACCCTTCAGGTAGTTCTATATTATTTCGTTTACAATAAGAAGTATAAAAACCGTAACACTCGTCATGGAAGCAAATCATTTCCTTAATTCCTTGCTTTTTTATGTTTTCTAAGATAATTGGGGCCCTTTCTTTGATAACCGAATCCTTTGCAACATGATGATATAATAAATTACAAAAATATGAAAGTCCACTAACATATTGCAGGTTTTCAAATAATTTTCCCTCCATATTCTTTGCATTTGTTCGTGGAAAGGCGCATTTATTTAACACAGGTTTCCCAAGATCAATATCTTTTAGCCTTAATTCATCATGAGGTTTATATCTCGTTATTGTTGCTTCCAACATCTGAGCAGGAATATTAAAAGTATTGAATTTTTCCTGTAATTCTGTTTTTAGATCAAATGGGTGTGAGTCATGCGGGCAATACTCATCACACGCGAAACAGGTAACGCATTCTTTTAAAACAAAAGAATCTTCACCTTTAATCATTTTCTCCATTTCTTTTCTTGCTGTTTCTTTATCAATATCCATCCATTGACATCTAGTTAGGCATTCGACATTGCAATTAAAGCAATTAGATTTATCAAACATAATTTAATCAATTTGAGAATTTTATAATTTAAGATTCAAATATTCTGAAAATATTTTTAATTTTATGAAAATATGTCTAATAGACCCAAAATAAAATTAATTCGGAATAATTATAAGAAATGGTTAAAATGGAAAGTATAATAGTTAATTTAAAGGATGAGGATTTAGCTTTCAAGGAAGAAATTGATAGAATAATTCTAAATGAGGTTGCACCTCATGTTGATGAAGTTGAACAAGGAAAAATGGATATCTGGGATGTAATCCGACCACTAGGAAAACATGGTTTAATAGGGGTTTCCTATCCGAAAGAATTTGGAGGTCGGGGTGGTAATGCTACTCAAGAACTTCTAATGACTGAAGCTCTTTGTTATCAAAGTTACCCTATGGATATGAGCCGAGGAGCATCAACATATCCAGCATGGTTAATACGGGCCTTTGGGAAAACAAAATTACTTCGAAAATATATCGATCCTCTAGTAAAAGGAGAAAAAATAGGCTGCTTTTGCTTTACCGAACCAGATGCAGGCAGCGATCTCTCGAGGATGAAAACTATTTATGAAAAAGATGAAAAAAATGAAGAGTTTATATTAAATGGAGAGAAACGGTTTATTACTAATGGGAGTGTAGCTGACACTCTTGTTGTGTATGCCCGAAATGGTGCTTTTATAGTTCAGTCGGATTGGGAAGGTTTTGAAGTTATTGAAGAATATTCGATGATGGGTCTTCATGGACTCCACCTTGGACACCTAAAATTCAACAATGTCAGAATCCCGAAAGAAAATGAACTTTTTTATAGAGAACCTAAACCATCCACCGAAGGTACCAGAAAAAGAAGGACTGAAGCTATATCAAGTATGCAGCAATTTCTTGGTCCAGAGCGAGTATCTATGGCTTTACAAGCAATTAGTGTCGCAAAAAGAGCATTAGATGAAGCCATTCGTTATTCAAGGGAACGTGTTCAGTTTAATAGACCTATAAGTGAGTTTGAAGGAATCAGTTTCAAAATTGCGGAAATGGCAACAAATTATGAAGCGGGGAAAGCGCTAGTGCAAAAAGCACTACAAAATATGAGTGACGGAAAATTAGCTGCGATGGCTAAACTTTTTGCTTGCACTAATAGTTTTAAGATTTGTGATGATGCCTTACAGATTTTAGGTGGAATTGGTTATACAAATAAATATCCTGTTGAGAGGTGTCTACGAGACATTAGGTTATCACGAATAGGGGGAGGTACGGACGAAATAATGAAATATATCATTCAAAAAGAGATTTATAAACAACTCGCAGGGAAGTCAAGCTAAAATAAAATCCTCATATTTAATCTAACTTTAAACCATAATTTTTACATTCTTTTCTTCATTTTTTTCCTTAAATTTTTTTATCAATTTCTATAAGGTAGATTTTAATTCCTGAACTGGATCAAATTTATGAAGTTTATACAAATTTATACATAGGAGCTTATTGGCCAAGATTAAACTTTAAAAAATTTAAAGAAATCGGTATTACTGCGATTGTAAATTTAATGGAAGAAAGTCTTTACAATCCCACATCTTTAGGATTTTCATACTTACATAAAGGCTTTCCTGATAATACTTATCCTCCGCATGAATTTTTGAATGAGATTTTAGGTTTTATCGAAATGCATCTAGAGAACAATGGAAAAGTTTTAATACATTGTTCCATGGGTGTCTCTCGAAGTGGAGGATTGGTTGTTGCTTGGTTGCTAAAGAAAAATCCAACTTGGAGTTGGAGGGATGCCATTTCTTATGTCAGTAAATCAAAATTCATTGCTCCAGCTGTGGAAATAAGGGAATCTATTCTTGATTACCTTGAATCATTTGAAAATTCTAGAAGAAATTATTGAAACTTTTAACCATTAATTAAAATGCTTATTAATGGTGTATTTGTACTCTATTCATTTACTTAAATATATAAAACAAGACTTAGATTAATTAATAAAAAGCAATTTTATTATAAAAAAATTGGAGGAGAATTATTTTTGTCTGAATTTGAACAAAAAGTATTAAAATTACTAGAAGAAATAAATGGAAAGCTGGATTCACTTTTAAAAGGAGGACCTACTACATCGAGTGCACCAATAACCGCATCTACTACCGCTCCTGACGCAACTTCTGAAGTAAGTCTTCCAAAACCTTCTGAGCTTGTTGAAAGACAAAAAGAGGAAGAAAGATTACAAGAAAAGCCCCCTGTAGAGGGCAGAAGGATCTGTCCGGAGTGTGGAGGAACCTCCTTTGCTACTCATGAAGACAAAAGTCAAGTATTACACCAAATGGGCGGTGTAAAAATATACGCTAAGAAATATGTTTGCAGAAATTGTGGATTTACTTATTAATAAATACTTGCAGAATTTCTCTTTTTCTTTTTAATTTTATTTAATTAATAAGGTATAAGAAATATATATCCAGAATTTATGAGTATGAAACTTACCATTGTTTGTTTATCAGATAAGTAAAATAAGCTGGAATCTTGTTAGTAATTATTTTTTTATTTAGTTTTTAACTTGAAGTCTAATTCTTCTTTGATTTTATCACGATCATTGCCTTATTTGTCATTTCAGTTAGGTTTTTATCTTGAATATTCTTAACTTCTTTAATAGAGAATTAGATAAGAGATAATGGTGTACTTATAAATTCCTCATTGGAGAGTCAAAAAGTGGATTCAATACATAAAGAACTTTATTTTAAATAATTTTACAAGTATAAAGGTTCCATACTCCGCCCAAATAGAACTAACCCTACGATGCAATGGGAAATGTCCCTTTTGTTCAATACACTCTTTACCAAAATCTATTATTGGTGAAGATATGAGTACTAAACAAATTATGCATTTAATTGACCAAATTGCAGATTTAGGTGTACTAGCGTTGTCATTTACAGGAGGTGAGCCTACACTCAGAAAAGATCTTCCAGATCTCATATACTATACAGGAGTTGTTCATGATTTTATGAATGGTATAGCTACTAATGGTTATTTACTACCGCAATTATTTAAAAACCATAAATTTGAAGGCTTGGATTATATTCTGTTCTCTCTTGATTACCCTAAGGCGGAATTACATGATAAAATGCGTGGAATTAAAGTATTTGATAAAGTAATAGAGTCCATAAAATTTGCTAATAAATATGATATAAAGCCAATAATCAGTACGGTAGTAATGAACGATAATTTAAAATATTTAGAAAATATGTGTGAATTAGCTGAAAATTTAAATTGTTCTATTGAAATATATCCCTGTGAGGATATTATAAGAGATTATCCTGGAAATCGTTATCAAATCGATAACATTTATGATTTAATCCCAGATGTTCCTATTTGGGCAAATATCATGCGGTCATTAAGAAGACAATATAAAAATATTTTAACAGATCCTATTTCTATTAAGGTAATCGAAAATGGAGGATTCGGAGGTTATCCCTCATATCATCAAAAGACATTGCGTTGTCATGTCGCTGAAGCTTATATTTTTATTAGTCATGATGGGTATGTTCACTATCCATGCAAAATCCACCCCATAACTAGTTTTAATACCTTGAAATATCCCTTACGTAATATCTATTATTCGAAAAAAGTAAAGGATATTAAAAAAAGACATGATAGTTATAATTTCTGTGAACATTGTCGTTTAGGTTGTGCTATAGCATCGTCAATTCCAACTCGTTGGAGGACTGTTTACTCTAAATATATAAAAGGATTCTTGGATGGCAATTTAAGATAGATATGGGCACTAATGATTAAAATGATGAGTTCTTTACTAAAATTTAAATCATTAAGTAAATTGAAAATAAATTTCAAAAAATTTAATTAAAGGCGTGTTTTTCCTTATATAGTGATAGCTTTATGTCAAATGTGGTAATTATTCTTCAAATCATGCTAATAACCATTAGTATGATAATCTTAGGTATGATCCTCAACAAAATTTTAGGTTTATCAAAAGAAAAAATAACAGAATTTAGGGAACGTGCTTCAAACCTTCAAGAACGGATAAGAAATGCTCAGGTTATTGGTGATGTACAAATGATGGCACAGCTACAGCGTGAAATACTGCAATTTACAAAACAGATTATGTTAAAGCAATTTGTTCCATTATGTTTAAGATGTTTTATTTTTATTGGGATTTTTGCTATCCTTGGATTTATTTATTCAGATTATAATAGTGGCTTATTACCTTTTCCTTTGTTAATTTTTGGTAGTGGATGGATAGCATTTTATTTTATGTTTTCCATAAGTTTCTCATTAGCGGTTTATGGGATAAAAAGACTTTATAATAGAATTACAGGAAAAGCTATTTCCACTCAAAGTCATTTAAGAGAAATTATGCAGTTAGTTTCTCCAACCCAACGAACTTCTGGAATTTCATTCCAAGTTTCAGATGGTGTACATCCAAGTAAAGTAGAGGATAGTTCTTCTGAAAGATTTGATTCATGGAAGGAACGTATTCAAAAATAATTATAAAGAACTATAATTTGCCTATACAATATTCTTTCATCATTATAGTGAAATTTAAAAAAATATAAAAAAGTGAAAATATCTGACAGAAGAAAATAATATTAAAAGGCAGATGACGCTGTATTTTATTTTTGCTGCCTTGATGATCGGATTAAATTATCTCATCCAAAAATTAAATCAAATAATCGCACCTTCCATATGCGCCACCTTTGGAGGAACTGATTTTCTTCAAACATTTTATTGCTCAACTGACCCATTTAATATGCCAGAATTGATTGGCTCTATTATCGCTGTTGGTATGACCTATATTATTAAATTTTTCTTAGATAAATACATAGTTTTTAAAGTAGGTGGAACAGAACTGAGAGAAACCTCAATAGAATTTATTAAATATTTTGGATTTGCTATTCTTACAACTATAGAAAACATTGGGATTCAATTTTTATTAACCAATTTTCTTAATACTCCTTTAGAAGTAAGCTTTATAGTTGCTTTATCCATTGGATATATAACTAAATTTTTCCTAGATAGGCATTATGTATTTTTAAAAAAATTTGAAGAATAAAAAAATTTAATAGATCGAAAGGTGTTTTAATTCATATGTCAGATGAACAAGAAGAACGTGAAGAAGAAGAAGATAAATCGATCACAGAAGCTTTAGGACAACTTGGTTGGGTGGAAGAAAAAGAAGAAGAAGAAGTCCTTGAAGAGGGTGAAGACCTTTTAGAGCAGCTTAATTTTTTTAAAGAAGAAAACAAGAGATTAATAGAAGAAATCAATGAAAAGAATAATCTCATTAATGAAAAAATTGAAATAATACGCAATCTTGAATCCAATCTTCAAAACTTATCAAAACAATCAGAAGACAAGTCAGATCAAGATCAAACAATACAAAAACTATATGAAACAATCGAAAGCAAAAACGATGAAATAGAACAATTGAATACACTTCGTGATGAGGAATCTGCCAAATTACAGAAAATTATAGATGATCAGGTTCAAAAAATAAAAGAATTAACATCTCAGATTGAGGACTACCATTCAGGTCAGACTGATTTGTTAAGTAAAAAAGATGTTCAAATTAAAGAGTTAGAAGAACAGCTTCAATATCTTGAAGGTGATACAATTCAAAAGTCGAAGTTTCAAAAACTCGAAGTACTTCTCGAGAAAAAGGATGAGCTTATAACCGAAAAAGAGAAAACTATCTTTACCCTCGAAAATTCATTAAAGACAGCCAATCAACAAATACAAGAAATCCAACAGCAACAAGAAACGTTTAATCTAGTTAAAAAAGATCTTGAGAAAAAAACAGAACGAAATAAAGAATTAGTAGTAGAAATGGAAGAATTAAAACAAAAAAATATTACAAATTCCGAATTAATAAATCGCCTCGAAGAAAAATTGGAGGAAGCTCATAGAACATCAGGAAATATTACTGGAAAATTCGAGGTAGAATTAGGCAATTTGAGAAACGTTTTAGATGGAAAAAACGATGAAATCATAGCTTTAAAAGAAAAATATGATAAAATGGATTCTGAACTTCAAGAATACAAAAAAATTGAAGAAAAGATTTTAGGTGATCTTCAGGATCTAAAAGACGAGAAACTCATATTCGAGTCTGAACTTGAAAATAAAGATAATGAAATAATAGATCTAAAGAAAAGAATTAAGTTAATGCGTAGAGATATGCAAAAATCATAAACAATAAACATCTTAATCTTGTTTTTATTGGAATATTATTTACCCAATTTGTTTATCCCAATTATCTTATACTATGATCTTTAAAAATTTAATAAGATCGACCATTAAAAAAAAAAAAGATTAAAAAAATAAACACTATTTAGGTTTGGGGGCTATTTCTCTCTCCATTGAATCCCACAATTACCGCAGAGGTATTTTTTTCCATAAACTCTGGGGTAGTCTAAAATCACATTTGATTTATCAACACTCTCATGAATCATGTGGGGATCATCGTTTTCACACTCTGGACATCTTCTACGCCCTTCCATTTTCTCAACGGTTAAAATCGAAGTGTCTGTTCTTCCAGGAATTCCTGGAGCTGCAGCAGAGGCTCTTACTTCTGAAATATCCGCTTTCACATCTGCTGGAGTTACTTCTCTGACTTCTGATTTAAATTCTGGTTGGATTGCTGCGGCAATTCTATCATCTTCATCAATCCCTTCTAACACCGATTCAGCTTTTAATTGTACAGCATCAGATTCTTTATAATCTTCCCCTCTATCAATAGCAGCAAGAAAGTCAGCATCATTACCTTCTTCAAAGATTGTTTCTTGTTGTAATCCGGCTCTATCAGCGTCTATTGATCGCGCCCATTGACCCGCTCTAACTTTTTCTGTCGTAGTACATGATTTTCCCTGCCAGATATATACTTTATTTCCTAAATCAGCAACAAAACAATCTTCTGATTCAAGTGAATCTTTAGAAAAGGGTACCTGAATCATTTTCATAGCATTTATATCTTCGAATTCTTCCGACGAAACTCGATAAAGAATATTTTTCCATTCGTGAAATTGTGCAAAATCGCCAGTAGTTACATCCTTAAGTAAAGTTTTAGCATAATTTTTCTCTACAATCTTCATAGCACCCATAGTGGCAATTAATGCTAGAAAATCTTTTGTTTCAAAACCTTGATCTACAGTAATTATTTTTGCAGCTCCACCACGTTGTTGGTCTAATGTTCTTGCTTGAGCAGCTCCAGCAGTTTTTTCATCTACCGAGCATTTATTTCCAATCCATACGAATATTGTTTTTTCTGCGTCGACGAGGTAAACGTCCCCGCTGGAAAAGATGGGTTTATTGATTTCTTTTAATTGACCTTGATCAACTAGGAAAAGTTTCATATAAAATTCTCACTATTTTTTTTTTTTAAAATTTTCTTTAAATGCATTATAAAACTAGGCTTATAAAAATTTGTGTGAAAAAATACTCTCCTTAAATTAAAAATCATCTAGAGCGAGATTTATTCTTCTTACCAATTCAGGTATATCATTAAGATCTATTGAACAATATGCAATTCGAATCCCATTTATGTTTTCTTCTGGTTTTTCGATAGGAATTATTCCCACTTTATATTTACGTAGTAACTGGTCACCAAAGTGATTTGCCTTTATTTTATTCGGATTTAAATTTAAAAATAGGAAAAATCCTCCCGAATTTGGATCAATTGAAATATTAGGATTATTGATCTTACTAAGTTCAGAATTTATTTTCTCATATCGTTTTTTAAGTAAGTCATTTACTTTCTTCCGTGAGGAAAGAAATTGTTCGATTCCTTTTTCTTTAAATAGTTTTTGAGTAATAGCTTGATAAAAGTGGTTACAATTAGATATTGTTGCACGATTGAATCCTTCTAATTTGTTATGAATTTCAGTCTTAAGAATCTCCAGTTCCTCCTCACTTTTAACCCAACTTGGCTTTAACCCAAAAGTTATAAATCCAATCCTTCCTCCATATATTAAAAGCTCTTTAGTAATTCCATCAAGTTTTATTGGGATGACATTCTCATCTAATTCAAGTAAATCATAGAATATTGACCTATTTGAAGCATCCTCTTCATAAACATAAGGTTCATATGCATCATCTACTATTACAATTATTGGTTTTTTCAGGGTTTTTTGCTTTTTCTGCAAAAGTGATATAATTTCATCAACTTCTTTTTTAAGAGGGACGTATCCTGTAGGATTATTTGGAAAATTTAAAATAAGGATAATCTTTTCCTGGATTTGTACAACTTCATCAATAGCTAATTCTAAGCTTTCCAAGTTAAAATTTTGATCCTTAAAAAATTCAAAAGATTTAATCTTAGCACCAATAAATTTCTCAATTATGTTGTCATAATTGCCCCATCTCTTATTAGGGGCAATAATAGTTTCACCAGAGTTTAGAAATAATGAACAACTATGGTAAATTCCATTAGTGACTCCAGCAGTAATAATTGGTGTTGTAATATAATTCTCTAATCTTAATAATAAATGTTTTTCCTTTTCTTTATCATAATTTGCCTTTCTTAAGATCCAGTTTTTCCAAATTTCTCTTGTTTCATTTAAGCCTCCAATAGACGCATACGGGACAATTTGCTCAACATTTAAGCTAGTGTATTCTGATATTTCTTTAAGATAACATGGCAACCAATCAGAACTTCCCCCTTCAATGAAATCTTTTTCATATCCAAAGGCGGATCCTATAGTTCCTATTAATTCTGCTTCCTTTTTTGCTCGTCCAGACCAAAAGAAAATTCCCTGTGGTAAAAAAAGTCTTCTGCCTAATTTTGAATACGCATTATAAAGTGGAGTTTTCTTAAGAATAGTAAATTCCATATTTTTTCTCATCCCGTATTGAAATTCATTCTAATCTTATACTATTAATAAATAATGTATATTAATGAAATTTATTTAGTGAATTTAAATAAAAATAAATATTAAAGAAGAAATATGAATGAGGAAAATAATTTAGGAGAGTCTGAACAAAAAGAAACAGATGAAAAGCCATTTCGAAAGGGTTGGAATAACCTAATTGAAGGGTTTAAAGGAGGATTTGAAAAATTACAGCACTCATTAGAAGAACAATCGAAGAAAAACAAGGAATTGTGGGAAGAAAATAAAGAAAAGTTTACTAAATTCTTTAAAGATGCCAAACAAGAATGGGATAATAAAGTAGAAAAATGGAAATCTAATATGGAACAAAAGCAAATAGAATCAAAAGAACAGTGGGACGCTTATAAAAATAAGATTAGTCAAGATTTTAAAAATTGGCAGGAAAAAACAAAACAAGATTGGCAGGATGGCGTTAAAGCCTTTAGAAAGGGATTTTTCAAAGCTTATTTTTGGTTTTTGCTTTTAACTATTCCGATTCTTATTATAGTTATAGTTATATTGTATGTGGTAAATAGATTAATCGGTTAAAGAATTCACAGTTTCTTATTTATCTTAAAAAATGATTGAAATTTTTCTAATTTCTTTTGTGGTTGGGATTTCAGGAGCGGTAACCCCTGGACCAGTTTTAACATTTACAATATACAAATCCATTAAAGAAAAAAAAGGATATCTTGCAGGATTCTTCATAGTTTTAGGTCATCTTGTTTTAGAATTAGCTTTATTGATTACTCTATTAATAGGAGCATCCTTGCTTTTTCAAAATTTGATCTTTCTAATAATATTAGGAATAGTCGGGGGGAGTTGCTTAATAACATTTGGTATCTTAACCATAAGGGATGTATATAATCGGCGTTATGAAATTAAAATTGATTTAGACAATCAAGATGTAAATAATTTTAGAGGTAATAGTTTTATTGGGGGGATTTTCTATTCTGTTACTAATCCATATTGGGAATTTTGGTGGGCCACTGCAGGTATCAAAATAATGTATGATTTAAATGTGTCGCTTAGTCAACCATTAGGTTTTTTATTATTCTTTTTGGGACATGAATTATCAGATTTCGTTTGGTATGTGCCCATTTCTATTGGCCTCTTTTTAGGGGGGAAAGCTCTAAATCCTAACATTTATAAGTATGTTCTAATAACGTGTGGTGCTTTTATGATAATTTTCGGAATATATTTATCTTTTAACACAGTCCTATTTCCTCCTAGTGTATGATCTAGATGTTATTCATATATTTTAGAACTTTTTAACGATTAATTCTCAGCAATCAGATTCTCAATTTAAATAAGGTTTGTTTTTCTGGTCAATATGGAAGAAAATCTAGCAGATAATGAATTTCGCAAATTTCTCATAAGAAAACTATTAACTGTATGTCCAATATGTCAAAAAAAAATCTACGGTAAAGATATTGACATATTAAATATCGATACTTCTAAAATAAATCATTGGCCATTAAGATATGTTTATTGCCATGCAAGTAATAATGTACCCTTACATGCCTTAACTCTTTATCTTGACTCTGGTTTTTCCGTTAGGGGAAATGATGTGTCAAATTTTATCAAAATTGAATATCAGGAAAAGTAGCTTAATACTTCTCTAATTCTTGATCTTCTTGCCCCTTATATAAATCTGAATGCTTCTCAATGCCCAAATCTAATCAGAATTAGAAATTTTTTTTTATATAAATATAAGGAATTGTAGTTACAATTGCTAAAGTCTTACGAAAGATCAATAATAGTTTATGGACGAATATACTTTAAATTATTTCACAAATACGATATTATAGCTCTTGATCTTCTTGTCTTTCATATAATTCTGAATGAGGTTCAAGGAAATGATTTTGACACATCGGGCAAGTATTATACTTAGATACCCACCAAACTATGCATAAGTAATGATATGTACTACCACAGAAAGGACATGTTATCACTTTATCTTTAACAAAATCAATAAATTTGTGGCAAACCGTGCATTGTACTTCTGAAGCTGAGATTCCTTTGCTCAATTTTACTCGATTCGCTAAAATCGTTTCTAATTTTGATAATTCTACCTGATAGAGTCCAAGAGAGTTATTTAAATGACTAATTTTTGAATTTATTTCAGCGATTCTTTCTCTCAATTCATTCTCAGTTAACTTTTCAGCAAGGAACGCTGATAATGCAAAATTTAGCGGTAGTTCTTCAAAATTTTCAGTTTGTTCAGAGATTTCAGTGATGGTTGCAAATAAAAATCCTTCTTTATCAAGTAATTCCTTAAAGCTTTTAAATAGCTTATTTATCAGAAGAGATATAAGAAAGGTTAATTGCTGTCTTTTACGATTAAAATTTTCTTCCCATAATTTTATTATTTGATAAATATCAATATCTTGACTCTTTTTAGAATCAAGCATTTTATATACTTCATCTTTAATATTTTGAATTTTTGCTGTATATCGGACCAGAATCTCCCTAATCTGTTTTAATTGAGGAAATTCTTCTTTAATTATTAATGATGTTTCATCTTCATATGATATGATTAGTTCATTAAGTTCTGAGATTTTTCCCTTGATGAATTTTCTAATATTTACTCTAACTTCTTCATCTTTGACAGTTTGAATGAAGGATAAATATTCATTTTTTCTACGATATATTTCAGATGATACATTTCCAAAGATCTTCCTATATGATTCTGTTATATTATCATATGGAATAAGAAAATTTTCTAACATTAGAACCCAATCTTCGACTTCTTGTATCTTTGAATAAAATCTATCTATTTTTGTATAATAAAAGTTTGCAATCTTCTCGAATTCTTCGGTTTCAGTGTCATCATGGATCTTCTCTTGGAATTTCTTTTCTAGTCCTAAAATATAGTAATCCACAATTTTCGGTAGGAATATCCTAATTTTCTGGTCTTTTAATGTTTTGAGTTCAATATCTACATTTTTATCCTTTAAATCAAATTCCTCAATTTCTACAACAATATCATGAAATTTTTCCAAAATTAACTCTTTAAGAAGGGGTTTTACAAATTGTTTGAGATTTTGAATAATTTCTTTCCTTTCAAGGATGTTTATAAATTCGTCCCCTTGATATTCTTCAATGATCCTATTAAAATTTAGGAGATACGTTAAATCAAAATATAGATTGACCTTTTTTTCATTTTTAGATAAAAAAAATTGATAAAGCTCATCAAAATGAAATGTTAATATAAATTCTTCCTTATCTTTTTTCCGTTTTTTAATAAATGCTTCATTTAAACTTTTAATAAAAGTGTATACCTCTTTAATCTCATCCCAATCTCCCAATACTGCTGGGATTTCATTTAATTTGAAGTTTAGATTTTTATTTTTATTTATTTCAACCCATAAATGTAGTTGATCGTCATAAAGTTTCTGAGTTTCTTTTAATGCAGTTATTATCTTAGACGCAATATCATTACTTTGGCGAAGTAGATCGAGTATATTTGATATTGTATTGTTTAAAATTACATTACCATTTTTTATTAAACGTTTTATGTTCGAACAATTTGAATTAAAATTTTGTAAATTGTTAATTATTTGATTTAATTCCGTTAGAATCCCAGATTTTAAATGATAATAATATTTATTATTAAGTTCTGTTTCAGAATTGATTATATACGTATTCAAGAAAGTGGTTATTTCATCTAAATATTTAGAATATGAATCCAATATTGTGGATGATAAATTTAACTTTGTTTCTATGAATTGAGTAATTTCTGACTCTTCAACCTTCTCTGCTTTGAACTTTGTTAATATGTCTTTAATCTCAAGAATTTCTTCCTTGGTAAAGATCATTACTTCTGTAGTATCATGGAAAGTGTTATTAATTAAATTCATAATTATTTTCCCCGTAATATGGATTCTAATTCATAATAAAAGGAAGAAATCATGTAATAAATTATTAATGATTATTAGGCAATATATTAAATTTTAAGAAAAAGACTTGTGAAAGTTATTCACCTAATTCTTTAACCTCTAAATACTTTTCTTTTGATCCATCCTTAGTTATCGTCAAAATATCAATTCCATTACCAGACATTACATCCCGTGAAATTGAATTCCTTATTGCTTTCTCTACTAATTTTTCACCAGAAGCAACAGTCATATCAAGTTTATATTCAGCTTCTAAAATACCAATTGACAACAGCATTCCAGTTCCAGTAGTTCCATAATCATCCGGCATTAAACTCCCAATCGCGTCCAGTGTATATAATTCAGGACCACCGATATCCATACCCGCAACAACCAAATTTGTATATAGCGGCATCATTTTCCTTGAATATAAATAATTTGATACCATTTTTCCCATGCTTCTAGTAGAAATTCTCTCCCCAGCATCTAAAAGATATAAATTAGCTTGTGCTCTTAAAATTTTCACAAGAATCTGAAAATCACCAATCAAACCATAAGCTGCCATTCCAATATATTCTGTTATTTTAAACACTTTTTTTGTGGATTTGTTTGTAACTGTATATCCCCAAGTTGCCCTTCGATCATTTCCAAGAACAACGCCATCTTTACATTTGATAGCTACGCCACAAGCGCCAGGAACCATAATTTGCTGAGCCATAAAATATTCACTTATAAGTATTGAATTATTATGTTTATTTTGTTATTATAAATAAACAGAGCTAATTAAAATTTGTGCTTTAAATTTATAAAATTTAACACTTTACACCCAAACATAATGAACTTTTATTCTTCTTCAACAGCTATTATTTTTCATATCACAATTACTAATATGATCTCTAGATTGAAATCAAATTTTACTTCTAAATTCAATTATGATATAATGATTATGATCACACAAATCATCTTATTATGTTTAGTAGGGATCGTTTGGTTTAATTAGAAATTTTTTAGTTCTCCTCTAAACCATAAAGAAATAGTGTTTATAGAAATTTTTCTCACTATTACCATTTGAATTATTGTGTGTACAAAAAAATTACTTCATATTTTTTGAATGATTTTCCCGTATATGATCACATAATTAACAATAACCCACTTGATTGGGATTATCATTTTTAATTAAAAATTTTTTAATTCCCCATTAAATTATAGTAAAACCAATTATAACAACCAATTAACCAACATTGGATTCCGAACCATTGTGATTCTAAAAAAATTACTTCATATTTTTTCAATGATCAACCATTGCATGATCATGGGTGATGACTCTTTAATTAAAACCCCAATTTTTTGTCGTGATTTTTTTTTCATTTAACTCTTCATAATCTGCTGATTTTGTCAAAACATTTAAATAACTCTTCAAACATTATATTATCTAAGACACTTTAAAAATAACCAACAAAAAAATTAAAAACTTAAATTTTAAGATTTAAATCTAAAAATTTTGGAGGAATAAAAAATGGCTAAAAAGAAACATTCGTTTGCGTGGTCTCCAATCAGGAGATTAATGAAACAACAAGGTGCTAGCATTGTGGCTCGCAACGCAGTAGATTTATTGATTGATCATTTAGAGAAGACTGCCACCGCATTAACCGAACAAGCAAGAACCTTCACCATGCACGCGAACCGCAAGAAGATAACTAAGAATGATCTACTCTTATCCATCAAATATAAGTAAACAGTAAATTAATGGGTAAGATAAATTTTTAATTTTTTTCCTTTTTTTTCCTTTTTCTTTTAATTTCTATTATATAGAGTATAATTTGTATAATCTCATTTAGTAGGATTTAATTTCCAAATTTTAAATGACTCAATAATAAAAACTATTGTTCCAAAAATCAAAAAAAACAACAAAAACAAACTCAGTGGTTCTGAAATAAATTTATCACCATGGAGTAGAGCAAGGATAGAATAGACAATAAAACCCAGAATATAGATTATTAGGTATAGTGAAATTCGAGGGATCACTCGAGTTCCAATGCGTATAAAAAATTTGAGTATCCTTATTTTGACTTCTTTATTTATTGTATATTTTCCTTCCTCAGGGCTTTTTAATATAACTCCATCATTCAGTAATTTTGTTATTTGATAAGCTACTGTTCCAGATGATGAAAAATTCAATGCTTTCTGGATTTCTCTAATTCCAGCATGGTTATGAGTATATATATACCAGTACACTTGAAGTGCTTTGCCTTCTATTGAAGTTTCTGTTATTTCGGTTTTTGCTTGCTTTATCAGTTTTATTGATTCTTCAGATTCTTGAATGATAGCCCCATAATAAGACTTAGAGAGAAAATGGATAACAAGAATCAAAAATCCATAAAGAACAAACAAAATAATAGAGAAAAAGAGAAAAAATTCTATAACACTCTGGTTGTAATCCGTTTGACAATATTGAAATAAAGAAATAATTGTTATTATCCCATGAAAAATAGTCAAATAATAAAAAATTCTTTTGAGATAGAACATTACAAATCTTTTAACACGTAAAATTTTAGATCTAGGCTCGAAAAATGCACTAAGTTTTTCATCTGGAATCTTAGTTTTTTTGGATGTCATAATTACCAATAATTTTCCCTAATATTGTTTATCCATTTTCAATTATTAAATGTTATTAACGTTATTTAAATCAGAATCCAAATAAAAATGTTAAAAAAATGAAATATATTACATTGTTCAGAATTCTGAACAGAAAAACATATTTAACGATAGAATGGATACTTATTAATGAAGTAAATGTATCCAAAAAACTAGTTTCTATTATTTTTTTAAGAGAGTGGATATCTTAAAGACAGAAAATGGCATTTTTAATGAGGATAGATTTAAAAATAATAGAGTAGGTAAAGTTAAACGCTTAAAAACTGGAATGATTGTAGCAATTATAGTAGGAACCTTGTTTATAGCAAGTCAAAGTCTTATGTTAGTTAATCAAAACTGGTATTATGCAGCTAAACAGAGAATATATATAGATTATAATAATGGAGAAATAGATTATGACACATATTATAACAAACGTGAACAACTAGAGCTCAATTTCTATGATAATTTATTAACTGTCTCAATACTCAGTACTATAGCATCAGTTAGCACATCTATCACTTTTATATTCATAATTATCTGTTTATTATCAATTGTTTTGGATGAATCATTTAATAGAAAAATGAGGAGATTGGCTTTAGGTTTAGCGGTGATAACGTTATTTTTCGTGTTGTATCCTATGTTTTTATCTCCAAATATTTATATAGAAATATAAGAACAATCACTGACAGATTAGATTAAATCTTTAAAAAAATTCCTCTTTTTTTCTCTTTATTTCTAAAATATTAATAAGATTTGAATTAATGACATTTTTAAGAATTACTCAAAAAATAAAATTGATAAAAAAGGATTAATGTGCAAGTTGAATTACTTAACATTCCACATCATTGCGCATTCGCCGATACCGCCTTTTTGAACACCCTCATATCTTAGATTCCTAAAACCGAACTTATTTTTTACCTTCGATAAAACACCCATGATTACTTGTGGAAACATGCAAGATGGACTACCTTATCATGAAATCTATAATAAGTGTTTGCGAAGCACATTTTACAACTGTCTTGTTTAGCAATTAATTTTATTACTTCGCCATCTTCATCTTTCACCACTTCTACTTTCGCATTATCTGTTATTGCCCATTCTTGTTCTAAAAATTGTTCTAATCGCTTCATGAAATCATCTATCGTATTGACTCCTTTTTCATCGAATTCTCTTCCAATTGTACGCCCAATTTTTGTGAAAATTTCTCCTTTCTTATCCGCAGGGAGCGCCTTTTGTAAAGCATACCAAAGTTTGAAGAATGTACTATAAGGGACAGTATCAAAACGTGTAGTTAAATTTTGAACTTGGTTTTCTGTTAATGTTGTCATTCTATTTCATAACCTCTTTTATCTTCTTATAAAGATTTAGAATAGAAATTGGTAATCATCATATTCTATAAAAAAATGCCAATTACTGTATATATGATAACGGCTGAGCTATCAGATTTTTTATAACGTATAAATTATAGATATATCATAATATAATAGTATTAAATTAGGCTCTTTATAACAAAACTATATTAAATTACAGATTAACTCTTTGATAATGGAGTTTAAAAACATTAGTAAGGAACTATTATTATACCGTAATCTATATTTTCTTTCTAAAATTATTTAAAATATAACCTAAAGAATTGAATAAATATTAAAAATGACAAAAACTAATGAAACATTAGTAAATGGCGAAGCGAAGAGAGTTCTTTTTCAGTCAATGGAACTAATAATGAATAATATTCAGGCTAACATTGACCACTTAGATAAAAATTTCAAGTATACACAAAAATTTATAGATTTAGTTCATGATGGTTTAATAAATAAACGTAGGTTTTTCTTATTAGCCTCAGGAAGAAGTGCCTTCATATTGCAATGCTTTGCCACTAGACTCGTTCATTTAGGTGCAGAAGTTCACATAGTTACCAATCTTGCAAGTATGCCTGCCCTTCGAAAAAAAGACATTCTGATTGTGTTGTCTGGATCTGGTACCACGAGTATTGTCGTAAGTTTATTGAATAATTATGTAAATACAATTAAACCGTATGGAATAATAACAATAACATCTCATCCAGAAACCGTTATTGGGCGTCTAGGAGACATTACTATCAAGCTAAAAGGCAGAACTAAAAGAGATAAAGCTGTGGGTGATACTGCTGTTCTTGCCCCAGAAGGAACTATGTTTGAAATAGCCGCCTTTGCCTACTTAGATGCAGTTATTGCAGAGTTAGCCATTAAAATGGGAAAAACTAATGATGAAATGTTAAAAAAGCATTCACAAGCCACATAATCACTTTTACTAATACTTTCCCTTAAAATTTAAATAACATTTAACATGCGCCGATTTATAGTGTTTTTATGAGAATTATCAATTCGATGACTAATAATCTCCAAATCGGCGCACACTTTATAAACAGAGTGCGCCAATTGCAGCACAAAATTCAGAATTCTTTATAAATATAGCTTTATTTCCATTAACTTTACACATTACAGACAAAATTTTCTTTACTATCCTGTTTTCTTTTAAAAAGCCACCACAGAAAACAATAGTATAAATATCATTGATCCTGGCCATCAAGTTAGCAATCATGCCTATATTTTCACCAATCATACATATCAATGAATTAATAAAATCTTCTTTTTTTAGATTATTTAAGTTATAATTTAAATCAATTTTCCCAAAGGTTGCTGCCGTAAATTCCCTGAATGACAAATCAACTCTATCGTCTTCAGGCTCATAGATATCAGAGACTTTTAAATCAATTTTATATCTATTGCCACTATTAGCCAAGTTTAATGCTTCTTTGAAATCATCTAAATTAAACAGTGCTTTAAGGATGCCCATAAAAAAGCCACCTCCCAAAGCTGTACCACCTAAGTGTTCAATTAAATTTTTTTTAGAAACCATAGAAGTTCCAGTTCCGATGGTCACGATTAATGATTCTGATAATTCTTTCTTTTTTTCTAATAAATGAAGTATTTCAACTCCCTTAACATTAGCTTCAAATTCATTTATTATTTTTGTTTCAAAATTTTTTGAATATGTTTGAAATAAGTTGAAACTTTTCCCTCCTGTAAAATTTACTTTTTTATAATGCTCTATTCTTGACTTTATGGCATCTTCGAAATCTGTTGACTCGTTTTGAGTATGATAGTACGAGCAATTTAATATCTCATCCTCTAAGAATACCATTTTTGAAAGGCTTTGTCCCATATCTACTCCAATTGTATCTAATGGAATTGTAGCATCCAAATTGTCTATATTAACATTAATCACCTAATTCATCACTTAACTTAAAATTCAATTCATTCATTATTTAATATTATTAATTTAATTAATGAGTTATCTAAATCATTTTCATGAAAGATCAGTCAGACTTACTTAACACAGAGGTTGCGATAGTTAAGGGTGATACACCGAAAGAAACTGTTTTAAATGGAATTGAAGTACTTGGGGGGATACATAAATTCATTAAAGAGGGAGATCAAGTATTTATTAAATTTAATTTGAACTTACCCACTGGTTTTCCCACGAATACTAATTTTGATGTACTTGTGTCATTGATTACTTCATGTAAAAAAGCTGGAGCAAGTAAAATATACTTGGGTAGTTTTCCATTTAAGGGTATTTCAATCGATACGATTTCTAATATTTTAAATTTAAAGGATCATTTTAATAGCTTTGGAGCAGAATTAGTATTTTTAGATAATAGTGATATTTTTAAAGAGAAAAATTTCAAGAAGGAACAGTTGAATCAAATAAAGGATAAGTCTTTTACAAAGGTAAACATTAATGAAAAAAAATATTTTGTCCCAAAAACTATAATTGATTCAGATAAATTCATTATTGTGAATCAAGTAAATGTAGATCCGTTATTTAAATTGAATCTATCTCTTTTAAATTCATATTCAATAATCCCTCCAAAATATCAAGAAATTATATGTAATGAAAATCGAGATCCTGATTATATCCCTTTTGATCAATATAAAAACGATTTAATCTCTAACGTTATTGATGTTTTTACTATTAAGCAACCGGATTTAGTAGTAAATGATCTTTTTTATTTATTAGAACGTGCTGGACCATATATTTATAGGGATTCTAACTTAAAAAAAACGGGAATAGTAATTATTGGAAATAATGCTGTACCTGTTGATTTAACCACTTTAAAATTATTAAATATAGATATTCAAAACTATAACTTGATTTTGGAAGCAAATCAAAGAGGTTTAGGTACAATAGATCCTCAGAAAATAGAAATTCTTGGTGAAAAAATCGAAGATAACAAAATTAATATAAATCTATGCATATCCAAACTCGAAAACATCAATGTAAAAAACATAATAGTAAATACAGGTCATATTTGTTCTGGATGTTTTAAACAGGCATATCATCTGTTAAATTTTATGAAAACATATATGACTAAAGATCTAAAATATAATTCAAAAAATGCTTTTTTGGTTGGTCAAGATCCTTTAGAACCAGAACATTTTACGAATGTTTTATTATTTGGTGATTGTGCTATAAAAAGTACGAATGCTAGTAATTTTAGAAAGATAGAAAAGGTTTCAAGAAAAAATACTGCAAGTAAGAAAAAATCTAAGAAATCAAAAAAACATAGTTCTCATAAACAGGAAAAAGTTAAGGAAAAAACAAATAAAAAAATATTAGAATTCCAAGGATGTCCACCTGATATTCTGGATTGTTTAGAATTACTATTTAAATATTACGGAAAGAAAAATCTACCTAATTTATTTTTTATTAGAACAATTTTGGAAACAATTGTTAATCCTAAAGAACAAGAAAAATTTAGGATGATGGGGGTTATTTAGAGAATTGATAAACAGGAAATTCCAAGAAAATTGGTTAAAAATACTTAAATATAATTCTAATATTGAATTAGGAGACAAATTCAAATTAGTAGAAGATATAGTAAGAATACCCCTCACACCAATAGGAGTTAATCCATATCTTTTATATTATCTTTTCGAAATTTTTTATCCAAAGTTTATCAATTCACAGCAGAATATCTTGGATATAATAATATCTAATAACGGAAGAAATATTATTAAGTCATATTTATACAGGACAAAGAAAGCCGGTATTCATGAATCAATAGAAATAGTTCCACATGACATTATTAAAATTCATAAAAAAGACTTTGAAGATATTGAAAGATTTTATAATAGAGTATTAGAAAGTCTGATTAAAAAGAAAGGAGTGAGAGTTTCATCAATTAGAGTTTTCAAAGAAAAAGCTATAAGTTATATTAATCAGCATTGTGTAGGTATTGAAGATTTACCTTTCGATGTATTTTTATTGAAATTCCTTGATTTGATCCAAAAACTGATTGAACAAGATTTATTTATAATGTATCCAGAGCCGAAAATATTTAGATTCTTAAAAGAGATTATCAGTTTTTTAAATGGGTATCGAATTAATAGTATTTTTAACGTGTTGTACCCTCTATTACCTGAATTTAACATTGCATTTACATTTGGTTCTAAAGACATACTTATTATTTTACATTTACAAAAATTATTTGTTTCAAACTCTGAGACACCGTATTTAAGATTAAAAATAATGCTCCCGAAAGAATTGGATATTAATGTTGATAATTTACACGAAAATGAAATTTTGGAGCTCGTTGGAGAACGTTTGCAAACAGAGAATGCATACTTTATAAAACAAAGTGATATAATTTTACTCTTTACAGATTTAATTAACTTGCCTGTTCAACTTAAGGAGGAAGATCTGCTACTCTTTTTTCAGAAAATCTTATTTGCATATCGAAGTTATGAGAAACATTGGTATGTAAGACCAAAACCAATAGTTTATAATAATCTACTGAGATTTATATTTAGGATTTTTGGATACAATTTAAGCCTTCGAAAAGTTTCCCATTGGGCAATACCTTATTTAATTTCTAACCTATTTGAGAGCTCGTTTGGATTAAATTCAAAGATTTTATTAGTAATTTCAGATTCTGGAAAATATAAAAAGCTTAAAATAAATAATTTAAACTATTTAGAGAAGGTTTCTGATTATATCCTCCTTTTTGAAATTGAAAATAAGACGTTAATAAAAATCAATAAAATAAATAAGGAGGATTTATTTACCGATGGGGAAATCAAAGGTTTAGGGTCAATTCGAAAAAAATTTTCTGAAAAACATGGTTTTCTTTCAAATGTAATTATAATTGATAAACTTTTAATCCAAAATCTTATTAAACATTTTATATTTAGACATTCAGAATATGCTCCTATCTCAAAGATAAGAACACTAAAGATGTTAAAAAGGCAAAAGTTCTTTTATATATTTCCTGAAATACCTCTCTATAAATTAATCCAAAAAAAAAGTCCACTTGCTCTCTTAAAACTTGTTCTGCCAATATTCATCGATAAGCATGAATTTTAACATATTTAAATTATGAATCCTTTAGCTACTAACAGTTCTGCACTTAAAATACTTCCCCCAGCAGCACCTCTTACAGTATTATGACTTAAAGCTACAAATTTAAAGTCAAATACATTATCCTCCCTTAGCCGTCCTACTGTTACTGCCATTCCTTTATCGTTATCTCTATCTTTTTTTGGCTGAGGTCTATCGATATTATTTAAATAAATAATTGGCTGCTTTGGAGCGAATGGTAGGTCCAATTCTTGAGGAACCGATTTAAAAGAACTCCAGATATCAATGATCTCCTCTTTTGATGGAGTAGAATCTTTAAATTTTACATTTACACTAGCAGTATGGCCATCGGATACTGGAACTCTTGTACATGTAGAACTTATATCAATGGAATCATCATTTTCAATTCCATTTTCACCCACTTTTCCCAAGATTTTCAAAGGTTCTTTTTCAGTTTTTTCTTCCTCTCCATTAACATATGGAACAACATTATCAACGATATCTAAAGAAGGAACACCAGGATATCCTGCTCCAGAAACTGCCTGTAGAGTTGTCATAACTAATTTATCAACTTTATAACCTGCTTGTTCTAAAGCATATATAGGAGTTAAAAAACACTGAACTGAACAATTCGGTTTTACAACTATAAAACCTTGTGTAAAACCCATGTTTCTTTGTTGGATCGGTATAACATTTATATGTTCATGGTTGATTTCACCAATAAGTACAGGCACATCTGGACTCCAGCGATGAGCGGAATTATTGCTTATTACAGGGATCCCTCTTTTAGCATATTCAACTTCGAGCTCTTTAACTTGCTCTTTAGTGGGCATGTTGATAGCAGAAAAGACAAAACTAAGATCTTCTGGAACTTTTTCAAAATCCTGTACATCTCTTACCATTAATTCCTTGACAATTTTAGGGATCGAAAATGACATTTGCCATTTTGTCTTTACGGCTTCTTCATATGTCTTATCTGCTGATCGTGGCGATGCTGCTACATCAACTATCTGAAACCAAGGATGATTTTGTAATAAATTAATATAATTCTGACCTACAATTCCCGTGGCACCTAATATTCCTATCTTATATTTTTTCATAAAAGAACCTTCGTTTGTTATTTAATTTTATTAAAAATATGAATGTTAAATTATTTTTAGTATTGTATATAATTAAATTTGTTGATTTTTGTCATAAGTTTTTGAATTTTGATACATTTTTATGTGTTAGAAACTTTAATCTATATCGTATTTATGAATTTATTTGAAAAAAAATTAATGTGATATCATGCCAGGACCTTATGATGAGTTAGAAAAAGAAGCTGAAAACTATGAAAGACGATCAAAAGACGAATTTAAACAGAAAAATTTCATTTCAGCAATATCATTACTAGGAGAAGCACTTGAAATTTATTCGAAACTAGGATTTCAGGGCAAAATTGGAATGATTAACCAAAGAATAGCTCAGTTAAAAAACTTGGTTAAATATGAAAAACAAGATTCAGTTGTCAGAATAAGAGGAGATGTAGAGTTCCAACAACGTGTTGATACTGTTTTAAAAGAAAAAGAAAAGTATGTAGATCAAAAATTATCAGAGCAGAAAGCCCTACCTCCAGAAATGAAAAGAAAACTTGAACAAATTGGATTAGTGGTTGAAAAGGCAGAAAAAGAAGAAAAACTAGGTAAAATTTCAAGAGTATTAGGGAGATATGAATATATTTTAGAGATATATAAGTCTATACCTAAAGATGTAATGAACTTTTCTAATGAAATCTATGAAATTGAAAAGAAAATATCAACGCTACGTTCACAAGAATAATTATAATTCTTTCTCTTATTTTAAATTAAAAAAATTATCGAAATATTTATGAAAAATCCCTTTAATGAGTTTTATCATGTCCCAAATTCAAAGGAATTATTGGATATGGCTTTTAAGAAAGGTATGAAGAGTTCTGCTCAAGTTTCAAAAAACGCTCCGATTCTAATAAAAGCAATAAAAAAAGAATCAAAACGTATAAAGGTTGCAATTGAGGTCTTAATTAATCGGATTTTAAATATTATAAAGATGGTTCCAATTATAGATGATCTTCCTGATTTTTATAAAGAATTGGCATCAATTTTAGTAGATATAGACAAATTGAAACTAAATTTAGGTAAATTAAACGGAATTTTACCTATTTTAAGTAAAATAGAAAGAGAGCATTTAAACCGATTAAAAAAAATTGAGTTCCCGAAAGAAGGAGATAATATTAGAAGAGCTGCTTTTGGTAGAATATCTTCTATTATTAACAAACAAGGTAAAAATCTTAAATATTTAAACGATATTAGAGGTAGTTTGAGAAAGATTCCCACAATTGATTATACTCTACCATGTATAGTAGTTGCAGGTTATCCAAATGTAGGTAAAAGTAGTATTGTAAAACATATATCAACGAATAAGAAAATTGAAGTTAAGGAATATCCTTTTACTACTAAACAATTAAATATGGGGCATTTAGAAATAGAACAGAGATTTGAGACAATTAAAATACAATGCTTAGATACTCCTGGTATATTAGATCGCCCTATGTCAAAAAGAAATAAAATTGAACTTCAAGCAATATTAGCTTTAAGATTGATCTCTGATTTAATTTTGTTTATTTTTGATCCTACACCTGCATGTGGTTATGATATCGCATCTCAAATTGAATTGTTTCATGAAATAAAACAAAATTTTTCTAAAGAAGGAAAAATCGAAATTATCATTATATTTAATAAGATTGATTTAGCTAAGGACTCAGAAATTACATATTTAAAGGAAAAATTAAAACTAAAAGATGATGAATTTCATTTAACAAACGCTTTAACCGGGGAAAATTTAGATAAGTTAATTAATGTATTAAAAAATAGATATCGGGGGAATTAATAATAATTTTAGTAGGTTTAGACATTGGTGGGGCTAATTCTAAAGCAGCACTAATCCATTTTAAAGACGAACAAATCTTAGATTCATATTCATATATAGAATATTTTCCCTTCTGGGAAAAGACTAAAACAGAGATTCCAGAAATGTTATACGCAATTATCGCGAAGTTAATTGAAATGAATGACTATCAACTCGAAGATATTGATTATTTCGCAGTAGCTATTACTGCTGAACTTTCTGATTTATTCCAAACAAAGAAAGAAGGAATTTTAACAATTTTAGATGCATTAGGAAGTGTATTTAACAAGAATAAACTACAATTTATTTCAAACAAACAAACATTTCTTGATTATAATATTGCTAAATCTGATCCTTATTCGATCGCAGCAGCTAATTGGGTATCTACAGCTCTGTTTTTAGGTCAATTTGTGCCTAATTGTATTTTAATTGATGCAGGCTCAACCACAATTGATATTATTCCGATTATCGAATCAAAACCTGCTGCTCTCGGTAATGATGACATTTCTCGTCTAATTAATCACGAATTAATCTATACTGGAGGTTTAAGGGCGACTATCCCCTCCATAACTCATCATGTTCCTTATAAAGGTAAAAGTGTACGTGTTTCGTTTGAAAAATTTGCTTTAGTTTCTGATGTTCATAGAATATTAAATAATATCTCAGAAAAGGAGTATATAAATGATACTGTTGATAATCGTTCAAAATCACTACAAGATTGTTATGCTCGACTCTCTAGAGTAATATGTATGGACACAGAAACACTTTCAAAGGAAAATTTAAACAAAATTGCTAATTATATTTATGAAAAACAATTAAATATTATTTCTAGAGAAATTAAAGTATTTATGGATAAATTAATAATTAGATTTAAAGAATTTGAGAATAATCCGAGATTCGTTATAACTGGTTTATCAGCTGATTTCTTAATTAGAAAATCTCTGCAAGAATTAGGGTATCAAAATGTTAGTAATTATGAAGAAATAACTAATATCCCTGACAAAATCAGCTCATCTGCTTTTGCTGTAGCGGGATCATTCTACTATCAATTATAATATGTACAGAGGATTATGAAATACAAAACAGCTTTATTTAAAATTGGCGGTTCAATTTTAGAAGATTTTGAGAATCTTAATTCTACAATAACTCAATTATCACAATTATTCGAGGATGATGTAATCCAAAGAATAATTCTGATCCCTGGTGGTGGTTCCTTCGCAAACTTTATCAGAAAGGTATATAGTGAATTAAAATTCACTGATGAATTGGCACATTGGATGAGTATAATTTCAATGAACTATAATGGCTTAGAATTAAGTAAAAAATTTCCTAAATTAGAGATTTTTGAAGATTATGATAAATTAAAAGAAATTGGTAAAAATTTCTGTATATTTTTACCATACCAGTTCTTAAAAGAAAATGATAAATTACCACATAGCTGGGATGTAACTTCTGATTCAATAACTCTCTTTTTGGCAAAAAAAATCGGTTTAAATGAATGTTTCTTAATAAAAGATGTTGACGGTATTTTAAATGAAAAGAATCAAGTAATTAAAGAAATATCTGCATTGGAATTAAGAAAAATGAAAGAATCTCGTAAATTATTTGAGCTAGAAACTTCGAATGATAAGTTAAAAAGCCAATCAAGACCAATAGATCCATATATAATAACTTTAATCGAGAAATGGAAAATCTCATGTGTGATTCTAAACGGCACATATGAAAGTCAAAGAATTGCAGACTTTTTTGATGATTCAAAATCCCTACTAGAGAAAGGTTACACTAGAATTAGTTAAAATATTGTAGTATTTATTCATCAAAAAGTATAGACTAATCTTTTGTAATTAAAGTTTTAATTGAGTTGATTCTAAATTATTATTAATACAATTAGAAAAAAAAGAAATCAAGATGTCAAGTATTGAAGAAATGAAAAAGAATGCTGAATTCTTAATAGAAAATCTTCCTGGTAAGGATTTACCTGGTACTGCTAAAATCAGCGTACGTTATAGGAATTTAGTTAATTTCGCTAATTGCTTCGGTATCACTGATCCAAAATATGTTGGTCCTGAAGAAGAGGGCATCGTTGCTTGCCATGCTTATGCAAACGCTTATACGATAAAAAGCCTATATACTTTAGCTCCAGGGGCAAAATTTGTTCAAAATGGGGAGGAACGTATGCTTGTAAAGAATCCTAGAATGATACTTCATGCTGGCAATAAATATAATTGGGAAGGTTGTGTAGATGTAAAACCGGGAGATAAATTAACTGCTACTGCGAAATTTGGAAAAGTATGGTTAGTTGAAGCAAATATGATGTTATTTGTAGAATTGATAACTAAGATTGTAAACCAAAATAATGAACCCGTCTGTAATGTGGTGGTAACAGCTGGATTAAGAAAAGGAGGTTATTAATTAAATGGTTAAAATATCAGATTTAAAGATTGGACAAGTTCTTCAAAACGAATTTGAAGGAATAACAAGAGATTTATTAAAAGATTATGCCAAAGCTTCGGGAGATACTAATCCCATACATACTAATGACGCTGTAGCAGAAGCAGCAGGATTAAAAGGAGTTATTGCGCATGGATTATTTTCATTTGGTTTTATTTCCAAGCTCTTTGAAGACTTTCTTGAACATGGAAAGTATGGTAAAATTATTGAGTTTCTAGTGGAGATGCGTGGGATGGTAAGGGTCGGAGATCGACTTGTGACAGAAGCTACAATTGAAAAAATTGAGGGAAAAAAAGTTTTTTTTAACGTCAACCAAATTACTTTTACTAATGTCGACATTAAAGATAAAGAGGGTAATATAGTAAAACAATTCGAAGCTGGTGAAAGAGGATATATCTCTGAAAAAGATATTGAACGAGGTTTAGTAAAAACAAAAGAAGTTGAGGAAGGTACCTTAACATATCGAGAAAGAGTTGCAACTCCTGGTACTGCTGTTATTGAACTTTTTAAATAATTAAAAAATCTCGTTCACTACTTTTTATTTTTTTTTAAAATTTTACAACTAGTCTCTTTTTTTAGATGGTTTGAAAGATATTTATACTAGATAAAAGATATTTTTAATAGAAGAGAACTTTGAGATAAAAAAATCTAATAATATTTTTTTAAAAACCACATTGACATCTTTAACTTTAGACACTGAAAAAATTGAAACATTGATCCTTAATGGATATAATGAAGAGGCAGCTGAAGATATATTTAGTTTTATTGAAGATTATCAAAATCATCATGATAAAGAACTCATTTACAGATGTCTTAGTTTATTAAACCTGATTTGTGATAAATCTCCTTCAATAGCAGAAAGAACTGTAAAAAATGTGAAGAATTTCATTAATGACTCGGATTCTTGGATAAGATTGGTTTCTTTGGAGATCTTATATCAAATCAGTATGTTTAGACCAAACTTGTTAATAGATTTAATCGATAAAATCAGAGGACGATTATTTGATCAAGATCCAACTGTGAGAAGATTAACTGTAAAAATTATTGGAAATTTGATATTAACACTTCACATTGATTTAGAAGAAATTCACGAAATAATCGAGGAATACACAGAAAAATTGATGGATAATGATTGGAAAGTAAAACTTAATGTAATAAAGACTATACAAAAAATACTAAATCAAGATTATACTAAAATCAGAAACTTGGAACCACTACTATCAATGGTAATAATCAATCTTAGAGATGAAGATGATGATGTTGCAAAAGCTGCCACTGAGCTCCTTAAGATTCATGGCACATACTTCTTATCTAAAGAAAAATTATTCTATATTCTACTCAACCTTCTTTATAATGAAAAAAATAGAGTCAAAGAATTAATTATTTGGTTATTTGGAGAAATTGGTAAAGAAAAATCTTCTGAAATAATATCGATTATCCCAAAACTAATAAATCTCTTAAAAGAAAATGATTATCGCATCCAATCAAAAGTAATAGAAGCTCTCGTAAATATCGCAGAAAATAATTTTGACCAAATATGGGCTAATTTATTAAATTCAATGTCAGAAACGGGAGATTCTTATTATAGAAATTCATTAATAAATGCGTTATATCAGCTCTGTCAAAAAAATATTACAGAAATATTTCCTTATTTCTTCGAAGAATTAGAGAATCCTTCTGAAAACATTAGAGAAGGAATTGCCCTTGTGTTTAAACGTTTATTTGAAGAATATCAAATTGAAATTGAAAATGAAATAACGAGAATATTATATCGATTAGAGTCGCGTTATTGGAGAGAGAGAAAACAAACAATTAATCTTTTAAACCACATATGTTTCATTTTAAAAAATCATAAAATTGCTGTCTGGATTACAATTGAATTGAATAATTCTTTACAAATTGAAAAAGATCCAGAAGTGAAGGAAGAGATCTATTTCACATTAGAAAATATTAATAATAACTTTAAAAAAATTGATTCTACAATAAAACGAATAAATTATGAATTAGCATTATTTCATAATAAAATTTTAAAGTTTCAAAAAATTCCAGCACAGTTCAGAGAAAAACTAAATTCCTATATTGAGAATTTTAAATTTAACGACACAGAAGTTCAATTAAATCGAAAATATAGTAAAATTCTTAAGAAAATCAAAAAGTTTGATAATCTAATTAATAAATTTGACTATAAAAGGTTAGCTTTTGAATTAATTGAAGAATGGGAAGATACTAAAGTCCAGATTATTGAAGAATTAAGCATTATAAAAAGTTTCATCTCTCAGATATGCGAAGAGAAAAAACAAGAGTTTATCTCTGATTTACATCAAGAAATTAAGTTATTAGATAATCGCATAAGTATCCTAAAAGCTGAATTTGATTACATAAAAGAAAATGAACTTGAAATGAATGTTAACACTGGTGAAAATGAAACATTTACTTATATAACCCAAATAAGAAGGAAGCTATTTAAGTTAGATGGAGAAATAAGAGAATTAATGATAAACAATGTAGAGTTTGATGAGATCTTTAAAGATCTGGTAAGAAAATGGGTTTCAATAAAAATTGAAATTCAGGAATATTTAATTGATTTAGACAGACAATTTAAGACTATAAAAGATGATTTAGTCGACTATATGCTACAAAGTAGAGTCGCAGGGGAAATATCTGATACTGAAGAAATAAACGGGATTGATAATGTACTTAGATTTCAACTCCTTCAGGGACATATCCAATCGATTATTACAGAAAGAATCGAAGGAATTAAAAAACTCAATGATAATTTTGAAACACTCTTATCAAAATTAGAATTTTTAATAAAAACTAATGAGTTTAGTGATGGTCAAAAGTTATTAGAAATGAATTCCAGACAAATCCAGAATTACATAGCGGAAACTGATAAACAAATTGAAAATATACTCGGTAAAGAGAAATTATTGGAAGATAATAATGTATTTAACTTATATGTGAGACCATACATTAACAAATTAAACACTTCAAAAGAATTATTGATAAATCGACTTAAAGATTTCATGCGAAAGGGAAACGATAAACTGTATTTAAATCAAATTAAGTATTATTCGAAGATTAGTAATCCGATAAATTTAGATTTACTCTCGAAATTTTTAAATATTAACACAGAGCAACTAAAAGAAACTGCTCTTAAATTCATCAACAATAATAAGCTTAATGCCAAAATTGTAAATGAAAAATTATTATTTGATCAAATCGAATCTGATATTACAGATTCTAAAGACGTTTTATTTTTTAAAAATATTAAGACAATTGGTAATGAAATATATTTGAACTTCAAACTAACTAATCCTTCAAATTTTGATTTTCGAGATTTTCAAATTTCTCTAAAAGTACCAACTTATGTTAATATACAGAGAAAACAAAGCTTCCCAAAATATCTACAGTTAAATGAGTTAAAACCTGGTAGCGCATTTAAATTTAATTATGTCTGTAAGATTGATAAACAAAAAGAACTTAAGAAAAATCTGTTTGATCCGACAGCAGATGAAATTAAACTTGAATTATTCTACAAAGATCAATTCAACAATACAAGAAAGACAACTAAACATATCGATTTATTTATCCCATAAATTTGTATAACGAATTAAACTCTTCTCGATTTTAAATATTGTTATAAATTTGAAATAGCATTTTTTCCTCCATATAACTTTTTATAAGAAATTTGCTTATCTTTTTAGTGAATTTATTTATTTTTTCAATAAATTATATGAAAAAGATTAATATATTCATAATTCTAAATTAAGATACTAATCATATGATTTAAAAAATTGAGGTGAAGGATGCAAGAGTTAGAGAGTTATCGATTAACATTGCAAACGAAACTTTTTGGCTGAAATTGTAAACTCGACGCGGAAAAATTAGACAAGCTACTGTCCAACGTTGGATTAAAAGGTGATATTGAGGATTCTTCTGTAATTCTAGTACCTGGTACTGATCTTGCCATGGTAAAAAACATTGATATTTTCACTCCAATCATAGATGAGCCAGAAATCATGGGAGAGATCGCTGCTGCCAATGTAACTAACGACATTTTTGCACTAAACGTATTAAACGTTTCAGGAATGCTTGTATTCTTAGGAATGAAGAAAAATATGCCTATGTACATCGCTGAAGGCTTATTAAAGGGAATCAAAAATTTCATGGAAAACAAGATAAACTCCAAAGTCCTTGGTGGTCATACTATATATTCAGAATGGCCGTTAATAGGTGGCGAGGCTTCTGGATTTGTAGATAAAAACAAGATTATTAGAAAAAACTATGTTGATAAGGGAGATATACTAATACTAACCAAACCTGTAGGAAATCAAGCCATCATGGCAGCATATCGTCTACAAAAAAACAATCCCGCTCTTATAGAGAATTATTCAACATCAGAAATTGATACTTCGATTGATTTAGCAGTTGAATTAATGACTAAACCACTTCAAGATGTAGTAGAAGTTATACATTCTTACTCTGACGTTAAATTTGTTCACTCAATGACAGATGTCTCTGGATTCGGTTTAGCAGGTCATTTAAAAGAGATGCTACAAAATTCTAAACTTTCAGCGACTATTAACCAAGTGCCTATTATTAAATTAACTAGAGAATTGGCTGATGATTTTGGCTATAAATTTAATTCATGCGAAATGCCAGAAACTGCCGGTGGAATGCTCCTCTCTGTAGATCATAAACAAGCAGAAGAGTTCTCAGAACGACTCATAAAGTTTGGTGTCCCAAATTGGATTATTGGATCAATCGATAACGTTCACGAGGCTAAATATGTTCACGTTTCTGAAGATGTTGAACATATTGAAATAACAAAATTCTAACGATGTCGAGGAAATAAGCAAAAACACATCATTGTGGGTGCTTATTGAGAATTCTGTTGCCCAACAGCATCGAAAAATATTGATAGCTTTTGTTATTTTATTATTTTACAACTTTCTTTTCTTCCCGTAAATTATAAATTCAATTCTATTTATTCTTATTTATTGAAATTATCGATAGATAATATCGAAAAGATTAATTAATATTTCCTATTATTTAAGAAATATATTAAATGGATTTAATAAAAAATAATTGTATAATATTACATACTCAAAATCTTAATTTCAGTGTGAGGTGATTATGCCTAAAGAGTCAGACTATAGATTGACAAAACAAGTGAAAATTTTCGGATGATCGTGTAAGTTAGGTGCAAATGAATTAAATGATTTACTTGAGAAAACTGGTCTAGCTGGAGATATCGAAGATGCTGCTATTGTTCCTGTTCCGAATTCTGATATCGTTCAAGTGAAGAATTTAGATATCTTTACCCCTATCGTTGATGAACCGGATATTATGGGGCAGATTGCAGCATGTAATGTAACAAATGACATATTCGCTATGAATGTTCCTGAAATTTCCGGAATGTTGGTATTTTTAGGGATTAGTACAAAAACTCCAATGAAGATAGCAGAAGGAATATTAGAAGGAATTAAATACTTCATGGAGAAAAAAATCAACTCGAAAGTTGTAGGAGGTCATACAATCTACTCAGAATGGCCATTAATTGGCGGAGAAGCTTCGGGATTCGTCAATAAAAACGCCATTATTTATAAACAAGGAGCTAAAAACGGAGATAAGCTATTATTAACTAAACCTATAGGTTTACAACCTATAATGGCATCCTACAGGATTTTAAAAGATATGCCAGAGATGCTTGAAACATATTCTGAAAAGCAACTTAGAAAATCAATAAAACTCGCAATAAAAATAATGACAAGTTCGAATCAAGATGTTGTAAAAACGATTCATTCCTTGGATGATTTTTCATTTATTCATTCAATGACAGATGTTACAGGGTTTGGTCTGGCGGGGCATCTATTAGAAATGCTTCAAAACTCTGATTTATCCGCAATTATTGAGACCATACCCTCCATTAAGCACTCTCAAAGCCTTGCTGAGGATTTGGGTTATGCATTTGATGAATGTGAATGCGCAGAAACTGCTGGTGGTATGCTTATGGCTATTGATCCTTCAAATATAGAAGAATTTTCTGACATTCTTTCAGAAAAAGGAATTTCAAATTGGATTGTAGGTACAATTGATACAGTAACTCCTGGACTTGTGAGAATTTCAGAGAACGTTGAGAATATAGAAATTACTAATTTTTAACGATGTTGATGATATAAGCTAAAACACATTATAGTGGGTGCTTATTGAAATTTCCACCTGCGAGGTGGCTTCAAATTTGCAATTATATTCTTTCTTTAATTTCCCCTTTGAGGTTTAAAACTATTTCTCTTATTTCAGATAAAGCTTTATCAACCAATTCTTCACCATGTTCTAAATTAAAAGCAGTAATAGAAACCTCAACCAAAACGGAGAGACCAATTTTAGGATGGGTTTTGATCCATAATTGAGGATATTTTTCTTCTAACTCACTAGTATATGGAGCAATTTGGCTTTCTCCAATACCGGAGAAAAGAAATCCTTTTTCGATGAACTTACCTTTCTTTTCTTTTAAAATTGGATTAATAATATTTCTAAACATTGACTTCATCTCTGCTGGTACTCCTGGAAGTATAAAAATTGTTGTATTTTTTTCTTTAATTTTCACCCCTGGGGCAGTACCTACCGTATTTGGTAAAGGTATGGAGCCTTGAGGGAGATATGCCATTTTTTTTCGTTCTTTTGTCATTCCCTCAAGTTTTAAAATTCCTCGTTCATACGCATGTTTGTAAGTTTTCTTTATAGAATTGAGAGCATGTTCATTAAGTACCAATTTTCTTTTTAAGCCAAATGCTATTCCCTCCAAAGTCATATCATCAAAGGTTGGGCCCAATCCTCCCGAAGTAATAACCAAGTCTGGACTTCGACTCAAAATTTCTTGTATTGTACTAGAAATTACATTCAGGTCATCTCCTACCGTTGAAATTCTTTTTAGTTGATGACCATAGCGAGCAATCCTTTTTGCCATCCAATTTGAATTGCTATCAAGAGTTTTCCCGATTAAAATTTCGTTTCCAATTACGAGTATTTCTGTATCCATTTTTTACCAACTATAAAGAAGTTTAAAACTTATAATATTTAATAATTTCATTTATTTTTCTTAACAATTTAATTTTATAAAACTTGATATTTATTAATTAATTTAACCAAGTACCTTTAGATAAAAAAGATACTATTGAAAATCAATGACAATAGAAATCGATGATGCTGGAACAGGGGATCTTGTAGGAGATGCCTTTATTGGACTTCTAAGAAAGGAAACAGGGGAACTTATCTTTAAATCTTTACCTGTTGACTTATTTAGAGCAGAAAATTGGAAAGATAAGGAACCATTTAAAGAAGCAGTCAATTTGATTAAAGATGGATTAAAAGAATTAGACTTTCAAAAGGATAGTGAACTCATTAAACTCTGTAGAGGGAATATATTCGATCAAGTGCGGGAATATTTTTTGGAAGAAGGTATAAATTATGAAGATGCTATAGTTGAAGGTAAACTTCAAGATGCTGTTGAAGGTAAATTACTTGAACACCTTCGACATGACTTAAATGTAAGGTCTAGAAACTTGACAAAAAAAAGTGGGGCAAAACGATTCTTTGTTTTATTTAATTGGGTTTGCTATGATTTCTTTAATCGAGAAAAATATGTGAAAACTGGATTTAAGAAGTGGAATACAGTTTGGAGAGAACGAGCTATTAAAAAATATAATAAAATAAAGAAAGTAAAGAAATAGAAATATTCCTAAATTTCTTCAATATTATTAATAAATTATCTTAACATATTTTTAGTTTAATTCAGTTCCACAATTTTTACATTTTTTGGCGTTTTTAGGGTTTTTATCATATCCACACGCAAAACAAATCACACTTTTACTATCTTTAGATTGTTCAAAATCAAATCTTTCTTGCTTTGATAATGATGGTTGTTTGTGAGTTGAATCTGCTTCAGATCCTAAACGCTTTTTTACATAATCTTCGTCATGAGGAGTAACTATTTTAAAATCTGTTGAAGTCTGAATCTCTTTGAATCCCTTTGGGATATTTTTAAATTCTGATTCTTCTATATCTGTAATATCATTTCTATCCATAGCTTTACTAGCTTCAGTCTCTTCTTTTTCATACTCATGAGTCGTTAAAATCTTATTTTCATTTAATTCAGAAGTAATATTTTCTTGAATATCTTCTTCTTGTATAAAAGTCTCTTCTTCAAACAAAACTTTTTCTATTTGACCAGCTTTCAAATCTTTTATATGAGCCATGATACCTTTAGTTCTATTGATTAGCATATTCTTATAAGTAGCGTCAATGTTACGAGATTTTGAAAAATTCAGTGTCATTTCAGAAATCTCTAACCAAATTTTAATAGCAGATTCAATTTCATTTCTTCTTTCGTAGCCTTTAGCTAATGCAACCTTAGTTTTCAGCGCTTTATTAAATTTTTCAACATCCATATGTGATTTTACCCATTCTTTTAAATACTTCAAGTTTTACATGTAAATTAAAATTTTTAAATATTTATTTGATTATTTCCCAAAAATTAAAATTTCTTAACACTACTATTTCTTTAAGATTAAGTAAGAATTTAATTTCTCTCTTTTAAAGCATTTAAAATAACTAATATGTCGCTAAACCCATTTTCATCTAATGAAATAAAAAATCTTCGAGAAGCAATTGAAAAAAATGGATGGAAAATAAATGGTGTTATAGAAAATTATTTTCGATATAGCTTGAAAAAGGAGAAAGTTATTATATTTACAATAAAATTTCCTATAACCTTACCTTTAAGGTTAAATTTTCCATTTGAAGTTGTAAGTTTTCGAGTTTCATTAGCCTTTCAAATTTGGAACTTGAATCAAAATTCTTTTACGACAATCCTCTATTTAATGAAAGCTCTTAGAAGTTTAGCAATATCTCTTACTTTGGAACATTCATTTCCAATCACGGGAAAAGAGCAGAAAATTATTAGTTTACTAAATTTGATGATTCCAGAATTAATAAGAGGAGAAAATGAGAATACTTGGTTAAATCGCATCAGAATTTCCCTCTTAAATAAGAGAGACCAATTAAAAGATTTTACAATTGATCAGCATGAAAGCCTTATAGAATCTCTTAAAAACATTGGATTAGAATCCAGCTTTAATTTACCCTGGGAATTAAAGGATGGAGTTCCTAAAATCAGAACATCAGAAACTTTATTCTTTTCAAATGAGGATGAATTTAATGAATTCTTCGTCTTAGAAAAGGGCTTTTTTTCATATTTCAAAGATCTTGAATATAAAAAATTCTACATTAGAAGTTCTTTTGATACTTATTCACCATACTTATTAATCGACTTATTTAATGATTTTTCTGATTTTAAGTTAGAAGAATTAGTAGAAAATTGGATTAAATTCTCCAGAATCATTTTAAATTCGATATTAAAGATTATTGATGTTGATAAAATCAATCATAATGAACTTCTAAACTTTAGACCTTCAAAGGAATTAATTTTCCGAAGTAAAAATTTTATCTTAGACCAAAATAATTTTCCATTCTCGGCGCTTTGTTATGAGAGTTCAATCGCAAAAGAATTATTTCCTTTTCATAATGATTTATTTAATAAACCACCAACAAATTTCGAAGAAATTGAAACTATAAATCAGTATACAGATGCAGAAGAGCTTATTAAGAATTATAGTTTTGAAGAAGCTACAAAACTTTTGAATGAATCTTTAAAAATCTTTAATAAGAATCAACAAAAAAAAGTGGTTGTTTCAATTCTTTTGAAATTAAGGAAAATTGCTGCTCTTTTAAATAATGAAGAATTGGCACACAATTACTTGGAAAGCGCTCTTGGTGTTGCTAAATCAGGAGAGGTTCCTATAGATTATATAATAAAAATACATTATAAATTGGGAATTAGTTATTTCAAGAAGAATGATTACAAGAAGGCTTTAATTCACTTCAATATAATTATCAATTTTTTACAAAATGAAAAAATTCCTTCCATTAAAGAAGATTATGTTGGAAAAGCATATCTACACATAGGGTTAATCTATTTAGAACAAAATAAGATAGTTGAATCAAAAGACTATTTTAGACGAGTGGTTGAAATCGGAAATAAAATACCTAAAATTAGATTAAATTACTTTTTAACTCGTGCTATTCGATTTAAAAATCAAGGAAACCTTTCACAAGCTCAGAGATTCCTAAAAGCTGGCTTAAATAATACTAATTTCAATCTTAATGATGAACAAAATCTAAATATTTTTATAGATTATGTACTAGAATTAGGTGAATTCTATCTCCATCATAGAAAAGATTCCAAGAAAGCAATTTACTATTTGAGCAGCGTAGAAAACTATCTTTCTCCTAAAGAAATTAAAGGTATAGAGAGAACTATACGGTGGAACTTATTAATGAGTGATTATTATAAAATTATTGAAAGAAATAATGTGAAATCACAATTTCATATCAACCAAAGTCGAATCTTAAAAAACCAACTTCAGAAAATAGGAGTAAGTGAATAATAAAAAAAGATTTTATCTTGAAAATTGAGATCTTTTAGCACCAAGACTATCCTGTTGACCTCCAAATCGACCGTTAACAAATCGTGCTTTATATAATTCCCGAAATCGCATCCTTGGAGGTTTTTTCTTTTGAGAATTAACTCCTGATTTTTCAATTTTAGGAGTCTGCATCTTAACTTTTCCAGCTTTTGTTAATGAACCATGAGAACCAGGCATTTTCTTTTAATCAACTTGTTTTTATTATCAATAATATGATTATATAAATAAATTCAAATTCTTAAATTTTGCTGTCAAACGCGAATCTTAAAGATCGGACTCCAATTTTTTATTAAATTTATTAATAATTTTGTTAATTAAACTAAAGCTTATTTTGTGCATTATGTCTGAAAAGGGATTTAATAATAGTATTGTTAAAAAGGATGACGAAAAAATATTGTACGGGATTAAAAAAATAGTCTGTTTTGCTTGTGGGGAGCAGATTGAGAAAGATACAGAAATTTGCCCCTATTGCAAAACGTCTATTGATAATTCCTTCACCCAAATATCTTAAAACTAAAGAAATATTATAATTTATGCTATTTAAATTATAACGTTGTGGCATCTCTGTGAGCTTCAGTAAAAGGATGAAGAAAAAAAGTTTCTTAGGTGTGTGGATGTTAATATTCATTTTAATTATATCCCTAACTATTATATTATCTTTACTAATCAACCCCTTTTGGTGGATCTTGCTTCCTGTATCATTTTTCTTGATTTTCGTAATTCAATTGACTTCGCGTTATTTCTGGTTAGAAAAAGAAACATGTCCACGTTGTAATGCTCCTATAAGTAAATATGGTGAGTTTTGTAGAAATTGCGGCCTTAAACTATGGTTTAAGTGTCTTTCATGTGGTAAATATATGCGAGCTGATACTAAATTCTGCGATAATTGTAATATTGAGCTTGAACATTCTGAGAAAGAGAAAGAATCATTTCAGTATGAAATAATAAAAAAAGGTTCACCTTTGCCTAAACCTAATTTTTGCGCTAATTGTGGTGCTGAATTGCGAAATAAAGAAAATATTAAATTTTGTGAAGAATGTGGAGAAAAAATATAGCAAGCATCTAACTATTCAACTTATTTTCTTTCTTAGAATTTAATAAAAATGATAATACGACCCATAGGATTAAATAAACAATAATATTTCTTAGAAAAATTAGGAAATCCTCGTTATAATAAGCCAATTTAAAAAAATAGACGATAAATAACCATGCTATATTTAATGTAATAATATGTGGGGCAAGCTTCCTGAAAAGAGTTTCTCTTCCCTTCCAAATTAAATATATATCAACAATAAGTGGAGTAATATGAATATAATCGTAGTAGAGAAACAAAACAATAAATTCATAGATTACAATAATTCCCAAAGGCACGATAGAATAAATCAAGAAATTGTTTAAATAGGGATTTTCGCGATAAAAAAACCATGCGATTGAAAGTGAAAAATACCATTGACTAATTGTAAAAATTATAATGTTTGCTCCCGGATCTCCGTGTTTCTTGGCACCATATTGGAAAGTATCTAATGGTTGCCATGAAAATGGAATCAAAAACTGGAACAGTAGAGATATTGTTGTCGCAATACCTAACTGGATAATCGTTATAGTTCGAAGATTCAAGTTTAAGGGCATAATAATGGGTTTATTCATGATGTTTCATATAATTTTTCTTGTTAAAATAAATAAATCCTATAACAATTGAATATTTTTAATAGTTATAAATTAAAAATGGTGTTAAAACAATTTCAGAAAAGAATAAAAAGATATTCAATAAAAGTATGGGTCAACGAAAATCAATATATCTTTCCAAACCAAGAATTCCTCCCTTAGAGGAATCAAAGTGGGATGATGATGCTCGAAGTTTGATTGAAGGGTGGCGAAATTTGAATAACAGAAAAGATGTGATAAATATTTTGGCCACAATGGCGAACTATTCGAAATTATATAATCGGTGGCGCGTTTTTGGCAATCATGTTTTATACAAATCCTCACTTCCTATTAGAGAGAAAGAAATCCTTATTTTACGTACAGGATGGCTCTGTAATTCGAAGTATGAATGGGCTCAACACACATTTATAGCCAAGCGAGTCGAACTAAGTGAGGAGGAAATATTACGGATTAAGGAAGGCCCAGATGCAGAAGGCTGGAGTTCTTTCGAATCTACACTACTTCGTGCTGCAGATGAGCTATATGCGGATTCCTTCATTAGCGATTCTACTTGGGATGAACTTGCTAAAAAGTATAATACTCAACAACTTATGGATGTAGTTTTTACTGTTGGTCAATACAATTTAACCGCAATGGTACTCAATTCTCTTGGTATTCAACTCGAAAAAGGTATGAAAGACTTTCCGGAGTTTTGAATTTTTAACCCTAATATTTAATTATTTTTCCTTTTACTCATTAATTAACCTCAAATAAGATGATTAATTAAAAAAATATAAATTTCACAAAGTCTTAAAAAACTTAATCGTGCAATGGGGACTTAGTATAGCCCGGTAGTACGTCAGGCTCCAGATCCTATAAGCAAACTGTACGTGCAGAAACCTGAAAGTCGGGGGTTCAATTCAGGATGCATTTCGCGTCCTTTGGATATATCCCTCAGTCCCCATTTATTTAAACCTTAATTCTTTAGTTCTATAAAAATTTATATTATCTATCTATTGAAGAGACAAAAAAAAAGAAAATTTAATTTATGAAATTGTTATTTTAGTAAGAAAAGAATTTGAGTTTTTAGTTCTTCGGGAGGTGCTACTCTCGGATCGTCTAAGTATAATTCATAAGCAATTCCAGATGTCTCATATCCATTCTTTTCAGTCCATTGAGTAAGTGTGTTATATGCAGGTTCAATTTTGTCATAGGGGCCGGTATAAATGCAACCTGCATATTTTCCAGCGGGAATTTCACTTACCTTGATATCCCCTTTTTCAGGAAGTTTTTTAGAGACAGGGATACCAATTTCTAAATCCAGATTCTGCAAATCCATATTAAAGTATCCAGCAAAAGGCGCACTTGCAGGAATTTCTCCTTGTTCACCTAAATACTGCATAATTTTCATATAAGATTCTCCCAGCAGTTGAGGTAATTGTTGTACTGAAGTTTTTGTACGTATAGATAAAACTATTTGAGCATTTCGTTCTAAAATTTCACAATAATACGACATAGGATTTTCCCTTATATTTTTTGATACTATTTTCAATTATTATAATTAACAAATTAAGAAGATGCAAATTTCAAAATTAAATAATATTTTTTAAATGAATCTCTGTAAAAAATAAGTGATTTACTAAGCTTGACGAACAAAAATTATAACTAGTACATGAATAAATTGAAATTTGATTTCAATCTTATTAAAAATAAGATAAAAGTGGAAAAAATAGCACAATAAATGATACGACAAATTATTGAATAGATGAATTATAAGTTTTTCAACCGTTCTTGTTCTTTTTGCTTCTTTTTTTCGATTTTTTTCTTCTGCTTGTCCAGCTTTTTTCGTCTTTTTGTTTCTTGTTTCATTTCTTTTTCCTTTAATTTTCTCTCTTGTTTCAGCTTTTCAAGTTCCATTTTTTCTTTTTCAATAGCTTCTATTTCTGCTCTTTCTCTTTCTAATCGTTCCCTTTCTAATCTGATCTCCTCTTGTTTTTCTTTTTCAATTTTTTCTAATCGAGCTTTTTCCGCTTGTTCTTCCATTAACCTTTCCTTTTCTTTTCGTTCTCTTTCTAAACGTTCTCTTTCTTCCCGTTCCCTTTCTTGTTTTTCTCTTTCCTTTCTTTCTTTTTCTTCCCTTTCTTTTCTTTCCTTCTCCAAGCGAATTTTTTCTAACCTTTCCCGTTCCTTCCTCTCTTCTTCTTCTATCTCAAAGTACCATGAATCAATTTTTTGACTTAATTCTTGTTTTTCTTTTACTGGCAATCCAAGTTGGGGTTCTTTTTTCAGGTAGATATTAGTATATTTACTCATTTCCCATACTTTTGCCTGATGTGTTGTGGTTGCGCTGACCCCTATCTCTCTCATTTTCTCCCTAGCAATTTCAAAAGCTTGCCCAATCGATCTCATCTCATAATTTTCAACAATAACCTTTTTTAAATAGGTTAAAATTTGTTTAACATCCGCTATAGGTGGATTGGGTAATGGTTTAAATTCTACTTTTTCAGATTTTAATGTGTCTAGCTCAAATTTTTTTTGTTTGTATTCAGGTATTTCCGTGATTTTAATTTCAGGATTTTGAATAACCTCTTGTTGAATATATACAGGTTGTTCTACCATTTTTGGAGTAACTGGTAGTTCCTTTTTTGCTTTTCTCTTAAATTCTATTGGCCAACTTGTAAATGCATAGGAACGATCTTCTGCAGAAACAAAAATAGAATGTTTAGATGACTTTCTAGTAATTGAATCTTGTTGTTTGTGAGGAATTTGTGAAACAGCAGAGCTTAACATCGTTGACGCTTTTTCTATAATTGAGAAAAGATACATCGGGTCAAACTCAAGATTAGAATAAATACTTTTCAAGGAATTGATATTACTTTCAATTACGGTGAGATTTACAGGAGATAATGTTTCTTGTAACAGTTGATCAGCTCCAAAAGCTATCCCATTTAAACCTGCTACTGAATTTAAGTATGAAGAATCGGATTTATTTCTCAATTTATCAGAAACTAAAATTTGATTGTAAAAATCCCAATGAGTGCTGAGAAGCATATGTCCATCTTTTGCAATTTGATAGGAATAATCTCTACGGATTGTTTCCATCATCTCCAAAAATATATCTTTATTAGGTATGAATATATTTCTCATTAATACTCCCTTTATGAAAGTTAAATGTTCCTCCGACTTCAAAGTTAAGTCAACTGGAACTTTAATCACTTTTTCTGCAATAATAACCTCTTGATCCTCTACTAAAGTTACATTTCCTGAGGTAGCCATATGGTCATAAATAAAGTCCGATAGAATTAATCCTGTTAATATCCTATTATCAGTAATATATTTCCCTGATTCTAATTCAAATTTTAGAAAATAATATCCTAATCCAAAGAGAAAATGAAGGGTTCCTCTTCCCACTTCAATGGAATAGTCATATCCACTGAAAAAAGTAACTGAATCAGAGATAATTTTTGATACTTCATGATGGACGTAAGTGCCTAACGTTGGATAGCCTAATAATTCACTCCAACTAGGTATCATAAAAAGAGAATTGTTGGTAAATAATTTATTCTCCATTTTCTGTTTTTCAATTCTCTCTTTTTCAAGTCGTTCTTTTTCTAACCTTTCAATTTCTAATTTCTCTTTCTCGAGTCTTTCTTTTTCCAATTGGTCTTCATTTATTTTTTCTATCCCCATAATATCAACTATAAATTTGTAGGTATAATTTCTTTATAATTAATAATTTTGATTTTTTTATCATGTTTTGATATAGTCTATAATAAATTTATTTCTAGTGTATAATTAAATCTAAATAGATCACTAATATATATAATAAAATTAATATGAACAATTAGCAATTATTTAATTTAGGATTAAATTAGTTTGAGGTTTCACTAATGTATCGAATCGAGAACATTGGAGAGAATCAATTTTATATAAAAGCATTAGGCACATTCCCACCATCAGTATCAAAACGTTTTATGAAAGAATTTAATAAAAAAACAAAAAAATCAAAGGAATTTTCAGTAATCGTAGATGGTGTCGACTTTATTCTACTCAATCTTGAATCATTTGAAATAATTTTGGATTTCCTGAAAAAAAATAATGAGAGATTGCATAGATCTGCTTGGATTATTACCAAAAATCCACCATTGGATACAGAAATCCAAATACTTCTTGATAGAGCTAAATCTCCTAAAAGGAAAATCGTCCAAAATCTTAATGATGCAAAAAAATGGATTGGGGTAAAGGATATTATTATAGAATCAGAATAGTTAATTTCATTAAATATTCAATCTCTTTTTACATAAATCGATAGCTTTTGAATTATTATCTACACCAATCCATTTTCGATTTAATTTGTTAGCTACAGCTAAAGTTGTACCTGTTCCACAAAAAAAGTCAGCAACAATATCTCCTTCATTTGAAGATGCTAAAATTATTCTTTCAAGCAATTCTTCAGGTTTTTGTGTTGGGTATCCTAAATATTCTTTTGATCGAGTTCTTGTTTGATATGAATATATATCATTCCAAACATCTCCTAATACATTTCCAGGCTTTTCATCCAAGTATTGTTTTCCACCTCTTCTCTTCCTATAGAGACGTCCATCATCATCTTTATATCGAAACATCTTTCTAATATATTCTTCCTTATAAGGAGTAAATTGTTTATTGAAGGTATACTGATCGGATTTGGTATAAAATAAGATTGTATCGTGTTGCCGCACCCATCCTTTAACCTGACTTTTAAATCCGGATACACTTCGAACATTCCATATTATTTCCCTTCTAAAAAACTGTCTTCCAAAGATTCTATCACATATAAGTTTAAGATCAAATACAGCATTCGCATCACTGTGACAATAAAAACTACCAGAATTTTTTAAAACTCGGTGTATTTCTTTTAATCTCTCTTCCATGAAGTTCAAGTAATCCTCTAATGAATTCCAGTCATCCAAAAATTCTTTATAATCTACTCCTGTGTAAAAGGGAGGATCTATATAGATTAGATCAATACACTCCGAATCGAGTTTTCTTAAGAATTCTAAATTTTCTGCGAAATAGACAGTATTTAATTTCATGTGAGAGTTAAATAGAACTGATGATTTATACAATTATTATGAGTAAGGAACGATTAAATAAGAATTTCTTGGATGAGTTTAAGGATTATAATTTTTCCAAAATTCGAGAAAATAAAATATATTTAGTTGGATCAATTCGTTTTAAAGACTATTTCATCAAAATTGAGTCTATTTTGCAAATTTTATATAATAAAGTCGTGTATATTTGTTCGGTTGATGGATTATTAAACAAAAAAAAGTTTTCTCCAGAAGAATGGGAGAAATTACAAGAAATTGCTCTTAGGAAATTACAGGATCAAGATGCTATGTTAGTCTTGGATATAGATGGTTATATTGGAGACCATTCTATGGAAGAAATCGAGATTTTTCAGAGAAAATACAAAAAACCAATTTATTATTTATCTAAGTTAAGAAATCATAAATAGCATCTTAGACAAATCATTAATTTCATAGTATTAGTGCGCCTAAGATTGCTTGAATTCTCATTAATTTTATGGCTCACAATATATGAATGACATTTCAACTCTAATAAAAATCTATTGATTAAAAAAAGATTACTATACCTTAAAGCACCTGATTTAAAGCGGTTTTAATGCTATTCAGATTAAAGATTGAGATATGATATATGCCAAATGGTGCACTGTTCTTTTCTAGTAAAGGTTCAATTTTTTCCAAGAATTTTCCCTTTAAATTTCGAATCATATCATCATAACCAGGGCTTACTTTATGAAAAAGAAAAAAAATATAACATTGATATCAATATTAATACCCGGATATGAAATGAAACCATTAATACTTTTAGTAGACAATGATCCAAAATTCCTAGAAATTACCAAGACAGTCTTAGAATTTAACGAAGCCAAAGTTCTAACAGCAAAAAATGGAAAAGAAGGATTAAAAATTCTCGCCGAGTTAAAAAAGGCACCTGATATTATAATCAGCGAGATAATGATGCCAGAAATGAATGGCTATGACTTTTTTGAAGCAGTTTCTAATGATCCTAATTTTAGTCATTTACCCTTCATTTTCTTATCAGAACTTGATTCTCCTGAAGAAATTCGAATGGGAAAAATGCTTGGAGTGGACGATTATCTTACTAAACCAGTTAATGATGATGATTTACTTGCAATTGTTGCGGGAAAAGTAAAACGTAAACTGCAAAACGAACTTTTTGATATTAAGATTAAGGAAAAATTTACTTCGAAAAAAGAAGGAAAACTACTTGACTCTAAAGAACAGAGAGATTTTCTATTAGTAATTGAAGTCAATTGGGATGATAGATTAGGACCAAACTTGGTAGATCATTTCCCTAAAGATATTTTGCTAGACTTTCCTCTCAGCCACGTTGCTGGTCAGCTTTACGCTACGATTAGCTCAATTTACGGGCAGGAACGTATCACAAAAGCAGAAAGTCTTTTGTTAAAAGTCAAAAATTTCAATATTATGGCGTATGTTTTTTTCGATTCTTATCCTGATGAAACATACAGAGGAGGAAATAAGGATTATATGTTTTCGGTTATTGCACCAAAAATTACCTATTTCCAGTCTTTACAAATAAAGCCTGTATTTAAGGAAATTTCCTCATTGTATAAGAAAATAAAAAGTTGGGATATAGAAGCATTTTGGTATAGATTTTCAGATATTTTTACGCAAGAAGCAAATAGTATCAATTTAGAATAAATAATCATATGATCAGAAGGGAATTGATGATTATTTAAAAAATATATGAGCTTTACTTCTGTTTATTGGACATGGAATATTATAAATATAGGATGAGTTTTTCTTCTATATGAGTTCACAACCAACTATACTTAATTTTCTTTGTGAATAAATATCTCAACGATAATCTAATTAGAAATTCAATTCAGTCCAAATAGTTATATCGCGCTTATTCCATTTTGTAAATAATCATTATTAAGGGTTTAAATGGAAAATGGAATTGTTCCAAGTTTTTTGGGACGAGGGAAAAAGACTTTTTTTAGAATTCAAGAAAGATAAAAATGAAAATCAACTTCTTCTCCCTAAAAGAATTAAACGTTTAAACATAAAATTTGAGATATCAAAAGCAATCAAACATGATTTATTTTCTAATCAACCTCCTTATCTTGTTTCTATTAAAAAACTCTACTATTCAGATGAACATCTCTGTTTTTCAATTGATTTAAACGAGGTATATGGATATGACGATTTACAAATAAGAATTTTAAAATTAACAGTATTTATGAGTTCTGGGCAGCGTATTGAATATAAATTCGAAGAAAAATTTAATATTTCAGATATTGGGATTAATGAGGAATGTTATGCTGGATTTCAGTTCATTGACTTAGATATGAAGAAAAGCCAGCATAGCACTTTTACCAGAGAAAAAGTATTTCAGGAGGTAAAAACCGATTTCAATAATGAAAAACGAGAGAGCACAGTTATCTATGAGAAGAATAGTATTAAAAGTATATCTTCAGATGAATCAATTATCTCAATGATTAGTGAAAGCAACAGAACTTTGAAAAACATTGAAAGCCATCTAAAGAATTTAAATCTAACACTTCAAAACATGCCATTGGGAAATATTTCATATGGTGTACGTACTCGTCTTCCTAAGAGTACATCAGAACCTGCAATTGAGAGAAAAAGACTTCCAACAAAACCAACATTGATTCAAAGTCAAATGTCTTCGAATAAATTAATGGTGATTAAAGAAATGAAAACAATTTTTCAACAAAATATTGATAAAAATGAAATTTTTAATGTAAAAGAAATCTTAAAGCCATTGACAGAAGAAGAACTTAAAGAAATGATGGTGGAGGACGAAATTTTGAGGGAGAAAGAAGAAGAGGCAATTAATAATCAAATAAAAAGGCTTAAAAAACAGCAAGAAAAGAAAATTAACTTGGATGATCTTAAAAAGCCTAAATAGAAGATGAATTTGAATTGGAATAATAGAATAATATGATTTACTGATTTTTTGACAGTTAATTCAAATCAATAAGTAGCAAATCTTTAATTATTTTCTAATATTGGATATAAAAGAGGAAATATATTCAAGCGAGGTTATCTAAAATATTATTAAATTATTTCATAGGTACAGCCGGAAGTGGTAAGACTACTCTCACGGGTGAGTTAAAAGAATATGTTGTAAATCGAGATCCAGAGATTTCAGCAATTACTTTAAATCTCGATCCCGGTGCTAAAATCATTCCTTATGCTCCTGATATTGACATAAGGGATTACATTGTTTTAGAGGAAGTTATGGAGGAATATAGTTTAGGACCTAATGGTGGAATGATTTTAGCATCTGATTTGATGGTAAATTTTTTAGATGATATAAAAGATGAAATTGATGAATATAACCCGGAATGGATATTTGTAGATACTGCAGGACAACTTGAGCTATTTGCATTTCGAGAAACTGGACCTTTAATAGCTAGCGCATTAGGATTTGGTGATGTCCAAAGAGCTGTGAGTTTTCTCTTTGACTCGAGTTTTGTTCTCAGACCTAATGGTTTTATTTCAACTTTACTTTTAGCAGCTTCTGTACAATTTCGTTTTAGAAATATCTCGCAAATAAATATTTTATCCAAAGTTGATCTTATTGATGAAGATCAAATAGATATGGTTATTAATTGGAGTCAAGACTTTCAAGCGTTAGAGGATTCCACAAGCGAAAGAGAAAAGGGATTAATCAGAGAATTATCAATGCTAGTTTCTGAGGTATTTATTCAAATGGGATCCACAAGTGAATTAATTCCATGTTCGGCAAAAGAAGATCATGGTTTGGATATTCTATTCGGCCATTTACAGAGAGTTTTTGATTCAGACAAATCAAAATTTTATTAATCAAGTTTAAATTCCAAAAAATTGAAATAGAAGATTATACTAAGAAGCATGAAAATTATTGGGCCTATCGCAGGCATCGGTTCAAGATTAAGACCGTTTACTTTAAGTAAACCAAAAGCTTTCCTAACAGTTGCAGGTAAAACAGTCTTGGATCATATTCTTGAAAAATTTAGTAATACTTTTGATCCAAATACAGAATTAATACTTATTGTTGGGTATAAAAAGAGACAAATAATTGAATATGTAAAAAAGAAATATTCTGATAAGTTTAAACTCATTTTTATTGAACAAATTCCTCGAGGCTATTCCAATGATGACATTCCTTTTTATTGGGGATTAGGCGAGGCAGTTTATCTGTCAAATATAAGATTTAAAAAACAACATTTTGAAACAAAAGAGCAAGATAAGAGAGAAGGAGCCCTTATTTTCTTAGGAGATATGCTCCCTGTCGATGAAATCTCATATTTTATGTATCGTTTTTTTGAATCTGATGTAGATGGAATTATCGCAGTTATAGAAGTTCCAAATGAAGATGCAAGCTCATATGGTGTAGTAACTGTAGATGAAAACTCAATTATACAAAGTCTTGTGGAAAAACCACAAAATTTTATATCAAATTTAGCCATTATGGGTCCTTACGCTTTTTCAAATTCAGCTATAATGGCACTCTTTGAAAATATTAAATATTATTTAGATCAGAAGTCAGAAACTACAAAGGAAATATATTTAACACAAAGTTTGCAAGATTTAGTAGATAAAGGATTTAGAATCGCTGCTATTAAACTAAAAAAAGGAAATCTTGATTTTGGTAGACCTTCTGAATTACTTAAGGGTAATAGATATCTACTAACGCAAAATTCTGTTAAAAGAGAAGATTTTCCAGATTTGAACATAACAGTTGATAAATCTTTTTTAAAAAATCCTGTGTTTATTGGAGAGAACACTAAAGTTGTAAATTGCGTTATCGGCCCATATGTTTCAATAGGAGAAAATTCATATATAGAAAATTGTATTTTGGAAAATAGTGTTATCGAAAAAAGAGCACAGCTAAAAAATATTATAACTAAAAACTCAATCATAGGGAGTGATGTAATGGTTGAGAATATTAGTAAAAATAATTTAATTATTGGAGATAAAAGCAGCTCATAATAAAATTCTTTATCAGATCTTTTTCATCCAAAAATCTAGAAATTAATAATTTCTATAAAATATAGTTAAATATTAATTGTAGAAAGATTAAAATAGTAATTAATAATATCAAGATTTTGAATATATAAGAATTTTAAATTATACTCGTCTTATTGTTTATCATGTCATATCACATCGCATTTGATGTTGCTCATAAACCAAGAGGTCGAATTGATGATAATTTAACTGAAATTCGAGATCAATTAAATTCAAATGATTTTATATGTTATAATTTTTTAGAAGTTCCAATTACAGAAGAATCATTAATGGCTTATGATATATTAGTATTTGTATGTCCTGATTTTTCAAGAATAACTGCTAATGAAATTACACATATAGTTAAGTGGGTTAAAAATTCTGGAGGTGGACTCCTATTGTTATCACATGCGGGAGGTGATAGGGGTCGTGGTAGCAACTTATCCGAAATATCGGAACAATTTGGAATAATTTTTGAAAATGATCAAGTTTTAGATGAAAAAGTTAATTTAGGAATGGAAAACATTCCATTGATTTCGACATTTAATATCCCTCATCCGATTACGTCTGAAATAGACACATTATGTTACAGAACAGGGTGTTCTCTTTCAATTGTTGGGAGTGGAGCATTCTCTATAGCTGATTCGAACGAAACCTCAGAACCTTTTTCTTGCCCTCTAATTTGTGTATCAGAAATAGGAAACGGAAGAGTTTGTTGTATTGGTAGCTATGAAATGTTTAGAGATAAAATCGGAGGGGGATTTCAGTGTTATGATCATCCTACGTTAGCATTAAATATCTTTAAATGGCTTGTTTCGGATTATCGGATGGAATTGAGGTCGACTCTGGATATCCCAACTCCTATTTCCCGTTCAGTTGAAGAAACTTTACAAGAGCAATCTGAAATATCAACCACACCGACTCCAAGTGAAGGAAGAAGAATCAACATAGACTTTTCTATGAAAATTTCTAAAAAGAGTGAATTGGTAGAATTATTGAAGATTTTTCAAAATCAAATAAACATAATTAAAACTACAATTGATAAATTAATAGATACAGCATCAGAGTCAGATGGAGATATAATTGATTACAACCAACTCAAGAGTTATGAATCACAAGAATTTGCTCAAGACATTCAGGCTAATGACCAAGAGGTTCCTTCTATACCAGAATTAACTAGTGAAATAGCTGCTATCAGCAAAAATGAAGAAGACGAAGACACTCTTACAGCCTTACCACCTAAACCTGAAAGCTTGATAGAAAAAGAAGTTGAAGAGACAGGTTTAAAACCAGTACCTAAACTTAAAACAAAAGATAAGACAAAAAAAGAGCTAAAAGACGAAAAAGAGGGATTAGTATCAAAACTTACTTCTGTTGAGGACTTACTAGAATTTATTGACAAAAAACATTCATCCGGAACGATTGACGACGAAGAATATTCAAAAAGAACAAAAAAACTGCAGAATGATGTAAAGAAAACAAAGAAAAAGATAAGCGTTATTGATAAGCTATTAGAAAAATAAATATTCGAAAAATTCTTAAAGAAATTTAATCTTTAGGCTTCACTGGGTGCCCTTCTGGAATATAAGGCTGTGCATATTTATTAACGATTTCAAAAAAATCTTTATCACTAACTCCTTTAGTAACCTTCTTTAACTCTTCTTTAATTGTATCGAATGATTTTCTTAGTTCTTCTTTCGACGTCGTCTCGTGCTTCCTCTTAACTTCTGTAGAGATTTTTCTTATTATTTCTATAGGGATATCTAGATCTAATACTTTTATCTTCTGTTGTAATGCATGGGAGACTGATTTTGTTCCTGAAAATTTTCCCAAATAAAACTTTCTTCTCCTACCTACCATATGAGGATTTATTGGTTCATAAGTTAGTGGGTGAGCAAGAATTGCAGCAATATGGAGTCCGCTTTCATGAGAAAATGCATAATCTCCTACTATTGGTTTATATTGTGATAAAGGTTTACAGAAATATTTTTCACAAACTTCACTTAATTCTGGTAACCTAGTTAGATCAATTCCAGTTCTTATTCCTATTCTTTCTAAAATTGTAGCTACTTCTTCTAGCGCTGCATTTCCTGCGCGTTCTCCATATCCATTTATACAGGTATGAGGATATTTACATCCTTCTATAACACCTGTTATAGTATTTGAAACAGCTAGACCAAAATCATTATGAGTATGTATTCCTATTGGAATTTTTTCCTTTAGGGGTGAAATGACTTCCTCTTTAATACGTTTTATTAGGTATGAAGTGGAGTAGGGTGTTAAAACACCAACAGTATCTCCTAAAACTATACGTTCTGCTCCTGATTCTATTGCTGTTGAAAAAACATTTTTTAAATGACTAAAATCGCACCTAGTTCCATCTTCAGAAACCCAATTAACTTTAAATCCATTATCTTTTGCATATTGAATAGATGCTTTAATCTGTTCCAATTGTTCTTTTTCATTTTGTTTTAATGTTTTTCTAAAAATCGGAGATATTGGCATAAAGATAACAATTTCTTTAAGATCTGTCTCTATACATGCATCGATATCATCTTTTCTTGGTCGAGCTATGCCTAATATTGTAGCATTATTAATATTTTCATTAACGATTGTTTTTACTATATTCTTTTCCGATTCTGAAACTGCTGGAAATCCTACTGCAATAAGGTTAACTCCTATTTCATCCATTAATTTTGCTAAATGTATTTTTTCATCAAGGGTTAAATATACAGTTGGGCTTTGTTCTCCATCACGTAATGTTTCATCCCAAATTTCGATACTATCAGGTAAGTCATAATTTTCCAAGGCGATTTTATTGTAATCAATAAGGAGTTCCCGAAGCTCTTCCTTTGAGAATTTGTACGACATACTTTTATCCTTATATATTTTAATGATTATTAAAATTATTGAATACAAATAAATTTCATTTATAGAAAGACTATATATTGATTAAGTAACAAGAAGAGGACTAATATTATAAAGAAAATTCACGAATTTAATAAAAAAGACAGAAATTATTTGATTACATCAGTAATAAAACATGTTTCAACAATTTTAACGCCCTTAATTTGTGAGATCTTCTCTTCGATGAGAGGATTAAATTGTTCAATAGAAGGTATCTCAACTTTCATAAATAATCCACAATCTCCTGAAAGTCTCCAGAGATTGGTAATTTCTTCAATCTCTAACAATTCCTTTAAAATTCTCTTGATTTCTTTAAAATCCGGCTCAACTTTCACAGTAGCTCGAGTTCGAGGTTTGTTATCTATAGCGTAATCAATAGTAAACTTTCTAATTACTCCTTCTTCTGTTAATTTTTTTACACGTCTTCTAACAGTTGCTTCAGTTTTGCCTACACTTTTAGAAATCTCATTAAAGGACATTCTACTATCATCTTTTAATAATTCCAAAATTTTTAGATCAACAATATCCATAATATCGAAATCACGAATTTTTTATATTTTTTTTATAAAAATAATTTAACTTTATTATTAAATGTGATGAAATCTGTATATAAAAACTTTAATGAAATTCTCAAATTCAAATATTTTTTTGCGAATTGAAAATAATATTGTCAGAAAATGTTTATCAATCTATTAATAAAGAAATAAGTAAGTACAAATACGGTAAAAGGAACTAAAATTTGGGATTTGTTGATAATTAATATTAATAAAAAATGCTTTCAGCATTTAATTTTTAAAAGAAATTGTACTGCCATTAATATTATTAGAGATGCATCAATTTTTCAATATATAATCATATAGAAAGTAGTAAAATAATGTCAAATGAAATTCCAGAAAATGTGAAGGATTCTTTAAGATCAATAGGTCTTACAGATTATGAAATCTCAATTTATCTTACTTTGATCTCAAAAGGTCCAATGGATGCTCGAGAGTTATCAGATGCATCAGGTGTTCCTTATTCACGGATATATAACATACTTACACAGCTAGAAAAAGAAAAAATGTGGATAATCAAGGAAGATTCCAGACCTAGTCGTTATTTTGCCAAATCCCCCGATGAAGCTTTAGTTATTGCTAAAAAGCAATATAGTGAAAACTTCAATGATCATTCAAACAAAATTATGCAATCTCTTACACCCATTTACCAATCACATGATACTCCTATCAAGATCGCTCTATATGTTCATAGAGGCAGAGATGTCTGTATCAATAGAGCTCTTTCTTTAATTAATTTAGCAAAAACCTCAATATATTTTACTTCAACAGAATTCGAACTGTTGGAATTGTTTTTTGATGACATAAAAAAAGCAAGAGCTAGAGGTGTAACTGATATAAAACTCCTAGTTGAATCAAAAGCTTTAGAAGCAAAAAATTTTAAATCATTACTGAAGAAATATAATCCCATCAGTGAAATTAGATGGAGAGACCAAATTTTTGGCAGTTCGGTTATAATTGATGAAGGAGAAGATGCTTTTATTATTCTTTCTGAAAGTTTTTTTCCAAAAAAAATGTCTTATTTCGGTATTGTTACGGATCATGTAGCTTTTGGCCCTTCTTCTTTATATTATTATGATTATCTCTATAAAAGTGCAAAAGAAGTAAAATTGGATTAACAAATAATTTTAATTAATTAATATAAAATAAAGAGTTTCTTTTACCATTTAATCTGTATTGCTTGTTCTGGACAAGCTTCAATGCACTTAAAACAACGTGTACATACAGAAGGCCATACAGCTGTAATTTTCCAATGCTGAGGATCGTATATATTTTCTTCCTTGTATTTAAGATCTTCATGTCTTAAGAATACACATGGATCACATACATTAAGGCATCTTCCACATTCTCTTGGATCCACATCGCTCTCAGGACCACATTTTGAATAATCTATTTTAATCTTTGTTTTCCCCATAAAATCACCTAAAAATGTCCATTAAACCCAGGAAATTCCTTTCTTGGGATAAGATTTAACGCATCATGTTTACAAACATGACGGCAAACACCACATCCAAAGCATTTATTATAATCTATAATAACTCTATTTACTGATGGAATAAATCTGATCGCATTCCATTGACACGTAGCCACACATGACTTGCACCCTTGACAATTATCCTGATTTAAATTGATGATATATTCCGCTTTTGACATTACCATTAAATTAAAATCATTTCTCAATCGTAATGCCCCGCACTCAGGACTTTCGCAATTGCATATAGCATTAATATATGGAACTGGTTGATACCATACAGTTGAAACCAATCCATTTTTATTATGTTCTTCTAATCTTTCAACTGCTTCCTCTCGAGAGATTCTATATGCTCTCTCTTTTGGAATAAATCGAGGGAGTTTTTCTATTATCTCTGAAAGTACTCCAAAATTAATACAACTCTGAGTTTTTACCCCTCTTTGCATCATTCGACACATGCAATAGGTTTCAACAATAGGTTCAGTAGCTAACTCAGATAGAATGATTTTCGCATCCTCCATAGGAATTACTTGTCCAATATGACCATCTGCTCTTATAGGTTTTGGGTGCCTAACAGTACCATGGATCATCTTTTCAGCAGCATGGCGAATTATTTTTCCAATAAGTGGTATTTCTAGTTTGTATCCTAATCCCTTGGATGATAATCCTGCAATTTTTCGAATAAAGACTGTTTCAAAATTCATCCATTGTTCTGTTAGATATTCTTTCATATCTAACTCTTTCGCAAGTTGATCAGAATAATTTTTTGCATTCATGTACCATTTCTGACCGATTCCATGCTTAAAACACCATTTACACATAGAACAGATCCCCTATATTTATCAAAATTTTTTATGTTTTATTTTTGATTAAATATTAAATAAATTTTAAAATCTACTAAATTTACCTAAAAGTACGTAAATGTTCCATCATTCCAGAACCAACTTCTCCCGTAACCAAGTTTTTCATAACAACCATTTGTTCAAATAACTCAGTATCCATCATTATTCGGTGGAAAGGGTTCTAACCTAATAAAACTCATAAATTCCAATATTAACGTCCCTCCAGGATTTATTATAAATACAAAATCCTATAAAAATTTTTTAAAAACATCCCAAATAAAGGAAAAGCTCCTTCATATTTTATCAAACGGCTACCATGCAAAAGATATTATAGGTATTTCTAATAGAATAAAAGAATTATATCTTCGAGCACAAAGTACACAAGAAATTACTGAGGAAATAAAGATTGCCTATACCAAACTAGTTAGAAAAACTAGTAAAAACACCTCGTTTTCTGTTAGATCATCTACAGATATTGAAGATTCAAACTGTTTCTCCTTTGCTGGACAAGCAGAAAGTTATTTGAATATCAAAACTTTTAAGGGTATTATAAATTATATTAAAAACTGCTGGATATCATTATACAGTCCACAGGCATTACTAAATTTCCTTAAAATGAATAAAGAAAATAAAAAAATTTCTTTAATAGAATTAAAAATGGCAGTAATAATTCAAAAAATGATTAACTCTCAAAAATCAGGTGTTTTGTTTACAGTAAATATATTAAATAATGATAAAAATGAAATGCTGATTAACTCAACCTGGGGTCTTGGTGATACAAATACCAACAATATTTTCGTCCCTGATATGATAAATCTTGATAAGAAGCAATTCAAAATTGTAAAAATAGTGATTGTGAAAAAAGAAAAAATGTCCCTTATCAACTCTAATAGGCCATTAACTGGACTATCAAAAATAAAACAAAAGCTTAAAGAAATTTGTTCTTTAAATAACCATCAGCTTTTCCAGCTTTATAATCTAGGGTTAAATATTGAGTCAGTCTTTAATTACCCTCAAGATATTGAATGGGCTATAGAAAAGGATATCTTATACACCCTCCAAAGTCGCCCCATTATAACTCTGAGAAAAATATAATAAGAAAAGAATAAACTTATTAATTACTTCAGAAATGTTCTCTTTCCTAAATAAATAAAAAGTTCTGATAACTCAAAGAGCGTCAATGGCATTACTAAATTTGCCATATCAGTACGAAGCTCTTCTTTGTCTTTTCCTGCAAGTATTAAAGTCCGTATATCTTCGACATAATCATCCATATTTAAGAATAATATTTCTATCTTATCTACTCCCGTCAGCTCTTCAATATCTTTATCTAAATGTTGTTCAACATCATTAAGTAAGCCCAACTTCAATTTAGGATTAAGATTATATTTAATAATAAGTTTATTCATTTCTTCGATGATGATATTCAAAGATAAATTCCAATCTGCATTTTCTTTATATTTAGGAATAAGAATATCACTAATAATAATTTCAAAAAGGGTTGTTGGTGCCTTTTGGTCAAAATCTACTTCAATCCCTGTACTTAATTTTATCTTTTTGGTATCTTCAGTCATACCCAATCTCAACTTGAATCTAAAATTATAATATCCTTAATAATTAATGGATTACGATTTAATAAATATTTTTAATCATCATTCCATTTGAAAAATTTACAATTAATTTTTTAAGGATCGATAATAATTCAATCAGTAAATTATATATCCAAACTTAGCTTTATTACGGTATATGGGACTAAATATATTACTAGTAAATCCTAATAGGTTTCACAGTCCTCCAGTAATCCCAATAGGTTTAGAATATTTAGCTACTGCATTAGAAAAACACAACCATGATGTTGAGATCTTAGACCTATGTTTTTCAGATAAACCAGAAAAGGATTTGGACAATATCCTTAAGAAGAAATCATTTGATTTAGTAGGATTTACTATTCGTAATATTGATTCAGCAATTTACTTTAATAACGAATTTTTTTTACCCGACTTCAAGCCTCTAGTCCAGAGTGTTAAGGAACAAAATATTCCTGTAGTACTAGGAGGTTCAGGATTCTCTGCCATGCCTAACGAAATTCTCAACTTTCTTAAAGCTGATTATGGTATTATTGGTCCAGGGGAGATAATTTTTCCGAAGTTTTTAGAGTTAATGCAATCTAATAGTACAACACAAAAAATATTCGATGGTTGGGAGTCAGGTGTGGATAACTCATTAGTAAATATAAGGGGAAATAGAGTAGATTATCCCCAGTATTTAAAGGAGGAAGGTATAGTCGGATTTGAAACTCACACTGGCTGTAATAATCAATGTCCCTACTGTATAGAAGCTAATACCCGAGTACATTTCAAAGGTATTTCAAAAATTATAGAAGAACTAGCTCATCTTGTCAGTCAAGGGTATAATCATTTCCATACCTGTGATACTGAGTTTAATACTAACTTAAAGTTTTCAATAGATTTTTGTTTAGCGTTAATTAAAAGAAATTTAGATATGAAATGGGCTCTTTATATGAAACCAACCCCATATAACGAAAAATTTTTTGAACTTTTACATAAATCAAAAGCTTATTTAATTACTCTTTCAGTTGATAGTGATGAGAGAATTCAGAAATCAAATAAATATAATTATGATGATTTAAAGAAAATTGTAAACTATTGTCACAAATATGACCTTACATTGGCTATAGATTTATTAATTGGATATCCTAATGAACCATTAAAATCAATAAAAAAAATTATAGACTTCTTTAAAAATAATCGCCCTTTTACAGTCGGAATAAGTTATAATTATCGCGCTTATAACTACACACCACTAGCAACCTTAATAAAGGAGGATCTTTCCTTACAAAAGAACTTAAATAAACAATATAGAGATGGTGAAACCTTTTTGGAACCAATTTTCTATAACCAACTGTCTCAGGAGACAATAGAAGAATTAATTGACAACGATGATCTGTTTAAGATTGCTGGAATTACCCCTGGGGTGAATTATCAACAAATTTAAAGATTTAAATTAAATAAAAAAACCGCAAAATTTTGATCGAGATCTAGAACCTATCCACCAATCTGAGCCTTTACTCCACAAGATTCAACAATCTTCTTGAGTCTTATCATATGGTCGTCGCTAGGGGGTTTAACATTTATAAGTTTATAATCTCTATCAAGTTGACCATATATTTGTGTACCAAAAATATGGTAGGGTAAAAGTTCAATCCTTTTGAGGTTATCTCCTAATTTAAAAGCGAATTTCGCTGTATTTAATATGTTATCATCTGAATCATTACATCCTAGTACCAAGGGTATACGAATTATAATAGGACGGATAACAGAAGCTTTCCTTGCGTTTTTTAGGATTAATTCACTAGAAACACCAGTGAGCTCTTTGTGCGCAAGAGTATCCATATGCTTTATGTCAAAATATATGAGATCTACATATGAAAGAAGTTTCTCCAGATATTCCCACTTCACATATCCACAGGTTTCTATCGCAGTGTGTATATAGCTCTGCTTACACCTTTTAAGAAAAGCTGTAATAAATTCATGTTGCATTGTGGGCTCACCACCACCTACAGTGATCCCTCCATTTGAACGCCTATAAAACGGGCTATCTTTGATAACCTCTTGGAACAGTTCCTCAACTGTCATATATTTTCCCACAAGATTCAGAGCTTGGTTAAGGCAGGTTTCAACACATTGACCGCAACTTGTACAGACCTCTCTGTCAATTATAATACCTTCCTCTTCGAATAATGTAATCGCATCAAGAGGATATATCTCAATACAGCGTCCACACATTTTGCAGTTAAGCCTAATATGAAGAATCTCAAAGGACGGTTTCTGGGTTTGGGAGATGAACACCGTAGGCACATTAAGGGATATCCTTTCATATATATAAGGGTTCGAATTCCAGGACCATCATGGATGGCGAACCTTTGTATATCGTGTATTAAGCCTTTCATTTCTCCACAGTGTATGCTCCTTATTATTTTGTAAAAATCTTTTCCCCTATTAATAACTTTTATTTTGAAATTAATGATTTTTTTATGATTATGAAATCTGGATTATTTACATCTTCTTATTTAAATCAATAATTTCTCGTATTTAAAATGGTATATTCTTATTCTGGGTAAGTAGAATAGAAAAAGCAAAAAATCGGAAACCATGAATCTTAAAAAATTAAAAAGAGGAGACGTATTTATCTAATAACAGGGTTAAGGGTTGAGGTATTTAGCCGATTGCTCGACTTTAGGTATAAGAATATATTGTCGTTTCATGGTTCTCCGATCTTTTATTTTTGACAATATATGTTGAATTTTTCTACTATTTAAAAATTTCCTTTTTTTCATGTGAAAAAATTGAAAATTGTGTAAACAAGTATTCTCTAAATTTTGGAAAATTCTGAAAAATATATCAAAATAGAATAGAGGATTTATAAAGATCCATAAACATTTTTTAAACCTTTATTTAAACCGAAGAGAAATTTTTCATTAGAATGCTCTATTAGAGAATTTGTATACTCAATGATCTTTTTAGCAATTTCAGGGTTTCGAAGCATTTGAACCTCGACCTTTTCAGCTCTATCCCATAATAGGTATGGCGTATCTTCATATGGAACCTCTTTTTTAACTTCTTTTATCCAACTATCTGGTAATTCATTAGTTAATTCTACATCAAGCATTTTTGCTAAAAAAATACTCCAAGCTCTAGGGACAACAGTTATTAAATATCCTCCTCCTCCGAATGCAACCCATTTATCTTGACAATATTCTTTTGCACAAGTTTTCATCGTCTGGGCTATATCTCTATAAACTGCTAATGAAAAGCCCATCTGTGTTAAGGGATCATCAAAATAGGTATCTACTCCTAACTGCGTTATTAAAATATCTGGGCTGTATGCTTCTAATAATTTTGGTGCTGTTTTCCTGAATAATTTTATGAAAGATTTATTATTTGTCCCTGGCAGTAATGGGAAATTAATAGAATAACCATTCCCATCTCCTTCTCCAGTTTCATTAATAAATCCCGTTCCAGGAAAGAGAAACCTTCCATCTTGATGGTATGATATTGTTAAAACGTTAGGATCGTCATAAAAAAGCCATTGAACACCATCACCATGATGACAATCAATATCAACATAGGCAATTTTAATGTCTTTTTTCAAAGTTTTTAAATGCTGAATAGAAATGGCAATGTCATTAAAGATACAAAAACCGGAAGCTTTTTCTCTCATTGCATGGTGAAGACCGCCTGCTGGATTGAATGCCACTTTTACCTCTTCTTCATTCCACACTTTATCTGCGGCAATAATACTTCCTCCAGATATTAAAGCAGAAGCTTCATACATTCCTTTGAAAATAGGGTTATCTCCTGGTCCTAAACCATATATATAAGGAGATAATGATTTGTCGTTAGGATTTTCACTTAATTTTTTTACGACATCAATATATTTCGGAGAATGAACTCTTTCTAACTCTTCTCTGGTGGCCATTCGAGGCTCCAGAATATCTAATCTTTCATTTTCTAACAATTTTAGCTTATCCATAAGACTATACGTCAGCTTTAGCCTTAAGGGTCTCAGGGGATGATCTTTTCCAAAATTATACTTTTGATATTCTTTGGTATAAACAAGCCCGACTTTATCCACCATTATAGTAAGTAAAATTAGGAGTACTATAAATTTTTTTTACATATTTTATAAGACATGATTTCAAAATTGCTTTATCTGTTTGATAATTTTAAGAAAAAAAAAGTAATATATAAGAGAACTTGTATTATCAAAATATCATAAGAAAAAATAAATATATAATATATAGTTCATACAAAATTATTTTATCACTTTAAAGAATGAGTGTTATATTTCGAAAATTTTTAACTCGGGTTGGGCAACAGTCTGAATTTAAGCCTTTGAAGAATCAATTACTTAATTATTTGAAGAAGGAAAGTGAAAACAAATACAGGAATTACCCGAGATTAATAAAACTCATGAAGGATTATTGGCCTGAATATCAAGACCGTTCACGTATTTCTCATCTTTTAAAAGATCACCACGAGGAAATTTTTAAATTGTATTTAAATACCTTTTTTCATTTCCGTAAGCGAGGGCTTTCTTTTGAAGATCCAGAAGCCCCTACCCCTGTTGATTTTAAGTTAGTGTTTAAATACAGATATAATTCTAAAGAAATTGAAGTAGTAGAAGAAGTAATAAAGGATTTGAATATTGAAGCTAATACTGAATCAATACTGAAAAGGGTTTTTATATTTGCCATAAGCTCTTTCGGCTTTTTAGTAGAACAAATTTTTGGGAGACCATTTGCCTTTCAATTTTTCGATATAACAGCAAATCCTCTTCCTAATGATGAGTGTGAAGTAGTAGCTATAATATCAGGAAGAGAGCAATAATAATTCCATTGTTATTTAGTTAAAAATGATCCAAGGTCCATCAGATCATCACCACGTTTTACTTGGATCTTGCCTCTTATTCCTTTAACTTTCCGCTCTAAATATATTATGGCATCAAGAGGAATTTTTTTGGGAACCCCTCCTCTTTGTTGAATAATTGCTAATAAATAATCTATGTTTTGTATGACCTCGGGATTTATTAACTCATTATAAATTGCGTGATATACATTCGGTTGCTTGTTTTTCAGACCATTCAAGTAATTATAAGCATCTGGAGCTAACACCACCTTGAGAACATATTCAACTTTTTCTGAAATTGTAACTACTCTATCTTTTACAAGTTCCTGATGTTTCTTCGCATCTATTATTGCTTTCATTTTTCTCATACGTATTTTTTCTAACTCATGCTGTTCAAAATCTTTATCGCTTTCATTCATTTTATTGATTATCTCTGCTTATTTAATCGTATATCTAAATAATTATATTAATAATTAATGGAGGTTAAAATAATAATTTTTTGAGAAATTTAATTCTAAATGAAAAATAATAATGATATCTTTACATCTTCTTATAAGAAGTTACATGAAAAATTAGAAAAAAATGGTCCCTCCCCCCGGATTCTAGCGTGATCCGATATGGACCCTTATTTCGAGCCGGGGACCGTTCCCGGTATGGTCGATATGCACCATAACTCTCGGTTACGGCTGACGTAACTTCATTAGCTACAAGCTTTAGTACGCGACATTATCTACAGCCGAGCACTCTGACCACTGAGTTAGGGAGGGGATATGTTTTAAAATAAAATAATAATCTAATTAATTTATGTTTTATGTTTTTAGATTTAGACTAAGTAATAACAAAAAGAAATCGATAGTTTTTTTGTACCCACAAAATTCTACCTTTTGATTAAGAAAACTTCAAATATGTTTACTTTATAAGAATATTAAACAAAAAATTTTCCAATAAAAAAAAGCAAATTACTTTTGTTGTGAAAAATTTTTATTGTCATAATTAATATTTTTATAAAAATTAACTATTATAATAATTACAATTTAAATGTAAATTTTTTAAAGGTGATTATCATCAGGGAAGAAACTGATTATACTGAAGCAATCGAGGCGTATAAGAACGAACCTACTGTCATTCTAGAACCATGGGGTAGAAGTATCGATCACTTACGCTTAACAATCATCGGTAAAAAAGGAACTCCTTATGCAGATGGCAAATTTGTGTTTGAAATTAAATTTCCAGACAATTATCCTTTCGCCCCTCCATATGCTTATGCTGTTACTCTAATGTGGCATCCTAATATCGATAGCTCTATTCCACCAGGAAAACTCAACATTTGTTTAGATTTGATTAATCCAGATTTAGTTGGAAAAGTAGATGCATCAACTGGAGCAAGTGGTTGGACACCAAGTAAAACATTAACTAACATTATCGAAGCTCTCAAGGGAATGATGCATGTTGAACCTCCATTCTTTAATCCCGGAGATCCATTGAATCACGAGGCAGGTGAGCAATATTTTAGGGCTCAGAAAAAGTTTGAGGCTAAAGCAACTGCTTGGACTAAGAAGTATGCCATGGACTAAAAGATTTCAACCATTTTTTATATTCTATTTTTATTTTTTAAGTTATGAGATTTTAAACTTAGGAAATTTCATTTTTCTAGATTTTATCAAATAGTTAAACATCCCAAATTCTTATAAATTTAGGATACCTATTTTTTTTCAATCAGAAATTTTAACAATTTTATCATGCTCCCCTAATAAAGGCGTTTGATATTAAGATTTAAGTGGTATGATGTGAAGGGCGTAATAGGAATAGCTGATTCAATACCTGAGGAAATAGAACGAGGATGGCGCCTATTAAACGAAGGGAAAGAAGATGAAGCGTATGATTTAATAACTGAATTCGAAAGTAAAGGAAACTTAACTCCAGAGGAGATTCTTAGATCCCTTTTAGAACCTATTGCAAACTTTTCAGTGTGTTATTTATATAAAGGACAGACTTATCTTGTTAAACAAAAATTAGCAAATTTTAAAACTCTCATCCAAGAGAATGCATCAATAGAACAAATTCTCGAGAAATTCGAAAAGACTAGTCAAGTACTTCAAATAGAGGATTTTCCTTTTCTTAAACCATTAATTACACAAATCTTTATTAAAAAATGAATAAAAGATCTAAATGACATTTTTGCCGTAGTCTAATCTGATATATTTATTTTTTCATTTTATATCATTCTTCTTGTAATTAAAATAAAATTATAAACCAAATATTTAAAATGATAAATGGATTAACCTAACTACTTAATCTTATAGTGGTTCGATTGATTAAAAAATCAAAAGGATTAAAAGCAAAGTTTATTGACAATACTAAATTCAAGATTTCTGTATTTCAGGACGAATTAGCAAAGGATGCCTCACAGATAATCCCTAAAATTTTTAAAGGGATTCAAAAAGCAAGAAAAGATTATAGAGAAGAGACTAAGGACTTGCCTCAAGAAACGAAATCAGCCCCAGAGGAATTATGGGATGAGATTATTCATATGGCAGAATCATTAGGCATCGATCTCATTGGATTTGCTCCTATAGAGGAGAATCTAATTTTTGAGAATGATTATGTAGGTGGTATTGAGCTATTATATGAAAATGGAATTGTTTTAGGGATGGAAATGGATTATGATGCTATTAATACTGCTCCTAATCCCCCTGCTGGTTTGGAATCGTTAAGAATATATGCAGAATTAGGAGAAGCTACAAATAAACTGGCAGATTTTATAAGATCGAAAGGTTATAGAGCTATAGCATGCCATCCATTAGGTGGCCCTATTCTTTATCCTGCTATGGCAACTAAGGCTAATTTAGGGCAAATTGGTAGCCACGGCCTATTGATTACAAAGAAATTTGGACCAAGACAGCGATTATCATTGATCTCAATTAATGCAGGACCACTTCCAGAAACGAACCACGAAGAATTTGAAATTTCTAAGTTTTGTGAGAAATGTAAAAGGTGTATTAATTTTTGTCCCGTTAATGCTATTTTCGATAAACCAATTGCTAATGAAAATGGAACAATAACAAGAATAGATAGTGAGAAATGTTTTGAGTATTTTTATGAAACGACTGGATGTTCTGTATGCATAGAAAAATGTCCTTTACATAAAGTTGGGTACAAAGTACTGTTTTATAGGCAGATATAAAAGAGTTAAATACTTAGGAGAATAATCATGAATAATATCTCATTCACAGGCAAAAAACTCATAGTATTTGATCTTGACGGTACTATCGTTAAACTATCAGCAGATTGGATGATTTTAAAAAATATTTTAGTTGAAAAATACAGAGAAATATATAAAGAACAATGTGATGTTGATAGGGTTTCAAAATGTTTAGATAAAATAGTAGAAAAAAATGATGAGCAAGTATTAGAGAAATTCTTTGACGAAATACGTAATTATGAGCAAAAATTTCTAAAAGAAACCCAATTAATAGAAGAGACGATTTTTTTCATAAAGAATAAGAATTTGTTTAATGTAAAAAATGATGTTAAATTTGCAATTCTATCACTTAACACGAGAAACACAATAATCCAGGCTTTGAAATTAGCAAATATACAAGATAAAATAGATTACATTATAGGTAGAGAAGATGTAAGAAAATGGAAACCAGCTCCAGAGGGTCTCATAAAAATTAAAAATCACTTCAATGTAAAAAAAGAAGAAATGGTGTATTTTGGTGATTTAAAAATTGACCTTTTAACAGGAGAAAATGCAGGAATTGATACATATGTAATAAATGTTTTAATAAATCTAGTAAAAGAAATTGGATGAAAAATAGAAAGAAATATTATTCACATAAAAGCAATAACAACATTAAACTTTTTAATTTCTGATTCTGCTAATGCTTTTCCTAATGGACTCAGTGTAATTATGTCATTGCTTTTTATTTTGAGAGAAGTCAGTTTAATATTTGGGTCCTTTAATGAGGGCATATAGGGATTCCAATAGATTTCTTTAGTCATAGGATTTGTAATCATCCATAATTCTGAATCTAAGGTGTGTCCTGATATTTCCATTGCTTCGAATATATAACCTACATTTGCATCAAATGGAACTACAATTTGAACATTTTCTTCGCCTTCTATTTTTCCACAGGCAAGACAATCATCCCTTTTCAGGATATTTAAGTGATCAAATTGACCATATATGCCATTATAATTGACATATGGTGGATCCATTGGAGCACCAATATTTCGTCCATTAACTCTAAATAAAAGTTTTAGCGCTTCTTGAGATTGAATGCTAGAGATGACAGAGCTAACTGTTTGTATCGCAGCTATTTTATTTCCTAAAATATTTTCCATCTCCTCAAATTTATAATTCGGTCCGAATGTTTCTCTAATATTATTTTTCCAATCTTCAATTTGTTCTTCGGTTAAAGAATCTCTTTCTTCTAGAGGGACGTTCTCATCAAAAACTCTTTCTCTTAATTTTTCCAATTCCATTTGGGCAATCTCTTTTAACTTAAGCACCTCATCATTTAAATTCAGATCTGGCTTATGACCATATTTTTTTTCAAATTCAACCTCAGCTTTAATAACACAATGATTTCTGTTGCGGGGTAATCCTTTTAAAGTGCACGCAGCAACTAACTTATCATCAGCAGGAGGAATTGGAACTAAACACCTATAACATGGGGTTTGATCTAATAATTCAGGTGCAAACTTCCAATCAAAAACCAATTCTATTTCTTTTCTTATTTTATTGACAATAGGATCGATTCTAGTGGATTTTATTCGCTCAATTTCTTCTTCTAATAATTCAATTTCTCTTTGAGCTCTATAATAATCGGGATATTCAGTATCGGTAATTTCCCAAAGTCTTGCTTCTACTAAATTTTCGATTTCATTTTCTCTGCTTTTATATTTTAATCCTCCACCCTCAGGAATTACGATTTGTACATGTCCTTCAAAACCAACTGTTCCTCCCTCAACCATAGGTTTTTTCATTCTAAGGCATATTTTATTCAAATCTAATCTAGCATTAAAATTATCTAACGCAGCAACAATAACATCTGATTCTTCATAAACTGACATAGGTAATTTCTGAAGTTTTTCAAAATAAAAATCAACATTTAAATACGGATTCATTTCTTTCAATCGTTCTGCGGCAACTTCTGCTTTTGGGCGTCCTTCATCTCCAGGTCTAAATAGCATTTGACGCGATAAGTTAGAAGTCTCAATTGTGTCAAGATCGACTAATATCAATTTACCTATTCCCATGAGTGTAAAGTCTTTTGCAATTTCGCATCCTAAAGCCCCAACTCCAACGATCATAATGCAACCATTATTGATTACTTCTTGATCCCATCCATCAATGAGCTGCTGTCGAGCATACATACGTGCTTTAACAATATCTTCGATTTTTTCAGTCATTTAAAATATCCTCATTTCTTACAAATATACTATTATAATTTAAACATCTAAATATAAACTCTTTCAGTTGATTAATTAAACTATAAGGATTATAGTTAAAATTTGAATTGTAATACAAAATAAAATGAGTTATTATTTTTCTTTCCTTTTCTCGGCTTCCTTAATCATCCGTTTTAAATTATCTACTTCTTCTCTCTCTTTCGCCATTTGTAACTTTTCTTGGAATTCTTGTCTTTTATTTTCTTTTAACTTTAATTCTTCAATAAGTTCTTCTTTGATTTTTATCATGTCTCCCATCATACGTCTAAATTCTTTTGCCTCATACTTTATCTCCTCCCTTTTCTGGGTATCTGCAATTTCCTGTTGTTTTCTCCTTTCTTCAATTAGATTAATAACTTCATTAGCAAGGGTACTAACTTCTCCGATAGTTTCTTTTAATTGCGCTTCCTCTGCTTTTCTGCGGCTTTCTTCAGAGGTTCTCTGCTTATCTAGTTGTTCTTGAATGCTTTGAATTTTTAATTCTTCACTTTCAACTCTTTTTTCGAGTTCTTTTGTATTTCTTATTTCAGTTTCAATATATTTTGTTTCTTCAAGCCAACCAATTTCTTTAAACTTTTCTTTTGCAGTCTCAAAATTCTGATAAGCTCTCTCAAAGTCATGATATGCTGCCCACTTTTTGCCCTCATCTATTAATTTTAATCCCTTGTCTCTAATTTCTTCCATTCGACGTTTACTCAGGATTAATTCTCTATATTGCCTTTCCTGTTCTCTCTTTAGCTTTTCTTGTTCTATTCTTCTTGCTTTAATTTCCTTTTGAAAAACTTCATACTCTTTTTGCCTTTGAATAAGAGTTTGTTCTTCTAAACGCTTCTTTTCTTGAAAACTAACTTGTTCTTGTTGTAGATCTTTGATTAATGCATTTAGATTATTTATTTCAGGTTCCCATCCAATATTATCTGCTAAAAGATTCCTAGCTTCAATATACAATGATATAGCTTTAGTATAGTCAGGACTTAATTGTTTCAAATATTTCCCAGCTTCATCTAACATGGAATATGCTGATTCTCTTATACTAGCTTGTTCTTGGACGATTCTTTCTCTTTCCTGAAGTGCTAACAATTGAGCTTTTTTCTTTTCCCTTTCTTGTCCTTGTCTTTCTTCAATAAGTAACTGTAAATCTTTTTCTTCTTGAATTTTTTCTATTTCTCTCTGAAATTGAAATTCTTGCATTTCTTCTTTTTGTTTCATTAGCTGTTGTACTTTTGTTACCATGCCTTTAATGGAATCTGTGGGGAAATGCAACTCATTTAATATTAATTCTGCTTTTCTATAACTTTCGATAGCTTTATCATATTCAAAATTCTTTAGTAATTCCTCAGCAGCATCTAATATCTTGAATGCATCTTGTTTTGTTAATTCAAGTTTCTCTTTCAATTTTTCCATTTCTTCAAGTTGAACTTGCTTTGTTTGTAATCGCCCTGATTCTTTTTTAAACTCATCAGCGATATTGCGTTGGAATTCCCATTCTTCTTTTTCCTTTTGGATACTTGATTCTAGCTCCTTCTGTTTTTGTATTTGATGTTGTTTTTTCTTCTCTTGAACTTTTTGGATCATTTCGCGAATTACTTCGGTTGGAAAGGCTATTTCATTTAAAATAATTTCAGCAGAGTGATAAGATTCAAGTGATTTATCATATTGAGCTTGATTCATATAGATTTCTGCTTCTTCAAGGAGGTTAAAAGCTTCTTCTTTTCTTCTTTCCATGTATTCATAAGACTCTCGTTGCTTTTCAAGCTTTTTCTGTTTAGATTTCATTTTTATCTCATTTATTTTTACATTTTCAGCGATTTTTCTCTGAAATTGAATTTCCTCTCTCTCTTTTTGTAAATTTATCTCTAAATCTTTCTGTTTCGACATAATCTCTTCTCTACTTTTTGATTGAATTTTATTTATCATTTCCTTAATTGCTCCAGTAGGAAATCCGATTTCGTATAAAATTAATTCTGCTTGACGATATTTTTCAATTGCTTTTTCATATTGCCTTGTATTTAAAGCTTTTTGAGCATTCTCTATTAATTGAAATGCATCTGACTTCTTTCTTTCAAAAATTGTTAGTAAATCCTCACGCTTTTGGATTTGGACTTTTTTTTCTCTTAATCTATTATTTTCACTCTGTATTAATTCATAAACCTTCCTCTGGAATTTTTCTTCCTCTTCTTTTTGGTTAAGTAATAATTGTTGCTTAGCTTTTTCACTTAATTCTAATTTTCTTTTCCTGATCTTAATAGTCTTGATAGTATCATTTAACAATTTTAAATAGGACTCAGTCCAACCAATTTCGGTTAAAATATTAATAGCTTCGTTGTACTTGTTTAAAGCATCTTCAAAACTACTTTGTTTAAGAAATACTTCAGCATCCTCAATAATCTTAAATGCTTCTTGTTGCTTAATTAGATTTTGCGCAGACATTTTTCTTTGCATTTCTATTGACTTTAATTCTTTCATAGCTATTTCTTTTTCAAGTTCTTTATGTAGATTGATTTGTTCTATAAATGAATAATTAGCCTTTTCTTCTTCAATTGCTTTTTCTAATTCTCTTTGTTGAATGATTATCTCTTTTCTTTTTCTCTTCTGGATATCATTTATAGCCTCTTGAATTATAGGTATTTCATCAACCCATTGTATTTGGGCAAATATATTAGTTACCTCATTATATAATCTGAGTGCATTATCATAATTACCTTGTGAAAGATGTACTTGAGCTTCATCTAATAATTTGAATGCGAGGTTCTTTTTTTCTTCGCGAAAAGCAAGTTCTTCTTCTTGCTTTCTGAGTTTAATTTCTCTTTGTTTTAATCGTTCTTGCTGAGTAGAAATTTCAAGTGCAATTTGAGCTTGAAAAGCCTTTTCAAGTTTTTCTTTTTCCAAAAGTTCTTCTAAATCTTTCTGTTTCTTTAATTCTGCTTCGCGCTTTTTATCTTCAACAGCTCTAATTGAATTCTGAATTAATTTTATTTCATCATCCCAATGAATTTCTTTAAAGATTTTTAATGCCTCTTGATATAACACAATTGCTTTATCAAATTCTCCTGTGCCAATTTTGGTTTGTGCTTCTTCTAATAAATGAAATGCTTTTTCTTCCATTTTTTCAGTTTTTACTCTAATTTCTTCCTGTTTTTTTAGTTCCTCTTGCTTTTCCCTCATTTTTTCCTTTTCGATTCTTACTTTTTCAGAAATCTGCTGTTGAAACCTTAGATCCTCCTGTTCTTTCCTAAAGCTTAATTCTAATTCTTTCAGTCTATTCAATTCTTCTTCTCTTCTTCTTTCTTGAATCTTTTGAATCATTTCTCTAATTAATTCAGACGGATAACCAATTTCATTTAATATTAATTCAGCTTGTCTATATTTTTCTATAGATTTATTATATTGACCTTGGTTTAATGAATTTTCTGCTTCATCCATTATAGTAAAAGCCTCTGCCTTACGAATTTCTATGATATTTAACATTTCTTCACGTTTTTGGAGCTGGATTTGTTTTTCTTTAATTCGATTTTGTTCTGTTTTCAAATATTCTGAAATTTTATTTTGAAATTCTTCTTCTTCTTGTTGATGTTTTAATTTTAATTCAAATTCAATTTGCTTTGATGTTTCGTCTTCTACTTTTTTATTTTGTATTGTAATAATTGTATCATCCAATAATTTCAAATAATCTATCCCCCAACCAATAACTTTTAAAATCTCTCTCGCATTTTGATAATTTTTTATAGCTTCATCATATTTATAAACCTGAACTAAATTTTCTCCATCCTCCATTAGATCAAATGCTTCTTCTTGTTTAGCCAAATTTTGTGCTGATAACGATTTTTGTTTCTCTTTAAATTCTAAATCTCTAAGAGCTTCTTGTTTTTCTCTTTCTCTCTGATATTTTATTTTTTCGATAAAAGCTTTATCATTAACTTCTTTATTGATTGATTTTTGCAATTGTTTTTGTTTAAAGATTAATTCGTTCCTCCTCTTTTCCTCAATATCTTGGATTGCTTCTTTTAATAGTGGAATTTCATCTTTCCATTGAATTTGGGCAAAGATATTTAAAACCTTATAATAAATCTCGAGTACAGAATCATAGTTATTAACAGCAACTAATTTTTGCGCCTCATCTAGCAATATAAATGCTTCTTCTTTCTTCTTTTCACGATATACGATTTCTTTTTCATGCTCTCTAATAACTATTTCTTCTTTCTTTAGTCTTTCTTGACGTGTTTTTATTTCATTGGTTACTACTTTTTGAAATTCCTTTTCTTGCTTCTCTCTTTCTAACTCTGCTTGTAATCTTATCTGTGCCTGTAATTCAGCTTCCCTTTTTTTATTCTCAATTTCTATTATTGAAGCTTGAATTAAACTAATTTCATTTTGCCAATGAGCTTCCGCGAAAAAATTTAAGGCATCTTGAAGTATTTCAATAGCTTTGTCGAAATTTCCCTCAGATACTTCATTTTGTGCTTGTTCAAGTAGTTTAAATCCCGTTTCTCTTCTTTCTTCACGAAACTTTAATTCTTCTTCACGTTCTTTTAACTCTATTTCTCTTTTCTTAATTTTTTCACGTTCTTGTTTTAAATATTGAGTAATCTGCTTCTGGAATGCTTCTTCTTCTTTCTGTTTTTCTATCGTTTCTTGCATTCTTATTTGTTTTTGAATTCTCTGGTTTCTTCGTAGCTCCTCAACTTTAAATATCGCATTTTCAATTAGAGGGATCTCATCTTTCCAATGAATTTCAGCAAAAATATTAGCCGTAGTTTGATAAGCTAATATCGCATTATCATAATCTCCTTGATTTATATAATTAATTGCAGAATCCAATGATTTAAAAGCTTCTTTTTTACGTTGCTCCAGATAAATTATTTCTTTTTCTTTATCTTTCAATATAATTTCTTTTTGTTGTAATAGCTTGCGTTCCTTATCTAATTGATCTGCAATTTGCTTTTGAAATTCCAGTTCTTCTTTTTCTCTTTTTTCTAATTTCTCTTGCATATCATATTTCTTCTTAAGTTGTGAATTCTCTATCTTTTGTATATTAGAGATAATATTATTAATGTTTGAAACATAAGTGTTCCATCCAGAACCCAATTTTTCTATGAATTTTAAAGCTTTCTGATATTCGTCTATCGCTTCCTCATATTTTTTCTTTTGTAAAGTACTATCTGCATTACTCAGTATCTTAAAAAATTCTTTTTCTATTTTTACTTCATGATCTCTTTCTTCTTCAAACTTTAGTCTTCGTTTTTCTAGTTCCAATGCAGTTTGTTGAATTTCTTCTTCTTGCCTTCTATATATAGAATTTTGTAGAATTTTAAGATCTTTTTCTCTCTTTTCTTTTAACTGGAATGCTTTTCTTTCTCGTTCCTGCTTTTTTTTTATATCTTCTATTAAAGTAATGATAGGATGGATGTATGAGTCCCATTCTATTGATTTGAATAATTCAACAGCTAATTCAAACTTTTGTATTGCTTGTTCATAATCTTTCTCCCTATCGAATTTTTTTCCAATATCTATTAAATTAAATGCTTTAGTTTGAATTTCTTCTTCCCTTCGCTTTTTTTCTTCAAATTCAATCAACTTAGCTTTTTTCAAATCTGATTCTGACTTATCAACAAATTTTTCTCCCACAGTTTTGCTTAAAATCTCAGTAGATGCTTGTTTTTGTCGATTTTGAAAATCTTCAAATTGTTGCTTATCTTTCCTAAGTTTCTCAATAATAATTTCTATCTTCTTAGTCTGTTCATCCCAACCTATTGAATTCAATAACTCTATGGCGCTTTCATAATTCATAATTGCGTTATCGAATTTTCTTTCTTTTTCAAATTCTTTAGCTTTATCTATATGAGCAAATGCGTGATTTTGTGTTTCTTCCTCTTGTTTCTTCCTTGATCTGTAACGGGCTATAGATTCTGCTTTTTCTCTGCTTGATCTTTCCCCGAATATGCCGACAACTTCAGGTTTTATATCTTCTATTTTTTGTAAATATTCTTCAGGAGGAGACAATTCTTTTTGTTGTCTCTGGTGAATAAATTGTTCCTTTTTTAAAATATCAAAAAGGTTTTTTATTTTTAATCTTAAATTTTCTAACTGAGTCTCAGACCAACCAGATTGATTTAATAAGTTAATGGCTGAAACGTATTGATTGATAGCCTCCTCAAAATAGCCACCAGATTCTAGTGTTTTCGCCCCTTCTAATAAGGCAAAAGCTTGGTTTTGAAGTTGTTCGGCTTGAGATTTTATTTGAGTCTGTTCAAACAATTTTTCTTGTTTTAAGGAGCTTTTTAATTCCTCTATTCTTTCATATATTTCATTAACTCTATGCATTAAGTATCCACTTTGTTTTAGATAATCAGCAGCTTTTTGATAATTTGAGATTGCCTGTTCAATATATTTTTCTTCTTCAAAATTTTGCGCAAGTTCTAAAAATTTTAAAGCTTCTTGAGCTAATTCTTCTGGATTTTGCATTTTAACAAAACTCCTTTAATCGTAATTTGAAATAAAAAATAACAATTCACTTTCTTACTTTAATTTATCCCAACTAAGTAATTAAATTTTTTATATTGTTATAATTATTTTAACTAAATTACTAAATACGTTAATTTTTATCTAATTTACAAGAAGAATGAACACAGATTTTAAGAAAAAACATAAATTATTTATAAATATAGAATATGGATTTAAAAAATAAAAAGATCATTATTGATTTTGAACCTATTTCAAGGAGGGTAATATTAACAAGTGATAAAGCACTTTATGATCTACTTTCAGATTTAAGTGTTCCAATTAGATCCATATGTGGTGGTTTAGGTACTTGTGGAAAATGTAAGTTATTAATTCAAAAAGGTAAAGAATTTTTTAACATACCAACTAGCACTGAAAGAAAATTCTTAGATCTAATAGATCTTGAAAATGGTTGGCGTTTAGCATGTCAAGCAAAAATAAATAAAAATAAACTTCAATTAATAGAAAAAATTGATGCGCCTCAATTTCGAATATTTTTACCGAATGAGTTAATGTTGGAGGATTTTAATATCCTCACTGCCGGTGTCGGAAAGGGAGTAAATTTACTTCCCGCAATTAAGAAATACTATCTTGAGGTTGATCCCGCTTCCTTAGAAAAACCTCAAGCAGATTTTGAAAGGATTATTGAGAAGTTAATTTCTTCGAATAAAGAATTTAATAGAAATAATCAATTTAATATCAATTTTGATTTATTAAGCGATTTACCTAACATTTTAAGAGAAAATAACCATAAAATCACTATTGCTTTATGGGATAACAAAACCATAATCGCTTGTGAACCGGGTAATACCGTTGAGGAAAATTTTGGAATAGCCTTTGACATAGGAACGACAACTTTAGTCGGTTATTTAATCAATTTAAATAATGGGAAGATTTATGCTTTAGATTCAAGTTTAAACAGCCAAACAGCATATGGAGAAGATGTGATCACCAGACTAACTTTTATAAAGAATGATAGAAATAACCTTAAGGTATTGAATTCCTTAGTAATAAAAGACTTAAACGAAATACTTTTAAAAACATGTTCTCAAGCTAATATTAATCCATCTCGAGTTTATGAAGCCAGCATTGTTGGTAATTCTGTTATGCATCATATTTTTTTAAGGCTAGATCCTACTAATATTGGATTAAGTCCCTTTATTCCTATTATTCAAACGGGATTAAATGTGAGTGCTAAAGATTTGAACCTTCATATTTCTAAAAATGGTAATGTGTATACTGCTCCAGTTATATCTGGTTTTGTTGGGGCAGATACCATTGGAGTTATTCTTTCTTCAAATATATGTAAGGAAAGAGACCTCACTTTAGCTATTGATATTGGGACTAATGGAGAGATTATAATAGGCAATCGGAAAGTCTTAGCTGTTGGTTCGTGCGCTGCTGGTTCAGCATTAGAAGGTGCTCATATTAGTGATGGCATGAGGGCTGCTGCTGGCGCAATTGATTCTTTAAAAATTGATCCTGATAATCTAAAGGCGTCTTTTTCGACAATAATGGGTAAAAAACCAACAGGGATTTGTGGATCTGGTTTAGTAGATGCGGTTGCAGAGATGTTGAAATCCAAAATTCTTACAAGGAGTGGTAACTTCAATAAAGAACTTGTCAACCATGAGAGAATAATTAAAAATGGTAAATTTTTTGAGTTTATTATTGTTAAAAAAGACGAAACTTCTATAGGAAAAGATATTACTATTTCTCAAAATGACATCAGGCAAATTCAAATGGCAAAAGCCGCATTTTATTCGGGTACAAGAATCATATTACATAACTCGGGTAATAAAGACATAGAAATCAAACAAGTATTTCTAGCTGGAGCTTTTGGAAATTATATCAAACCTGGAAATGCAAAATTTATCGGAATGATCCCAGATATACCAGATGAAAAAATATATCAGATTGGTAATGCAGCGGGTATTGGAGCTCAATATTGTTTGTTAAATAAAGAATTAAGAAATAAAGCAAAACAATTGTTAAATAGAATTCAATATATAGAAATAGCAGTTAAAGAAGAATTTCAAAAAGAATATGCAGAGGCTATGTATTTTCCTCATCTGAATCTCGATTATTTTCCTACATTAAATGAGTATAAGGAAATCCAAAAGAGATAATTAAGAGTATAAATGTATACAATTTTTTTTAATTTAAATTTTTTAAATGCCACAATAATGTATAAATAAGGATTAGAACGATTATAATTCAAGCTAAATTTATATAAAAATATTTAACTTTTTAATATATTAAATCTATAATTTAATTTGTATTAGTAAATTAAATAAATTATTAAATATCATAATTTTATAATTAATTTATATACATAACTAAAAAATATTAAAAATACCAAAATAATCGACGAGAGTGGAGCTTAATGTCAAGTTTTAAACTAAAGGTATTACTCACTGGCGCTGCTGCCGTTGGAAAAACCTCACTTGTACAAAGATTTATTAAGAATCGTTTTCAAGCTAATTATAAACTGACTGTAGGAGTTGATATTCTTACAAAAGATGTAGAATTTAGATCTGGTGAAGTAGCAACGCTTTCTATATGGGATATTGGAGGTCAGCAGCGATTTGAGTTTATACGTAGTACTTTTTACAAAGGAGCTGCGGGTGCACTTTTAGTATTTGATTTAACGAGAGAGCAAACATACACAGAAACTAGAAAATGGTTGACGGAGATACGTCAATTTGCGGGAGAGAATATTCCTTTTGTATTTATCGGAAATAAAGCAGATTTAATCGAGGATGTTGGATTAGTTATAGATAAAGATGATGCTCGTTCGTTTGCAGAAAACGAAGGGAGTATTTACATTGAAACATCTGCTAAAACGGGTGTAAATGTTGATGAAGTATTTACTGAATTAACCCGTCGAATTATAGATTCCAGAACTTAGTAGATATTATTTGTTTTCTTTTTCTTAATCTGTAATAGTTTTAAGGATATTATATAGGTATTTAAAGTGTATTAAATTCTATTTAGGATTAAAATTCTTCATATAAATCGTCATGAATTATTGTAATTGCTTCTGATAATTTTTCTCTATTTATGACAATTGATAAATTTAATTCATCATAGCTCTGAGAAATTGCTTTAACTTTAATGTGTTTTTTATCTAATGCATTGAATATTTCTGCTTTAGTTTTAGTTTCAAGGATTTTTGATCCTGTTATATTTATTACTGCCACATCATCACTTTTTATATCAAAAAATTCTGAAAAAGACTTTGAATTGTTTAATGCTTGGATTGCTTTTTCCGAATCTTCTGCACTCACAATAAAAGAAGTGCTTATTTCAGAAGAACTTTGTGCTACTAAAGATACACTTATTTTATTTTTGCTCATAGTTTTGAAAATTTTTGCTAAAACTCCAGGAACATCAACTAAACTTCCGGAACTTACTGTTATTATTGTTGCCAACTCAACAGCAGAAATTCCCTTAATCTGTTCTTTATCTGTCCGATCTGAAATTTCAGTAAAATCCTCATCTAAAGGTTTATCAAAATTCCTAATCTCAAGGGGTATTTTATATCTCTCTATTGCTTCTAAACATTTTGGATGAAGAATTTTAGCTCCAAAATTAGCAATGTGTTTCGCTTCATTGTAATCTAGATTCTTTATAAGTGAAGATCCAGAGACATATTTTGGATTTATCGCCAATAATCCATCAACATCTTTCCATAATATAACTTTAATATCCTTATCATCCCCAATACTAAAAAGAGAATGAGCTACTATTGTAGCAGTATAATCTGAACCTCCTCTTCCTAAGGTCGTAATATATCCTATTTTATTTCTTCCAATAAACCCGGTTAAACATATTATGGTATCTTTTTTAGGATTCTCTAAAAGAGGGGTTAAAAGATTTTTAATTCGAGAATTTGTTAATTCATACAATGGATAAGCATTATTAAATTCATCATTTGTAATTATAATTTTATTTGCTGGAATATATACAGAATCTAATCCATTGCTTAGAAGATATTGATTCAAAATATAGGTTGAAAGTATCTCCCCAAAACTAAGAACAAAATCTCTATAATACGGCTCCAATCCAAATTCTTTTATATCAGCAAAAGCGTCGTCTAACTCACTTAATTTATCGTCAATCCAATCTTTGGCTTTCATATAATATTCAGAATCTTCTTCAAATATCTGTTCAATTATATCAATATGCCGTTTTTCAATTAAAGAGATAGATTCATCAGTTATTTTAGTATCTTCTAATTTTTGAGCTGTTTTCAGAAGTAAATCTGTTATCCCGTTTAATGCTGAAATAACATAAATTTTCCTTACATCTTTATAGAGATTAGTAATGTTGAGAATCTTTTTAAAAGCCATTTTGTCGGTCAAACATGAACCTCCAAATTTCATAATAATTATCGGCATATATTTTTAACACCTCTGTTTAAACTGTAATTCTTGTACACTTATATTTTTTTCAAATCCTGCTATGAACTTTTAAAGAAAGAGTAAAAATTTAGAATTAATTTTTATATCATGTGATTGATCTTCACCTTCATTCAACTGCTTCTGATGGTTTAAATACACCGTCCCAATTAATCAAAAAAGCATTAGAACTGAACTTAAAGGGTATTGCCTTAACAGATCATGATACAATTGATGGTTTGGGAGAATTTTTATCTTATGGGGAAAAAAAAGATTTAATTGTATTACCGGGAATTGAAATCTCAGTAAAACATGAACCACAAAGGGAATTAATAGATATACATATTCTTGGCTTAAATATTGATCACAATTCAACAAAATTAATAAATTCAATAGAGAATCAAATTAAAGGCAGATGGGAACAAAAAAAAGCGATTTGTAGTCGTCTTAGAAATGAATTTAATTATGATATTACTTTCAAAGAAGTTAAAGCTTTAGCAGGAGGAAAGGTTGTTGGACGCCCTCATATTGTTGAGATTTTGATAAAAAATAATCCAGATAAGATTAAAGGACAATCTAAAAAGGATCTTTTTAAGATGATTAGTATGGGTGGTGCCGCATTTGTAGAAAGAGAAATAGAACTTAATTTTGAAGAATCTATTGATTTAATTAAATCTGTCGGAGGTATTCCTATTCTTGCCCATCCAGGAGTCTATCAAGTATCAAATCGAGAAAAGTTTATCCAATTATGTGTTGATGTAGGAATCGAAGGGATTGAAATTGAATACACTTATGGGAATAATAGACCATTTTATGAAACAGATAAAGCTAAATGGGCACAAGAATTTTTTCCAAATTATTACAGAGATATTGCTGAAAAATATAGTTTAATAAAATCAGGTGGTTCCGATTATCATGGAGGGAAAAAGGGAATAAAGATTGGGGGTGCGAGGGTACCAGATAAATATTTAAATAGTTTTATTTAATTTTTGAATCCATAAATATTCTTTATAAGGAGTCTTACTGGTTTATTATGCTAAAATTTTATTAGCTAGGATTAATTACTATTAAAGTTAATCTTTTAAGAGTTTTTCCAGCTCTTTAATTTGATTATCAATTTTTTCTTCATAATCCTTTATTTTTTTTTTTTTCTCGTCAAGTTCATGTTCAGAAAGTTCGCCCATAAGTGCTTTCATATCAAAATCTATGCTCATTTTGTTTAAATCTGCTTTTTTTAGTTTTAGTTCAATCAATGTTTTTTTGGCATGCTCTATTTGAAGCTCATCAATCTTAGGTTTTTGTTGTTCAGACGTAATAATATCTTTCGAATTTGTCTCCGAAATAGTTTCTTTAGGCATTTCATTTGATTTTAATGTTTCCTGGGTTATAGGGGATTGAATAGATATTGATGGGATGTCTACTTTTATTAATTCTGAAGGATGGGAAGGTTTTTCTACTTTTGATGCTTCTTCAGTAATTTCTATTGATAAAGGATCTTTTATTTTTGTTTGACTAACACTTACTTCATTTTTGGAGGGGGATATATTTTTAACATGACCAAATGCAGAAGTTTTTAATTTTGATTTAGCATCTTTTGGAACAGATCCTAGAGTTTTTGGTCTGATTTTTACCATAAAATCATCAGGATTTAATTTCAAACCAACATCCTTAGTTTCGATTTGAGATTCCGTAATTTTATTTTGTTCCTGCATAATCTGGGGAGACTTAATCAAATCTATTGAAGAACCTTGCTCTGTTTGTGGTAACTCTGTTGTATTATGGTCTATCGCTTGTTCTATTATTTCTTTTTGAGCTGGAAGTTTAGGCGCAGGTGATTTAGGCATTTCTAATGTTTCAATTGTAATAGTTGGTTTTGAAACAATAGCTTTTTTTGGTGATTCTGGTTTCTCTGAAGCTTTAGATTGTTCTGTTCTGTCTGTTTCTATTGGAATGGCTGGTGTTGGTTGAGGAGCTCCAACTTGTTCTAACATAACCTTAATTTTTTGTGATTTCTCAAAAAATTCCTTCCCTAATGAATCATCTCCCAATTCTACGCATAGAAAGCTAATTTTATCAAACAGAAATGCAGCTTTTTCAAAATCTGCGGACTTCAATGCTGCTGTCGCTTCTTCTATTAACTTGTCTCGCTCTAGAAGCGGCTTTAACAAAGGAGAGATTTCTGCGCTCATTTCCAATATATCTGCAATAATTTGTATCATTTTATCCCGATTTTGAGGATCTTTTGCGATCATGGAGTATGCTTTTAACCCTAAAATCCTTTCAATTTGAGTAGGATGAATAGCACCTTTCAAATCTTGTTTGTTTCCAATTACTGCTGTATGTGCATGTGGAGATTGTTGTTTTATTAATTCTAAGAAAAACTTGCTTTTCTCAACATTTTCTAAGGTCGAATCCGTAATTAAAAGCGCAGCATCGCTACCTTTAATAAAATTATTCCAAAGATAACTAAATTGTTCTTGACCAGCAAAATCCCATAAATGAAAATGCAACTTTCCTATTCTTACAGTAGCAATATCACCTGTAATTGTAGGTATATGTTGCATTGGTATCTCTTCTGCCCTTATCAATTTAGTTATAGTTGTTTTTCCTACTCCAGAAAAGCCAATTAAAGATATCTTTGGTCGAAGATTCTTGTGGATTGTATCTACTATGGGATCAAACACTTCGAATGTTTTTGCATCAAAACGAAGTTGTAATATTTCTTCAAATAAATTAACAAATTCATTCCTACACTTCACTAACTCTTTTTTAATATTATCAAATTTGTCGGTTAAACCAGTAACAAATAAAACTATTATTCCAATACTTTTTTGGGTTATGTATGATACTCTAAATTTATAATAATCATGGAATTCCAATCTATCTTCCTCTCGAGTAGATTCATCTTCCATAATTTCAGATATAAGATAATCAAGAGCTTCATGTTTTAATGCCTTTCCAAAATGCCTATAATACAGAAGTTCCTCTCCCTTATAAATGAATACTTGTCTTAACATGATGGTTCACCAATGAAATATAAAATTAGCTAGAGACGTGTTTTACTAGATCTTTTATAATTGAATATTTTTCTTTTTTTATTTCTTCTTGTTTTAGGGTATCTTCTATTTTTGATAACTCTTTTGAGAAATTAAAGATTGAAAATTCTTTTATCTCCTCATCTTTCGAACTTTCGCTTAACTTTTTTAAGAAAACACTAATGCTGGGCATAAATTTTGCTAAATTAACATTTAGATCAAGTTTTGAAATCAAAATCAATTTTTCTGAAAATGAAAATAAATAATTGTTTTCTTGAGCCTCGAGTGCGAATGAGTTTATCTTTTCTAATCTTAATTCTTTAGCAATCTCATTCGAACCTGAGATTAGTGATAGAATTTTTTGAGGAATTACTTTCCCCTTAGAAAATTCTTTTATTTTGGTGCCTAATATGACACCATACTTATTCGCTATAGCACACTCAGCATTTAAATCAGATTTTAATTGTGTGATAATTTCCTCGTAATTAATTTGACTCATAAAATAGAATTTTATTTTTTATTAAATAATGAAACCCAATTTATTTATATTTATTTGTTATTAAACTCATTATATCAATTAGATTTTGATGAATTAAAAATATACTCAAATTGAAAGTATACAAAACACACTTTTCAGAAAAAGAATCTGACATAACTATTTTTTCAGAATCAAAAACTGCAATATTAAAAGCAAAACAAATTTTTTACATACATCGGAGAAGTTTAGAGAAATATGTGTCTAAAAATAATCTGTTTTTAACATCACTATCTCCTATTAAAGTGAATACGGAAATAAAAATTATTAATCTAATGGCTGATGCTGCTTATATTTGTGATGTGGGTCCTATGGCTGCAGTTGCGGGTGCTCTAGCAGATCTTATGTTAGAGGCTATGAAAAATGAAAATGAGGCAGAAGAGTCCGATTTTATTGAAGCTCAAATTGCTTTAGTTGAAAATGGTGGTGAAATAGCGGTAGATACTATAGAACCTATGAATATTGCGTTATTTGCTGGAAATAATGAATTAAATTTGAATATTGGATTCATAATTGAAAAAAAAGATTGTCCCCTTGGTATTGGAACAAGTTCTGCAACAATTGGGCATGCTATTAGTTTTGGACAAGCTGATACAGTTACTATTTTTGCTACAAATGCAACTTTAGCTGATGCAGCGGCAACTAGAGTGGCAAATTCAGTAAAAGGAAAAGATGTTGAGAAATCAATAAAACTAGGATTAGATATTGCTGATGATATTGAGGGTGTCATAGGTACTTTCATTAGCAGGGATGATAAGATAGGGCAAGCAGGCAAATTACCAAAATTGATGAAAATTGAAGGAGATAAAAGACAAATTTTACGAGGAAAAGTAGATGATAAATTTCTTGGAGATTATGAGATTTTTAAATGACCCAAAATATTGGTGTTTCCCCACCCTCCTCTATTTTTGAGGAACATATTTTATCTAAATAATCAAGACTGTAATATGTTTCTAATTCATCTTGTGATAACTTTCCAAATAGTTCAAATCCTTTATTTATTATATACGTATCAGAAAACATAATATATACATCTGTATTATAATCTTCCTTAACTTGTTTTAAGATATTCGTTCCATTTTCATCAAAATGATTTTCAGGGGGAAATAAATCAATTTCGTACTTTAGATTGTAAACATTCCCTTCATATGGAGGGGTAACATTTATATTATTATGGGTATAACTATAGTATTTAAATACATTAGTCCAACCGAATTCAGTAATTAAAACATTTTTATCAGAAGTATTGTTCGAATACCATTGAATAGGGCTTATATCTCTTCTCCTTAAAGTAAAAACCTCAAAACTAACAGATTCATAGAAGTAAGTAGTTAATAATGAAAAAACAATGATAAAGAAAATTATAAATTTCATACGAATTGTCTCGATCTTTTTTAATTTAATAATTTTATATATATAAGAAATAAATCCAATCACGATAATAGGAGGGATTAGATATAATATTCTCTGCCAAATCATATTACTTAATATCAGTATATTGAAAACAAATCCTATACCTAATAAAATGAAAAGACCTATACCCCAGATAAATAATGGTTTTCCTCTTGGCTTTTTTTGATATACTATTAAACCCCATATAGCAAAAGCACTAAGTAATATGATTTCAGATATGTAAAATATATTAGTAATTTCTATTTCTATCCAAATTAGATTTACAATTAGTAAGCTAATAGTAATTACGATTAAAATACTGAAAATAAGAGGAATTATAACTTTATCTTCAATTTTTTTAAAATACTTGTTTTTTTTCCCTAATATTGCTGACTTAAATCTACTTTTATTGAACTTAATTGATTTCTGTAATTTCCATAGTAAAATTCCCCCCGCCAAAATCCCCCCTCCCCCAATTAAAAGTAAGAAATACCAAGAGAAGTTAAGTGGGATGAAGAACCAATAATGACCACTCCCTATGCCAAAAATATTTAAAATCAAAAAAATCCCCATTAGACTACATAGGAAAATAAAATCTATTCCTCTTCTATAATCCTTCAAGAAATAAATTAGATATAGCCATAAAAATGAAAACAAAAAGATTATAGACGTAATTACATGTGTGAGTACTGAACTTACAAATACCATAAGAGTTAAAATGTAAATCAAAAAAACGTTTGAAATAATTTCCCTTTTAGTTGGACGTTCTAATTGAATGAATTTCTGTAATCTAATATAAAGAAGGAGAAATATTGCTAAACATTTAATTAATGCTGATCCTGAAGGCCAATACTGAAGCATCATGTTAGAAAATCCCAGAGAAGAAAATTCAATAATAAAAACGCTAAAGAGAGATAGATTCTTCCTTTTAAATATCCTCAATGAGATGCTATAGAAGAGAATAGCAGAAAGAAAGAATGTATAAATTAAAAAATATTTTGGAATCAATATGTGACTTACTCCTGAAAAAAAATTGATAACTGCTCCAAAAATACTAATTCCCATCGTTCCATGGTATCCTTTAAGCGGAAGAATATTCTCTTCAGTTATTATTCTACTATTAAGAATGTGAAGCCATGGGTCAGTTCCAAGGAAGATACTAAATTTAGTTATATTGAGAATACAAATTAGGGATAAAAAAACAACAAGTAATAATGAATTTAAAGTAATTTTATTTTTAAGGTATTTAAAGAGGGAAAACTTATCTAGTTTCTCACTATTGTCTATTAAATGATATATTGGTTTAAAAAATACGTAGGTCTCCTTTTTAAACTCAAAAAAGACTATATAGCATATAATAATTAGAAATGGAATCATTGTTCCAAAGAAGAATAAAAAACCTGATATTGAAATACCAACCCAATATCCGAAATATCCTAAAAATATAAAGAAAGCGGAATTTACAACAATAGTCAAACCTAATTTTTCTAAAACAGTGAACACCTGCCTTTTTAGAATTATGAAAAAAATGGGATAGAAGGGTAAAAATAATATAACAAAGATAGAACTAAAAATTACTATAAGCTGATATATAACTTCAAGGCCAATTATATCTGATATACCTATAATGGTGTTAAAATCTATTAATTTAAAAAAAACAAACAACATAGATACAATCGAAACTAAGAAGATGAAGCAATTAATTCTAGAATGGATGAAGAAAAGAATTCTATTAAACCTTAGTCTCATATGGCTCATTTCTCAAATATACATTAAGGTAAATTTAAATTAAATTTTATCATAAAAAATCTCATATCCTATAAAAATATTCATAAAATTGAAATTCTGAGAAAAGCTATTATTTTTTTTCTTTTTAAATGCTTCTATGCTTCAAAATATAAAAATAGAGCAAAAAAATTTGGGTAAAGTTATTTTTATAAATACTCTTTTCTTTCTGGAAGACTTTTCCAATCCAATAATAGAACTAAGCCACCTATTAATGCTACGGTTATCCAAAGTAAAAAAGCAGCCCAAGAACCCGCAGCACCAATAAGAGCTCCTGAAGTAAATGTTGTAATTGCAGCTCCAATATATCCCCAACCATCGATAAATCCCGTAGCAGCAGATGCTGCTTTTCGCGTCCCAAATTCCATAGGTATTGTAGAAACTAGAAGTGCATGCGGCGCAAAATTCAAAATTCCAATTAAGATCAATACAGGAATCCCAAAAACAATATCAAGTGGGGGAAGTAATGTATAAATCAACAATATTATAGATAATAATATAAAAAAAGCACATATTACAGGTATTCTTCTTTTTCCAGCAAATTTATCAGAAATCCACGCACCTACAAGAACACCAATTGTACCTCCAATGGGGTAGAATATAGATTTCCATACAACAAATTTATCAGCACCAGTTACTTCAGGACTGAGTAAATATGGAAGCCAATCTGTCAATCCATATCTAACCATATTCAAACAAAATAAACCAAAACAAGCAAAAAGAACGGTTTTTGTAAAGAACACTGTTTTAGCCGTGTACTTAAAACCTACAAATTCATCATCACGGCAATCACCCAATTCCATTTTCCCCTCAAATTCTTCTTCAATAGTTGGTAAGCCACATTCTTCTGGAGCATTTCGACAACGGATGAAAAAATGAATTGCCATGAATAACATAATTACTCCGGGAGTAATAAAAGAGAATCGCCAATCTAAATTAAGTCTTTCAGTTATAAATATAGCAATTATCCACGATACTACACCCCCAAGTAAATATGACGTAGCAAGTCTACTTGACCACTTCCCTCTCTCTTCTGCTGGGTGCCAATTTGCAATCGTTTTTACAGAAGGAGCCCATCCCATTGATTGGAAATATCCATTCAAACCCCACAGTAAAAATGCAACCCAAATAAAATCAAAAGCAACTCCCATAAATATATTGATGACGGAAGAAACTATCAATCCTATTGTAATAAAACGTCTTGCCCCTACTTTATCACCTAAAAATCCATTAACAAATTGACCAAATGCGTAAGCAAGAAAAAAAGTTGAACCGATAAGGCCCATAACTGCTTCTTCAATTCCGAATTCAGTTATGATAAATGGTTTCGCTATTGAAATATTTGTACGTCCAATATAGTAGATCATATAGGTAATCCAAACCGTAAAAAATATACGCGTTCTCCATGATTTAAATGTTTTCTTTACCTCAATCTCACTACTAGAATTTAAGTTTTTACTCATATTTTATTTCACTTAGCTAATTATTTTTTATTATATTTTACCATCTTTTATTAATTCTTTAGCATATTCATAATCTTCTTCTGTATCCATCTCTACCCATTCTCTCTGAATATCAACTGAATGCATCGAATATCCTCGTAAAATAAGTTCTTCAATCATATCTGTTAAGTATGCTTTTTGCATTGTCGTTGCATCGTGAAATCTTCCCTCAAATTTACAAGTTTTATTGTATTTCGCACGATTATAATTACGGATTAAGATTTCTGCACCTTTTTTTGTAAATTTACCAAGTCCTATGAATTCTCCATATGCAACATCTGGATTATAAAATTTTGATAGATTCTTTATTTTCCCGTGTTCTACAATAGCTAATTCAGCTTCGTCTGTAGGATGTTTCATACGTCCTTCATATCTTTTCCTCCAGTCAGTATCTATGATAAAACTAAAATCATGAGGTGAATCCAATAGTTTTTTAACGACATTTTTACTGTACAAGATATCTGAATAGGTGAAAATAAATCCATCTTTCATTGCCTCCTCAGCATAAAACAAGGATTCGAGAATATTATTGTTATAATAATCATCATTATCATAGTATGTAATATTTGGTAAGTCAATTTTTTCTTTTTGATATCCTCGAATAATTACAAAATCATCAAGACCAAAATATTTAAAATTATCCAAAGTCCGTTCAAGAATGCTTTTTCCTTCAATTTCTAATAAACACTTTGGTTTATATTCAGTTAGAGGTCTTAATCTTGTACTTGGGCCAGCAGCTATAATAATTACTTTCATCTCTTTTACATCTATATTTTCCTCATATCTTCTTACAACGCGCTCTAGAAGCGAAATGTGCTCATTGAATTTTTCAGATGTTTTTTTATATCCGACTTTTTTAACACTCTCATAAATCTTCTTAATTTCTTCAGGATCTGTATATTTTCGTGTCGGCATATTTTTTTATGAATAGTTTGATAACTTCAAAAGTACACTTACCTATATAAACTTTTACAATTTTGATCTTCAACAAAAACTTTTATTAGATAGAAATCTATGAAATCTTATATAGGTAAGCTAATTAAATTTTCACTTAATTATTAGGTATTCTGATTATTATTTGCCTAAACTCAATTATATCATCATTCTTATTCAACAATCTATTAAAACTCTTAGGAGCGTCAAAAGAAATTTGTTTTTAATTAAATCGGATCTTTAAGAGGAATTCAAGAATTAGTTATTTGTAAAATTTTCTAATATGCTTATTAAAATATAGAGGGAAATACAAAATCCAGACCAGAATTTCCTTCCATCTTTGCAATAGAAGTTTTCTTCGCTTGATTAAAGATCTGATTACAAATTTCAAATAACCTGTGTCTTTAATTTGATCTGATACATTATTTAATTCTGTATCTAATATTATGAATTTTTTCGTGTATTTTTGATATTTCCTTCGTAATTTTTTTAAACCATAACCAGTCATTCTATTATAGATTAAGATCGTAATGAGACTGTAATTTTTAATGGAATTGAAAGTATTAACCTCAGATAATTTTATTATTTTATTTTTATTTTTTAGATTTTCTTTAAGAAATATTACTAATTGAGGAGGGAACTGGTTTGGAATTAGGATGTTCTCAGACTCTAGAGAAGCTAAGAAACTTTGATTATATATATCATTTAAAGTATTTTTTAATATTTCATAAGCTTTTTTTTCAGTTTTTAAATAGAATCGAAACATTTCATTAAAGATTTTTGGATTTGAATTCCTTAAATCTAATTTTTCCAATGGGTCTTCACTTAAATTATATAAAGTAAATTTTCCATTAATATTCAGAAGTTTCCACTCATCTTTGGTGATCATCGTTTTTTTAATCGTTTGAAACATTAAATAACAGTCTCCTCTTATTTTTCTTTCTTTATTAACATCGTTGTCTTCCTCAATTAATTCCTTGAAAGAAATTGATTCTCTTTCATGACTTGCTTCGATATTTAAATAATCAAGAACAGTCTCCATAACATCTATTAAATAAACTTGCCTTTCAATTGTTTTTGGTTGTGTTTTTGTTAAATTTGGTGGAATTTTAATAAATAAAATTGGGCGCATTGAAGATTGGTGAATATCGTCGAAATGCATTATTTTTCTCTTTTTATATAAATTGTGATCATAATAACCATGATCAGAACTAAAAATGAAAATAGAATTATCCCATAAACTTTTATCTTTAAAATAATCTATAGTTTTGTTTAAATATAAATCAGTATGAGGGTCACTTGCCCTGAAAAATAAAAGAAAGAAATTGTTTTCGCTAGGTATAAAATGTTCCATTTTTTGGATGAAAATTTGATATACTTCCTTCGCATCTAACCAACGATCTCCCGGATATAAATTTTTAGTGTAATATGGATTGAGAATATTTTTAGTAATAATTACTTGTTCTCTTCCAAATATAATTGATTGGATATTGTAATTAGCTTTTTTCAAAGGAGAAATATTATTATCTTTAAAACTCGGAAGTTTATCAATAGAACGATAATAATCAGGAATTAAGTAATAAGGGAATCGCCCAGTTAAAAATGAAAGAAGAGATAAGTTAGTTGATGGGAATTGAGAAATTGCATTTTCAAAATAAAAGCCTTCCTTATTTTTTTTTAAACTATTGAAGACAGGAAGTAACCCATGTAAATCAGTTCTTTCATAATTGCAGATTCCATCAATTATAATCCAAAAAATATTCATTTAGATACCTTCATAATATTTACTTTGCGAGAATTACTATTTTCATAAAGAAAATTTTTGAAAGGATAAAAACTTAATTCCTTTTTATTGAATAAGAGATTTAAAATAGCGAGGGAATATAAATTTAAAATCAACAATTAATTAATTGCTTCAATTTTCAAACTTTTTATTGCTTTAGACATTTATCATAAATATTTAATACCGTTTGAGCACTTTCTTCCCAGGAATATAATTTAACGCGTTCCAATCCTTTTTTTATTAAAATATTTCGCAATTTATCATTTTCTAGTACTTCTATCATTTTATTTGCTAATTCAACGTGATCAGAATTGTTTTTTAGAATTAATGCCGCATCTCCTACTATTTCTGGAATAGCAAAGGCGTTTGAAGTAATAACTGGACAACCACAAGCCATGGCCTCTAAATTGGGCATACCAAAACCCTCAAAAAAAGAAGGAAAAACAAACACTTCTGCCAAATTTAGAAGTCCAATAACATCTCTTCTAGGGATAAAACCAGGAAAAACAATATCATTAAGTAAATTTTGTTGTCTGGTAAATTCAATTACTTCTTTATTTTTCCATCCACTTCCTCCTAAAACTAATTTTATTGAATTTTCTTGTTTTTTTAGTATTTGAAATGCTTTTAGTAGTGTCCAGGGATTTTTTCTCATACTATACCTACTTAAATGAAAAATGAAAGGAGAATCTATGCCATATTTTTTTTTTAATTCTATTGGTTTTTTATTATAAACCTTGAAATCATCATCTACGGCATTATATGTGAGATAGATTTTATCTTTATTTACTCGATAATAGTTTATAATCTGTCTTTTAGTAATTCGAGAAACAGTAAAAATATATTCCAATTTTCGCGCATAATAAGGTCTAATTGTTTTGGCATGCAACCTTTTAATAATATTATATTTACGGGCAAAATAAAGTTCATATGCACCACCGCCATGAATTGTAGCAATCTTCTTCGGTTTTTTTAACCAGACAGGAGATAATATAGTTAAAGGAGAAAAATGTAATATATCAAATTTTTCTTTTCTGAGTTTAGAGGATGCGATAATTGGATTTTTAGATATGATCAATTCATCAGTTCTTTTATAAATCTCCTTATTATTCTTAGAATGGTGTATTAGAATTATGTTAAATCTATCATTAATATCCAAGATACGATTTACTAGTTGCCTTAAATGACTACCACTTCCACTAGTTCCTTGATCTATTGGTTTAGTAAAAATACCAACTTTGGGTTTGTTATTTAACGGCATATATCTTCATTAATCTTAATTTGCTCACCAATTCTACTTAGATTGTTGAATGGCAATGATATCTTTTGTAATACTTCTTGATTTGATAATAATAAATGATGAAAAAACAAGAGACATAAACACAAAATAACAAATCATGATGATTTCTAATATCTGAAAATGACCAGAATATATAAATATTATATTCCCAACAAAAAACACTGTCGTAATGAGATGAGTATGACTAAAAGCATTGATAAGATTAAATATAATTTTTTTTATCAGCTTGAAAAAACTTTTTGAGGATTTTTCTTGGTTAACTTCTTCTTTTTGATTAATTATCTCTTTTACCTCTTTCTTGGTAGAAGCTATAATAGCTATCTTTCGAACCGTTCTTATTCCTAATATAAATATTGTCGTAAGAAAACCAAATATTATGTATAGAAATTCTGAATTAATTCTATAAATATTAAATCCAAAAGAAGAGAAAAAGCATCCCAAAAAGATAAAATGGCACACTTGATCATAATACATCCCTTTTATTGACACCTGTTTTTTATATCTTGCTACTTCTCCATCGATTTCATCACTAAGAAAGTATAGATATAGTAAAATAAAACCAACGATAATGAATAAGCTATTACCAAATCCTATAAATAATAACCCAAGTAAGCCAATCATACAACCAAAAATAGTGACGAAATTTGCAGTAATAGGCGTTTTTACTAAAATCCATGTTATATATTTGGATATAAATGTAAATGGATAATGCCACCAATCATTTCTTCTTTTTCTATCTTCCAGTTTTTTACCTTGAGTTATCTCTTTGAATTCTTTAAAGCTTTGAGATGTCATTTTAATCTTCAATTTTTCTTTAATGATTCAATAAAATGATTTTAAACATAATAATTAACTTGAAATAAAATCAATTAGAAAACTTGAAATCCTACTGATTTTTGTTGTGAATCTAATCATTCAAATTTACCTTGAATCTTATTATTCTCCTATATAATGCAGAAAAATATTTTAAAAATATATTTTTTATTAATTTGGTTCTAATTACATTCTGAAACTTTAAGATTCATAAAATCATAAATTTAATTTTATAATAACAATTCCCAATTTAAAATAATTTAGATTCTGCAATTCTTTTTAATTCTTGCAATGTCAATTGAAGATAATAACCCATTACATGACAATAAAGAGTATAAAAATCTAGCTAGGAACACTTTTTATGCTTTTTTAATGAATTATGGATCACATTTTTTTACATTTATAATCTCTTTTCTATTGGCACGATTGATTACAGATGCAAATTGGCAATTCCTAATATTAGCACTCTCTTATATGGCAATTATTACAATTATAACCTCATTATTACCACCAGGTCAAGATTATTCCCTGAATTATTATATTCCAAGATATCTTGCTTTAAATCAAAAATCAAAAATCAAATCTTTGATTAAAAATGCATTTATTATAAAAATTTTATTTCTAATTCCTGTTTTTATTGTAAGTATCATCATCTTTTCTGTTTTTGCTGATATTTTCGCAATTAATTTGGAGACAAAAGTAGTTCTTTTATATATTTTATCACCCGTCATTATCACCAATGGATTAACTAAAATATTGGATGCTATTAACCGAGGTTTTAGTAGGTTCAAATTGCTATTTATTTTATTGATGGTGAAAAATGCTTTTCACATCACACCTCTATTTCTTTACTACTTCTTCAGAATTGGCATTACTGTAGAAACTATTGCACTAATATATATGATATCCTACTTGATTCCTTTTAGCTTAAACCTCTTATTCGTAATAAAAAAAGTTTATAATATTGAATCAATAAAAAGTGAAAAAGAATCATTGAAAGAAGATTTCAACAAAGCTATTAGATATGGTAGCTTTATAGGATTTTCTAATATTATTGCAAGACTTTGGAAAGAAGCACAGTTTCAAGGAATTGGCTTTTTTGAATCACCAGGTGCGGTAACAGGATACAACATTGCTTGGAATTATAAAGATATAGGAGCCTATTCGGTACATTCATTCAATCTTCCCTTATTAACTTCATTTACCAGTCTAAATACTAAAGAGAATTACGATCAAATTAAGAAGATTTTTAAGGTTTCATATAAAATTACACTATTTTTATTATTAATAATAGCTGGTTTCTTATTTTTTAGTGTAGATTTTCTAATAGATTTTATTTTTTTAGAAACCCGACTCGTTTATTCAATATTTCTCAAATTAATGTTAATAGCGACAGTATTTAGTGTTTTAGAGAAATTCGTTCAAAATCTCTTAAATTCAAGTAATAAAGTCAAAATACCTTTTCTGTTAAAAATATTTGATATGTCCTATTCTGTACCACTCTTCTTCATTGGACTGATATATTTTGGAGTTGAGGGAGCTATAATCTTTGGATTGATAATAGGATTTATTATATCTACAATAATCCAAATCATAGCAACTCGAAGATTTGGAAATGTTACGCTAAATATTAGGAAGATTTTTGTTCAATATTTATCATTCTTTATACCTTTGGGTATAACTATGGTTTTTGAATTCTTATTATTCAAGAGAATGAGTTTTAGAATAATCGAAGGTCTAGGACTCTCACTCTTTAAAAACTTTGATTTTTTTTCAATAGGAACCTTTATTATACTCTTCGTTTCAATGAATTTAGTTTTAAAAACAGTTACCTCTGCCGATATCGAAATCTTTGAGTCCCTTTTAAATAAAGATCGATCTATTGATAGAATTCTAATTAAAGGTCTTAACCTTTTAAAAAAATTTACAAGAAAACAGTAAAGATAATAGTTGTGAACTTGATTACACTCACCATTCCGGAGACTTGTTTCCTATTAATTTATAATTAACTTCAAAAGTTTTAATATTATTCTCCCATAGATATTCTTCTTCAATTTTTCTTATTCCATTTTCTTTAAATTTTTTTCGTAGATTTTCGTCCTTTAGAAGTCTTTCTATAGACATTGCGTAGCATTTGTAATTTTCAGTTTCACATAGAAGCCCGTTTTTCAAATGAGTAATTAAATCTCTTGTACCCGTAATATTACTTGTTACTATTGGAACTTGATAAATCATTGCTTCCATTAAAACACCAGCTAAGCCCTCACCTCTACTGGGAAGAAAAAATATATCTGCTATTTTATAAAAATTATGAACATCAAATCTATTCCCTACAAATATGACTTTGTCATCTAAACCAGAATTAGAGACAGATTTAATAGATTTTTCTCTCTCAGGTCCATCGCCGACCACTAAAAATTTGATATTTTTATCCTTTAATAACTGAGCAGTTTTTATGATTAAGTCAATGCCCTTCCTTTTATTAATATGTCCTACAAATAAAACTATTTTATCACTATGTTTAATATTAAAAACTTCTCTGATATCTTTATCTGGAGTCTTTGTATCTAAATTGATCCCTGTAGGAGTAACTCTTACTTTATTCTCAGGGACTCTTATCTTTTCTGTATATTTGAGAAAGGAATTCCCATAAACTGTTATATAATTGGAAGCGAAAAATGCAAGTTTTCCTATGGTTCTATAAAAAATTTTAAATAACACATCTAAGACATTAGATATCTTAAAAGAATAGGAAGGGATTGTATCCATAGTAAGAATTAATTTTTTTTTTTTAAAAAATAAGATTTTTAACATGCAGATTGAAAATGTATTTGGATAGAATGGGACCCAAACATGTATTATATCATTTTCCTTTAAAATCTTCCAACTTTTTTTAAAAAACTCCCAGTTAGTAGGAATAGGCCAAATATAACCAGAAGATTTCGTCCAGATAGGATATGTTAATAGGTTAATTCCTTTAAAATTGTCGTAATGTCTAGATTCTTTTCTCTTTATATCAGATTTTTTTCTTGGTGTTAAAATTGATACACTATAATCTTTTTCCTTTAAAATATTCATTATGGCAGAAATTGGTCTTCTGATGTGAATACCAGTATTCACAAAACATATTCTTTTGTATTGTTTGCTCACAAATAAGGAAAAGAATTATGAAATATTTATATTATTCTTTTTAAATACATTATGTCTAACTATTTTTTATTGCTTTAATTAAGACAATTGGATTAATATCTTTTAAAAAGTTAATTGGGACAAATCTTGTTCTTATAATTTTAAAACGTAAGCCTATTTTGCGTTTGATAACTCTCCAATCAAAATTTTTATGTCCAGTCTCTCTCGCATATTCTTTATGTCCTATATATTCAGGTCTTATTTTTGGTCTTTTTAAAATGATAATTCGAATCAGTTCTTTTAAACCATATTTTGGTCTTTTGAAATTAACCATTTTCCCTATCATAGTCCTTATTAATAAAGAAATGCCAATTTCAACAGGAAGAGTGCAGATTAATATTCCGTTTCTTCTTAAAACGCGAAAAACTTCATTTATAAATTGATCTGGATTTTTTACATGCTCTAAAACTTCAAGACAAAAAACTAAATCAAATTTATTATCTCTAAATGGTAATGCTTGACCATCTGAGCAAGCTAAATTAATCTTTTTTACATTTTTTAATTTATTATCAACTAAATTTTTTGATTCTCTAATAAATTCTTCATTTATATCATTGGCAACAATTGATCTTGCATATTGATTCAGAGTTGGTAAAAATGGTCCATCAGCACAACCAATATCGAGAACTCGGGAATGTTCTGAAAATCTTATGTACTTTAACGAAAAAACAAAAGGAAGATAGGCATAATACCTAATTAGAAATGATTTGGAGTTATACAAATAACAAGAGTATTGATCTTTTAAAGATTCATCATTGCTACCATCTGCGGGTACCCTAATAATTCTATATTTTTCCCGTAATTTCATATTAAATAATAACTGAGAAATTTTCTTTTTATTAATTTTTATCTATCTCTATTTGCCATTCATAAGTTTTTCTTAAGCCCTCATCAATAGGAACTTGAGGGGAATAATTTAAAACTTTGGTTGCTTTTGTAATATCTGCATGAGTTATGTCCATATCTCCTTTTTTCTTTTCTTTATATTTAACTCTCTTAGGCTTATTAGTAATATCATAAATTTTGTTTACTAATTGATTAATACTTATTGGATTAGACAAACCCAAGTTAAATGCTTGACCTGAAGATTCTTTTATTTCAGACGCTAATATTAATCCATTTATGATATCTGAAATATAAGTAAAGTCTCTCAATTGTTCTCCATCTCCGTATATTATTAATTCTTTATTCTGTAAAACTAAGTTAAAAAATTTTCCCACAACCATATCTGGTCTTCCTCTAGGTCCGTATACGGAGTAAAATCGAAGTGAGGTTATAGGTGTTGAATATTCTCTAAAATAATAATCTGCATAAATCTCACCGCATAATTTTGATAAACCATAGGGACATATCGGATTTTTTGGATGATCTTCATCTACAGGGGTATAAGTTGGATTACCATAAACTGTAGAAGATGATGCATAAACAAACTTTTTAATATCTTTATTTTTTATAAATTCTAAAAGATTTAATAAACCTCCTATATTATTCCTAGTAACTTGTTCAGCATTGTGCATTGAATATTGTACTCCCGCATGAGCAGCAAGGTGGAAGACGATATCAATTTTATCTGAAATTTTGCTATAAATTGAGTTATCTAATAAATCACCTTTGATTAAATTATACTCTTTTATATTTTCATAATCTTGCGTAACACTTGCTAAATTTTCTTCTTTTCCGGAATAATAACATTGATTAAAGTTATCAATCATCTCAATATAATTATTTTCTTGTATAAGGGTCTTAAAAAGATGCGTTCCAATAAATCCTGCTCCACCTGTAATTAATACATTTTTATTTTTTATCATTTTAACTTAAAGTTTAATATTTTAACTAAAAGATTATATAATATATTAAAATAAAATTTTAAGCAGTCTTTAAAGATTACCTAATAAATATTTGGCTTCATGGAAATTTTAAGAGATTAAAAGTCTTTTGTTAACTATTAGGATTATAATTTTTTAAATTTTTGACTTAATAGCAATAAATTGTATTTGGGATTCGAACTTAAGAAAAATTTAAGTTTTTCAAATTTTTTTTAATAATAATTAAAAAGTTTTTGAAATTTTCAAATTTCTACAAATTCTAACACAATGGAGAAGCCAAACATTATTTTAATAATTCTGGACACTTTTAGAGCAGATAAACTCTTAACTAACAATGAGGGTAGAGAATTAACCCCTTTTATTAAAACTTTAATGAAAAACTCATATTATTTTGAAAATTGCATAGCTAATAGTCCATGGACAGTACCATCTCATATTAATATATTTACAGGACTGTATGCAACTCAAATGAAAAATTTGACTAAAAAGGTTGATACCCTTGGTAATAAAATTCCAGTTTTAACTGAAATTCTTAAAGATTGGGGATACCATACAATCTGTTTCACAGAAAATCCCCACATTAATAAAAAGGAGGGCTTTGCAAGAGGTTTTGAAATATTCATTGATAATTGGCAGAGTTTTTTAACACATCCCAAAAGATTCTGGGTGGATCGAATTGAAAAAATCCTTCCAATCTCAAAAATTGCATCTCGAGTTAGTACCTATATAAAGAAAAGAATAGAATCTTCGGACGTTATTCTATTTAAAATAAAAAAAATATTAAAAAATTTAAAAAATCAATTATTTTGGAAAAAAATTCTTTCGAATAAAACAACAACTCTCGATCAATTAGAAAAAATAGGAGATATATTAAAAAAAAAAAATAATACAAACCCATTTTATCTTTTTTTAAACATAATGGCGACGCATTATCCTTATGTTCCTACAAGACAAATTCTTAATAAGTTTAAAATTAGAAATAAGCAAATAAAGACCATTAGGAATTTTCTTCTAACAAATCCTAAAGATCTTATAAATTTAACAGAATCTAAACCTTTATCGGAAAATAAAATTGATATAATTAAAAAATTATACAATACAAGTGTATTTTACGCTGATCAAATAGTAAAAGAATTATTCTCAATTTTAGAAAATCTCGGTTTATTAGAAAACTCATATGTAGTTATTACATCCGATCATGGAGAACATTTATGTGATGAATCAGATCATTTCTTATGTGATCATACAACATATTTCAGTCTATATGAATCTCTATTACGGGTACCCCTACTTATATATCATAAAAATTATAAAAATAAAGTTATCAAGAATCAGGTACAATTGAAAGATCTTTATCATACTATTCTTTCATTTACAAATCATAACTCAACTAATATTAAGTATTTTAAAAAAGAAAAATCACTATTATATCAAATTGAAACTAATTCTACTCCAAAATTTATTTTGGGGGAATATTTGAAACCAAAAAATAAAGTATATAATTTAATTCATAGATATCGAAATATTATAAAAAAGAATCTAATCTCTAAGATAATAAATGATGTGTACTTTCTGAGAACTGAAAAATTAAAATTTATTGATTTTAATTCAATAAAGGAATTATATCAAATAGAAACTGATCCTCAAGAGCGATTTAATATTACAGGCAAAAATCTTAAAGTTCAAAAAGAGATAAAAAAGGCCTATGACTTAATTAAAGAAAAAATTAATAAGAAAGAAGATTTAATAGAATTGACTACAGAAAAAGAAAAAGATTTAATTAAGAGAAGTATTAAATTACTCTAAAATAAATTCCCAATTTTATTGTTTGCTTAATTCCATCATAGAAACTTTTTCTATTGAAAATAGTCGAGCTGGACCATCTCTCTAAAAATAACGAAAAGAGTTATAAAATTTTTAAATTACTATTTTCAAGAAGAAATTGAAAGCCTTAGTATATAATTAGCTAAACTTAAATTTAGTTAAAAAAGTATTAATTAAAGTGCACCTCGTTAAGTCTATGGGAATATCAAACGCAGAAAATTATTAAGAAGACTATTAAATAAAGATTTAATTATTAAAATAAAATTATTTTTTATATTACGGAATATTTTAACAAATATCAAAACTTTAATAATTAATTTAAGGAAAAATAATTACATAAATATCCTCCTTTAAGTTTTAATGGGGTTTCTATATTGAAGACGACGTTGCCATCTGAGAATACAGAACATCGCATAAAAAAAAACAATGTAAAATCAAGTAATATAAATTATCTTTTTCCTGGATTAAAAGTTGGTATAATAATTCCTGCTTTTAATGAAGAAATGAATATTGGGGGAACATTAGCCCAAATTCCTAAAAATATATCTGAAGAATTGGAGATTATTGTTGTAGACGATGGCTCATCTGATAATACAATTTCAATTGCTAATAAATACAACATCACTCTTTTAAAACACCCAAAAAATCGGGGTAATGGTGCTGCAACTAAAACAGGATTAGAATTTTGTAAAGATAGGGATCATAAAATTGCTATCATACTGGATGCTGATGGTCAACACAATCCAAAATATATAAGTGATTTTATAATACCTATTATGGAGGATAGTATAGAATTTGTAATAGGTAATCGATTTCAACATTATTATAATATGGATATCAACAGGAAATTATGTTCGAAATTGATGACAGCCTTCTATTTCTTGTTCTTGCATAGAAAGATAGCAGATCCTACAAATGGTTATAGAGCTTTATCTTCCGAGTTAATACAAAATCTTGAATTTGAATCTGAATATTCTCTTACCCAAGAAATGCTTTTTAAAATTGTGCCTACTTATAAATATAAGCAAATTCCGATAAAAGTAAATCCGAGAGGTCAAGGAGAATCTTTTATAAAAATTAAAAATTATTTACTCAAAATAGTATTACTATTTATAAAGTTCTATATTTTTCCCAAAATTAAGAGATTAACTCACAAAATCTTAAGTGAAGAGTTCAGAAATAGAGTCAAAACATATTATTTGAAAACTTAATTTGATTTCACCATGATTCTGGAATTGATTTCCGTAATTTAAATAAATCCTTTCATTTCAAGGTATTGTAAATATTTTTAAGAAGAAAGTCTATGTTTCTTATATGGGAAATAACACATAATTTGTGAGAAATAACTTGGATAAACAACGAATTCTAAGGGAAGCTCAAAGAATAGCAAAAGAATTCTCTTTTTGGATGGTTTCTGGAAATATTGCTCATCTGTATGGATATATTTATGAAACTCCAGAGAAAAAATTTGAATTAGAGATAAAATTTGATGAAACATTTCCAAATAATCCCCCTCAGTTGTTATATCATAGTGAGATTAAGGAATTATTAGGAGAAATTCAATTAGAAAGATATAAAAATTGGACACCAGAATCTAAAGTTGTTGATATCATAAATGAGCTTAAGCTTAAAATTCAAGAAGCGATACAAATTCCTAAAACAATATCAGAAGAAGAATTGAGTCCCATAAAGACTAGTGAAAAATCTAATGATTTTTTAGAGCCTGAAGAATATATTAATCCAGATCTAAATGCATACCCTCCAGATTATCAAACAGAAGATTATATAATACCTTCAGAATCTAATAACAATTTATTGAATGATTTATCGGAAAGTGATGAGGAAAGATCGAATGATGAGCCTTTTTATGATGGGAGTGAGCAATTAAGCTTAGAATTGACAACAGAATTAGGATTGATTCAACAAGAGTATGCTTATGACCAAGAAGGTTCAAGGGCTTCTCAAATTAATGTCTATATTACAATTACACTCACAAAAACCTTTATTGTCGCTATTGATTTTACCAATTTTCCTCAGAAGCCAAAAATTTCATTAACTGATGAAGTTATAGATATTATAAAAGACCCAAATACTTCATTAACTACATTGAGCACCTGGAATTCAAAAAAGCCTCCTCATATTGTAGATGTAATACGTGAGTTGGAAAAGAAACTCTATTTCATTAAAGATATAGAATCTCAATACAAAAATATATCTGGAGAATATCGGTGTACAAAAACTTCAGATAGTTTAACTATTATAAATGTACATCTACTTACATACGGATTTAAGGAATATTCTGTAAAGGTGGATTTAGAACCTTATCCTAAACCCCCTACAGTAGAATTACCTATTGAGCTTCAACAAATCATCAATAAACCAATTCAAGAATTAAACGCTTATAAAAATTGGATAGATAATGATTCTAATGTAGTAGAAATAATAAGAGAGATTTCTTGGCTAGTAGATAAAAATTCTCGAATCAATTTTGAAATTGATCTTCTAAAAGATCATTATAAAAACATAAGATTTGAACCCTCAGCGGCAATTTTACATGTTGAGATGGAAGGAAAAATGAAAACTGAAGATCTCACTTTTGAATTTCAAATTAATTTACCTCCAGATTACCCTATGAAAATGCCTGAAGTGAAAGTTATAAATGAATTTGAAATAGAAGCTCATGAGAAAATAAAAAATGATTTACATGTCTCATTTAATAACTTTTTCAAAGAATGGACCCCTTTTAGTTATCTTGTTGATTTATTTAATTTAATTTCAAAGAAAATTTTCGAAGTTTCAGTAGTATCATGTGTAATATGTCACAAAATTGAATGCCCAAGTTGTACAAAAAAAATCGCTGGTGAAGATAGTTGTCATATAGAGTGCCCACATTGTAACAGAGCTTACCATCGTCACTGTTGGGAACAAACAATACAATCATTTGGCAAATGTGGTTTCTGTCTCAGATAAGAACCTCAAGCCATATTATTACAATAAATTACAAGTCTTTAATTCATACCTTTTTATTTCTTCTTAAACTTAACGATTCATACTTAAAAATTTATTGAGTCTTCATTAAATTTTTTAGTTTTAACTTCTTATTATAAACATTCACATTTTTAACTAGATGATTTACGTGGAATTATTAGAGAAGAAGCTAAATTTACCTGAATTAGAAGAAAAAATATTGAAATTCTGGGAAGAAAAAAAGATCTATTCAATGATAAAAAAAAAAGAAGAAGGAAAAGAGACTTGGAGATTTATTGATGGACCCCCTTATACTACGGGTTCAATTCATTTAGGAACTGCTTGGAATAAAATTCTCAAAGATTATCTTATAAAATACAAAAGAATGAGAGGATTCAAGGTCACAGACACTCCTGGTTATGACACTCATGGATTACCAATAGAAGTACAAATGGAAAAGGAGTTGGGAATAGAAAATAAGCAAGAAATCTTAGAATATGGTGTTGACAAGTTTATCCGAAACTGCAAGGAATTTGCTCAAAAGAATTTAGTAATAATGAATGACCAATTTAAACGTTTAGGATGCTTTTTTTGGGATTGGGATAATCCATATATTACCTTCAAAAATAGTTATATTGAAGGAATTTGGTGGACTTTAAAGAAAGCTTGGGAGAATAATTTGCTTTACCAATTTTACAGACCCTTAAATTGTTGTCCTAGATGTGCAACTGCTCTTGCTAAACATGAACATGATTATAAAAACATAATCGATGTGAGTTTATTCCTTAAAATAAAATCTGTTGATTTGAAAGATACGTATTTTATCATTTGGACGACAACTCCATGGACTCTAGTTGCTAATGAGGCTATAATGGCAAATCCAATTGCAGAATATGCTAGAGTGTATATTGAAGATTTAGATGAATATTGGATATTGTCTAAAGCTTCGATAGTGCATTTAATTTCAGGAGAATTAGGGTATAAATATAAAATTGTACAAGAATATATTGGTGAAGATTTAGAGGGGATGAGATATATTCATCCATTAGTAGAGGAAGTCCCATATCAAAGAGAACTAGAAAAAGAAAGTGAAAAAGTTCATACAATAATCCTTTCTAGTGAGTATGTTTCTGCTTCTGAGGGTGTTGGGCTAGTCCATTCTGCCCCAGGGCACGGACCTGAAGATTTTGAAGTAGGTGTGGTAAATGATATTCCTGTGTTTAATCCAGTTGATATTAGAGGTAGATATACGAAAGAAGCAGGTATTTATGAAGGCAAGTTTGTTTTCGATGCTAATGCAGAAATATTAGATCTTTTAAAAAAAAAAGGAACTCTTATATTCACTAGTGAAATAGAGCATGAATATGCTCATTGTTGGAGATGTGATTCAAAATTAGTTTATAGAGCCACTAATCAATGGTTTTTTAAAACAGAAAGTCTTGTGCCAGATTTATTAGAAAAAAACAGTGAAATCTACTGGGTTCCAGATTGGGCAGGAGAGAGATGGTTTAAAAGTTGGTTAAGCACTTTAAAAGACTGGTGTATTTCACGACAACGATTTTGGGGGATACCACTTAGTGTATGGATTTGTGATGATGAAAATTGCAATGATATCACAGTAATAGGATCATCTAAAGAGTTAAAAGAATTTTCTGGAGAAGTTCCTAAGGATTTACATCGTCCTTGGATTGATCAAGTTACATGGGAATGTAAAAAATGCAATAGAGGTACAAAAAAAAGAATTCCAGACATTTTAGATGTTTGGTTAGATTCTGGGTCAGTTATGTGGGCGGCGCAGGAAGTCTACGACGGTGAAAGTCATTACGATACATGGATTCCAGCAGATTTCATCCTTGAGGGAAAGGACCAAATTAGAGGGTGGTTTAACACATTGTTATGTAGTGCAATGGTATCTTCTGGACGTAAAAACTACGACGCTTGCTACATGCATGGATGGACCTTGAGAAATAGGTTAAAGATGAGTAAATCGAGAGGAACACAAATTTTTCCTGAACATCTAATTGAAGGTACGTTAGATGAATTAATAAGGAATAAATCCTACTCAAAAATAAAAGGAATTGAGACCTTTCGCTTTTACTCTATTGGAGTAACTCAACCAGGCCGCGATTTTAACTTTAATACAAAGGAGTATGCAGATACTTATAAAGTTATTAATACGATTTGGAATATTTATGTATATACAAGTGAGAAATTAAACTTAGCTGAATTTAATCCCTTAAAGGTTCAAATTGATAAGAATATTTTGAGTTTATTGGATAAATGGATAATTTCAAGGTTAAATTCTACGATAAAAAGAATAACTGCGTTATCAGATAGCTATAAACTCCCATGGGTTACTAGTGAATTGAGAGAGTTAATTATCAATGATATCAGCAGATGGTATATAATGTTGAATCGAGAAAAATTGGATATATATTCTGAGAGTCCGGATAAATTCACAATAATGGCAGTGTTGTTTGATATTCTACTAAAAGTCATCTTATTATTGGCACCAATTAATCCTATGTTAACCGAGGAACTTTATCAAAAAATGTTCAAACCATATATGAATTCAATGGGTTTAGATGAAACTGATAGCGTTCATTTACAAAATTGGCCTAGTGTTGAGGAAACAAAAATAAATATAGAATTAGAAGATCAAATGCTATTTACCAAAGATTTAATTGAATTCATTCGCGCTTTAAAAGAAGAAAATAAAATAAGAATGAGATGGCCAAATAAAAAATTAATAATCGAACCGAAAGAGGGAATGCCTAAAATTAATTTCCCTGAGATTGTTAAACAAGTTGGAAATGTTAAAGATTTAGTGATTAAGGACTCTGTAAAATTAGATGATAATTTAATTAAAGTAGAATCAAAATATTGCAATATTTATCTGGATACCAGCCTTGATGATGATTTATTAGCTGAACGTGTGATAAATGAATTAATAAGAAACATACAATATTCTCGTAAGAAAAACAATTTCAGAGTTGGTGAAAAAATTGCTTTATCAATTGGTACGAATTCAGAATATTTAAAAAATTATATTGAAAGAAACAAAGAGATGCTTTCTGATAGAGTAACTGCCAAAAACCTTGAGATTAAACTTGGTGATCTAACAAAAGAAAAGGATGAAATTTTAGGTGTTTTAAACATTTGCTCTAATAAAGATTGCTCAGCTTCATTAAAAGAGAATACGCTCTCAAAGTTAAAGAAGAATATTGAAATTAGCTGTCCCTATTGTAATAAAGATTTAAAGGAAGACAATATCAATTTGATAAAATTTAAATTTTTTAAGATTTAATCGCAAATTTCTTAGACCTTTTTTGTAAGGCAAGAATATAATCAATTTTTTCTATATATCTCTTTTAACTTTTCAAGCTATGAATAATAAATCTATCAGCAAACTATGCATATAAATAAACTACAATATTGTGAAATGTTAATTGAAAACCAATTTGGATATAGAATTAAGTCTGAAAATTAATTATGGATAAATTAATTAACATTCTAAATTGTAGTAAGCTAATACAAAACCCAATGATAAATTTAAAATGGTATTTAAATAAAGAAATCTTAAATATAAATTATGTCAACTAAATCTAAATTAATAATTGGAATTGTATTATTAGCAGTTGGTGCTGGCTTAGTACCAACAGGGCTAGTAGTAAATGATTATTTAATAAATGAAGTCTATGAGGGAATTCCAGAAGCTATGACAAAAATCAAAAATGATGCCGTTCCAGCTTTGATGGAACGAATACCTAAGTCTGGCACTCCAGAAGTCCTGACAGGTGTAAAAGCACAAGCCATTCCGGAATTGGAGCTGCACATACCCGTAATGGCTACTCCTGAAATTTTAGATGAGCTTAGAGATGAAGCTTTAGTTCAATTACCGTTCATAATTAACGGATCAGGAGTCGCAAAAGCTATCAATGGCACTCTTTATGCTGCTAGTCTTGCAACAGGTATGACTTTAGCTAAGGAGAATTTCTTTAACAGCCCTACTTTCCAAGATAACTATACTGTATGGTTAGGATCCCCAGTGATGATGGGTGTTTCCAATTATTGGGATGGTATTTTAGCTGGAGGCTTAGACATACTTAACCTTTCCTATTCAACAAACGCTCAAGATTTTCTCCTAAATGGAAATCTAGGATTACCTGGATTAATTACTGATCTTGAATTAGGATTTGGAGTATTAGGTTTTATGGAATTATATCTTAATGCATCTTTAGGTGATATGGCTCTAAACCTTACTATGCAAGCAGGTTATAATGCTACATGGAACCAAATTGAATTACTAGCTGGGTATATACAAAATTACTTATGGGATGTTATTGTTGCTGCTGAATACTCAGGTATGACTATAGAAGAGTACGCGGAAATTGTATTTCATTCTCAATGGGCAAATGGTACTATTGTTGAAGATGGGATTGATTTAAGTCTTTTTTATCCTGGTTTACCACCAAATACTAAAGGATTAGAAGCTGGTATTCCCATTCCTACAAATATAACAATAGCTAGTTGTATGGGTCTTTGGGAAGATTCAAATATTTTATCATTTGTAAATGATACTGGTATAGAAGCTTGGATGGATCCTGCTTATATGAGCAGTATAACTACAACCTTTGGTATTGATACAACTCAATATACAATGATTCTATCATGGTTAGGTGATTTCATGACAAATCTTGTTCCAATGTTTCTACTTGGTGAAACAGGATATACAATCCCAGAACTAGCAGTATTAGCGTTTTATGAACAATGGGCAAACGGTACCATCTTTGGTAATGTAGTACTCCCATTTGGATTTCTTGCCATGATTAATTCTTTTTGGGCTGGAGCACCATATTTCGAAGTTGGTTTACCGACTGCGAGTGGTCTTTCATTGACAGAAACTATGAATCTTTGGGATGCAGGAAACGAAAAAACATTTCTTGATAGTGAAGGTTTTGAGAACTATTGGATCAACGCTATGGATGGAGATGCAGGAAATAAAACTGCTTTAATTACTGAATTTGGTATTAGCGCAGGTGAACTAGACGCAACTTTGACATGGTTAGCAAATCTCATGAATTACGGAGAAAACTTAAAAATGGCAGATGGTAGAATTGCTGACTTAATAGAATACGATTATGGTATGAGTTTAACTCAAATCGCAACATCAGCACTTTATGAACAATGGTCTGAAGGAACTGTTTTTGGTCAATCGATACTTCCTGATGGATTTCTTAGTCTACGAACCCCTCCTATTCCTGGTCCACCCTATTTTGAAGTTGGTCTGACATCACATCCTCTATCATTGACCACTACGCAAAGATTAGCACTTTGGGATGATACTAGTGAATATTCATTGCTAACTGTAAGTGGAGTCAAAAAATGGTATCAAGCGGAAATTGGAAATGAGATTTTTGCGACTCTGCAAATAGAAAATGGTGGATTGGCTCCTTTTCAAATGATAGGAATTTTAGATTGGATACCACAATTCAGAGATTATGTTGTGAATAAACTCGCAAAAGATGACAGAAATCTCCCTATGGAACCATATGACTTAGGTCAAACATTGTCGATGAGTTTAGGTCTCGGTGGTGGAGCATTAGCCGCACTTGGTGTCGTATTTCTTATATTATCAAGAAGATCATAGACAATCTGAAAAATCTTACAAAGATAATTCAAAATTTTTTTTTTATCAATTTTTTTATTATTTTTCTTTCAAATTTTCGATTTAATTAAGATTTCAGTTCTGTAATAATCTAGCCAGTAATTAAACATTTCTTTTAATGTAGTTTCGATAGGGATCCTAGGTTGCCATCCCAATTCTTCTTTTATCTTCGAATTATCACCAACTATTATGTCTTCATCTACTTTTCGTAGTTTATCGGGAAAATTTTCCACAACTTCAATTTGTTCTTTAGAAAAACTTAACACTATGTCTAAGAGCCTGCGAATTTGTATTCTTTTATTTGTACATATATTATATGTCTCTCCAGGCTTTCCTTTTGTTGCTGCTAACCATATTGCATTTACTGAATCCTTTATATCCGTAAAATCCCGGTAGGAGTCTAAATTTCCTACTTGAATGACAGGTTCCATCAATCCTAACTCAATTTTAGCTACCTTAGATACAAAATCAGCACATACATCACCAACTTTTCTTGGACCTGTTTGATTAAAGAATCTCAAATTAACAATTTCTATTCCAAAATTTAAATAGTATTGACGAGCAAGGAGTTCAGTAGCTATTTTACTAATTCCATAAGGATGAACTGCTAATAATGGGTCTTCTTCATTTAAAGGGCGCTTTAATGAAGTAGTTGTACCGTATTCAGCACTAGTACACGCAACTATGGTTCTAGGATTAATCTCAGACTTTTTGATTGCTTCAAAGAGATTAATCGTCCCAATAACATTTATTTCAATAGTGTCTACTGGATTTTCCCATGATGGTATCACATAGGGTTGTGCGGCAAAATGGAAAATAAACTTTGGTTTAACACAGTTGATTATTTTATCCAATAGACTCGCGTTTTTTATATCACACTCAATAATATTTAAATTTTCATTATCCGTGGGAATTTGAATAATTTCGCCAAAAATTGTTAACATTTCTGTTTTTGAAAAATTAGATTTTCCTTTAGTGTAATGAATTAAATTCCTGTAAGATTGATTAGGCCTATCAATACCATAAATTTCAAAATTGTTTTTAATACAAAAATCAATTAAATGAGATCCTATGAACCCATTTGCTCCAGTAACAACTATTTTATCCATAATAAAATTTAATTTTATTTTTCGTTTAATTTTAATATAATTTTTAAAAAACAGCCAAAAAATTTAAAGGATTTTTTAATACACAAATAATTAAACCATAATTAAATGTAGATTTTTTCAGAGAATTCAAATATTAAATTACATGCTATTATGATTGTTCGCTCTAAAGCACCATTCAGAGTAAGCTTCGGTGGTGGGGGTACTGATATGCCCCCATATTGCACAGAACATGGAGGATGTGTTATTAGTACAACAATAGATCGCCATATATATGTCTCTATTGAACCTAGGGATGATAAGAAAGTTTGGGTTTTTTCTATTAATAATAATAAAGAAATACTGTTTAATGTTGGAGATAAAGGTTATACAGAAGATTTTGAGATCTTTAAGGGCGTAATAAACGTTTTAAATATAAAGGACGGGTTTAATATTACAACTTATTCAGAATTACCTCCGGGATCAGGTATGGGAGGTTCCTCTTCATTATGTGTAGCACTTATAGGTGGATTTAATGAATACTTTAATTTTCAATTAAATAAACATGATATAGCATTAAAAGCTTACGAGATAGAACGAATTGAATTAAACCAAAAAGGAGGATACCAGGATCAGTTCGCTGCAGCTTATGGTGGATTCAATTTCATTGAATTCTTTGATGATATAAAAGTAACTCCTTTAAAAACAACAGAAGAAATGATAAATGAATTACAATATAATTTAATCCTTTATTATGTTGGAGGATCCCACTTTTCTTCTGAGATTCAAATTGAGGTTTTAAAAGGTTACGAATTTAAAAAGAAATCTTATATGGAAGCAATGCAAGATCTAAAAAATGTTGCTTATTCAATGAAAGAGATTATAGAGTCTAAAGATATAACTCAACTAGATAAATTTGGTGAATTTTTGCATAAAGGTTGGCTAGCTAAAAAAAGCTTAAGTTCAAAAATTTCAAATCAAAATATTGAAAACTTTTATTTAACTTCAAGAAAATATGGCGTTTTAGGAGGTAAATTGCTAGGTGCAGGAGGTGGTGGCCATTTACTGCTATTCTCTAAGTCAGAAAAAAAATTTGATGTTATAAAAAAATTAGAAGAAATTGGGGGAAAAATAGTTAATTTTCATTTTAATCCAAGGGGATTAGAAGTTTGGAAATTAAATAATTAATTAAGGTTTCTATTGCAATATAAAAAAGAATGACAAGATTGATTATTATGGAAGATGAAATAATTTCAATATTGGACGATTGTATTAAAGTTAAGCAAGGAATTAAAGACTTAGTTCCCATTATTAGTAAAATATCTGAGGAAATTATCACAACATATAGAAATAGGAAAAAAGTAATTCTATTTGGTAATGGGGGAAGCGCAGCAGATGCTCAACATATCGCAGCAGAATTTGTGGGAAAATTTTATAAAGATCGTGAATCACTTCCCTCGTTGGCACTTCATACCAATACATCTGTTCTCACTGCTACAGCAAACGATTTTGGATATGACATGGTCTTTGAACGACAGGTATCTTCATTTGTAGAGCAAGGTGACATTGCTATTGGACTTAGTACTTCAGGGAATTCCCCAAATGTAATTAAAGGTCTGGTAAAAGCTAAAGAGAAAGGTGCAATTACTATTGGGTTTACTGGGCAAAAAGAAAATGAAATTGAAAAAATTGTAGATTATTGCCTAAAAATTCCCTCCATTGATACTCCTCGAATCCAAGAAGGTCATATTACAGTAGGGCATATCATCTGCTATTTAGTTGAAAAGGAATTATTTGGATAAAAAAGTTCTACAAGACAAGAGATATTGTTTCAACTAAGTGAAATAAATTGTTATTATGTTAGGAGAACTTAGATGAGTATAACTAATAAAAATCGTGCTATTTTTTTAGATAGAGATGGTGTTATTAATAGAGAAGTAAATTATTTATCAGATCCCGATCTTTTTGAGTTTATTCCAGGATCAATAGAGGCTCTTAAAATTTTAAAACAGAAGGGCTTTCTTCTAATAGTTATAACAAACCAAGCTGGGATAGCTCGTGGTTATTTCTCAGAGGAGACTCTTAATCAAATACATGACAAAATGAATAGAATTTTATATGAAAATAATATTATTTTAGATGATCTTTTTTATTGCCCCCATCATCCAGATTTCACAGGAGCATGTAATTGCAGAAAACCTAATCCTGGTATGATGCTAAAAGCTAAAAAAAAATATAATATAGACCTTCAAGCTTCATTTATGGTAGGAGATACCTTAATTGATATTGAAACAGGCAAATTAGCAAATTGTAAAACTATTTTAGTATTAACTGGTTATGGTACAAAGCAACGTAAAAAAATAGATTCAATTAAGCCAGATTTTATTTATGACAGTCTATTAGAATTTGCTAAAAATTTATAATTTAAATGATTATTATAATCTATTAACAAAAGTAAATTTGGGTAGAAAATATGAAGTTTTTTATAGATACAGCAAACCTAAAGCAGATTAAAGAGATGCAACAATTAGGTATAATTGATGGGGTAACAACTAACCCTACACTGCTCTCAAGGGAAGGAGTGGAACCTGTAGAACAGTTAAAAAAGATTTGTGAAATTGTTGATGGACCTGTAAGCGCGGAAGTTATTGGATTAAATACGGAGGAAATGGTGAAAGAAGCAAGGGAATTAGCAAAATTGGCTTCAAATATAGTGATAAAAATTCCGATGACTAAGGAAGGAATTAAAGCAGTCAAAATTCTCGAAGCTGAAGGAATAAAGACAAACGTGACTCTTGTTTTTTCACAAAATCAAGTTCTTATAGCTGCTAAAGCAGGCGCATCCTACATAAGTCCGTTTATAGGAAGACTGATGGATAATGGTCAGAATGAAATAGATATGCTTTGGGAAACAATGGATATTATTAATGCATATGATTTCAAATCAGAAATTATTGTTGCATCTATTAGAAATGCAAGACACGTTATTGAATCTGCAAAAATGGGAGCACATATAGCTACAATTCCATTCCCTGTACTTGAAAAGATGTTTATTCATCCAAATACTGAAAAAGGATTGGATGCATTCTTGAAAGATTGGGAGAAATTACAAAATCAATTAAAAAAGTAATAAACTACTCTTTCACATGTCTCTTATAGATAATATTAAGGATTGGAATCAAAAAAAAGTTTTAATCATTGGAGAAGCTTTAGTAGATAAATACATATTTGGTTTTGCTGATTCTATCTCTCCTGATGCTCCAGTTCCAAATATTAAAATAGAAAATAGCTCGACATATATAGGAGCTATTGGCTTAGTTTTACAATTTATAAAATCTCTTGGGGGGATTCCTGAAGTTTGTACTCTAATAGGTAATGATTTTGAAGGGGATTTTTTCTTGAAGAATATTAAGAAGTTAAACATCGATTCTTCAAGTTTAATTGTAGAAGATGACATTAAAACACCTCAAATCACTCGTATAAAAGCAATGAACCAGCATTTATTGCGATTAGAAACGGACTATAATACTGAAATTTCCTCCAATATAACAAAAAGATTAATCGATGCGATTGGGAGTAAAGTCGAAGATGTTGCATCAATATTAATATTAGACTATGGAACAGGAGGGTTGTTTAAAGATCTCTTCATTCAGAATTTATTGAATAAATTGAGTGAAAATTCTAATAAAACTCCAATAATTGTACGTCCTACCAAGAATAATTATTATTTGTATGAAAAAGTTGATTTCATCAAAATGAATCTTCAAAAAGCATTAGATACATTCTCAATTGATTGTTGCACTGAAACTAGTATCTTAATTGCAGGAAGAAGAATTTTAAACGCCTCTAAATGCAAGAATCTGTTATTAAACTATCTAGAGTTGGATTCATATCTATTTTTTAAGGAACAAGAGAAAATAGAAAAGTTTAAGCCTATATTACGACAACCTGTTAGAAGTTATGTTGCAGTGGGGAGTGTTATAATGGCAGTATTAGGTTTAAGCTTAGCATCGAAAATTCCTGTAGTAGATGCCGTAAGAATTGCTCTATCCGCTGCTGCCTATACCGCTTCTTTACCTCCTGTTGATTTCTTTAGCTCAAAAAGGTTAAGTGATTATATTAAAACTATTACCAACTAATCAATCTATTATTCAATTTTAAATCAAATTCAAAATAATACTAATTAATTTTGATTTATTATTTATTTACAAATAAATACTTAATTACTCATGAATTTTGAAGATAAAAAAATACTTGTTACTGGAGTTGCTGGTTTTATCGGAAGTAATCTCGCTTATAGATTATTAGAATTAGGAGCTCAGGTAACTGGAATTGATAATTTTTTTAATGGAAATTTTGATAGTATAGAAGATTTTTATAAAAACAAAGACTTTCGACTGGTTAAAGGGGATATAAGAGATTATGACCTACTCTTGGATCTTTTTAAAGATATAGATATAGTTTATCATGAAGCCGCATTTACTAGTGTCCCTTTATCAATATTAATGCCACAATCCTGCAATGATGTTAATATAAATGGAACTCTAAATGTCTTAAATGCTGCTAGGAAAAGAGACGTTGAAAAAATTATTCAGGCATCGAGCGCTTCTGTGTATGGAGACACACCGACCCTTCCTAAGAAGGAGAATATGCCAAGGATCCCAATTTCTCCTTATGGGGTTTCAAAATTAACATGTGAAGCATATATGCAAGCTTTTTATCATACTTATGGATTGAAAACAGTATCATTACGATATTTTAATGTGTATGGTCCAAGGCAAGAGGATTCTCCTTATAGTGGAGTGATTGCGATTTGGCTTGGAAGAATTATTAAAAACAAAGATTTAATGATATTTGGTAATGGAGAACAGTCAAGAGATTTCATATATATCAAAGATGTAATTGAGGTAAATCTCCTAGCCGCAGAATATGATGTTCCTGGAGAGGTTTTCAATATCGGGGCAGGGTCTCCAATAAAACTTACTGATCTAGCAAAGTTAATGTTAAAATTGACAAAAAAAGAAGAATTAAAAATACTCTATTCAGATCCTAGAGCTGGAGACATCTTACATAGTTTTGCAGATATAACGAAAGTGAAAAATCTCTTAAAATTTCAACCTAAATACACCCCAGAACAAGGATTACGAGACTATTTCAATTGGTATAGTAAAAAATTTAATATAAATTTATTAGTAGATGAAGGAAATTCGTAAAAATGGGATTGTCTAAAGCAAATGAGAGAAAACTCCAGATAGAAATTCTGCAAATAAAGAAAGATATTTTAAATATGATTTATCATGCTCAATCTGGTCATCCTGGTGGTTCACTATCATGTGCTAACTTAATTTATTTGCTCTATAACAATGTTATGAGAATTAATCGCGAAAATTCTCAATGGGAAAATAGAGACATGTTTATATTAAGCAAGGGGCATGCGGCTCCCGCCTTATATGCTGTTTTATCCAAAATTGGGTTTATAGAAAGAAATACATTGCTTACTTTAAGGAAATTTGGCTCAAAACTACAAGGACATCCTGTAAAAAATACAGAGTATGGAATTGAAGTCTCATCAGGATCTTTAGGTATGGGATTATCTATTGGAATTGGATGCGCTTTAGCATCAAAATTAGATAAAAAAGAAAAAAGATATATATATGTACTGTTAGGTGATGGTGAATTAAATGAAGGTGCTATTTGGGAAGCAGCAATGGCTGCAAGTCATTTTAAATTAGATAATTTAATTGCCATTGTCGATAGAAATGGAATCCAAAATGATGGTTCAACAGAAGAAATAATGGCCTTAGAACCTTTGGTAGAGAAATGGAAAGCATTTGGATGGATGGTTTTTGAAGTTGACGGTTCGAATATAAGTGAAATTTTAGAGACTTTTAAAAAAGCTAAAAATATTGTTGGAAAACCCTCAGTGTTGATCTCCTATTTGATTAAAGGAGCTGATGTTTCTTTCATGGAACACACTAGAAAATTCCATGGCCGTGCTCCAAATAGTGAAGAATATAAAGCGGCTATTGAAGAAATTGAAAATATTCAAAAAAATTTGGCAGGTGATCCATAAAAACATGTCTGAACCTATGCTCCGAGATACTTTTGGTGATTTTTTAGTACAATTTGGAAAGGATAATAAAAATATAGTTGTTTTAGACTCAGATCTATCAATTTCAACTCGTACTTATAAATTTGGTAAGATTTTTCCTGACCGATTTTTTAATATGGGTGTTGCTGAACAGAATACGGTCGGAACAGCCATAGGATTAGCCATCTCCGGAAAAATTCCCGTTGTTAGTGGTTTTTCCATATTTATAACAGGAAGAGCTTGGGAATTTATAAGATTAGCTTGTCATGACAATTTAAATGTGAAATTTATTACCACCCATGGAGGTTTTGTAGGAGAAGATGGAAGTACTCACCATGCTTTAGAAGATTTAAGCCTGATGTCGTCACTTTCAAATATAAAAATTATGATACCATCAGATAACATAGAACTTATCAAAATCTTAGAATACTGTTTTAGTGTGGAGGGTCCTTTTTATATAAGGCTACCTAGAGGTTCTTTTCCTAAAATCCATACTGAAGATTATAAGTTTTCTTTGGGAGAACCAGATTTATTAAAAGAGGGTAAGGATATTTGTTTAATTGGAACGGGTTATGGTAGTATTTTAGCGCGAGAATCTGCAATAAAACTAGAAAAGGAATTGAATGTATCAATTAAAGTTTTAAATCTTCCATGTATTAAACCAATAGATAATCAAAAATTGATTAAAGAACTTGATAAAATTAAAGGAATTATAATTATTGAGGAACATAATATATATTGTGGATTTGGGAGCATCTTAGCTAGAATTATCTCTAAAGCTTTTGCTAGACCTATGAGATTTATAGGCATTGAGAATTCTTTTGGACAATCAGGAGATAAAAAAGCCTTATTAAATGCATACAACTTAAATAAAGAGAAAATTAAGGAATACATTAAAGAGTTATTAGATCTATAATAATAATCCTCTTTTTTCTAATTCATCAAGAACGATTTCTTTACTCTGTTTAACTGTTTGCTTATCAGTTTCAACTATTATATCTGGATTGTCAGGTTCTTCAAAAGGATGATTAACTCCTGTAAAGTCTTTTATTTCGCCATCTCTGGCTTTAGCATACATACCTTTAGTATCTCGGTTTTCACACTCCTCAAGTGAGCATTTTACATAAACTAAGATATAATCCCTAATTTCTTTACGTGAGTATTCTCTAATTTTGTTATATGGTGATACAAATGAAGCTAAAACAGCAACTCCGTTACGAGTCAGCAACTTCGCAACAAAAGTTACTCTTTCTATATTCATATTTCGATCTTCTTCAGAAAAACCTAAATCTCTTGTTAAACTCTTTCTCACTATATCTCCATCAAGACGCTCTACTTTCATACCGCGGTTTTTCAAATCTTCTGCTATAGCATCCGCTAGAACTGTTTTCCCAGAACATGGGAGTCCTGTAAACCATAATGTAAACCCTTTGTGTTCCATTTTATTAACTTTTTCTAAAATTTAATAATTTCCCCTTCCATATCATCGGGAACATCAATTCCTAAAACTTTTAAAGAGGTGGGAGCAATATCTAGTATATTTTTTTTTCCGAGGTTCTTGCCAATTCTTTTTTTTGGATCATAAATAATAAAAATTCCATAATAATCATGCACAGCATCATCTGGCCCTGTATCATTTTCTTTCAAATACATTGTATCATAACCAACTGTCCCTGCTGATCTCCAGTTCAAATCATCAAAATACACCATTAAATCAGGAGGATCTCCACGAATTATTGGGAACAATTCTTCAGGTTTATATACCTTCGTTTCCATCGGCTTACCTTTATCATCTTCTATATTTTTGATTTTTTCTGCAATTTCTTTGCGTACCTTTTCATAATCTTCTTTTTTAATAATACCCAATGGCTCTCTTCCCTCAACATTTAAAAAGATCCGAGCATAATAACCCCCCCAACCCCAAGCATAGGTATTATTCCAATCAATCTCAGAATTCCCAATCTTAGTCCCTGGTCTTGGTTTATTTTTGAATTTCAATAAACCTAAATTCTCGAGTGCCATATTAACACAAATTAAACCCTTCATAGCTTTAGCACCATGATCTGAAACGACCATAATAAGAGTATCATCATCACATAATTTTAGCACTTCCCCTACCTGCTTATCTAAAAATTTATAAAATTTCTTCATCTCAAACTCATATTTATTTCCAGGTTCATGTAGTTGGTGATCTACATCGTAATACTTCCAAAATGCATGATGAAATCTATCTAACCCAATAATCACAAACTGAAAATAATTCCAAGTTTTATTACTTATCAAATATTTTATTGTTTTAAATTGAACTTCAGTCATTTCATAAATTTCTTTTAACAGCTTTTCTTTTGATTCTACTCTAAAATTAACATCTAAAATGTACTTACCAACATTCTCCTTTATCTCCTCTTTTAATTCAGGAGGATATGTATAGTTTGAAGTAGTATCAGGTGCTATAAATCCAGCAACTAAGGATCCATTTATATGTTGAACAGGATAAGTTGGAGGTAAACCTACAATACAAGATTTAAGACCCTTCTCACCGATTATATCCCAAATTTTCCTTTCTTTAATTGAATAAGAAGATGCTATCCAATAATCAGTGTAAGCATTTTTTTTCCGATGACGAAATCCATACAATCCTAATGTACCTGCTTTTTTTCCAGTAACCATAACCATCCATGCAGGAATCGTAATTGGGGGATCAGAACTTCTTAGTTTTCCATACACTCCATCATTCATTAACTTTTGAATGTTAGGACATTCCTCCAAAAAATCTTTGAAAAGCGTTTTTGGAGATGCGCAATCAAGACCAATAACTACTAACTTCTTATTTTGATTCATAAGTATATAACCTTAAATAATTCAACTTACAAAAGGATTAGAGTATTCTAAAATAACCTTAGCTACTTCGGGGCGCATTATATCTGGTCCAGGAAACTTTCCTTCTTTCAGTGCTTCTCTTATTTCTCTACCCGCAAAGAAATTTTGCATTTCAGGAGGGTGTGGACATATCTTATCATTGATTATAAAACCACATTTATTGCATTTTGAAAATGATCTAAATTTTATGGGCTCAATTCCCAAATCCGGGAATTGGTCAAAAATCTCATGCGCATCATAGGGACCATAGTAATCACCTACACCTGCGTGATCCCTTCCTATTATAATGTGATCACATCCAAAATTTTTTCTTGTTATAGCATGAAAAATTGCTTCTTTGGGTCCTGCGTATCGCATCTCAGTTTCAAACGTACTGAAAACAACTCGATCTTTTGGGAAATATTCTTCTATTAATTTACGGTAAGCTGTGATTATTACTTCATCTAAAAAATCCCCAACCTTTTTTTTTCCTATCACAGGATTTATAAAAAGGCCATCCACATAAGTAAGACCTGCTTTTTGAACGTATTCATGTCCTAAATGAGGGGGATTTCTGGTTTGAAATGCTACAACTCTTTTCCATTTTTTTTCTTTAAATAAGACTCTTGTTTCTATTGGTTTTAGGTCTAATTCTGGAAACACAGCTTTAGGCTCATTAATTAGAAAAATTTCTCCCCCGACTAGCTTTTCTGCTTGATTGAACACTGCATTAACTCCAGGATGGTTAGGATCAATTGTATTGTATGTCTTTTCTGCAAATTCTTTTTTATCATAATCATAAATATCTTCGACATTCATGAGTGCTATAGGATTTTCTATTGGATCTACTAGTATGACTCTATCATCAATATTAAATGTTTTTACTTTAGCTTTGGGAACATCTAATACAATAGGAAAGGGCCATGCTACGTTATTTTCAAGATACATATGTTCAAGTACATAATGATAATCGTTCTCATTCATAAATCCTTCTAATGGACTAAAAACACCAAAACTAATGTTTTTAATTACTTTTATAATATTAGGTTGAACCTGAATCTTTTCAAATTCATCTAATTGACTTTCTATACGCTTTTTTTCAATCCTTGGTAAATCTTTATTTATTAAATTTCCCCCATGAGGTTGTATCATTTTTGAAACCTCTTTACTCAATCTATATATCCTAAATCCCTTAAACGTTGTTTGACTTTTTCTTCTTCTTCCTTTGTAAAAGCTTGCTTTGAGCGCTCTTCTTCCTCAATAGATGATAATACTTGTCTTATTACGTAAGTAACATAGCTAGAGACACTTGCAAAACCAGTTCCCCTCATTCTCTCTTTTATTTTATCAGCTAATGGCTTTGGGATTGAGACTGTTGTATATTCAACTTTATGTTCATCATCAGGCATAATTTTGATATCACACTATTTATAAAAACAATTATTAATAATTATTAATTAAAACATATTTAAATATTTAATTATATATAATTAAATTTAATTATCCAAAATATTTAGATGCTAATTCTTAACCTTAATTTTACTTAACTCTCAAAAAAGGTTGCAAATTTAATAAATACCATGTTTAATTTAATGATATTAGGATCAGTTTCAGCAAATTAAATCCTGCATGTGAAGAATGAAAGTTTTAGTTTTATATAATTACTTTAATTATCAATACAAATTTATCCCCCGGTTTATTAATAAATTTCTAAGAAGGTTTGAGAAAACTGAATTAAATTCATTAATTAAACATTTAAGAAAGATACATAAAGAAAACCTTGAAATTAAAATCATTAATGCTGAAGATAGAAAATTAGATCTTCACTCAGATATTCATATTGAAGATCTTTCATCTTTGAGAATCGAACTTGAGCATAATGAATATTTAAACATCCTTGATAAAGTTACTAATAACACAAAGCAAAATCTCACAGCTTTTTACAATAATCTTGACTCTGTAAAACTACTTAAAGAAATGCATATTGCTAAACCATTGGAATTTAGCTTTGTTTTGTTTCTAAATGAATTATTTGGTAGTTTTGAGCTAATAAAACGAGTACTGTTAGCAGAAGAATTTGATAAAATTATTCTGTTTAATTGTAATAAATTTTGTATCAATATAGTTAGATCTCTGAATTCTATTCAAGAAAGAATTAAAGTGTACAATAGTAAGATTTTCTTAAAGAACATCAAAATCTTAAATTATATCAATGCTATTTTCTATACTATTCTTACTATTGGTGTTTTTTTTAAAAGAATATTAGTAAAGTCAAATCTTAAGAAAAGCCTTATAAAAAAGAATGATAAACAACAAATCTTATTTCTAGCAGATTCGGAAAACCAAATAAGAAGTATAAGACCCGTCTATGAATTTTTGAAAAAAATTGATCATGTTAATCCAATTCATTATAGAAGTGAAACTTATCTTTCTTTAAGAAATATAACAAGACTCTTAAAACATATTTTCTATTTTAGGAAGTTAATATATCATTATAAAAAATATCTCTCAAGAAATATGAAATATGATAGTTTAAGATTGGGAGAAATTCTAAAAATTTACTATTCTAGGAATCTATTTATCGAATTAATCAAAGGTTTCAATGTTTGGAACAATTTAAAAAAGTTTACGAAAAAAATGTCCCCTAATATAGTTATAATTACTAATGATTTTCTTACAATTCCAAGATTAATTTCGATATATTTTAAATCAAATTCAATCCCCACATTGCATATTCCACACGCAGCAGTTCCGATTATTGATGAGATGATAACTGAAAATAGTGTTGAATATTTTGCCTTAGGTAGTGAATTTGAGAGGGAGTATTATATGGGGAAGGGTGTCTTGGAAGAAAAAATAGAAATTACAGGTATTCCTCGTTATGAATATTTTCATAAGAATCAATTTCAAATATTAGATGAAGTAATTGATATTTTCGATGGAAGAAAATATAACTTTTCAAAGCATGATTTTACAATTTTATTGACAACTAATCCTATTGATGATAGATCAAATGAGAAAATAATTACAGCTACGATTGAATCTCTAAATAAGTTAAATCTTATTAAAAATTTGATTATAAAACTACATCCTCGAGAGGATGGGAAGATTCACAAGAGAATTCTAAAGAGATTTAACCTGGATACAATAATTGTAAAAGATTACAAGATTTTAAACCTTATAAAATCATGTGATTTATTATTATCCCAAAAATCAACTACTATTTTAGAAGCTATGCTAGTTGGTACACCTATTATAGTTTTAGATTTTATTAATAAAGAATTCAATGAGACTAGTAAATATTTATTTTTAAATAAAAAATTCGTGCTATCCGTGAAGGAACAACCCAAATTGACCCAAAAAATAAAGGATTTAATAATTAATAACGAATTGAGAGAAAATTATCGCCAAAATCTTATAAAAAATGCAAAGAAATTCATTTCATATGATCCTGAAAATCCCCCGATTCAAAAGATATCTGAATTAATAATGAAA
>JBHLKM010000014.1:0-123902 GCA_048886685.1 Candidatus Hodarchaeota archaeon
TGATTTTAAAAAGACACAAAAAGAGCTTTATCAACCTGATGCCAAAGAACCTGTAGTAATAGAAGTACCAGAAATGCAATTTCTAATGATTGATGGGATGGGTTCTCCAGGGGATTCTCAGGAGTACCAAGATGCTCTAGCGGTTCTTTATCCAGTGGCATTTAGAACAAAATTTCTTAGTAAATCCAAGGGTAAAGACTATGTAGTCCCTCCCTTAGAAGGACTATGGTGGGCTGATGATATGAATGATTTTATAGAGGGTAATAGGGATAGATGGAAATGGACGATGATGATAAGGCAACCAGATTGGATTACTCCGGATATGATTAATGAAGCTATAGCTATTGTCAAAGAGAAAAAACCCGAACTTTCAAAGTTACTACCAAAACTCCGATTAGAAAAGTACAAAGAAGGGAAAGCGGCTCAGATTATGCATATAGGTCCATATTCGGAAGAAGGCCCTACAGTCCAAAAGGTACATGACTTAATACAGAAAGAAGGTGGCAAATTTGATGGCCTTAAAACAAAACATCATGAAATCTATCTTAGTGATCCCAGAAAAGCTAATCCTGCAACTATGAAAACTGTTATTAGGCAACCGTTTTAATTATTAAATCTAATTTTTTTAATTCTTTTTTATCTAAAGCAATATTAACATTTTTAAATACTGAGGTTTTAGTAAGTTTAATTCAATTATATTTTCATAGTTATGAAAATGAGTAGTGAAGAAAGTCAGAAAATAAATGTTAAAGACTGGATAACATTAAGCACTGTAATGATTGGTGCGGTATTAACAATTCTTGCTTTAATATGGCAAGAACCTCCCGATAACGGTATTGTTACCTCTACATTCTTACTAATGCTTTCATTTATCTTCTTTGTTAATTCTGTATCTGCCAATTCAAAAGCACATTTTGAAGCTAATTCAGGAGATGTCAGTAATGAGCGAATAAAGCGTTTTGTTACTTTTGCAGAATATTCATTTGGCCTAGGTTTCACCCTTGTGATTACTGGATTTTCAATTCTTGGCTATGAGTATTTGCTGAAATATGAGGGCCGCGAAATTATTACATTAATTCTCCCTATTGCGTTTTTAGTAACAGCCTGGATAGTCGTCTTCATATATAATCTTATAAATTATTTTGGTAAACCTCTAGGAGCTATTAGAAGTTTAAAGCGAAATCTATGGATTTTATTAGAATTAATTTGCTTAGTAATAATTATATTTGACTTCTTTGAAGTTTTTACACTTCCCTAAGTTAACTCTTTTTTTATTTATTTTTTAGATCATTTATCAAGATGAAGAATTCTCTCATATATTGAGAAAAATATTAAAAGAATAAAGGGACGAGAAGCTGCTAATGAAAATCCGAGAATTTCCATCAGCGATGTATAGGCGATTCATACTTACGTATAAATTTTTCAATGTATTAAATCGTTTTGAATAACAGATCCGAGAACCTATTATTCAAATTCTATATCCGAAGATATAGTTTTTCTTCCTGTGAGGGAAGCACGATTTTACCAAGTTGCTTTACTCGAAAGTAATTCAATTGGCGCAACACATTGAGTTGCTAATACTACTTCTCGACATTCACATAAGATGCGAATTGCTTCACACCATTAGATGTGAACAATATATGATTTGAGTGATTCATATTTAAAGGAAACTATTAAGGGGTTATTATACCTTTTTGTCGTTAGATCTAAAATAGTGAATTTTAAAGTCGGAACACCCAAACTTCTATATGAAACATGAAAGATCTTTTTGAATCGATTTTTTGTCATAATCGGACTTTAATATTTCATCAAGTTCGGGAAATTCGAAGGGAAAAATGTTTTCAAAAGATCTTTTTAGTAATTCCACATATTTTTTTCTGTCATACTCATGCTTTTTCTCATCATATAGATCAGAAAGGATCACTTTTTTCTCAGGAAAATCGGGATCTGCTTCGGCGTTGAGAATAATATAGCGAACATTTTTTCCTGCCGATGCTATTACTCCTGAGCGCTCTAACTGCCTTGCGGCAACTGCCTGATAAGAGTTCACCTTGTATTGCGAAGGTCTACGGGAGATCTTTTGTCGAATCGTTAATTCCTCACGAGTAACAGTACCTGAGTATACTCTTTCTACGTATTCATAGAGCTTTTTCTTTGCTTCTGGAATTCTTTTCACGAACTCATCGACAGTCTTTGCACCTTGGAAAGTGTCAATAAACGCATATTGAGCATCCTTTACAATTTTAGGTATATCTCTGCGCCTTACCTCAATACCCCTCACCTTAACCTCCCCGTCATTTTTTATTCCCCAATAATGGCTAAGTGCGGGAACCTCTGGTTCTGCGCGTGAAGGCAGGAAAACAATGACATTAAAAAGCCCATCCCAACTCATAGGAATGCCAGTGCTTTCGGATATTTCTTTGGCAATTTTTTTTGTGAGCTCTTCGAATTCTTCTGGAGTTCTTCCTTTTGTATCTTGAAGCCACATTGAATCAACAATTCCGTGAACAACCCTACACCCGTACTTTTTCGCAACTTCAGCAGATCGCAAGAGGAATTCGCGAGCAAAAGCACATACGGTTTGATGTGCCTCGATTTTTCCAAAACGGGCATTTTTGAATCCCAAATAACCAAAACTTACTACAAGTACCCATTTTAGAGCAATATCAGTAAATTTGTACCGAAGATCATCATGTTTTTTGTTATATTCCTTGTAATAAAGTCGTTTGTTTAGAGGTAAGCTAATGGATTTGGAGATGATTCCCTGTCTTTTTGTACATATATGAAAATTAGTGCCCGGGACTTTAATTCCTGTTCCGTCATCCTTACAGCACTTACAATTAAGCGTCTCAGATGAAATATTAAAGTTAGCCATCAGAGACGGATACATTGAAGAAAAGTCTAACTCTGCTACTTGATCAAAAACACCAATCAGGGGTTCAAAAATATGACCCCCTCGATCATTAATAATGAGATCCATACCATTTCGAAAGTCTTCTGGACTCTTTTTGAAAGGTGGGATAAGATGATCTAGTTTATAGGCATTGTAATATTGTATTGATTGAAGAGCGCCTCCAATAGTTATCCTACATAATCTTTGCAAAGGCACTCGAGAGATTCTCGCGACTTCGATAACTCCAGGTATATTTCCCTCGCTAAAGTGTAAGCTCCCATAAGAAGTAGTGTCTAAATGAAAACGACCAGTAAGATATACTTGAGTTTTAGATCGACGCATAATGATTCCGTAGGTCATGTAATGATCAGAGTTTCCTGAAAGGTTAAAAATGCAGTTTTTAAGTGGAGTTCTGGTACGAGAGAGATATAAATCCTTTGATACATGATTCACTGAAGCTCGTGCAACCAGGTAAGGAAATACAAACTCATCTCCTCCATGTGTGAGAATGATATCGGGATCCAATTTCTCAATCACCTTACTAATCTTCTTGATGGTTTCCCCTTCATCAGCTTCATCGATCAGGATTTTCCTTTTTCTCTGCCCATCTGCCCTTGGGATGTTAGCTTTTTCATCTTTTTCAACAATGCTGACTTCAGCATATGCTAGAGGGTCGTTATGATATGATCTTATTCCGCGTTGCTGTATTCTAATATCCAACCAAACAGCTTTTAGAGGAGGTAAATCATAAAACAATTTTTCGTTGTCATCTTTTAATTCAATTGATACCAAACGCATAAAATGCCCCTCAACGTTTTTCTTCTTTTCAAGTTTCACCTTGAAACCACATAGCGACATTGGAAATAGGTCATTAACATAGAAGTACATCTGAGAGATTGGAAGATCTGTATTGTATAGTGTAAAAAGACCAATTTCATCGATTTCTTTTATTGTCTTCTTAAATACCGAAGGTTTCGTCACAGAAACCCCAAATATTTTTGTTTTTTCGTGATCTTCCAGTTTGACATATTTCTCACAGATTCTTGTATCCTTAACATTCTGATGAGATTTGAGGATTTGTTTTAATCTTTTAAAATCTTTGCCAGAATGTCGTTTTGGTACGGCAAAAAATTCGGGATAGAAGTCGTGATAGATTTTTACAATCTTTTGCTCTTTGACTGTTTTCACCCAAAGAACAACTCCATTACTATAAGTGGAGACATCTAAAAGCCAACCATCAAATTTCCTTTGATAATCCAATTTATTCCTTTCCTTCAATAATTCCTTCTAATTCTTCAACCCTTTTTTCTAATCTTTCAATCTTTTTTTCTTGTTCAACCGCAAATGCGATAAATAGCACTTCTGATAGCATTGGACGTGCACTCAAACTGCCGGCGTCTGCATGTATTCGAGCATAATTCATTAACTTATTAAATATCTTCTGTTCTTCGGGTTTTAATCCTCTTTTGAAATCTTTCCAGCTTTCAATTTCATGCTCCAATGCAGGTCTAAAAGAAGGCACTGTCCTACCCATAATTATAACCAAGAGAGGTAATTCGTTACAGAATTTAAAAGAAAATACATTGGCAATTTTTCGATTTTGTTCTGAAGTCATATTTCTAAATGTAGAATGTTTGACATAATTATGGTTAAATACAATGAAATTGAATTTAGAAAAATAAGACTGAAATTTAGCTAAAATTTTTTATTTCCTTTAATTTAGATATCATATGTTTATTTATCTTGAAAACTTGGTTAAAAGCGAAAGTATTGAAGAGAAATTGTTTTTGATTCCTCAACCTCGTTATATTAAAATAGAAAATTTTCAAAGATCGAAAATTGTAGAAGATTCAATAATACTTACAGATTTAAAATCAGAAGATTCCTTCATAATCGAACAATTTCAAAATAAATTAAAAGAGTTTAGGCTTAAAAGTAAATTAAAAATTCAAGAAGTTATTGATAAAAATGACTTTTCAAATGTAAATTCAATTTCAGAGAAGAAAAGCACATTTTTTCCAGAAAATCTTTTTAGTAAAATCAAAAGAGAACAAAATTTCATTGATCAAGGATACATTTTAGTCTCTACAGAATCTAAAATCTTAATAGAAGCCTCTTCTCCTCAAGGATTATTTTATGGGATTCAAACTTTAATCCAATTATTAAACTCAGGCCAAGATAAATTATCTATAAATGAAGTAAGAATATTAGATTTCCCTGCTTTAAGAATTAGAGGTGTATCAGATGATATTTCTAGAGGTCAAGCACCTACCGTTGATAATTTGAAGAAATTCATAAAAGAATTAAGCCACTTTAAAATTAATCAATATTACTTAGTATATATGCAAGATATGTTCAGATATACCAATCATCCAGAAATTGGAAAAGATAGGGGATCATATTCGAAGGAGGAAATATTAGAGTTGCATACTTATGCCAAAAGGCATTTTATTGACCTTGTTCCTATTTTTCAAACTGTTGGTCATTGGGAAAATATTTTATCTCATCCCGATTATTGGAAATATGGAGAATTTCCTGGATCAAATAGTTTAAATCTCGCTAATGAAGAAATTTATGAACTATTAGATGAGATGATTGGTGAAATAAGTGAAGGTTTTAGATCAGGTTATTTTCATATTGGAGCAGATGAGAGTTGGGATGTTGGTAGAGTTGCTTCGAGACAATATGTCGATGAGATAGGCAAAGCAAAAGCTTATCTCACTCACTATAAAAAAGTTTATAATATTGTTAAAAAATATGGCTATAAAAAAGTAATCATTTACCATGATATTCTCTATAAGTATGAAGAAATTCTTGAGGGTTTGCCTAAGGATATAATAATAATGTACTGGAATTATAAACCTCAAAAAGATCACCCGATTATAAAGAAGATTAAGAAATTTGGTTTTTCAATTATCGTAAGTCCGTCAATAATCGATTATAATCGAATTTTCCCCTCTATTGGTAAATATGAAACAAATATAACTAATTTAGTTAAAAGAGGTTATGAATATGAAGTAATAGGAGAAATCACTTCAAGTTGGGGTGATTTTAGAAACAAAGAAATTAGGGAGAATCGATTTTATGGATTTATATTTTCAGCTATGGTCGGATGGAATCCTTTAAAAGAAATCAATTTATTCTATTTCTGGAAAGCTTTAATCACTCATTTCTTTGGAGTTGAGAATTCCAAATTATTACACGTTTTTAGTACTTTTCGTAAAATTCAAGATAATAATTTATTACACGTACGACCCACTTCATATTATAATCACTTTTTTGCGCACCCCTATGCTAAAAATACAAATAGATATCGAAAAAATATAAAGGTAAGAGGTTTCGACAAATTAATTTCTGAGTTGGATGAACTGATAAACACTTGTAAAGAATTAGAAAAGATTGTTCTTAAGAACAATATAAATATCAAAAATCTTGCTTTTATCGCAGATCATATGAAGTTTTATTGTAGAAAAAGGAAGAATTCAAAATTTCTAATTAGATTTTTTCCTCGAAAAGAAAATTTGAAAATAATAAAAATTAAAGAAATTGAAAGTTTAAAAGACGATTTATATTCTCTTCTCGATGAGTATGAATTCTTGTGGTTAAATTGTTCGAAAATTGAAGGATTTAACTCAATTAAAATTCATTATCAATGGCTAAATAAATTCTATAATGATAAAATCGAACAGCTGAGTAATAATATTGGATGGGAAAATCCTAATATCAAAAGCGAGTTGATCTATTTAGATGCTAAAGAGTTACACAGAGTTCATACCACATTTTATCGCAAGGTCATAAATATTGAGGGGAAAATAGAAAAAGCATTTCTACAAGTTATTGGGGGAACCTTTGCTAAGATTTATATAAATGATACCTATATCGGTTATACTATTACACGGAATTCACTTAATTATGTAATTATTGAAGGAAATATTCAAATCTTTAATATAAAAGAATACCTAAGACAAGGAGCTAACAAAATTATTATTGAGAATACAGATTTCATTGGTGGTGTTGCTCCTATAAACATATATGGCGAAATTGAATTAACCACTAATGAATCAATTTGCATAACAACGGATAAAACATGGTTAGCAACAAGAGAGTTTGATAAAAATTGGAGTAGTGTGAAAAGTTTTGGTAGGCCCCCTAAAGCAACAGGAGGTTTAACCTATCCGGATTTCGAAAATTTAATGCATTCAAAGGAAACTGATTCCGTTACATCATTAAATTCAATTGTAAGTAGAAAATCTAAAAGACAATTTCGACTCTTGAAATTAATTTTTTACTTGTTTTATAGGTTTGATATCTTAGAGTGAAGAATTTCAAAAAAATACATAGAAAGCAATAAGAGTAAAATTTTATATAAGTTATTATCTAAACTTATTAAAATAAATTAATGGTTTTGTTAGATGTCAGAAGATTTAAAAACGTGGCATGCTCCTTGTGGAATTTATTGTAAGAGATGCCCAGGAGTTCAATCTTTTGGATGTAAAGGATGTCGGGAACAGAAGGGACAAATTCTTAAGTTCCCCGTATGTAAAACTTATGAATGTGTTACAAGTAAAGGGTACGAATTTTGTTATGAATGTAGTGATTTTCCTTGCGAAATGCTACAACCAATTGTGAACTTTGAGATTTTTACTCCACATAATTCTAAAGTCTACAATTCTATTATGATAAAGAAATTAGGATTAGAGGAATGGAATAAAATTTGTGATGAAAAATCTATTTTCTATTATCAGGGAAAGAAAGTACAATATGGAGGAGATCCCCTTACATTAAAGGAAAAGGACCCGAATATGTATAAAAAAAAGGAAAATTAAAAATAAATCAAGAATATTGACCGAATATATATTTCACATACATTTTATTAAATGTATAAAAGAAAAAAAAGAATATAAGAATTCTTTTAGAATAGTTTATCTGCTATAAATCATACTAAAAAACCTCGAATATTAATATCTCAAATTACGATATCAAAAAAGTTAAATTTACTCCGCCTCCTTTTTAGCTTTTTCTTCAGCTTTTATTTCTGCCTTCTCCACTTCCATCTTAGCTTTTTCTTCAGCTTTCTCAGCTTTTATTTCTGCCTTCTCCACTTCCTTCTTAGCTTTTTCTTCAGCTTTCTCAGCTTTTATATCTGCCTTCTCCGCCTTTCGGGTTTCTTCCATTACCGCCTTATCTTCTCTAGTCTTTCTCATTTTTTCCCTTTCATATTTTGCATAATCATCTTTCGTTGCCTTCCTCAAACTCTTTTCCCCGCATGATTCGCAATATTCTGTTTCAGTATGAGCAAATTCTCCGCATTTATCACAGATAAATTTGAATGTTTTTTTAAAAATTTTCATATTCACAATTATTCACATCTATCAAAAATTCTTTTACTATATAATACTGCCGTATTTCACATTACATAAAAGCTATTCTCATTTATATTTTAAACTATTTTTAATTTGATAAAGTCAAATTCACCTTTTTACAAGGATTTAAATAAATAATTTTCATAAAATTTTACGATCATTATTGAAAAATATCAAGAGAGTTAAAACCAGCAATCTATTGTTGCATTTTTTAAGGGAATTTTCTTCTTAGGAGTACGTGGCTTCCATTTTAGCAATCGGTTTTCTGGCAAGTAAGGATGCTGAACGAGTGTGTATTCTACATACCGTTCGTCATCATTTATCATCACTAGCACACTCCCAAAATGCGAAAGAATTTTTCCCCCTTTTGGTCTGAAAAGAGAATTTTCATGTAAAGGTGCCGTTATAATAATGAGGGGTTTTGTTTTCCAGAGCATTTGTTTAATTCCATCAATTGTTCTTAGCAGATCTTCAAAAGTCTGTTTTCTGTAGCCCTCAAATAGAGTTGTAATCCCAGAGATTAACACAACTTTCACATCTTCAAGAATGGAAAGCCTATTCTCCAAAATTTCAACCATTTGATCCCATGTAAACGCTCGTGAAATAAGAATGTTTTTTAATACTTTCTGGGGGGATAAGTTTTGCGTAACCGCAAACTTGCTCACATTGTAAGGATTAAAGCGATTATTCCCGTCAATGAAGGCTATTCTAATACCCTCGCCAAGCCCTCCATTGTTAAATGCTTTTTGAACAATAACGGAAGTCGTTAGTAAAATGTTAGTTGTTAGTTTTTTATCTCCATAGAGTAAATACACTAGATCCCTGTGAAATCCTCCGGAAAGCAATTCATCAAGAGTTTTATCCCCGCTTGAAATGGGTGGAGAATGGTTGTTCTTTTCATACACTGTAAATCCTGATCTATAAATCATCAAATATTATATTAATTCTTCAAAATAAAACAACAATACACCGACAATTTTCTGAAATACACAGAACTGGTATAAGGTTCAGGAATATCGTTCTTTTACTTAGAAATAGTTTTATATTTAAAAATAGGATTGTTACATGGAGGCAGAGAGAGATGAGTAGAAGTAAAAGTAAAATGCGGTTAATATTTAAATGATATAGGATAGCCGACAAAAAAAAATCAAACTAACCATCTGTATTAATTAAACTTTATAATAGGTCATGTTATAATAATATATTGTTAATCTTGAAAAAATTGAAAAAATATATGATTGTGAAAAAACATGATGCAAGAAATGTCTTACAAAGATAGATTCTGGAAGAAAAACTATGATCCTGGGATACATGATCTAGATCCTAAAGAATTTGAAACCTCTTTTATTCAAGGGACAAGAAGAACATTTGAAGAAGTCCCTGATAAAGTGGCTTTCTTTTTTTATGGTACTGAGGTTTCATATGGAGAATTAGACAAACTCTCAAATGAATTTGCCAACATGCTGATTGAAAATGGACTTAAAAAAGGAGATGTATTAGCAATATGTCTTGTAAACATACCAGAATATGTAATTGGCGTTTTAGGGGGTTTAAAGGCAGGGCTAATCGTCTCTGGAGTTTCTCCGCTTCTTTCAGCTGTTCAGATCCATTATCAATTGAATGATCTAGGATCCGGTGGAAAACAACTAGCACTTCTGTCATTAGATGCTGTATTTGCTGGTCACATAACAAAAATTTATGATAAGATTCCCGCACTAAAACTAGTCATTGCTACCAGTATTGGTGGTTTTATGCCAAAAATGTTAGCAAGGCTAGGAAAGATGTTTCATAAAATACCTAAGGGAAAGATTACCGCACTAGAAGGAAAAATAGTGTATGAATATCATAAAGATGTTAAAGGAAATTACTCTGATGAGTTACCAGATATTAAAGTTAGTCCAGATGATATAGCTTTTATTCAATACACTGGAGGGACAACAGGGCCCCCTAAAGGAGCCATGCTAAGCCACAGAAATTTCGTTTCTGATGTTAAAATATTTCAACATTGGCTTAGTTGGGAGTTTGGTAAGGGTTTTGGTTTATCAGGATTTCCATTTTTCCACATAGCAGGATTATTCACCTGCGCTAATGTAATAATGTTAGGTTGGAGTCAAATCTTAATCCCTAATCCAAGAGATACTGATCACATCATAAAGGAAATGTTGAAATACAGACCAAGTGTACTGGCTAACGTACCTACATTATATCAAATGCTCCTAAAGAACCCAAAATTCAAAAAGATCGATAGGGAAATGATTGATTATGTAATTTCAGCAGCAGCACCGTTCCCAAAGGAATCACAGGAGATATTAGAAAGTGTTATTGGGGAAGGAAAGTTAATCGAATTATATGGTATGACTGAAACTTCACCTCTAACGATTGGAAATCCTTCAAAAGGTAAAAAGAAGTTAGGACATGTTGGGTTACCCTTCCCAAATGTGGATTTCAAATTACTTGATCCTGATACGGGTGCTGAAGTACCAATTGGGGAACCAGGAGAAATTTGTGTCAAGGGTCCAATGGTAATGCAAGGGTATTATAATAAACCCGAAGAGACTAAGAAGGCGAAAGATGCTGATGGATTCATGCATACAGGGGATATGGGGGCGATGGATGAAGAGGGATATGTAAAAATTGTAGATAGAACCAAGGACATGATTATTGTAGGAGGATATAAAGTTTTCTCTGCAAAATTAGAGGATACCTTAACAAAACATCCTGCGATTGAAATGGTTGCTACTATTGGTGTTCCAAATCCAGAAAGGCCAGGTTCTGAAATAGTAAAAGCATTCATTCAACTTGATCCTGACTTTAAATATGATGGTAATGAAGAAGCCCTTAAGGAAGATATTCTAGCCTTTGCTAAAGAGAATTGCGCGCCATATGAAGTTCCAAAATCCTTTGAAATTACTGAAGAATTACCGCTTACATCTGTGGGGAAAGTGGACAAGAAGTTATTAAGAGAGTGAATAAAACGTTAATTTTTTTTATATTTTTTTAAATTTTTACCGATTTTTTCCTCAACAAGAGAAACTATTTTTGGAAAAATTTCTCCAATTTTATCATGAATAACTATCGTTGCCATAGAATCAAAATCAGTTTCTTGGATATTTATAATAGCTAACTTTGCACCATTTGACAATGCTCTTTGGGGGTACCAAGCCACAGGATAAACAACTAAACTACTTCCTAATACAATTATTAGATCACAGTCCTTTACCATTTGATCTGCTGCCATTAAAACTTGGGATTCTAAAGGTTCTCCAAAAAATATTGCATTTGGTTTTAACATTCCATTACAATCTTCACATGAAGGCCTATTACCTTGTAAAACTTGATTAACCATAGTAGTAATCGGAAAGATTTTTCCACAGTTTAAACATTTTGCTTCCATTACATTTCCATGGAATTCAACGATATTATTAGTTTTAGCTTTGTGATGCAAACGATCAATATTCTGAGTAAGAACACCCTTTAATTTGCCAAGTTTTTGCAGTTTAGTAAGAGCCTTATGACCTTGGTTAGGTTTTGCACTAAAAATCGCCTTTCCGGTTTCTAGCATAAACTCCAAGTTTTTAGTTGGATGTGCCATATATGAATCGATTGAGGCATATTCATAAGGGTCTACTTTTTCCCATAATCCGGTTCCAGGAGACCTAAAATCAGCGATTCCACTTTCGGTACTCATACCTGCTCCTGTGAGTACCACAATATTTTTTGAGTCAAGAATTAATCTTACAAATTTCTCAATCTTTTCTTCTAAATTAAACATGTAGAAAATACTCAAAAGGGTAATTAGAACTGAAAAATGATATTAAGAATATTTATAATAATATATTAAACCAAAATTATTTTTTATCTTTTTAGAAAAAGAAATCCATTAAATCATAAATATCTAATAACTTTTCTACTGTGAGGTAGGAATACCCTTTTGTGTCATCTAGAGTTTTATTTTGAACTCCTTTTTGATCATTCCAAAACATGGTAAATATCATTCCAAGGTATTTTCCATATATTAAAAGCCCTCCTTCAAAATCTCCTTCATCATCTTTGGTTATTATGCCAAAAGAATTGTCGTCTTCAATTTCAGTTAAAAATTCAATTAATTGTTTATAAAATTTTGAACCCAGAAACGATCTATCTTTAACACTTGCAACTTTATGATCAAATCCCCTCCCTCCTCTCCTAGGTACTTTTAAATGGTAAAAGCGTAATGTGTTTTCTAATTCGTTTATAGTACTTCGAGCATTATCAAGTAATTGATCATTAATAGACGCTTCTTCTTCCACATCATCAATTTTTTGAGAACCCCTATGCCTTCCATTGTTATCTATAAACGCAATAAAAGGTGGACATTTTTCTCCATTTGGATGATTTTTTATTAAGATTGTGAAAAGGCCTGTCTTTTTTTGAAACTCTACTTGCTTTCTAAAACTCTCCTTACAATACGGACATATCATATTTACTAATGTAGTTTCCTCTGTCCCGATCACAGTCTTTCATATGGATAATCTAGTTTGAATTTTTAAATTTTAGTAAAAAGAAAATTATGAATCCAAATCGCTTACGAATTCAGATACTTTTTAAAGAAATCAGATCAAAAATACTTTAAAGTAAAACCAATTTAAAATTATCCTATTAAAATTTTTATTCTTAATTTAAAAAATCCTTTAGAAACAATAAAAATTTAATAGAAGTATTTTTATTAATCAAATATATGAATAGTATTACTCAAGCATTAAAAATTCAATAATTTTAAAAAAAATAGCTAACATTAAAATTTTGGATTCAACCCTATATTGAGCCATATAGATTAACCAGAAAGGTGAATGGGTAAAATTTCAGAGAAATCTATCAGATCCTTCATATATAAAGTTTGTGTTGTAGGTGATGGTGGAGTAGGCAAGACTTCCATGGTTCTTCGCTACTGTGAAAATACTTTTAAAGAAAATTATATCATGACAATTGGATCTAATTTCTCTACTAAGCAAGTTGAGTTAGAAGAATATCCAAATTATATTGTTAAGCTCCAACTCTGGGATCTCGCAGGACAAAAGCATTTCAGCTTCGTTCGCCCACCTTTTTATAGAGGAAGCACTGCAATTGTATACGTTTACGATCTAACACGCAGAAGCTCCTTCCAAAACATTCCTGCGTGGAAAACAGAAGTAGAAAAAGTAGTTGGCGACGGTAAGCCGAGTATCTTAGTAGGAAACAAAATTGATCTAGCAGAACAAGGAAATAGAGAAGTTGGAGCGACAGATGGTGAAGCATTAAAAGATGAAATTAACGCAATTGCGTATTATGAAGCAAGTGCGAAGGATAATATTCAAGTTGACACGATATTTAAAGATATTACATTAGCTATTTTGAAAAACACCCAGAAGATTTAACTTTTTATTGACTATAAACATTAAGTTAAAATTCTTTAGATTATTTAGATAGTAAATTCAAACTATTATTATTAATAGAAAAAGAAGGTTAGAATTGGTATGTTTGGTGGACAAGGTAGAGCTTACGACAGGGCGCTAACAGTATTCAGCCCAGAGGGACGCCTATTTCAGGTGGAGTATGCATTAGAAGCAGTTAGACGGGGAACTCTTGTTGTAGCAATAAAATCTGAGGAAGATATATGTTTAGCTGCTCAGATCAAGATTACCTCCAATTTAATGGATGGTGATTCAATAGACAAAATATTTCAAGTTGATGAACATATCGGAGTTGCCATTTCAGGATTACATGCGGACTCTCGAACACTCATTAATTATGCTAGAGTTCAAGCACAATCGTTTAGATTGACATATGATGAACCAGTTAGACTTAATATGTTAGCTAAAGCGGTTGCAGACTTGAAGCAGCAATATACTCAGTTTGGAGGCGTAAGGCCTTGGGGTTGTGCACTCTTTTTCATCGGAATAGATGCTATGGGCACCCAGATTTACACAACATCGCCTAGCGGAATTTATCGGCCATTCAAAGCCTACGCACTTGGAAATGGGGAGGCAAACGCGAGACAATTTCTTATTGATAACTATAAGGAAAATATGACTTTTGATGAGTTAATTAGTTTAGCTTTAAAATCGCTTAAAGATTCGATAGATGAGGAAGCTACTAAAGATAATATTAGACTTTCTTGGATAAAAGGTGAAACAAAAAAATTCTATATGGCTAACAAGTCAGAAGTTGAAGAGTTTTTGAATAAATTAGAATAATTCTCTTTTTTACTACTTATTATAAAAGGTTTTATTTTCAGAATTTATATTATAGGTAGGAAAAAATTATTACAAATTTTTTCAGATAATTAAATTTAGGTAGGCGTATGGTATGGCAAAAAAGAAAATTAGAGAAGAATTTGATAAGGTTTTCAAGAAAGGTGATGAAAAAGCAATAAAGAAGTTGTTAGATAAGAATCCATGGCTTCAAGATGAAATTTCAAGTTCCATGGATGCTGGTATGGCTGAACAAAACCAAATCATTGCTGCTTTGGGTGTCATGGAAGATGAGCTTGGAGGTGCGGTACCAATTGATGATATTGTGTTTAGTCTTAGAGTGGACTTTAGTACTCGTAAAAGTGACACTGAAGTTCATGAAGTTTTGAGGAGCGTTGAAAATTTAAATCTAGTTAAAAGAGATTCTAATGGATGGACTTTGACAACTGAAGGAGGAAAAATTTGTGATGAATTTCTTAATAAAAATTTAGGAAAGTTTGAACTGTAATTAATTAAATTTTTATTTTTGATTTATGAATTGTAGTATTAGTAGAATTATCAAAATTATTTTAGATATTGATTATTATCAATTACTCTATACTTAATTATTCTTAAAAGTTGACGGATATTATGGATAAACAAGAAGAAGGAGAAGAGGATTTTGAGCAAGAATTCGATGAAAATGGTTTCGATCCAACAAAAGAAGCTTTTTTTTCAGATTTAATGGGAATGGAAGAAGATATTGCTTCTGAGGCTTATGAGTTGGTTGAACATGCTATAAATCTAATAGATTCTAAATATTTTGATGATGGAATAGAAGTTTTACGACAAGCTATTGGATTATACACCCAAATAAATAGAGAAGAAGAAATTAAGGCTATAAATGAAAAAATATCCGAAGTCTATTTATTAAAAGAACAAGTGTTTAGAGAAGGAGAAATCGAAGAGGAAAAGGTTGAACAGTTTGAGATCGTGGAAGAAACATTAGCTTCAGATCTTCAAGTTGAGCTGGCAGAAGGAGAAATAAAAGTAGATTTATTTGCAGAAGCAGTTCAATTAATAAATGAGGGTAAAGAATTTTTGGAAAATAAGAAATTCGAAGAAGCGTTAGATAAATATGATCAAGCCGTCGAAATTTTCGAAAGCCTGGATAAACCAGATGAAGTTGAAAAGATCTTTAAATTAATAGAGGAATGTTACAATAAAAAAGCAAAGTTTTTGCGCGGTGTTAAATTTCCTATCCCTGAAATAGAAACTGAGCCAAAACAAAAGCAAATCCTCAAAGAAGACCAATTAAAAGACGAAAAGTTAAAAAAATATCTAGAAGCTAAAAAAAGGGAAGAAGAAATTTCATCACAGGCATATGAACTATTAGGAAAGGCAGCAGAATTGACTAAAAGCAAACAATATGATGAAGCCTTACAATTATATAGCGAAGGGAGTAAATTATTTCAAGAATTAAAATGGGACTATGAAGTGGAAAAAGTTCAAGAAACAATATCTCAATTGGAGAATGAGCGCTCATCGTATTTAATAGAGCTAGAAAGAGAGAAAGCAGAAAAGATGGGACAAGTAGAAATTAGGGTTCAACAAGAAGAAACTATTAAACAACAAGTAGTAGAGCGAGAGGAACAAGAAATAGTGGAGAGATTAGAAAGATTGAGAGAAATGGAATTTCAGAAGATGGAAACTGAGTTTTTTAAGGCACAAATTGATAATATGGCCACCGAAGCATCTCGTATGGTTCGTGAGTATGAATTAGCAATGCAGAGAGCCATTAAAAAAGGAGAATTAATTGAGGAATGTGTCTATCCTCAAGTTATAGAGATCTATAAAAGAATAAAAGAATTGCTAATTGATAAAGGATGGAGAAATGAAGCAGCAATTTATGATGATACTATTGACATATATATTCAAAAATTTGAACAAGATAAGAAAATTAGACAAATTGAAGCTGAAAAAGTAATTAAGCAAAAAGAAGCCGAGGAGTTGCTAAAAATTTCAAAAGAAGAAACAACGGTTGTTTTAAATGAAGAGCAGTTAAAAGTTTTGGAAGAACAACGTAAAAAGGAAGTTGAAATTCAAAATCTCATAACAAAAATTGATGAAATGACCGGCAGAGCAGAAAAATTAGCAAGAGAATATGAAGTAGCACTAAGAAAAGGAAAATTCGAATTAAAATGTCCTTATCCTGAAATAATAGAGTTTTTCAAAACGGTAAGACAATTATCACTTGAGAAAGGCTGGGAATCTGATGCGGCAATCTTTTTGAGTCAAATTCAAGCTTTCAAAGAAAAGCTAGAAAAAGATAAAAAATTAAGGCAGATAGAAGCAGAGAAAGTACAAAAACAGATAAAAGCAGAAGATCTGTCGAAAATACAAAAAGAAGAAAAGGAGATCAGCGTTGATAAGGAAAAATTAAGAAAAATTGAAGAAAAGAAAAGATTAGCAGAAGAAGAAGAAAAATTTGAACAATTAATTAATGATATGGTTAATAAAGCTGAAAAAATGGGACGTGAATATGATACTGAAATGAAAAAAGCTGTAAGGCAGGGTAAATTAGCAGAGAATCCTCCTTTTGAGGAAATAATTCAGATTTATGAAAGGGTAAAACAAATGGTACTCGCAAAAGGAAGGAATGAAGAAGGTACAGTTTATGATAATCAAATAAATTATTATTCTCAGAAATGGGAAAAAGATAGGAAATTACGCGAAGTTGAAGCTCAGAAAATTCAAAGGCAAAAAGAACTTGATGAAATGCAAAAAATTGGGATTGATGAGAAAAAATTAAAAGTTATTGAAATAAAAAGGGAACAAGAGGATTTTGAAACGTATATAGCTGATATGGTTAATAAAGCTGAGAAATTAGTACGAGAACATGAAAACGAAATGAGAAAATCCATGAGACATGGAGAAATCTTAGAAAGTACACCGTATTCTGAAGTTATTGAGATTTATAAGCAGATAAGAGAGAAAGTTTATGCTCGGGGATGGAGAGAGCAAGCAGAAATATTTACTAACCAGATTAAAATTTATCAAGATAAGATGGAAAAACATGAAAAATTACTTGAAGTAGAAGCTCAAAAAATTCAAAGAGAAAAAGATCTTGAAGATATGCATAAAGTAGAAAAGACTGTTGAGATTGATAAGGATAAATTAAAAGCTATAGAAAAGAAACGCGAGCAAGAGGATTTTGAAACGTACATAACTGATATGGTTAATAAAGCTGAGAAATTAGTACGAGAACATGAGAGCGAAATGAGAAAATCCATGAGAAGTGGAGAAATCTTAGAAAGTACACCGTATTCTGAAGTTATTGAGATTTATAAGCAGATAAGAGAGAAAGTTTATGCTCAGGGATGGAGAGAGCAAGCAGAAATATTTACTAACCAGATTAAAATTTATCAAGATAAGTTGGAAAAACATGAAAAATTACTTGAAGTAGAAGCTCAAAAAATTCAAAGAGAAAAAGATCTTGAAGATATGCTTAAAGTAGAAAAGATTGTTGAGAATGATAAAGATAAATTAAAAAAATTAGAAAAGAAAAAAGAGGAAAAGGATTTTCAAAAAGATATCATAGAGATGGTTAATAAAGCGGAGAAATTAGAAAGGGAATATAACTCTGCAATGAAGAAAGCCTTAAAGAAGGGTGAAATAATTGAACATACTCCTTATCCTGAAATTATAGAAATATATAGACAAATTCAAAACGAAATGCTTGAAAGAGGTTGGGTTGATCAATCGCAAATATATTTTAACCAAATAAAAATTTATCAAGAGAAATTAAAGAAGAGTGAAATATTACGTGAAGTTGAAGCTAAAAAAGCCGAAAGAGAGAGGGAAATTAAAGAGATGCATAAGGTGAAAGAAGATTTTAAGCCAGCTAGACCTGATAAAATAAAAGAAGGAGATATAGGAATTAAGGAAGAGGATTTATTATTAGATAAGGCTATGAACCTTATAGATGAAGCAGAAAGATTAGTGAAAAATTATGAGGTCAACATAAAAAGCGATGTTTTATTATTTGAAAGTCCTTATGATAAAGCTATTACAAATTATAATGAAGCCAAAAATCTATTCCAAGAAATTGGTTGGAATGATGAGGCTGGACGTTTGATAAATACAATTAAATTTTATAAAGAAAAACAAGAAAAAGATGAGAAATTAAGGGAAATAGAAAAAAAGAAACTACAAGAACCAGAAGCAGAATTAATTGCTGCTAAAACTGGTACTGAAAAAGAACTATTCGCTAAAGAAAAAAAGATACTCGAATTTGAAAAAAAAAAGAAGGATGAAGAAAAACAAGCAGAAAAGATATTTAATCAAATTCATAACGCAGAAAGGATGGCAAAAGAGTATGAGTTAAAAATTAAAGAAGGTTTTTTTGAACACGAACCTCCTTATGAAAAGATTCTCAATATCTATCGAAATGCAAGAAAATCTTTTGAGGAAATAGGTTGGATGGAGGAATCAATGAAACTTCTAAATACAATTCAATTTTATAAAGAAAAGTTAGAGAAAGATATGAGATTACGTTCTTTAGAAATTGAAAAGGCAAAGAAACAAGAAGAAGAGCTCTTGATGCAACAGAAACTGTTAGAACAGGCAAAAGTAAAACAAGAAAGATTGCTTAAAAAAAGAAAAGAAAGTCTACTTGTTAGAGAAGAAAAAGTTAGCGAATTTGAATCTGCAAAAGACAGAGCATTTAGACTTATGGATCGTGCGAAGATTGAATTAAATCAAAATAATTTTGAAAAAGCAATTGATCTTTACAAAGAAGGGGAAGAAATCTTTTCTCAAATCAATTGGCAAGAAGGGATTAATATGGTTAAGGATTCTATTACTATGATTAAGAGAAAACAACAGTCTTTTGAACTTGAACAAGCGGCTATTGAAGAAAAAAAGGCTAAACAATTGAAAATCGAGGAAAAACTCGAAGAAAAGTTAGCTAAAGATGAAGAATTGAGGAAACTCCAACAAGAAGAAAAAAGAAAAGAAGTATTAAAAATACAACGTGAGAAAGAATGGGAAAAAGATATTTCAGAGGAAGCTTACAAACTTTTAGAACAAGGTACAAAATTATTAGATAAGAAGAACTTCGAAGAAGCTTATGAAAAATATATTGAAGCACGTAAATTATTTGATAAAATTTCGTGGAAAAGAGAAGTATCTCGGATAAATAATGATCTATTGTTTAAGCTGAACCGAGAGAGGAAAACTTTTGAGATATTTGAAGACATAAAAAAGAAAAGAGTTGAAGAAGAAATGGAAATGGAATTATTAAAAAAGGAAGTAGAGAAAGAACGAGATGAGCATGAAAAGAGAAAAAAGGAAGAAAAACGGAAATTAGCAAAGGAAGAATTTGATAGAAAGATCCTCAAAGAAATAGAAAGAGCAGAAAACCTAATTGAGGCTTTCAAATACAATGAGGGAATAATAATACTTAAAAGAGAGGCTAGAAAATTAAATGAATCAGAACATGGAATTCAGATTGAGAGAATCGAAAAAATTATTAGCGATGTGAAAGATCAAACAGAAATCCCATTAATTGCATTAGAACCTTTGGATGGTATAGATAATTTAGGAAAATTTAAAGCAACATATATTGCATTAGATAAAGCACAAATATCATTAATTAAGAAGAGTTTCATGAAAGCTATCTCAGAATTAAAGGAATCTATTTTTCACCTAAAAGACCTTAAGATAAGTAAGAAATATGTAGGAAAAATTGATGATAAAATTGGAGAATTACAGGAAAAATTAGGTAAAAAACCTAAAGCAAAGGAAAAAGAATATCAAGGTGAGAAGGAAATATTAAAATCCCGTATTGAGGCTAGGAGAAAAGAAAGAAGGAAAAAAGTATTAGATCTGTTAGGAAACAGTAAAGACTAAACAAAAATATTCTTTAAAAGCTTATTTCTTTATTTTTCTTTTATATTCAACATTAAAGTTGAAAAAAATAAGAAAAAATTTTAAACTAATTAAGTGAATAACTTTTCTTCTACTTCATTTGTTATTTCAGACTCTATTAAAGTAGGGCTAACATTTCTTTCAATTGATTCTTCAATGAGGTATTCTGTTTTAATTAAATCTCGAATCGCTACTCGGATCGCCTCACTTCTATTGGGAAATTTGCCTTCGGATACAAGTATCTCCAATACTTTTAGATACGATTCAGGTAAATTTACTGAAATTAATTTAATTAAAAATCACCTTAATTTTTTAGTTTCAATTAATACAAATATATACGAGAGTGATATATTTAAAGATTTAGTGGAAAATGACCCCAAGAAATCCGACATAATGCTATTATGTTTTTAAATAATTAAACGGACGTATTAAATATTGGATTTTTGCAATTGGCAACACTTCAAAAATCTTAGCTAATCGTGAAAATTTTTCAATACCAAAAATTTTTAAACTAGTCTTATATGTTACATGTAACATATATGTAGTTGCTAGATAAAATTAGTTTAAAAAATGCAAACAGATAGAGATTTATCATGGCAGATATTGAAGCACAATTAAAGGAACATCTGGAGAGTGGAAATGATTGGGAGAAAATGGAAACTCCAGTTGAAGGTGTGAGTGTTGTTAAAGTTCCTGCTACAAAGACAAGACCGGCACTTCTTTTCTTAGAAATAAATCCCATAAAAGAGGACGGAAAACCTTTAAAGAAAAGAGGTTTGTTTGTTGGTAATAAAGAGATGCTTATTAAATTTGGTGAAGCTTTAAATGATGATAAGACATTTCAACTAATTCAAGAATTAGAAAAGGTCAATCCAAAAGTTACAAATAGCAGAGCAAAAAAATTAGAAATGTAGGTATAATTTATCTTTTTATTTTCTACTCTTTTTATTTTTATATTAATTTGTTAGTCTCTCTCTCATTTTAATTGGTTTCCTTTTAATTCATTCAAGAAATGATACTTGAATAACAAATTCTAGACTCTAAAATAAGAAATAATTCTCCTATAAGTCATATTTCTAGGAGGAGATTCTTTTTAATCCGAAATGGAAAAGAAAAACAGAGTTGATGAATATTCCCACATAATTCCCATTAAAAAATATTCCTTATCAATCAATTAATAGCAAATAATAATCTTTCTTTCGAAATCGTTTAATTTTTAATTTAGTATTTTATTATTATTATAAAAAAAATGTATAAAATTCTAAATTTATAGGTTTTTTTTCAAAAAGAATTATTAAAAATGTGATTATATGGCTCATCAAGAAGATGGAGTTCATTGTATTGTTTGTGGAAAGGAACAATTTAGTCTAGCACACGACGAATGGATGCGGAGAGCTTTTCCGTTTGTGGAGCAAGGACAATTGAAAATGTGTGCAGGATGTGGAGCTAAATATTTAGTTTGTCAGAGTTGTGGAGGTTTGTATTGCCGTATCCATCCGGCCTTAGAGAGTTGGGAACTTCCAGATAAATGCCCAAAATGTGGCTGGGTAAATAAAGATGTAACTGCTTGGGATGGTACATCTGCTCGCCATTTCTAACTTAAGACTTTTTGAATTACATTTTCTTTTTAAATTTTATTTAGGTTAAACTTCTAAAGCGATATCAAATTTTAAAACCAAATAATTATCTTAATTTCTTAATAGGAAAACACCATATTATGAGTTTATTATTAATTATAAGTTAGGAAAGTTTTAATTTTAAAGAATCAATAATATTTGTATCAGCAATTATTTTGTAATGTTTAGATATTTAAGGTGATTATATTTTGCAAATCCGCGTAGAAATAGCCAATCCAGAGCAGATTAATGATTTACAAGAATTAACTAAACAATTAGTAGAAGGATTGGGGCAAGATTTTGATCCAAAACGTTTTGATTGGGGGATTAGACGTCGTCTTTTTGATCCTCTTCAACGTCATGGAATTCTCATTGCCATTGATGAAGATAATAATTCTGTGGTTGGAATGATTATAGCAGAGCTTCGTATTGATCCATTAGGGTCATCTGAGGGATATATTAAGCAATTTTTTTTAAAGGAAGAATACCGCAGTAAGGGTACAGGATATCTTTTATTAGAAAAGGCTTTAGAACACTTAAAAAGAATCAAGGTAGAAAAAGTAAAAGTTAATATTAAAGAAAAAGCAGTAGAGGCTTCAAATTTATATGAGAAGATGAAGTTTAAAAAAGTATATGAAGTCTTAGAGTTGGACTTAACAAAGGACAGCTAAAAAATTGAATTAATTAAGAAAATGAGCATAGAAACCCCTTGGGTTGAAAAGTATCGTCCGGCGGCTTTTAAAGATATCGTGAGTCAAAATATAGCCATAAATAGTTTAAAAGAATTTATCAGAAGCCCTGATATGCCTCATATGATTTTTACAGGGCCTGCGGGAACCGGAAAGACTAGCACTGCTTTAATAATCGCAAAAAATTTCCTTAAAGAGGAGGAATTAAGCACTAATCTCTTAGAAGTGAATGCTTCTGATACTGTGAGAATAGATTTTGTAAGAAATGTTTTAAAAAATTTCGTAAGCCAGAATATCATTAAAGATGGTTCCTTAAAGTTTGTAATTTTAGATGAAGCTGATAACATTCCAGGTCAGGTTCAGCAAGCTCTCAGAAGAATCATTGAAAAAGCATCAATGAATATTAAATTTATTTTATTATGCAATTATATTAATCGAATTATAGATCCAATTATTTCTAGATGTGCCGTATTCAGATTCGTAAATTTGCCTAAAGAAAAAATTGTAGGAAGATTAAAATATATTGCTGAACAAGAAAAACTGCAAATCCCTAAGGATAAATCAGTCCAGTTTTATGACCTTTTATTTTTTATTTCAGGAGGAGATTTGAGAAAAGCAATTAATACTCTTCAAATGGCTGTTGCTCTTGAACTTTTGAATAATTTAGATTTAAGTGAAATTCTAAGAATCTCTGGATTTATGGATAAAAAAACTTTAGATGAATTAATAGCAGCTCTTAAAAGTAAAGATTTTAAGAAATCGATAGAAATTATTAACTCAATTGAAACTCTTGATAGTAGAAATTTTATAAGACAAATAATTGATGCTTTATCACAAGTAAAAATAGAACCTAAGAAGATCCCCGCTTTAAGATCTTTTATCGCAGATATAGACTATCGAATAAGTCAAGGAGCAAATGAAAATATGCAGGTTTCAGCACTTTTAGCCGAAATTATAGAAAAAATTAAAGCATGAGAATTTAGAATTTTGATTGAAGATATCCCTATATGGAGAATTAAATATTATCCAAGGAATTTAGACCAAATTTGCGGTCGAACAGAAATAAAAAAAGCTTTAAAGAATATTATAGCACGAAAAAATTTCCCACATCTGCTATTCATCGGGGCTGAAGGTGTTGGAAAAACTACTCTGGCAACCTTGTTTTCAAAAGAGTTTTTAGGTACAGAATTTGAAGCGAATTTTAAATTAGTGTATGCGAATGTTCCATTGAGTGAAGAAGAAAGAAAACAAGCAAGAGCAGAAGCATATATCTCAACAAGTAAAATCGGTAGCATTGCAGGAAGACGAATTACTACGCCAGCTTTTATTCAGGTTAAAATTAAACCTTTTGCTCAATTAAAAGTATTGGGAACTTCACCCTTTAAAATTTTAGTCGTAAAAAATTTTGAAGCTTTAGGAAGTAATCAGCAAGGTTTTAGAAGATTAATGGAAATTTATGGCTCAAATTGTAGGATGATATTAATTACTACAAAAATTTCAAGTGTCATAGATCCTATTATAAGCAGGTGCCAATTATTTCTAATTCCTCGTGTAAAATTCGAAAATTTTGAAATCTTAATGGAGGATATTGTCAATAATGAATCCTTGAAGTTTTCTGATGGAACTATTGAAATCCTATATAAAATTTCTGAAGGCAGAATATTTCAAGCAATAGATCTCCTGCAACTAAGTAGTATAACAGGAAATAAAATTGATAAAACTGTCTTATATGAAAATGCTCAACGATTTCAAAATGACCAAATAAGGAGTCTTCTATTAATTTCGTTGAAAGGAGATTTCCCTAAATCAAGAGAATTAGCTCGTAAAATTCTCTCTAATTATAAATATACTACTCATGAATTATTCAAATTATTACTTAATGAAATTAACAAACTACCTCTAAGTAGATATGTTAGGAGCGAAATAATTAATCTAATAGCCGAAGCTGATTTCAGGGCTCTTGATGGAAGAGATAGTGATATTCAAATATCTGCTTTATTATCTAAAATCTGTTTATTTAGTCAATACTTATAGGTGAATAAAATACCTGAATCTATTAAGATACCATGGGTTGAAAAATACCGTCCAAAAAGTCTTAAAGAAATGGCTTTACCTACTGCGAGGGTAAACAGTCAAAGAATAAAGCTTAATGAAGAATTGACCGATTTTATTAAAACTTTTTTTATTGAAAGAAATCGAGTAAATATTGAAAATGCAAAGATTAGAGAGTATAACAAGAAAGTTATAGAAAAAGAGCAAAAAGACTATATTCAAATTGACTCAGAAAAAGCAGCAGTTCTCTTAGAAGGACCTCCTGGGATTGGAAAAACATCAATTGTTTATGCTTTAGCGAATGATTTAAATATGGAGGTTATAGAAACAAATGCATCTGACACACGAACGAGGGCAACCTTAGAGAAGAGATTGAAAGAAACTAGCAAATCAAGAGGAATTATGGATTTTATTGTCGAGACTAAAGATAAATTAATACTTATTGATGAAGTTGATGGTATTTATGGTGTTCAAGATAGAGGGGCAGTTCCTACGATTATAGACTTAGTTGAAAATACTCAATTTCCGATAATAATGTGTTCTAATGAATATAAAACAAATCTCCAACCATTATATAACAGAATTCGTAGATTTGAAGTTCATCCACTGTCCAAAAGTGAGATATTGAAAATCGTTCATAATATTCTAAAAAAAGAGAACATAACTCAACTAAAAGAAGAAGATCTAGAGTTAATAATCGACAAGAATAATGGTGATTTACGGGGAATTATTAATGATCTTCAAGGAATTAGCCAAGGGAATGTAGAAGGAGATATTAAAGAATTTATTCTTAGTCTACGTAGAGACTCTTTAGAAGAGATTTTCACACTAATAAGAGATTTATTCTATGTCAATTCTCTAAGAGAAGCTCGAAATTTAACTGATAAATCTGACGTTGATTATAATTTTTTATATAAATGGGTTAACGAAAATCTTCCAACCTTTATAAAAACTAATCGAGAACTTGCTGATGCTTATGAAAATCTCTCTTTAGCGGACGAAATCTTTGGTAGAATCCGTATTCATCAGTATTGGGGCTTATTACCTTATTTTTTTGACCTTTTTGCGGGAGGTGTTGCTCTATCTAGAAAAGAAACACCTGAAACGAAAGGTTTTCGAAGAGTTGTTTTTCCAAGATATTCCACAGGCAGTTATTTTTCTATTACAACTAGTCAGAAAGAAGTAATTGAGAAATTAAATAAGAAATATGAGATATCTCAGATTGATTTCCTTCAGAATCTACTCCCGTTTTTAAAGATTTTATGTGCATCCTCAAGAAAACAGCTCAAAAACATTAGCGATTGGCTGGAATTAGATGCTAAACAAAAAAAAATGTTAAAATAATATAGATCTTTTAAAATTCTTTAATTTAGTTTCATAAGTTTATTATATAATTTATTTACTTCATAGAGATTTTTTGATAAAATGGAAAATATTACAATAGTAGAAGCGACTAATATTGATAAGGAGCAACTAGCAAGAACATTTCAACATTTCAAAGATGAGACGACAATGAAAAATAGAGCTGAATGTTATCTTTCTCATAATAATACTATTATCGCCAAAGATGGAAACAAAATCATTGGAAAAATGTTATGGCTTATTAAAGAAGATCCTAATGTTGGTGTAGCTGAATTTGAAGAACTATATGTTTTTGAGAATTATAGAAGAATGGGAATAGGAGCAGAATTGGTTAAGGCATCTATTAAAGCAGTTCGAAGACATTTCAAAAATCTTGGTATTAACCCCAGACGTATCTATCTTTTCATAAATGAAAAGAATCAAATTGCTAAAACGCTGTGTGAAAAGTTCGGATTTGAGTATATTGCGAACTTAGGGCATTTATTTTCTGAAAATGATAATGAATTATTCTATATTTTAGATTTGGCAAAAATTGAGTAAGAATTAAGAACAAATTGGTGACTATCATCAATTTTTCTTTAAATTCTCCAAAAATGGGTAAGCTTAATTTTAAAAATTGGATAAGCTTAATGCCTAAACACATATCTATTATGTTAGATTGAATAGAAATTAATGTCTTTTTGGAATTTTATATATCTATCTTTAAAATATTCGATATAAAGCTTAAGATCAGGGATTAAATTAGGAATCTTAATTACCCGAAAATTTAAATAGGAATTTCTAATTTGCAAAAAATAATAATAAGCAAAAAAATTAGGAATACAGCATGTCTGAACTTAAACCAGGAGAAATAGAAGTTGTAAGAACAAGAAGTTCACAAGTAACAATTCATATTGCAGGAGGAGCCATCTTTGGAGCACTTTCTGCAGTTGTATCATTTGTGCTTTCACCAATCATAAATGCTTCAAGGATTCCCGGTTGGCAAATTGCAATGTTTGATCCAACATCATGGGTGTGGATTATTTGTTTTTTGATATTTGGGGTTTATTCTGGACTAATATGCTGCTGTACGGGTGCTATTGGATTGTTACTAATTGATCCAAGTGGGTGGGTCGGTCCTCTCTTCAAATTTTCTGCTACAGTTCCCCTGATACTAATTCCTTTCTTTATCTTCAAACTAAACGAAAGCCAGAAGTTAAAAGATCCAAAAAATTTTGTGATTAGTGGAGCAATAAGTACATTGGTAAGGATAGCAATAATGTTACCATTAAACTTGCTCTTTTTTGCAACGATATGGTCAGAGTGGTTTGAATTTATGGATCTAGAAATAATCGGTCTTGGTAATATTACAGGTTTATCAGCTGTTTTAATTTTTAATCCAATAATTAATCTTTATACTAGCGCTTTAGATCTCACAGTTCCTTACTTCCTTGTATTTGGACCAAAACTAGATGAAAAATTTGGATTTTGGTAAAAAAATAATTTTTTTTTCTTTTTTCTTCTTTAAACTTATTCTAAACTAGAATAATAGTATATTTATTTCTTATATTTTGCTGTAAGGTGATAATCATTTGATCTCCTTTAAATAAATATACAAATAAATAATATTCATAACTTTCTATTTTATATTATTTTTTAATTTAAATATTTAGGAGAGGTTTATAATTTCAGAAAAAGATTATAAAGATATTATTTTCAATATGGATTCAGGAGTTTGCACCATAACTCTCAATCGTCCAAACAAACTAAACGCTTTACGGTTTCCTACGATAGAGGAAATTTTAGATGTTTTTGAATCTATAAGGAAAAATGAATCTATTCGGGCTATTGTTTTTAATGGATCTGGCAGATCATTTTGTTCAGGTGATGATTTAGAAAATATGGGTAAGTCTACACCACTCGATCCTAAATTTAGCTTACCACATCATAAGCTTATTTACTTAATAAGAGAGGTTCAAGTACCTATTATAGCTCTATTGCATGGATATTGCTTGGGTGCAGGATTCGAGTTGGCACTTGCTTGTGATTTTCGATTAGCAGCAGATAATCTAGAAATGGGAGATCATCGAATAACAAGAGCAATTTGTATGTTGCATGGTGCAAGTTGGTTTCTTCCTAGATTAATAGGTCTTGCACGAGCAGCAGAAATAGTATATACTGGACGACATTTAGATGCAGAGGAAGCACTCAAGATAGGATTAGTAAATAAAGTCTATCCTTTAGATGAATTCAATGAAAAATCTAAAGAATTTATAGAAAAAATTGCACAAATGCCGACTAGATGTTTCGGTTATAATAAAGCTATGCTAAATTATTCATTTGTTAATGATCTCACTAGTTCATTACAAAATGAAGCCTATTTATTTAATGAGAACATGAAGACAGATGATTCTAGGGAGGGTCATAAATCCTTTCTTGAGAAACGAGAACCAAAATTTAGGGGAAGGTGATAATTTCAAATAACCCGCCATTTATTAAAAGACTATTCAAGTTTATAATTTAAGAATAATTTTCAATGATATGGAAATTTCAAAAGAGATACAAGAATTTCTGCTAGATGAAGTTGTAGAGCGTTTTTTAAGATATGTTAAAATTTGGACTACTTCAGATGAAAATGGGGAAACTGTCCCCACTACAAAAAACCAATTTGATTTAGGAAAATTATTAGTTGAAGAACTAAAGGCACTAAACTTGAAAGATATAATTCATAATCAATATGGATTTGTGTACGCATATCTACCCCCCAGTGAAGGATTTGAAAAGACAACTCCAATTGGTTTATTAGCTCATTTAGATACATATTATGGTGTAAGTGGAAAGGATGTAAAACCTGTTATTCATAGGAATTATGATGGTAATGTCATAAAATATGCCCAAGACAAAGGATTAAAATTGCATTTTAATGACTCTCCATTGTTAGAAAAATATATTGGTCTCGATATCATAACATCTGAGGGAGATACCTTATTAGGGACGGATGATAAAGCGGGGATCGCAGAAATAATGACAGCTTGTGCCGCATGGAGTAAATATCCTGAATTAATACATGGACCAATATCTATTTGTTTTACCCCAGACGAAGAAACAGGATTAGGAATAGCTAAAGTCGATGAAAAAAGACTTCCAAAAATATGTTATACTGTTGATGGCGGACAAATGGGAGAATTAGAGTATGAATGTTTTGATGCGTGGCGAGCTAAATTTAAATTCAAAGGATTAAATGTCCATCCGGGGTACGCAAAAAGCAAGATGATCAACGCAATCGAAATTGCAAGTAGATTTTTTAGCGAACTCCCTGAAGCTGAATCACCACAACATACAGAAAAAAGAGAAGGTTATTATCATTTAACCAAACTTCAAGGAAATCCAGAAGAAGCAACAGCGAAAGTAATAATTAGAGATTTTGATGAAAAAAATAATCACAAACGGATGGATTATATAAAAAAATTAAAGGATGCATATGAAATCAGGTATCCAGGATTAGAAATCCAAGTAGAATTCTTGCACCAATACCAGAATATGATAAAATTTTTAGAAAAAAAACAAATTATTATCGATTTAGCTAAACAAGCGATAGAAAACTCAGGATTAGAAATAATAATGCATCCTATACGGGGTGGGACTGATGGTTCTAGATTAAGTGCAAAAGGAATTCTCACCCCAAATATATTTACAGGTGGATTAATGTTTCATTCAAGAAAGGAGCATATACCCACTCTAGCTTTACAGAAAGCTACCGAAGTTTTAATATATTTAGCGGAATTATGGGCAAAAGAAAAATAGAAACTGCTATTAATTTTATTTATTCAATTTTATAAATGTTCCTAAAGCTATATCACCTTCAAGTTGCACGCACTTTTTATATTTATCGTCACTCCAAGGAATTTTCCACCCTTCAAGAGGATTGTAATAACTATAAAAAATTGCTCCAAATTTTATATTATATTGATTACATATTGTAGCGAGGACATTAAGTTCCCCATTTTCAATTGATATACAACCCTTTTTTCTTATATCATAAATTTCTTCTTTATTTATTTGATAAAACGCTTCTTTACAAAAATTTTTCCCGATATGATAATTATCAGTTCTTTTTTTCGTTTCATCAATCAACGCTTCTACAACTATTTCATTCAAAGCAGTTTCTTCATCTTTTTCTCGACCATAATGTATTGATGTTCCATCCAAACCCAATCCATGTGTAGGAATTATATAATCGAGTAATTTAACATTTTCACCAATTCCCCATGATCCACACACTAATAAAATAGTTTTTGCTCCACAATTAATCAAATCTTCAGCAATTGATGATATTGGAGAAGCACCCATCGGAGGGATTACTACTGTAATTAATATCTCTTGGAATTGTCCCCGATATATTTGTTCTGGTGCTGCATAGGGATGAAATGGCATTAACCAGTCATAATTCTTCAGATTAGCTTCTTTACTTAAATAAGTTAAAAGGAATTCAGAAAAAATAATCAAAATGTTAGGGTTTACTTCGAAATCTTTCATACTTTTATTAGAGTTTTTAATTGCTTCCCTAATTACATCAACAGAGGAAATACATAAGTTTTCTTTCATTAAGGAACCCACCCACATAAAGATTAATATATATGTAAAAAAAGTAAACTTAAAAGGATTTTCTGTCTTTTTGAATAATTTTAGAAAAATCTGTATTGACAAACACAATGATGAATATCAATAATAGAATTGCTGTATATAGGAAAGCCCAGGTAAATGAAAATGTATCATAAACAAAACCAAAAAGTAAGGATTCAACTAAAGAGATAAGTCCTACAGAAAGATAGTAATATCCATAAGCTCGACCTCTTTTATTTTTACCAGCTAAATCAGCAATATAAGCTCTTGATATAGGATCTACAGACGCTAAGTAGAAACCATACATAACATAAATAGTAATGATAATTGTAATTGAAAATAGCGAAGATTTAATTGGGAATGCTAAAATTATACAAGAAATCAATAAAATTGATAATCCACCTACAATCATAGGCTTACGTCCAACTTTATCTGATAAAGACCCCGTTATCGGAGACAAAACCATATATATTATGTTTGTTAGTAAATAAAAAAGAGGTATTAGAAAAATTAAATTTGAATAAATAAAATCTATGGATCTTGCTTGTAGGAATGCTATATCTAAGCTTGCAAATTCAATTACTCCAAGAATTATAATAAGTTTTATAAAATTTTTATCAATCTTATCTACTTTAGGTTCACCATAATATTTTAACTTAGTTTCATCTAATTTTGTTGGATCAACATCTTGTATTAGAAATATTAATATTATGGCACAAATACCAGGAAATATAGAAAAAAAGATTATTTGAGAATAGCTCCATGCCCAAAATAATAAAAGAGATGCCAAAAGGGAACCTATTACTGCTCCAAATGTATCCATTGCACGATGCATTCCAAAAGCTTTTCCTTTTTCAATTGAATAAAAAGAAATCAGTGTATCTCGAGATGATGTCCTTAGACCTTTACCAAATCGATCTGTTGCTTTTAATCCTAATACATATTCCCAAGAAGGGCTAAAACCTATAAGTGGCTTAGAAAGATTAGAGACAGTATATCCCGCTACAACAAAAGGTTTTCTTTTATTAATCTTGTCACTCATCCATCCCGAGACACCTTTTAAAATGTTAGCTAGAGCTGTTGTTACTCCTGCAATTAATCCTAAATAAAAAGCTGGATTCCTTGGCACTAGATCTATGATAAATAAAGAAAGGATGCTCTGGATCATCTCACTGGATACATCAGTAAAAAAGGAGACCAGCCCCATTAAAAAGACAGGAACAGAAACACCTAAAATTAGTCGTGTTTTATGATGAAACCTACCTTCTTCAGTCATATTATCAAAAATCTTTTAATTAAATAAATATAATAAAAATAATTGAATAAAATAAATTGTGATTCCAGTGGGAGAAGAAAAAAAAACTTTAAGCGCTCTTGATGAAACAATTCAAGCTGCTGAATCAAGTTTCAAAGAATTTATTGAGGTGTTAGAGACTTCAAGAAATGCCTTATTAAAACTCGAGAGCGATAAAGAAGAGCTTAGTAAAGAGAAAGAAAAACTCGAAGAAGAAAAAAAATATTTAGAACAAGAAAAAGGTTCTTTAGAAAATGAAAAGCAACAGTTAGAAAAAGATAAAAAGAAATTAGAAGAAGAAACGAAGAAACTGGAAATTGAAAAACAAGAAAGGGATCAAAAAATTGGTTCACTCACGGAAGAACAAATGAAATTATTAGACGAATATCAAAAAGTCAAAGTCGAATTATCAAAATTTATGAAAGCTGCGGAGGAAGCAGAAAGCGCAGAATATAATTTTGAGAGAGTTAGGGCTTTACTTTCTATTTATACAGTCTTGGTTTCGGATATATGGTCTGGACAGGCTCATTATCGAATTTTATTAACACTCCATGGAGATAAAGAAGTAATGACAAGAGATGAGTTAAAAACAACATTAGGTATAGGGGGTGCTTTCGTATTACATTCTGTGCAGGAGTTAGCCAAAGTAGGATTAGTAGAATATGATATGGATACTAATACCGTAAAATTAAAAGAACGTTTATTCCCAAAAAAGGCATTAGAGGAAAAAAAGTAACATTTCTGATAATTTAGTATATTTTTATTTAGTTATAACCATCTCGTGGAGTGTTACTCCTTTTTCTGAGTGAAGTTTCCCATCAATGCGTATATTAAGTTGAAATTTAGAATTTAACCGAAAATAACCAGGTTTTAATCTTAAGAGATTTTTTGCTAAGAAACGTGTTACGGGGCCTAATTCATAAAGTAAATTATCAGCATCAATGATCTCTTGAACTTGGAGGATAATTTCACCACGACTATCAAAATTAAACTTTAAAACTTTCGGATATTTATTTCCAGCTCTTTCATTATATTCAAAATCGTTTTGAAACAGTTCATATTCACCTGTACTAAGGATTGCCTTTTCATTTTTAGCTATCATAAACACCTGTATTGGATAATTATCCATTTTTTTATTACATTTTATATAAGCAAAAATGACCGTAAAATTATCAGAATATATTCTTCCCCAATACCAATAATCAATTATCAATGCAAAATTAAAATTTAACCAATTATGGTCATGATATCCTATACCTTTTACTATGATAGTCTCATTGTTAACTTTAATAGTTCCTTCAACATCTGCTCGAGGTAGAGCAACAGCCCAACCAAATTGATTTGATTTCCCGAATTCGATATAGCCTTCTCCGGGCTTCCAGCCCTGAACTTTGGCAGTATATTTTAAATGAAGCCCATAATTACCTTCATCTAAAAAAATTTCATACTTAGGAAATTCCTTGTTAGAATAATCCACTTTTATGTAATTTTCACCAATTTGTACATCAGCTATATCTTGGGAAGCTCTAAGATCAGAATGAAGATAATCGATTACTTTCTGTATTTTCTCTCCATTGGGCTTATAGATCGTTATCTCTACCCCTGTTTTCCCTGTTCGTTCGTGCTTTGCGCGAAAAAATCCTACGACTGTATATCCATTATCAAGACGTGCATCAAAATACCACCATTCTCTTGTTCCTTTCTTATTCATATCGATGTGTAATGCATCGTCTTTTGGTTTGATTGGAATAATTTGACCGTCCTTTCTACCTGGTCCTAACCAGGATTCTTTGATTTTTGTACCCATCACAATTTAATCTCATAATTATTTTAATAACGTAAAATCTACTCATCATAATTTGTTAAGAACTTAATTCCTTGCAATAATATAAGCAATTTTCTGATTCCACGCATTTTTATTTTACGTATTAACCATTTTTTTGCAACTCCGAAGAGTGAAAGCCGATTCATAACAATAGCAAGGAAAGTTTGGGTATCCATCTGTAAAAATGCATCCCAACCTACATTTCGCTTTTTTAAATTTTCTTTTGGTTTATTGGGAATGCTCTCAACTCTTATTATTCCCTTATCAATTATAATAATTGCTGCATGGTTTAAGTTTAAAGCATTTAAGAGAATTTTAACTTGAAGATTAGCAAACTTCTCTTGAAATTTCTTGTTTTCATTTAAAGGCATTAAGATGCTATTGATTAGAATTGCGAAACCCCTAATTTTTTTATTTTCTTGGCTTGATTTTACCATGTGAATTCTCCTAATCTCTTTGTTTTTATCCGTTTCAACTTTTTTTTTACCTTTATTGATGCTTTAGAAACATTAAGATCTCATTCTTAAATTGTTGATCGATGACAACTGAGAGATGATCCTTGTTAGGTATTCTTACCAATTGAGCACCAGGTATTGCATTTGCGAGTTTTTGATCACTTTTGACGTATGGATCGTCATTTTCACCGTTTATTATGAGGACTGGGATGTCAACATCAGCCAACCCAACACCTCCGAGCTGAATAGGATATCCCTCAGACCACATTTGAAGGGCTGACAAGGCAAGTGCCTCACGGTCGTTATTTGGGTTTAAATCGACATAAGCTCGGAAAGCACGTCCGAAGTGATTAGTAATATGTGAAGGATCCTTTGCTCGTAATGCGTCAGCTATGAAGCGTGCATCCTTGCTTTCTTCAGTCTCATCTCCAATACCACCCATGATCACAGATGTCAATCTCTCTCTTTTATGCCCTAGCAGGTGAGTCGCCATGAAAGCACCCATGGAATAACCAAAGAGATCAGCTTTAGCAATATTAAGATGATCCATAACACATAAAACATCTCGGGCCATAATGCTATAACTATAGATCTTTTGATCGTATGGTTTATCACTCTGACCATGACCTCTGCAATCTAATGCAATCACTCTTCTTATCGACAGGAGATCTTTCACCCAACCTGTGTCCACCCAATTCTGCTTCAAATCTGTCCCCCAACCATGTATTAATACAATCGGTTTACCTTTACCAAAAGTCTCGTAATAGATCTGTAAACCCTCTGAAATTGTATATGGCATTATTATTTTACACCTTATTATTTATTTAATTCCTTTAAACTTGAAATATAATATCCACTATCAGATATATTATTAGGATCGAATACTTCTTTTATTTTTCTCAACCATATATGATAATTTGACATGTGGGGACCAAAAAGTTCATGCATTCGGTTTCCTTCAACAAAAAAGGGCGCACCAAGATGCTTTAGCAAATCCATTTGATTACTTTTTTCCATGTATTCAGCCATTCCTTCAACACTCTTCTTATCAGTTTGATCAAACATAGTGGGGGCTTCCATATGAAAATAGTGTCCTGATTCATATGAACTCATCCATGTACCCTCTCCAAAATCATTTGCAATTACTCCTTTTTTAAGGAACTCCTGCTTTAAAGAGATATTCGATTTTGCACTTCGAAGGCATACATTTGCACTATCAGCAACACCTTTAGAAGACTGAAATCCTCCGGTTGCAATAAAACCATGTAAGCCTAAATTTGAACGAAGGGCCTCAGCATAAAAAATTGGATTGGGGGTATAGAACCTTCCGATAATATTTTCTAAGTTTAATTCTTCTAGTAAGAAATCCATTACTTTCTGTTTATATTCAAATTCTCGTTTTGTACGAGCAGCTATTAATACTACTAACGGAGTTTTCATTCTCCCGATAACTATTTTATCCATCAAGCTCTCAATTGAATTGGAAAATATTGCCATAACAGCGAAACCAGATAAAAAACTACACATAAATGATATTTCTTCCTCTTCAACTCTCAACATTGTAGATTCAAGCTTTTTAAAATTTCCACAATCCATAACATATAATTTCATGAAATCTGGGATGTCAAAATCATAATTTGGTGAATATCCTTTAAGCTTAAAATCTGTTTTACAAGGATATGGAAACAATTTTACCGCAACTTTAGTGAATACTCCGAGTCCCGATTTTGTGCCCGCCCATCCTCTCATAACTCCTCTTAATGATGGACCAGGTCCATCTCCATGGAACCAATCAGGATTGTTTTTTAGACCATATGATCCTAGTTTCATAATCTCCCCATCAGGTAATACCCATTCTACAGCTAAAACATTTCTTGCACTATGTCCTGTAGAAGGAGATGTAAATCCCGGACCGTTCATCGATGTAGCACTGGCAAGGGGAGACACTTGAGGTCCTGCTCCAGGCATGTGGCAGGTGAGATTAAATTTCATTATTTCGACTTGAAGCTGGGCTCCACTAACATATGGTTCAATAACAGAATAAAGGTTTTTCTCATCAATTTTAACAATTCTATTCATTCGACGAAGATCTATAATAATAGAATTATCGGAAGAAGGCTGATTCCAAGGTCCTAATCCAGTAGATTGTGCCTTAAATTTTATATCATGATTATTACATAATTTTACTATGTTTTGGACTTCTTCTGTAGATGATGGTAACACAACTGCTTTGGGTGTTGGTGAGAATGGGATTGGTTCTTTACCGTCCATATAATTAAATATTTCCATACACCAATTATAGGCATACACATTAGTGATAACTTCTCCATCATTAATGTTTTCCACTCCAACCACTGCTTCAAATTCTTTAAGAATCTCCTCCTCCAATACCATTTATGTAACCTCCATTGATGATTCTTTAACAGTTTTAGATGGTGAACTAAGTGTCATTAATAATAACTCACTAATATCGTAGAATCTTAAACTAGAACCTTTTTCATTTATTCCATCTTTTAAGTTTGTGGAACAAAAAGGGCATGCTGAAGAGATTGTATCTGCTCCAGTGTCTTCGGCTTCTTCAATCCGAGTTTTTGCTGTTTTAGTAGCAAATTCTGGAAATGCTGATTTTACTCCACCCCCCGCACCGCAACAGTATGAAAATTCTTTATTCCTTTCCATCTCGACAAGTTTTAATCCCGGGATTTTCTTTAGAACTTCTCTTGGAGCTTCATATATGCCATATGTTCCACATCTTTTAGGTTTTTCAGGCATATTAATAGATACTAAAGGTATTAATTCTAAAACATCTCCCTCCCAACCATCATATATTTCTGAATTACGCCCTAAATGACAAGGATCATGATATGTCACAGTATAAGGAACTTGGTTATTTAATTGCAGTTTAGAACCTGTGATCAATTCATTAAATAATTCAGTTGTGTGAAATATTTTGAAATTGTAGCCCTTTTCTAAAGGATAATATACCTTAAAAGTATTATAACAACCTGCACAACTAAAAACAACAGTCTCAATTCCAGCCTTTTCAATGATATCAATATTTTTGGTTAATTGTTCTACAAATGAAATTTTATCTCCAGTTCTTAGAACAGGACTTCCACAACAAAATTCATTTCCATCAAGAATTTTAAATGTATAATTAGCAGCATTCAATACACGAGCAGTAGCTATTGCTATTTCTTTTCTCCTATAAGAAGAAGTGCATCCTACGAAATATAGTGTCTTTGCATTAGGATCAATCTCGATATCTTTAGGGAGCCAATCTATTCTTTTTGAATGTGGTTCATTATAGGGATTATGATTGTTCTTCACAGCTTCAATATATTGTTGATGTTTTGGCATTGGTCCATAACCCATTGAAACTAGCTTTTCTCTGAGTTTACTTATAATTTCAAGCGGTTCTAAAGTGTTTAAGAATTTACACGACACTGCACATCCTCCACATTCGGTACATTTATATACAATATCCCGTATTTCTTTGGAGGGTTTTACTCTTCCCATTTCTAAAGCTAGGGCTAAAACAATCCGCCCACCACCACTATATGCATGATAATTAAATAGATCTATAGATGGGCAAATTGTTGCGTATTTTTGGCTTTTAATTTGTAGTTGTGGAATCCACTTACATATTGAGCAGCGGAGACAGCGTTGTATCATTTGCTGATATTCTTGTTCTTTCACTGAGGTAGAAACTCCCTAAAATTTCTCAGAGATCAATAATTTTAATTAGAAAATTACTCAAATTTAATGAAATTAGTAATTATTAATTGAATAAAACTGTATCTATTAACTATTTCAAATACAATTTTTGAATATTTTCTAATTTAAGATGAGATAGAGATAAAAAATTAAGAAATCTATTCGATTTCTAATAATTGCTCCCAATATTTTTTTATATCCCACTCTTTGTTTGCCTGAATTTTTGACGCGATTTTGCTAAGAACATCTCGAATCATTTTCGATTGTAGGTAATGAGAATTGGGAGTTATTGCACAAAGCATAAACGTTCCTGCTTCATCTTGCGAATTAAATTTCATTTTATCGACTAATGCATAAGCGTCTACTAAATCTCTAACTACTCTGAGTGTAAATTGACTTGATTCTGACAATTCCTCGAATTTATACATTTTTATTAATGTAGAATATAATTGAGATGTAAGTTCTTTGAGATTAAGTAAAGGAATTTCGTTTTTAGGATAATAATCATTTAAAATTGGCTTAGGTTCACTTTTCCATGTCATATGGAAGATGTAAAAGAAATCAGCTCTATGATGTCTCTTTAGAGATGGTTCCTCATATTTCAATATCTCTTTTAATTCTTCTTGTAAAATCTTGGAATCTTCAGTAATTTTGATGTTTTTCTTAATTGTCTTTTTGATTCTTTTTAACAATTCTTTAGCTTTAAAAGGTTTTGTAATGTAATCATCTGCTCCAAGCATTTTACCAAATCTTACATCATCAGGTTCAGCTTTGCCTGATAAAAAGTAGAAAGGAATCCTTGACCAATCGGAATTTTCTGCTACCTTCATGTAGAAATCATAACCATCCATTTTTGGCATTAAGATATCACTTATGATAAGATCTGGTAGAGATTCAATATTTGAGAGAATTTCTAGTCCTTCTTTCCCGTCAGAAGCAGAAATTAATTTAAAATCATTCATTTCCATGAATATTTTTAAATTTTGGACAAGAACATCATCATCTTCGACTAAAAAGACAGTATGTTCCATAATTAATAACCTTGTTACTTAAAAGTGCAATATTAAGACTCCTCTATAATAAAAGAATAGATATTTAATATTTATGAAAATGAAAATCTTTTAAATCCTTATATTAAAAATTATAATTAGAGCTTCAAATTAATCGTCAAAACATAAAACTCCGGGATTTAATATATTATTAGGGTCAAATATCTTTTTTACCTTTTTTAAAGCAGTTTGTGTTGAATTCCTATGTCTTTTGAACACTTCTTCTGCCCATAAACCATAAGGCCGATTGAAAAAAGCACCCTTTTCCATGAGTTTAACACTGAGATCCATATATTTTCCCTTTACAATTTCTAATGGCTTATCTTTAGGATCATAATAAATGTCAAATTCGCAATGGTAAGACGTTCCTTGATTTATAGCTTGGATATAAACTCCAAGATCTTCAGACACTTCCATTTCTACCAAATGTATATATTCAGAAATCTTTTCATAATTCGCAATAAAGAAAATATCTTGAAAGCTTCCTTTTAATCTACATCTCCATGGATTGGAAGTTGAGTTTTTTAAAGCATAAATAATTTCACTCTCACTTATAACACTTTCCTTTTTCAAATAGTCAAGTTCAAGGTCACTCAAAATATCATTTAAATCTCCATTTTGATATGCAATTTTATCATTTGCCAATTTACCGCGACCTGCTAAAATAAATATTAAGTTCCATTTAGACAAAGAATTAATTAATTCTAAGATATCCTCAGATACTTGTTTAACCAAACAAGCTAAATTGATATTATTTAAAATTAACAATTCATCACCTAACCTGAATTTTAATAATTCATGTTGAAGTTTCAATAAATCTAAAATGTCTTCTGCTTGAAAATGGACAACTTTTTGAACTGTAGGCATTAGTTCTAACTTAAGAGTAGCCCATGTTACAATTCCTAAACTACCTTGAGCACCTTGTATTAATCTAAAGGGACTAAATTGAGTCGGCCCCATTGGATTTGCCTGTGCTTGCCCAGTTTTTCTTTGTTGCTTTATTGTTCCAGGACCCGCAGCAGTGCCCGTTCTAAAAAGATCTCCTGTCCCAAATACTACTTCAGTGCACAATAAAGGATCAGAACTATCCCATTGATACCGAGGGATTGTCGTTGGCACTCTTTCTAATGCTGCCATAAGAACAGATTTACCATCTCTAGGATAAAGAGGTTGTAAAAGCCTCAAACCTTTTTTTTCGAGGATTGGAATTAATTGACCAAATGATACTCCGGGTTCCACCATTATGACTCTATTCTTCCTATCGATGCTGAGGATTCTGTTCATCCTGGAAAGATCAATTATTATAGAATTGTCTCTTAATGGAATAGTATCTCCATGATAACGTATAGGTGAACTTGAACTTATCGGAATAACTGAAAATCCCAGTTCATTTGCTAATTTTAATATTTGTTCGATTTGTTTAGTCTTATTTAACCAAACAATATAATTTGGTATTTTTCCTTCAACAAAACTTAAATCTGTAGAATAGCTTTCTAATAACTCTGATTCATTTGATATGAATTTCGAACCACAGATTTTGACTAGTTTTTGGTATATCAGTTCTTCACTCATGATAAGTTTTCTTTTATTAAAACTTCTTGCTACGTAAAATATTTCAATCTATTAAGATATTGTCAAAAAAAGACTAAATTTTATATAATTGGAAGACACTATTTAACAATTATATTTCTAATAAGAATTAAAAAAAATGAAATTCAAATGATTAAATATGATATAATAATTGTGGGTGCTGGACCAGGAGGTTCTGTTGCTGCGAAAACTGCTGCAGAAAAAGGTCTAAAGACCGTTTTTTTTGAGCGCGGTCGTAAGCCTGGTGAAAAAAACTCTTCAGGGTGCGGATTGGGGCCAAGAATGTTCAGAGATTTTCCTGAAATGATGAAAGATTTAACATCAGAGAAATGCCCTTCTATGCGTGCGGGAGTTGCGGCTCGAAATTATTTTGTTAATAAAGATGACATCGTTGCAGGATATATCATGGCCCGTCCAACTGAGTCTGTATCATATGAGCCAGCAAAAAGTTGGATTACGATGAACGTGTATCGTAGTGAGTTTGATCCTTGGATTGCTAAATTTGCAACGGATGCAGGAGCAGAGCTAAAAACTTCTACGTTGATTGTAGATTTATTAAAAGAGAATGGAAAGGTGTCTGGTGTCATTGACGATAAAGGTGAGAAGTATAAGGCACCTATAGTTATTGGTGCAGATGGTGCCGTCTCAACTGTTGCACAGAAATCAGGATTAAGATCCAAATGGTCTCAAAATCAAGTAACACTTACTCTTCAATATGATTTTCATGCCCCTTCAGAAAAAATTGATGACATTATGGGTGATGAGACTCTTGCTGTATGGTGGGGCTCAACATTTCCAGCATCTTATCAGGTTTTTTTTAATGATGGGTTTCACCAAGGTTTGGGGAATTGGATGACATGGTGGGATAAGAATCCATTGTACTACTTAAATAGAGTTATAAATTTAAAATATTATAAAAGATTACTAAGAATTCTTGAAGCTAAACAACGCGAGCTTCAAGCACATTTACTTCCTTGGTTAGATTATCCTTACAATACCCATACTGATGGAATTATTTTGATTGGTGATGCCGGGGGTTTTCCCTGTCCCCTCGAAGCAGAAGGTATATATCCCGCTATGGTAACAGGTAAAATTGCTGCAGAAGTAGCAGCTGAAGCAACATCATCTGGGGATTTTACAAAAGATTCATTAAAAAAGTTTGATAAAAAATGGAAAAATACAAGTATCGGGGAAGAATTTGAAGCAGGGAGTGAGTTATGGAATATTTGGAAGGCGTTACCTTTTAGCCCAAATGAAACAATGTCATGGTTTGTACCGATGATTATGGAGATTTTTGGGGGAATATTCGATTGGTCTCAACCACATGCTAAGCGAGTTAGACAAATAGTAGGCCATGTGAGATCATATATGCCAAAAGCAACACCTTTCATAATGAAGTATGTATTTCCATTAGTCGCAAAGATTTTTGAGGAAGATTTAGATAAACTTATGGATCCAAAGAAAATTATGAAAGTTCTACCTAAAGTTTTAGACATGCTTCCTCAAAAAAATAAGAGGAGAGGTGGTCAAGCGAAATGAAAATTGACATTGAAAGTCTAACTAAAAGAATTCCTGGAACTGGAGATTTTATTTCAATTGACCATCTAAAATGTAACAATTGTGATAGTTGTTTATCTGTATGTATAATGAGTCTATGGCGAAAAAAAGAGGGAAAAATATATATTGTTGAAGATTATCGATCAAAGTGCCTAGAATGTGCTGCTTGTTTCCAAGTATGTGATGCTGGTGCGATAATGTTTAGATATCCTGCTGGAGGCACGGGTATTGTAATTGAAAAAGGATAAATAAGGAAAACCAAAAAAGAAAAAATCTTTATATCTTAATGTTCAACTTATTCTTTAATTCTTTATATCTTGATCGAAGTGTAACTTCTGTCACCCCAATCGAACTTACTATTTGTTGCTGAGTGATTTCTAAATCTTTAATCCTACATGCTAAATAGATTGCTCCAGCACATAATCCCTTTGGGTCTTTTCCACTGATTGAAAAATTAGAAATATAAGTTTTTAAAATTTTTTTTGTTAAAACCTCAATTTCCGAATCTAATTCCAAGTCTGAAATATATCGTGGAACAAGTGCTATTGGATCGGTTGACTGGGTTTTAAAGTTCAATTCACGTGTTAATACACTGATACACCTTCTTACATCTTTGGCTGTGACTGAAGCTTCTTTTAAAATTTCTTGAAGGGTTCTGGGGATATCCTTTTTTCTGCAAGCTAAGTATAAACAGGCAGCAACCATAGCATTTATTGATCTCCCACGAAGTAATTTTCTTTTAAAAGCTTCAATATATAACCGCATAGCTTCTTCTCTAACATGATTAGGTAAATTAATATTACTGCTTATTCTTTTTAATTCAGTAGACGCAATTAATAAATTCCGCTTTTGCCAAGTTATTCGTGTATTCCACTTTGCAGCTCTTTTTAAATCAGGATTAGTTATTTTATTTTTATCTATTACTGTACTTAAACCCATATCAGGCAATAAAATTGAAATTGGAGCTCCTGTTTGCTCTCGGTTATTTTTCTCTTGATTAGTGTAAGCTCTTTTCCCACTGTGATAATTATCAACTAATCGCTCATTAATTATTAAACCGCATTGTCCACATACAGTTTCTCCTTTCTTCTCAATAAAAATAATTGAACCCCCACATTCAGGGCATAAATTTGATTTTTTACTTATATTTACTACCATTCCTACAATTCTAACTCCTTAATTTTAATATTTTTTACATACCTATTGCTTGTAATTTTACTAACAATTCCTTTTGGTTTTTATCTAATTTTTTTGGAACTTTTATTTTAATTTTAATAAATAAATTACCTCTTTGTTCTGAATTAATTTTATAAAATCCTTGATTTTTTAACCTTAGTAATGATGATTCATTAGTTCCTGGAGGAATTGATACATTCAAAGTTTTTTCTATCCCTTTTACTTGAATTTTTCCACCAAATACAGCAGTGGTAAAGGGTACTTCTTGATCAATATAAATATCATCATTTTTTCTTTCAAAAATTGGATGCTTTTTAATATGTATTGCTATATATAGATCACCAGGGATTCCTCCATTCTCCCCAAGCATTCCTTTTCCTTTTAGACGTAATTTTTGATCGTCTTTAATTCCTCTTGGAATATTTACATTCAAATTTTTAATTTGTCCAGATACTGGATCTTTATACTGAACTTTTTTCTTGCCACCATAAAATGCATCCATAAAATCGATTTCCATATCATATCTTAAATCATCTCCTTCTCTTGGATAATTACCGAAAGGGGATGATCTTGCTCTTGTACTTCCTCCTCCTCTTCTATTAAAAACATCAAAAATATCTCCTAAATCATTAAAAAAATCAAAACCCTCATTGCCACCTCCCGAATTTCTATCATTACCGAAAATCTCACTAAAATCAAATCCCCCAGGTGAACCAGATGTAGAATAGTAATATGTTGTTCCATCTGGACTTCGATATGTTCTTCCTCCCCCAGTATTACCAAAACCTCCAGGACCACCAGGCCATTGTTGATATGATGATGGATCTCCTTCCACAACACCGAACTTATCATACATTTCTCTCTTCTTATCATCACTCAAAATACTATAGGCTTCGTTGATTTCTTTAAATTTATCTCCTGATTTAGGTTCATCGGGATTAACGTCTGGATGATACTTACGAGCCATTTTTCGGAATGCTCTTTTAATTTCTTCTTTTGAAGCATTCTTTGTTATTCCTAATACTTTATAATAATCCTTAGCCATCTTTTAACCCCTTTTTTAATATTATTCGTGTTAATTTTAATTAAAATAAATAAAAAAATGAAAAAAAAATTCAGATTTATTCATACTCAGCATCCACTACATCGTCTTGACCAGTTGCTCTCCTGAATTGCTCTTCTTCGATTTCATCTTGAGATCTTCCTTGGTATCCATAGTTAGCTCCGCCTGGCATATCTCCCATACCCCCGGGTGGTGTTCCTTGATAGGCTCCTTGAGTAGGTCCTTTTTGTTGTCCATAGATTCTTGCCGATACTTCATGTAATGATCTTTGTAATGCTTCAATTGCACTCTTTATCCTTCCTACATCATCAGATTCCATTGCGCTTCTTAAATCAGAAATCTTATCAAGGATATTTGATTTCAAATCTCCAATGACAGCTTCATTTTCTTTTAGTAGTTTTTCAGTTTGATAAATCAATGCTTCTCCTTGATTCTTAGACTCTGTAAGTTCCTTAAATTTCCTATCCTCTTCAGCATTTCTTTCAGCTTCACGAACTTTCTGCTCAATTTCATCATCAGACATCTTAGTTGATGCCGTAATCGTTATTGACTGACTTTTACCAGTACCAAGATCTTTTGCTGAAACATTTAAAATTCCATTTTGGTCGATATCAAATGATACTTCTATCTGTGGTACTCCCCTTGGTGCAGGTGGAATTCCAGTTAAATGAAATCTACCTAATGTAATATTATCACTTGCACGTGGTCTCTCACCTTGTAATACATGGATTTCTACTGCTGGTTGATTATCTGCTGCTGTAGAGAATATTTGAGTCTTGTTCGTAGGAATCGTAGTGTTTCTTTCAATTAATTTTGTGAAAACAGAACCTAATGTTTCAACCCCTAATGATAATGGTGTCACATCTAGTAATAGTAAATCTTCAACTTCACCAGTTAATACTCCACCCTGAACTGAAGCACCCATCGCAACACATTCCATTGGATCAATGCTACGTTCTGGTGCTTTACCTAGCAAATCTTCGAATTTCTTCTGGATTACCGGCATTCTGGTAGGTCCACCTACTAAAATAATTTTATCAATTTGACCTCTTGCTATTCCCGCATCTCTTAAAGCCTTTAAAATTGGTGCGTCCAATCTCCTTAAAACTGGATCAATTAATTGCTCTAATTTAGCCCTTGTAAGTGTCATATTAAGATGTTTTGGACCATCACTTGTAGCTGTTATGTAAGGTAAATTAATATCCGTTGATACTGATGTTGATAATTCAATTTTAGCTTTTTCGGCTGCTTCACGAACTCTTTGTAATGCCATCGAATCGCTTTTTAAATTAACTCCTTGTTCCTTTTGAAATTCTGATACTAAGAAATCTACTAAGATTTTATCCATATCAGTACCACCTAACTGCGTATCACCTGCAGTTGAGATTACCTCAAATACTTGATTATCCATCTCCATGATTGTGACATCAAATGTTCCACCACCTAAATCCAATACAGCAATTTTTAAGCTCACATTTTTCTTATCCAATCCATAAGCTACTGCTGCGGCTGTTGGTTCGTTAATTAAACGCTTTACATTTAATCCCGCGATCCTTCCCGCATCTTTAGTAGCCTGTCTTTGATTATCATTAAAGTAAGCTGGAACTGTGATTATTGCTTCAGTAACTTCTTCTCCTAAATATGCACTCGCATCTTCCTTAATTTTCCTAAGGATCATAGCTGAAATCTCTTGAGGTGTATAGTCTTTACCATCTATTTTTACTGTATAACTTGTTCCCATTTTTCGCTTTATTGCTGTAATCGTACGATCTGGATTTGAGATTGCCTGCCTTCTTGCTGGTTCTCCTATAAGTCTTTGTCCATCCTTAGTAAATGCAACCACTGATGGAAAAGCCTTACCTCCTAATGTTAACCCTTCCGCACTTGGAATTATTGTTGGTTTCCCACCAATTAATACCGCTGCTGCTGAGTTTGAAGTTCCTAAGTCAATTCCTATTATTTTTCCCATATTACATCACTCCTTTCTTTTAAATTTTAATTTTTTTATCTTGAATTATTTCTGTTTTTTCGTTTAAATTTTGTAATTTTGATTTCTTGGAAATCTTGACCTTCGCAGGTCTTAAAACCTTGTTATTTAAGAAATAACCTTTATCTAATACTTCTATTATTGTATTCTCAGGGAGATCATCTCGTTCCTCCTCGACCATTAAAGCTTCGTGCTTATATGGATCAAACTTCTGACCCTCTGAATCCATCCGTCGAACCCCTTCCTCATCCATTACTTTCTCGAAATTTTTGACGATGATTTCAAATCCTTTCTGGATTCCTTCCGCACCGTCAAGCATCTTTAAAAGATTCAAAGCACGTATGAGGTCATCGTAATGACTGACTAACTTCTTTAATAATCCCTCTAAAACATATTGTTTGTAATTTGAGTTTTCACGTTCTTGACGTTTCTTGTAATTGTCAAAATCTGCTCGAATCTGTAAGAGTGAACGCAAGAATTTTTCTTTTTCTTCCTCTAATTCCTTAAACTTTCGTGCATCCTCCTTCATGTCGTCAAGTTCTTTCATCAATTGATCATTCCACGTCTTTACTTTCTTGTGGTCTTCAACCAAGGCCTCATATTTTTCTGCTTTTGCCTTAAGTGTTTGATATTCTTTTTCTGTGATTGATACATTTTCTGATGATCTCTGTCGACCGTTAGATCCACGACCATTAATAAATGTGTCAAAAAAATCCTCAAACATCATTGATCCTGCATCTCCCTTCTCTCTTCTTGACATATACATCATTTTTTAATTTTTTAATTATTTAAACTCTTTTTTTTTAATTTTTTTTTTGTTAGGAAATGTTTATTGTCAACCGCAACTTTACAAATCTTAATATAACAATATGAACTTACTTATATAAAGGTTTGGTTTTTGTAAAATAAGAGGAAAAGGAGTTAATAAAAATTGAATGAGGTTTTAACAAAAATTCCCTCTTAAATAAATAGTGGTCATATAAAAAAGAAGAAATTTTTACTAAAGATGCTAACTTTTAATTTTCAAGGATATTAGGAGTATTTTAACTATGGAAAAAAAAGCTATTCAAGATTTTTATTCTGAGCAAATGAGCCAGTGTTATGGGTGTGGGAGACTAAATGATTCTGGTTTGAAATTAAAGAGTATTTGGAACGAAGAAGAGGAAACTAGTATTGCTACTTTCAAACCTAAATCATATTATATATCATTCCCAGGTTTTGTAAATGGTGGTTTAATAGCTTCCTTAATTGACTGTCACGGTACTGGAACTGCCGCCGCCGCAGCTTACAAAGCTGAGGGACGAAAAATGGGAACAGAACCAGAATTAAGATATGTAACTGCCTCTCTTCATGTGGATTTTTTAAAACCTACACCAATCGATGAAGAATTGACATTAATTGCGAATGTAAAAGAAATTAAAGGCAGAAAAGTTGTAACTAAGGTGAAAGTATTTGCTGCTGAAGTGTTATGTGCCCAAGGAGAAGTTGTTGCAGTTAAGATTCCAGATTATATGATTTTTCAGAAATAGTTCAATAAAATTTAAAGATCTAGTTTGTTGTAAATTTCTCTTTGTATAAGATACCTTAGAATTTCTGCAGTTCCACCCCCAATTTGAGCTATTCTTACATCTCTATAATATCTTTCAAGCGGGAATTCTTTAGTGTATCCTATTCCTCCGACAACTTGGAGTGCATCACTGACGATTTTTACAGCATTATCACTTACAAGACATTTTGCTGCTGCTGCTTCCTTGGTAGCTAGTAATTTTTCATCAATCATTCTAGCAGCCCTAAGAAGCATCAATCTCCCTGCTTCGATGTTCATATACATTTCAGCTATTTTAAAACTAATTCCTTCGAATTGTCTAAGTTCCTTTTTGAATTGTTTACGTAATGATGAGTATTTAATAGCGATTTCAAAAGCCGAACGAGAAATACCTAAATACTGACTACCAACGAATACTCGCTCTGCATCAAGTCCGTATAACATAACATTAACGCCTTCATTTTCATTCCCAATCAGGTTTTCTACAGGAACTTCACAATTATGGAATTTTAGATGAGAATTCACGCATCCTCTGCGACCCATCAACTCGAAATCTTTTACTACCTCAAACCCCGGCGTGTCGGTTGGGAATACAATAGCACTTATACCTTCTCTTGGGTGTACATTAGGATTTGTGATACAGTAAAGAAGAATATATTTTGCTACACTACCATTTGTAATGAATCTTTTCTCTCCATTGATTATGTAATTATCACCTTTCCTTACAGCAGATGTACGTATCCCTCCAACTGCGTCACTTCCTGCGGTTGGTTCTGTAATACCTAAAGCCCCAAGAGCAGATCCGTTCATTATAGGTTTTAGAAATTTTTCATGCTGCTCATTTGTCCCAAAATGAATAATAGGAACCCCAAAAAGATTACAGCTACATCCATATATAACAGCAGTTGGATAATGAACTGCGGAAAGTTCTTCCCCAAATATCATTCTATATACTGTGCCTTTTCCGAATCCCCCAATTTCTTTTGGAAATGCCAAAGGAAAATATCTATCTGCCAATTTACGTATAAGTTTTAAGGTTAATTCTACATTATGCTCTCGATCAATTTGTGCAACATAAGGGTCAATTTCGTTTTTGGCATATTCTCTAATTTCTTGACGAAATTCGTTTTCTTCATCAGTAAACATAAAAAGGCTACCTGGAGTCATACTCTCTCCATATTTAAAATTAAGATCTTCAAAATTAATATGTCCGTCTTTACTCATAAGCTCCACCGATGAGTTTCTAAGAAATATATGAAATATTAATAGATTATATAAATAAAATTCCAAAATAAAATTATTTGATCGAATTAGTTGGTATTAGAAATAGAACCTGAATCGAATTCATTTTATATATTCTTATAAATATATATCCTATCGGAATCAATTCTGAAGCAAAAGATATCCCTAAAGGTACTTTAGTTGGACTGATAATTATATATTAGACTGTTAAAATTGAAGATCTTCAGGATAAGGATAGCTCTTAAATGATCCTTTTTTTTTTGAATGCTTTTTAACTTCATCGCCATAAATCCATTCTAAATGTTGTTTGTATTCATTCACAGGACCACTAAGACAGAAAAAGTCTGGTGGAAGTTTATCAGGACCTGCCATCCCAGCACAGAGATATAAACCTTTCCGAATCTTTCTAACTTCATCAGTCATATCAATTATCCCACCATCATTCTTAAAAGAAGCATATTTTAATTGAAATGTAGGCTTCCCATCGATTAGTGATTCACTTATACCTGTACGGAAACGCATATGCTGTTCTTCTTTTCCATCAATTTTCCATCGATTGTATCCTTCTCCTCTTGGCTCTAGTTTATTCGAATAAGGAGTAAAAGCTTTTCCTAACCAGTATCCTTTTTCAGTATCATAGAGCCACCATTTTGAAATTTTTTCGTTTTTTTCTGATATAAACCCTACCATAGCGCTATCATATTCTCCATCCATTTCCTCAAAATCTGCTGATGGCAATGATTTATACAAGTCCATAATTTCTTGGAAACTAAGCTCTTTTATCTTTTCTATGGCCAAATCTTTAACAGAAATTTCTTCATGATGAGTCATTTTAAACACCATACTTAATAATTTCATCTAATAATTAAATAATTTTTTCATAATCAACATAAGGACGAAATATTCCTTGTTCTTCTGCCTTTTTCAATTCTTGGACATATAATTTTAAGTTTCCTTTCGAACCAACTCTCATTAATTTCCAATCAGTTTCAATTGCTTCTTCAGGACAGGCTTTTTGACAATATCCACAGAAAATACACGTTTCTTTTTGAATTTCAGGGGGATTTGCTTCGACATCGATAGCATTAGTGGGGCAATTTTCTTGACAAGTGAGACATTTTGTACAAATATCCTCGTTTATTTCAAATTTAGGAAAAATTCTTCTCAAAATATCTAAAGTTAAAGTCTTTGATTGTTTTGCCCACCATGTATCCTCAATTAAATTAAATTTGGGAATCAGATCTATTTCTCCATTTTTAACCCTTAAACTAACGTTGCATATACTCCTACCAAAATCTAATGCTTCTTGAAGTTCAGTTTCGTCTGGATGTTTTATAGTATGCATAATTTCAGGATAGAATTGTAGTGATGATGCTGAATATGAGTCAAAATTACCTATTACTAAGTATTCATTTTTGCTTAATTCTTCTTTCATATAATAAAATGTATTACCAATTACACTTCCATGGGTGCAGAATATAAAACAATTCATATCATCCCCTTTTTGCATTTTTTGAATAAAATTCTTAACATTGATCGGTTCTCTATAATAAAAAGTTGGAGTACCAATACCTATTAAATCGTACTTATTCAGATTTATATTTTCAGCCTTTTTCATTTCAATTATATCGCAATTATTATCGCTATTTAAAATACCTTCTTGAATTTTAAACGCTATTTTTTCTGTTCCACCCGTTTGAGAGAAATAAATCAACAAGACATTCATTAATCTTACCCTTTGAAGATATTAAATATAATATGATAATAATTCTTTCTGAGATATAAATTATCATAAATAGGAAAAATAGGATATTAGAATAAAAATCTAATTTTAGTCTCGAAGTTTGTGGAAAGTTCGCAAAATAAAACTATAATATAGACTTTGATCTACCATTATTTAGCACAATCGGAAGTGATAATAAAATGGTAGTTAGTTCACAATTCAAAAATAAAGGTTTTCATGACATACTTATATGTGGAATTTGCCATGGAGAAATAACGCAGGAAGCCGCAATTTTCCAGGAAGGGCTTCATTTTGGTGTTATTTGCTCTGAATGCTTTGTTAATAATTCGGAAAATGATATTGAGCTAATGTCTAACATGTTTTTAGCCTTTGGTGGCTTTTTTGGTATGTTAAGGGATCCTGATTATTCTATCTATGAGATGTTAAAGGATTTAATTGGGAAGATTCATGATAATAAAAAATCAATAACATCAGTAGAAATGAAAATTAGGCTACTCCATATTGCCTTACTACACGGAATTACTCCACGGGAGTTTGCTGAGTTAGATAATGGCCTCTTAAAGTTTATGTACCAGTTCTAACAACCAGATGGCTAAAGGAGGTAAAAAATGGTAAATTTTCACGCACTTCAGGAATCTTTTGCATGTAGATATCGTCATTGTAGTAAATGTGAGGTAAAATTAGATATTTCTAATGATGAGGAAGTGGTATGCACTTTATGTGGCGAAACTTTTTGTTCTTGCTGTATATATTTACATCAGAAGAATTGTTATGGGATATAAAGACCATTAAGGTCAAAAAATTTTGTAAAGAGATTCTCCATTATCTTACTATATTTTCAACTTGAGACGATTATTATAATTAATTCTTCTTCGCCGCCGGTAAGGTCTCTCAGGTCTTTTTAAAAAGCATTCGGGGCAATATGGGATGATAAACGGGTCTTCCCATAGATTATAAGCTGTTTCCATCGATAATGTTGGATTATCTCTTAAAAATATTTGAAAAGGTATTAATTTCCCACAATCTCCACATTCTCTAGTTTTTCCTGATTCCATTTATGTACACATAAGATATTTATAATTTACTTAGTAGGAGTAGAAAAAATAAAACCCTAGGAGAGTTAGCATTTTTTAAAAAATATTATGTATTTAAGACTTGCTAGAAAATAAGGATGAATTAGAATTTTATAGTACCATTCATAAGATTTTGATATTTTTTTTTATCTAATATTTTATAAATGTTTGAGGTAGAGTCCCAGAAATAAATTTTATCCTTTATTTTATTGATATCATATCCTTCTTTTTTGAAGTTTACTTTTCTTAATTTATGAGTTCCTGTAAAATCTAGTTTATCCTTAATGCGGAGAAAAACTGGGATTGAATATTTTGGAAGGTTTTCACTTAAGAATTGGGAAAACTTATTTAGATCAAGTGGAATTTCATTGCCTAATATTATTGAAACCATACCTGCCCTTCCTTCTGAATTCGGAATTTCAACACCATATACAGTACACATTTCAATATTATCAAAACCATTTATGATCGATTCGACCTCTAAGGTTGATACATTTTCTCCTTTCCACCTAAAAGTATCTCCGAATCTATCCGCAAAAGAAACCCAGTTATTATCATGAAGAGTGACTAAGTCACCTGTATTGAAATAAACATCTCCTTCCTCAAGAACATCCCTAAGAACTCTTGTCTTAGTTTTCTCTTTATCTTTATAACCTAGAAAGTTTGAGGTTTCTGCTATCTTAACTAACATCATGCCAGTTTCTCCAGGTTTACATTCAATATATTGGTCATTCTCATCTTTGATAAAGTCGCCCCTTTCTTCATCAATTTTCACTATAACAATTGTTCCCGCAACAGTTATTCTACCTATCATTCCAGGTACCTCTTCAATATTGAATAGACCTCCAGCACCATCTGTTGCTCCATAAAACTCTAAAAGATGGTCAATATGAAAACGGGATTTAAATTTATTCCATATATCTTTCCGGAGTCCTAAACCTAACATTTTTTTAAGTGTAGTATTTTCTACATATTCAGATTCAGGTCTATTAAGAAGATATCTCGGTAATTCTCCTATGTAAAGGACGCAAGTGGCACCATATTTTTTGATATCCTTCCAGAATTCTGATGCTGAAAATCGCTTTCTTATTGCAAAAGCGCAACCTCCATTTATAACACTACCCCATCCATTAACCATTGCGTGTGAGTGATATAGAGGTAAGGGACAATAAAGTACATCGTTTATGGTTAGTTGAAATGCTAAATATCCAAATGGATTGAGAAGTCGTACGTTATTCTGTAAGGCTGCTTTTGGAAGCCCTGTTGTTCCAGAAGTGAATATATACATGGCCATATCACTTAAATATGAATTATAGGTTGTTTTAGGATTAACCGTAGAAACCAATTCTAATTCTTTACGCAAATCGACATAATTATGTTTAATTTCGTTAGGATTGTTGATAACATATATATTATTTTCATTGATCTTAAGTTCTTCAAAAACCTCGTTAAAGGCAGGCAAGCTATCCCCGCCAATAACTATCAGTTTTGGCTCGCTAATTCTAAATGCATGAATTAGAGCCTTCTTTCTTTGATTTACATTAATTAGAGAAACGATACCTTGTATTTTATTAATACCTATCGTAATAAAAAGAAATTCGGGAGAATTTTCCATCATCATTGCAATTATATCACCAGGATTATTCCCAATTTTGAGAAAATAATTGGCAATTTTATTGCTTTCCTTATTTAAAGCTTGCCAAGTCCATGAAAGATCCTTATATAATAAAGCAGTTCTATTAGGAATATTTTCAGCATGTTGTTCTATTAAAATTCCTGGGCTCCGATTCGGATTTTTGATCACCTCTTCAATTATTTGATTAAGCCTTTCAAGGTAATCTGCTTCTTTTTTTGTTAATTGAGTTTCTTCCATACATTTTATCCTTAATAATTTTATTGAAAACGATTTTCAATTTGATATTGAGTACAATAATATTAGTTATATTGATATATAAATATTCTAGACATAAACTTCAAGATTTCTAATTGAGACAGTATTGGGCTTAGATCAAGATTAATTTAATATTCAGCAATAAAGATAAAAAATTTTAAATTTGAAAGACATTACCATTTATGATTTTAAGAATTGATCATGTTTCTTTAGCGGTTAAAGATTACGATAAAGCTGTCGAATTTTTTACAAAAATTCTTGGAGCTGTTTCACAGTATAACGGTACAGATAATCATCTAAAGTACTATTGGGAGACTTTTGCCTTAGGAGATCTTTCTCGGTTTGAAATAATAAAGCCAACCGGAAAAGGTAGTTTTCTAGAAAACTTTTTGAAGGATAAAGAAGGGGGCATACATCATCTTGTCTTACAGACACCGGATATTAATATGACAAGAGAAATTCTTGAAAAAAATAATATCCCTTACTTTGGATTCCAAAATTATGGAGAAAGGTGGAAAGAACTTTTCATTCATCCAAAAGATGCTTTTGGGGTTTTACTCCAGATTGCGGAATTTAAGGCTTCTGATTGGCTATCTCCGTCTTATAGTATGCCTGAAGATCAAAAATGGTCTGTAGTAAGAAAAAATAATGAATATATTCTCACTTTTTCTCATCCAGGTGGAGGGAAAGTAAAAATAAGCTTAAATAGAGAAGAAGTTAATGAGTTAATTGAAGATCTTAATAAATTGTTAGAATAAATTTTCTCTAATTTTCATTCCGTGAGTTTTTCTTTTATCTGAACAACTAATTTTTCAGCTTCCTCAGAATCAGTTATAAATTCAATTTCATTAGGAGATGTTATTCCTACTCCTAGTTCTACTGCTCTTTTAATTTGTTCTTGCTCAAAGATTGGACCTTTTGTTACTTCAGGAGTGGTACCAAGAATTCGTAATAGTGCAACTCCAACAGCATCAATTGCAACTTTATCTGTACCCGCAACAAAGACATTTGCATCTTTACGGGTACCTTCCATTGGTCCACGATCTACGAAAGCTATAATGCCGTCCATAATGATCAAGTCAGGTTTATATACAGCATTAATTTCACCAATCATTTTCCTTTGATTCTTTGAAGAATGCAATTCCCCCATATATTTTTTATGCACTAATCCTACGGCGTTCTTAAGTGATAAGGTAAAGTGACCCCCATACATATGAGTCTTTAAGCAACAAGTTTCAACGATGCATTCCGCATCATCATAAATTTTAGCAAACAGGAATCCATCTTTCCAATGACAATCTTCAGTTTTTTTAAGGACATATTCATCATCAGAAATATCAGTTAAATCAACGATCTTAAAACCTAATTCGTCTGCTAATGCATATAATCCTTTTTTCTCAAACGTCTCAGATGTTTTGGCAGGACCACTCCGTTCTGCAACTGTAATAGACTTTGCACCCATTTCTTTCATTTTAATAAGAATTTGTTTGACGGTATCCATTGAACTTGATGCGGGGGGTGGATCAGCAGTATTAAAATTTGGTTTGAATACCACATTTTTATCTTTAATGGGATTAATTCCTAATAGCTCTAATGATTTATTTACTCCGTCAATATGATTGTTCGTACAAATAATTGCGACTTTAGTCATATTAATCACCTCACATTAGATAATAAATTGTAAGTAGGAATTTAAGATTTGCTCATTTAAAAATTAAGAATTTAACTACCCAGTTAAATACCCAAATCTTGAATTTTATGAAATAAAAAATACATTAGAAAATAAGAACTATTTTTTTAATTCCTGCTATTATTACTAAAACTGAAATCCACATCCAGGACAAAATTTAGAGGTATAATCAACTTTAAATCCACACCTAGGACAATAGTTAAGGGCTCCTAAATTCTGGGTTTTTTGTATTTCATGTGTAGGAAGTTTTTTATGAGGAATGATAATTTTATCCTTTGGTCTTATTAAAAGATAATCCATAATATTTGTAGTTATTATAATTTTATTAAATATAAATCCTAGAATCGTCAAGCTTGCGCCTGATATTGCTCCGGTTACGCCAAAATCTATAATAGCATAGTCTAAAACTTTATAGCCCTCAGGTACGAAATAACCATCCCCAAAATTATCAACATAGATAATCCAAAATAACGTTCCTGAAATTATTAGTAAGGGATATAAAACCCAGGTTTTATTTTCATCATTAAAAGATTTTTTCTCAGTCCTAACAATATTTGCAGAGTATACTAATTTAATTCCACTTATTAGAATCAACATACCAATAATTATGCCGATAATTAAGATATCAAGCTTTTCAGTATTGAATGATAATCCATCAAAATCTTCTAATCCCCAAATCCAATAATAATAGATATTAGGATATGTGGGGAGGTATATTGCAGAGCTAAAAATCGTAATAATACATAGGATTCCTCCCACCAATGGGATAAAAAACATATTGCTTTTTTCTATTCTTTCTATATCTAATCACTTATAACTTTGTTTTATTCACACATAAGGTTGTATAGGAATGAGTATATATAATATTTGCACAAAGAATAAACAGCTAAAAGTCAAAAAAAACCTATTATTTAAGTAAATTGCATATAGGAATATTATTATTATCGCTGCTAATTGAAGACAAAGAGATAATATTTCTAAAGCTAAAGCATAATCATTAAAATCAAATAAAGCTTCAATATCATTTTGATATATGAAATATTGCATCAAGGAATGAACTGTCAGCCTTAAAACACCTCCAACAATTATAAGAATTGGTGTGTATATCAACATTTTCTTGTAAAAATCTATATTTTTATAGAAGAAAATTAGAAAAGCAACTCCGACAATTATAAAGATGGAATTAGGTAAAATAATATATAATATTAACACTATTGAAAAAAATGTTAATTTATCCGACTCTGATGTTATGCTAATCCCAGTAGGTATGAAGAATCTTGTAATGTACCATAAGATACTTATAATTCCAGCAATAAATAAACTATTCAAAAATCTAGGGGCATCTTCTTCTCCTTTTAAAAAATGACTTCCAGCAACTAAAGAACCACTCTGAATGATCCATAACACTGTAATAATGACAAAAAAATAATTATAATCAAAATATGAAAAGGTTATTGTCATGAATAAGATCAAAATTTTTTTTTACTTATTCTATAAAGAAATATATTTCACTCTATCAGAAGAAATTAAAACGCTATTATTTATAAACTATTAATACAAAATTTTTATCCCTCAAATAATTCTCAAAAATAGAAGATCTCTATAAGACAATTAATAATGTATGAGGAGCAAAAAATAAGAAATCGCTGGATTGTTGTCATTGGAGCGATCATGATCCAATTAGCGTTAGGGACGATTTATTCTTGGGGAACACTTACTGTATTTATTAGTCCGTATTTAAGTGAAATTAAAGAGGTAACTGTTTTTATTTTTGGTATTGGGTTATTATCGTTTGCAGTAACCATGATTTTTGCTGGTCAATTACAACAAAGATATGGCCCAAGGAATATCGCTATTCTTGGAGGTGTTCTAATGGGAGGTGGTGTTATATTATCAGCATTCATGACCACATTTATCGGTTTGCTCATCACATACGGTATTATTTTTGGGGCAGGAATAGGATTTGGATATGTGTGTCCTATAGCTTCCGCAGGTAAATGGTTCCCGGATAAAAAAGGTTTCATAAATGGGATTGCTGTTGCAGGGTTTGGAGCCGGATCATTTATTTTTAATTATGTAATAAAAGCATTAGCAAATCCTACAAATCTTGAAACAGATCATCCAAATTTCGAACCGACTATTTCTAATAACATTCCTCTAATGTTTATTATTCTGGGAATGATATATTTAATCCTAATAATTGGTGGAGCGTTCACTTTAAGTAATCCTCCTGAAGGTTGGAAACCAGAAGGTTGGATTCCTCCAGCTCCTTCTGAGAAAAGTGGTATTTCAGGATTTGAATTTGAACGTAGTCAAACGATAAAAACACCTCAATTTTGGATGCTTTGGGCTACATTTATATTAAGTGCGATTTCTGGGTTGATGGTGATAGGATCGTATGCAGCCTTTGCAAAGACAGTAGATGCAAGTGACAATTTCATTTATACTATTGGAACAGCTGATTTTGTATTAATTGGAAGTTTAGCTGCGCTATTTAATGGTTTAGGAAGAATAATATGGGGAAAGATGGCGGATATTATAATATACAAAAGAGCGATGTTATTGATGTTTATTACACAGTCAATACTATTGTTTATATACTTTACAACAAATATTAATGAGATTTATTTCCTAATAATGACGTGTGCTATTTATTTCTGCTTCGGAGGCAATTTTAGTTTATTTCCTACTGCTACTACTGACATATTCGGTTCAAAAAATTTAGGACCTAATTATGGTATGGTGTTCACAGCATATGGTATTGCTGGATTTATAGGGGCAACAATGGTAAGTGCTTTTGTTTCAATATTTGGAAGTTATTTAATACTTTTTATAGTTATGGGACTAATGTCAGTTGGAGCTGCGATTATTGCATTTCTAATTAAACCACCAGAACGTTAAACTAAGAAAAGATAAACTAGAATTTTCTAATACCATCTATTTCAGAAAATTCCTCTTCCGTGAAAAAATCTTTCTCGGATGGCGGATAATGTATAATCTCATTTCCGTCATTATTAAATTGTTTTACAAATTCTCGTCCATCCTTATCAATATAGACTTTTCCTGAATTAATCAGCATATTATAAAGTTCTTTTCTTTTTTTAGGATCAGCAACACAGATGAAATTACAGTTCCCACATCTGGGATTTGTATTGGAAAATGGACGAAGTCCTACATTTTCAAGTACTCCCACATTAGCAAAGGATTTTGCAATTGTCTGGTTGAATTTTCGAATATTCTCAGGTGTATCCTTATCTGACAAAATTTTCATAAAGAGGTTCCTTCGAAAGTCACTGTTCCGCCACTCTTCTTCTGGAATATTTTTCAAACTTACATGACCAGGAGTCCAAGTACTCCAAGAACCATCCTCAGAAAGCCCATACCACCCAGCACAGCCTATTCCACATTGAGAAAAGGTACCTCTTTTTGCATAGATTTCTTTAAATCCACCAATAATTACTGGTTGCATATCTTCTTGTTCATTTTCAGAAAAATATCCTGTTGTACATACTTTAGTGCAGATTTTACATTTATTACAATAATTTTTTTCAGCCATTGGGTCTGGTTCAAGAGGTGCTGTAGTCAATACTCCACCCAGGTAAAGAGATCCCCCATATTCTTTTGTTACTAAATTTCCTGACCATCCTAGATGACCTAATCCTGCGGCTACAGCTCCATACCTCAATGAAAAGTCAGGATATCGTATATCTCCCATAATATAGTCAGGAATATCTTCCCTTGGCCTATATTTCGCATTTGGTATCACTGGAAATGCTATGTAATCTGAATTTTTTTCGATGAATTCTGAGATAATTAAAGCTGTTCTCCATGAACCAGCATATCCAATCTGCTGTGCTTTTTTAATACTCATTCTTTCTTTCTTTGCAAAATAATTCTCAAGTGCTTCAATAGGATTTGGATATGCCCATATTATACAGCTCTGGCTACCTGGTAAACAATAATCCATATTTCCAGATGGAGGTGCCTCTTTTAGGCGTTCTTGGCTACCAACTCCTATTAATTTTGCACCCTCATTAAACGCAATTTGCTTTATTTTATCTTTAAGCTCTTTTAGATTCATAAATATCAGAGACGAATATCAGTTTTTTATGTTAAATATTTATTTTCTTAAGATTTTTAATTTTTTGCTTAATTTGAGTATATATTGTGATTAAATTCTATTTCAATATTTAGGTGGATAAATTTATATGAATCCTATATCAAAAAGTCTAGATTTTTTTCAAGAATCTGTAATTAGAGAAATGACGAGGAAAGCTATCGAAAATAATGCGATCAACCTTTCTCAGGGAATGCCGGATTTTTCCCCTCCTTTAGAACTTATAAAAGGTATAGAAATAGGAATTGAGGAAGAGGAGCATCAATACTCGGTTACATATGGTAGAGTTGATTTACGAGAAAAAATAGCTAGGAAACTTCAAGACTACAATAAAATAATAGTTGATCCCTATAATGAAATTACAATAACATGTGGTGCCAGTGAAGCAATTGCTTCAAGCATCTTTGCCATTACAAATCCAGGAGATGAGATTTTAATTCTTGAGCCTTGGTATGAAAATTATGTTCCAATAACATATCTAGCTCAAGGCAAACCTGTTTTTGTCTCTTTAGCAGAAGATACTTATAATGTTGATGAGGAACGATTAAAAAATAGCATTACGAGAAACACCAAAGCGATAATTGTAAATTCACCTCATAATCCTACTGGCAAGGTATTCTCTTCAGAAGACTTCAAAACAATCTCAGACTTGTGTATAGACTATGATATCGTCGCAATAACAGATGAGATATATGAATATATTTTATTTGACAACCTAAAACATCAAAGTATTGGTAGTTTTGACTCTATGCATGAAAAAACCATCACGGTTAGTGGTTTTAGTAAAACATTTTCAGTAACAGGATGGAGGATTGGTTATGTAGCAGCAAATAAAGAGTTGATGGAAGGTATCAGAAAAGTTCATGATTACCTTACTGTTTGTGCTCCCTCATTATTGCAATATGCATCGTTAAATGCTTTTACTTTAGATTCTTCATATTTCAATAACCTTAGGAATAGATATCAAACGAATCGAGACTATTTTTATAACCAACTTACAAAAATAGGAATGCAGGTGTTTAAACCAGAAGGTGCTTATTATATGTTTGCTAATATTTCTCAATTTGGCATGGATGATTTAGAATTTTCAGATTTTTTAGTAAAAGATGAGGGTGTTGCGGTGGTTCCAGGATCCAGTTTTTATGATGGTAAATATAAAAATAGAAATCCGGGATCTGATTATGTTAGGTTTTCAATTTCACAAAAATTAGAAACATTAAAACAAGCTATAGTGCGAATTGAGACAAAACTAATTTGAAAATTAAGTGTCTATTCTTATTTTTATAAATTCCTATTATTTAATCTCATATGCCAGAAGAGGCAATTAATAACAAGCAAAATTATAGAGTTATAATATATCATGGTCACCTCCACAAAATTCCTATAGATGAGAACACAGAAGAATTTCAAGAGAAAAAACTGGTTTTAAAAGAAGAGTCAATTAAATGATACAATTTATAAAAAATCTCATTATCTTTTTATATATTAGAAGAACCTAATAAATTAATCATTTTTATCTCTAAATTGATTGTATATGGATATGAATAAATCAAGGAAAAGAGAAATTAAAGGAAATCTCTTAAGTCCTTTACCAGTTGTTTTGGTAGGCGCTCTGGTTAATAAAAAACCGAATTACCTTGTGATAGGATATATATGTCCTTTCGACTTCGGGAGATATATATTCTTTAGTCTATACAAGAAGCGGTACACTAGGATTGGTATTCATGAAAATATGACTTTTAGTGTAAATGTCCCAAATGAAGATATTTTAGCTGAAACAGATATTTGTGGCAGCAAGTCTGGTCATGATTTCGATAAATCTTCAATCTTTAACACTTTTTATGGAGAATTACAAACGGCTCCTATGATAAGCGAATGTCCTGTGAACATAGAGTGTAGAGTAGCTGAAATTCTCGATTACGACCCTAATGAAGGTATCATAGGTGAAGTTATTAAATCATATGCAAATCCTCATTGCTTAACGGGTGATAAACTAGATTGGAGAAAAATTCATCCTATTATATGGGCAACGGGAGGTGATTTTAATTATTATCAACTTGGTAAAAGAATTGTACCAGAAGAAGTTGAAAAGGATTAAATGACATCTTTCATTTTTTGGGATTATTAAAATTGATTATAAACATATGAGGATTTTTTAAATGGGTGAAAGCGAGCAGATTAAATTGTTAAAGGACAGAAGAAGTATAAGAAGTTATGAATCAAAGCCTATTGATGATGATATTTTAACTAATATTCTTGATACAGCTAGATGGTGTATGAGTGCTAGAAATAGGCAACCATGGACTTTTTACGTCATTAGAAATAGAGAATTAATTGAAAAAATTGCTAAGGAATGCACTACTGGCCCTTTTGCTTCAGGAGCACCTCTATTGATAGCAATTGTTGGAGACAAGGAATTATCGCCAAATTGGTATCTTCATGATACATGTTTTGTTTCATTACAATTAGCTTTAGCTGCGTGGTCATATGGTATTGGAACATGCTGGATTGGTAGGATAAACCGAGATAATGTAAAAAGTCTACTAAATCTTAAAGAAAGTGATGATTTATTAACTGTTCTTCCATTAGGATATCCAAAGGGAGCAATCCCTAAGCCAAGGCCTCGAAAACCATTAGAAGAAATCGTTAAATATATAGATTAATTCTTATTTCAACATCTTTTTTTTCAAAACTTCTAAGTAGAAGTAGTGTAAGCATTATAAATCGATAAATCCTATTAATAATGAAAATTAATATTTTTTCAAAATTTCATTAAACACTGATTCTTCAATATTACCGCCACTTATCACCGCTACTACATTTTTACTTAGGAACTTTTGTTTTTTCTCGAGGATATGAGCAACGACCGTGGCTCCAGCCCCTTCAACGATTTGACCTTCATTCTCCCACAAAAGGTAGATTGCTTTTTCAACACTATCCTCCTTTACCAACACAATCTCATCTACACATTTTTTTATTATCTCAAAAGTAATGGCATCAGATTCAAGCCCACCTAACAGTCCCTCTGCTATAGTATTAAATTCTTCGATGTCTACGATTTTACCAACTTTCCAAGATTCATACATAGTTGAGGCTCCTTTAGTTTGAACACCAATTATTTCAATATTTGGATTTAGGGATTTAGCAGTGAAAGCGATTCCAGAGATTAAGCCGCCCCCTCCGATGGGGACAATTATTATATCTACATTTTTAAGATCCTTATAAATTTCAAGAGCTATTGTTCCCTGACCCGTTATAATATTAATATCATTATACGGACTAATATAAGTTATATTCTCTTTTATAGACAAGTTCCTTGCTTTTGTCTCAATTTCATTGAAGTCTCCTTCTTGAATGATAGATACATCGTATTTTTTGATTTTATTTAATTTAACTTCAGAAATATTAATAGGAACTACGATTTTAGCAGGGATTCCTAAATGTTGTGCTGCTAATCCTATTCCTTGAGCGTGATTTCCCGATGAGGCTGTAATAATTCCATGTATCTTTTCATTGGAACTCAACTGTAACATACGGTTTAAGGCTCCACGAATTTTAAAAGCATTAGTGAGTTGTAAATTTTCCAACTTCAAATAAACATTACTATGACATAATTTACTAAAATATCCTGAATGAATGAGAGGAGTTTTTCTAATAAATCCTTTAATCTTTTGATGAGCTTTTTTAATTGCTTCTAAAGTTAAATCATTCATTTTTATATTTCCTAATCTCTTCAATTTCTAAATTAACATCATTTTAGATAGTATTTTTATTAGAATCAAATTATTTAAGAATGGATTTAATAATAATGATATCACATAAAAAAAAATAACAATATGTTAGATAAGATATGGAATCTTCGTGATTATGTTTAAAAAATTGAAGATACTAAAGAGGAAATAATAAATCACTTAAAATCCATTAAAGATCTGGATGATTCAACTAGAAATATATGGACTGCTGACGTTAAGGAATTTTTCCATAATGCTGTTTCTGCTTGGGAAGTACTTACAGCGATTACAGAAGGGGAACCTGATTTGAAAAACGTTGACAATTCAAAAAGTTTCTTATGTGCTGCCAGAAATCGCCTTTCTCAAATAATGAGTGAACTCAAAATGTTTCATAGTAAAGAACCGTCAATTCTTATTGAAAAGATTAAAACAGCTTTTAAAGAATGTTGGGACTCGTTTTGGATTGTTTTTAAGAGTTTATTACCTGAAAAAGAATTTGTGAAGCCTAAAAAAAGAGTGATTAAAGTATCTGATTTAGAATATCACCTTCCTTGTTCTGTATGTAGTAAAATTGCTGTTAAATTTAAAATTGGTTATAGAAGATTAGATGAAAAGGAATCTCTTGTGTTTAGGGGGATTACACTTGAAACCTCCTTAAAAGTTGAATTAGCAGAGATATTATTTAAGATTTTACAGAAAAAGAACCTTTTAGGCGTTCATAATTTCATGCAAAAATATCATTCATTTGAAGGAGTGGATACATATTGCCCTGAATGTGATGAGATTTATTGTTGGGAGCATTAAAATGCAAGAGAAGAATATGATGATGGATTTTATGATTTTAATTATGGTGAATGCCCAAAGGGTCATATAAGAATGATTGATGATTGAATAATTGATTCTAATAATAAAGTTAAAATCTTGTCAATCCCTTAACTTATCAAGTTTCTATAAAAATACTGAGAGATCTTATAATGGAATTTTATGAAGTAGTTAGGAAAAGGAGAAGCTATCGAGTTTTTAAACCAGATATGCCTGAAAAAGAAAAAGTTGACAGAATTTTAGAATCAGCCCGTTTAGCGCCAACTTGGGCCAATTCACAATGCGTTTCATATATTGTGGTTCAAGAACCAGAGAATGTTAAGGCAGTTTGGCAAGCAGTAGGACAAAGGCAAAAATTTACTGAAGCACCTATGTTCATAGTAGGAATAGTTTCTGAGAAAACTTCTGGAACTAATTTGAATGGTGAAAAGTACTATGGTGTAGATTTTGGTATTTGCTTTGAACATCTAATATTAGCTGCAACAGCTGAAGGCTTAGCAACATGCTGGATTGGATGGTTTAATGAAAGGAAAGTTAAAGAAGTATTAAATATTCCAGATAAATACAAGGTAATGGGCCTAACACCACTGGGGTATCCCGTGAAATCTAAAGGTGAAATTACCGATCGTAAACCTTTGGAGAAAATAGTACATTATGAAAAATTCTAACATAGATCTTTTTTTTATTTATTTTTAAGGTAAGACTAATTTGAGAGAACGAGAGTGCTTTAAGTGTGGAAAAGTACTGGATTATGATAGTTTTATTAAAAATGTCAATCCAAATGACATCGAAAAATTAACAAATATTTGGAATAGTGATCATGTAGAATTTTTCTGTTGCCGATGTTACAGCTTCAAGATTAAGTACCAACCCCACAACGATATAGAAGATTTTTCTTATTATTAACATTTTGTTGTATTGAAAAAAAATATTAGTTTTCCTTGAGTTCTTTTAGTAGTTCTTCTAATATTTGTATAACACGCTCTTTTTGTGTATATAATGCATTGGGATAATTATAACTAAATGTACGCCAGTATGGTCGCTTATGACCGATTTTAAATTTAACTCCTTTCATAGAGGTCATATAAGAGTTCTCATCAATCTTAGTAGCTATTTGATCAGCAATAATGTACCAATGAAATTTCGTTTTTCTAGCTGCTCCCGAATTTCTTGGAGCAGGTGTTAATCTTGTTTTAAGACTGTCAAAGGTAAAGATCCATTTGTCAGGAGCTTTTTTAGTTTCAAACCATTTTCCATTATTATAATTCCAAGAATGAGAGCCTCCAACTTTCATTCCTGAATAAATTTTTTTATCGTGAATCTTAAGAGTATCATACATTTTAGTTTTTTAATTACAATACTTTTATTAAAAAATCATGAATCACAAAAATAACACTGTTTATATACCTTTAAAGACTCATGATTTTTTATTTACCCCTGAATTTGATTTATACGTGAATCTCTAAACAAAATTAATAAGTAAAAATTTTGAATTAAAAAATTGAATTATTTGGTACGCCACTCATACTTTTTTGGGCCAGTAAATAGTAGAAAGAGAGCAACGATTAATATTGGTATTCCACCCCACCAAGTGAAAATTTCAAGAATTATAAACCAAAAAAGCATCCATGGAAATCTAAAGTTTCCCAACTCAATAACCCAATCTAATAGAAAATCCCAATCTTTATCGGCACATTTATCAGAAAATTTTGGTTTAATAATGGCATATGATATTACAATTGTAATCACACCACCGATGATCATAAAAATAAAACCCTCAATGCCAATTCCTAATAAAAAAGTGCCAACAACTGTTGCTCCATAAAATCCCCATATAAAAGAGCTAATTCCGCTTATAATTCCGATGATCCATGCCCATTTCCCCAGATCAGAAACAAATTTTTCGTATTTTGACCAATTGGGGTTTCCTTCTTCAATTCCCATATTCTTATCCTCTTTTTTCTATAACAATCTTAAAAAATTAGATATGATATATTAAGCACACAAATATTTAAAGAATGTTAAGGAATAGGCATGATAGGGAAATTTAATTAACTTTTAATTTTGAGTTTGTTGAAAAAATAGTTCCTTTAAGATCGTGGTTCTAATATCTCTCCTACGTAATAAAAGCCAACTAAATTACCCCTCCTTTCAAATTTCCTTGAGACCAATAAGATAATTACATGTTCATTTTCGTCAAGCAAATTAATACCAACAGCGTGCTTTACTGATTGTTCTATTATTTCTTCAGCATCCATATGGAAAAAATCAATATTTTCTATATGGACTGGTTGTACTCCCCAAACAAGCCCTAATTCACGTGCGGTCCTCTTTAAAGGCGTAATTGCGACAATCGGTAATGGAGGACGATATTTAGCTATCATTCGTGCACCATACCCTCTCCGTGTAATAACAAGAATTTTCCCCCTGAAATTTAACTCTTGCATTTCTTCTGCTAAAGCATGAATCGCGTGTCCTAAAGTCTGTGTGTGGGTAAGTCTATCAGAATCAAATTCATCTGGAACTCTCCGTGGCATATTTTCAGTTGCTGTTTTAGCAATTTGATTCATATATTGTACAGCATTGATAGGAAACTTGCCTACTGCCGTTTCACCTGAGAGCATTACAGCATCACTCCCATCAAAAACCGCATTAAATACATCATTAGCTTCAGCTCGAGTAGGGATAGGTGCGTTAATCATAGATTCGAGCATTTGAGTTGCGACAATGACAGGTTTTCCTTCCTTATTACATTTGTAAATCATATCTTTTTGTTTTAAAGGCACTTTATCAGGATCAATTTCTACACCTAAATCACCTCGAGCTACCATTATTCCATCACTTACTTCTAGTATGGCATCAAAATTATCTAAAGCAATGGGTCTTTCAATTTTAGAAATGAGTTTAATATTATCATTTCCATGATTTTCAAGTATTCTTTTCACATGAAGTATATCACTACTATCTGAAACAAAAGAAATTGCTACGTATTCTGGATCTAACTCAGCAATAAGTTCTAAATCTTTAATATCTTTTTCTGTGGGAACTCTTTGCTGTAATTCGCCTGATGGAATATTAACTCCCTTTCTATTGCTAATCATTCCACCAGCTAAGACTTCTCCAATAATATGATCTTCTAGCTTATTTTTTACTCTAATCTTGATAATCCCATCATTTACAAAAAATATATCCCCAACTCTCATAATGTTCAAAAATCCATCTAATGGTATTGAGAATTGATCTTGATCTCCTTCAATCTCTTTCTCAAAAACTTTAACTTCTTGTCCAATGTTTAAATTATAGGCTTTTTCATCTTTAAACACCCCAACTCTAATTTTTGGGCCTTGAATATCGGCTAAAATTCCCACATAATCATCTATTCCTCTAATTTTTTTAATTAATTCTCTTTTTTCGTCATGTGTACCATGCGAGAAGTTTAAACGGAATATATCTACCCCTGCTTCAGTTAATTTTTTTAACATTTGTTTAGAGCTGGAGGCTGGTCCAAGGGTACTGACAATTTTAACTGTGTTCTCCCTTAGTGACATTTTTGCTCATTTCCTTGATTTTGTAAATTAAATAACTTTGGGATATAAAAATAATTAATAATATTATTGTATTTATACTTAAAAATTATTCATTTTCTACAAGTTTCTTTATTTTTATTAATTTTTCTCGGAAATCTTTTCTAAATGCTTTTAAAATTTCAATAGAATTGCTATAGTCTTTTGGACTTTTGATTTCTTTCATAGAAAGTAATTGAGTTCTTAATGTCTTAGGATAAATGGAATATTGAATTAATTTTAAATCATTTTTAATAGCGAATCCTTTCGCAAGCTGAACAAGTAAATCAGAGCTATTAGCCGCTAGTGTAATTGCTAAAAAATATCGCAGTTTTGGTTGTTTTAAATGACTTTTTACGATAATAAAATAAAATCTCTTAATAAATTCGTTCATATCATATATAGATTTTACTGGTAAAGAAATAAGCGTATTATCAATGAGCTCAGCTATTGGTGCTCTTTTTCCTCTAACTTTTTTAATATCCTTGATTATTTCGCTTTCAATAAAGGATTTTAATTCTATTTCACTGATGATTGGCATATTTTTTTCATAAAATCTATATCTTAATTATTTTATTAAAACTTCTTTTTAATTAAAAAATAGACAGTTTTCTTTAAATGCTTTAAATATAAAGTTCAAATTTAAATAGATCTACCCATAGCACCTTTTTTTTAAATTAAACTAAAGATTTAAATAGTTCCTTTTGTTTAATATAGATGGCACCGACGTTAAAAGAAAATTCTCTATTAAAGGGTTCAGAGTAATACAAAGCGCATCAACAGTTTCTATAATTAAGGATTTTATCCATTTCAAAATCTAGCAGAATTAAAAAAAATATTGTTGTAAAAATATGGAAATAATCCCAGCAGTAAAAAAAAATCATATAGCAATACAAAAGTTTATCGATTGGGATAAATGTAAGAACATGTTTTATAACAACATATATTTAGACAAGTGGAAACTAGTAATAAAAATGCCACTCATTCCAAGAGAAGACTCTGATGAAGATATTAAAATAAAAAAGTTCGACCTTGAGAAGTACACTTATTTATGCTCTTACTGATTTATTCCTTGGATTTTTCCTTTTTATCTTTAATATATCATTCCAGCACTTAAAACACATGTATGAACTTCCGTCTTCTCCTAAGACTAAATCTTTGGTAGATCGAATCATTCCGCAAATATTACATTTGTTCAACATAACTAGTTTTTGACCTTAATGAAAGTATATTAATCAAATTTTATCCAGGTTCTCAATGCTGTATATTTTTGTAGCTTTTCTGTAGCAGATTCAATTTCTTCCTGAGTCATGAAATATTTTTTGATTCCTTGTCTCTTGAGATCTTCAATTTTTTTATCAATAACATTCATTATCTTATTTGAAAGTTTTTTTGTATATTTAGCACTTCTATCTTTAAGAGTCCTATCATTAATTTCAAGAGATTTTAATTCATCAATATATCCTTGTTTATCCAGATTATCTAATTTATACTGTAAAAAACTCATGCTTAGCTCACGTAATTGTAATGCTGCATTCACAATATGACCATGATCTCCATATCTGCCTGTGAATACTTGGATCGTATCCCAAATAATTATAATCATAATAAATAAAGCGATTATATCTGCGAAAAGGAGATATACTCTAAATTCTGTAAAATTATTAGAAAATGCCGTAAAAATTAATGAAATTGCTGCAATAAAGCTTAAAATTAATAGAACTAATAGTTTGATTTTCCTACTCTTCTCAGATTTATCCCAAAGTATAGTATGTGTTGCTTCCAAGTCGATTGATCTATTATAACTGACTTTAATTTTAGCTATTGAAAGCTCTTTAAGTTCTTCTAACTCACTTTCCATCTTCATACACTCATATTTCGTGTGGTGTTAGATATCTATTCGAAATAATATTGATTGATATTATTTATTATAAAGATCTATCAGTTTTCTATTAATAATTTTAACTAAGAACCATATAATAATATAATAAATCTATTTCAAATTATAGTTTTATAAAGAGGTAAAAAGCCAATATGGATATTGGAAATATTGAATCAGGGAATGCTATGGTGAAAGTTCTGACTACCAATGAAGTAAGCCTTACTATTTTACCCAAAATGAACCTAATAGATAAAGTTAAATATCCTGGTGCTGTTGCAATTAGAGCTAAAGGAGAACATGGTTTATCTATAATGATTAAAATTGTTGACAGAGAACAGCCTAAATACATTTTAATTGACACAGGAGGTCCAGCTGGAACTATTATAGAGAACTGTAAACTGTTTAATATTAATTTGAGTGAAGTTGATAAAATGGTATTAACTCATGGGCATTTCGATCATTTCGGTAGTCTACCAAATGTGATTCCTTTATTAAAAGAAGGTTGTGAATTTTACTTGAGTCCTCTCTGTTATGAACAATTCTTTATAGCTGTAAAAAAAACAGGAGAAATTGTTCCTGCTGATAAGTTAGCGATAGCGTTGAAAGAAGAAAAAGATACATTTGCCATGAGTAGAAAATTACCACCATTAAATAAAAACATGATTACTAATTTAGCAGATAAATATGGAGTAAAATTAATTGAAACTAATGAACCTATTAAGTTATATGATGGGATAATTACTAGTGGAGAAATTGAGTTGATTGATGAAAGTGAATTGACACCAGGTGTGTATATAATGAAAAGTCAAAAGGAATTTAAAGAACATAGCTTTAGAGATGAAATCTCGGTTTATATAAACATTAAGGATAAGGGCTTAGTGATTCTTACTGGATGTGGTCATTGTGGTATAGTAAATATTATTAAACATGCTCAAAAAATAACAGGAATCGACAAAATCTATGCTGTAATAGGAGGATTTCATGAAGAATGGAATTCAGAGGAGAAAATTGAGAAAAAAGTTGATTACATTGAACGATTAAGTCCAAGTATTGTTAGCGGAATGCATTGTACTGGCTTCAATTTTAATAAAGTAATGGCTCGTCATCCCTCTCACACAATAGGAGTAACAGGGACAGAATTTCATTTGTAAAATTTAAATAAGAATTTAAGAAAAAAAATTAATATTATTTACTATATTCTTTTTTTTAATCTCTAAAACCATAATATACGTTTATAAGGAGCAACAAAATACCCCGTAAGGTTAATTCAATCCCATATTGAGTTAAAGATATTATTTGATAATCAATATCAAATGTGTAGAAAAATAACGCTGTAGTAATAGTAATTAACATAATTATAGATATTAGGCTTTTTCCTGTACTTTTCCACCAACTTGGTTCTTTATGCATTAAATTTTCAATAATCTCAACATCGCTAAGAGAAGCATCCATACCAGCAATTTGTTCTCTCAGATTTTTTTTTTCTCTGGCTTTAGCAATGGATCTAAATAAAGCACCTATCATAAAAAGACCAACTATTAGTAAGATATCGGCAAGAGTATTTGTTATTTGAAAAGTAATATCTGGCAACACAAATATTAAAACTTGAATAATCACAAGCATTACAACTAATAAAATTCTTACTGTATACTTCGGTAAATATAGTGGCTTTTTTTCCTTTTTCAAATCTATGGTTTTTAAATCTGTAGATTTTAGCTCATCGATAATTTTTTTAATATTTTCTTCAGAACTCTTCCTTGCTTCAAAGTAAAAAGCTATTACAATAAATATTGCATTAATAATCAATGGTGGGATAGGTTCGCCAGTTAGTAAATATCCAAAAGGAAAAGACACAATCATGAGAGTAATCAATGCACGAACAGTACCACGTGGCATTCCAAGAGGTTCGCCCTCAATTTTTCCATCTTGGGAAAACCTGTTTAGTAAAATCCAAAATAATATAATTCCACCTAAAATCCATGAAATCATAATAAGTAAACCTAAAAAATCTAAATATAAATAAATTTGCTATATTTAATATATATCTCTTGTTTCTAAACATTCGATTTCAAGTATTTTACTTATTTAAAGTGGGAGGAAATAGTTTCGATATTTAAATTATTTCACCTATGAATATGTCTCATAAAATCCTTTCAAGAAGATTAGAATTATGTTGGAATGATTATTTTTGAATCTAAATCACCAAATTTACCATCTATTATTTTTTTATATGCTGATTTAGTGAAAGAGACGTAATTCTTTGATCCAGAATCCCAAAGCAACATATCTTCTTTAATCATATCAATATCATACGCTTCACGCTTAAGAGTAATTTTCTTTATTTTATATGGTCCTGTGATTTCAAGTTCATCACAGAATCGAATAAAGATGGGAATCGAGTATCCAGGTAAGACCTCACGGACAAATTGAGAAAACTTATTTATCTCAAATTTAATTGATGAATTTAACTTAATTGCAGCCATACCTGCTTTACCCTCGGTATTTGGGATTGCAACGCCGTAGACTGCTGACATTTGAATAGCGGGAAAAGAGTTTAAAATTGATTCTACTTCTGTTGTAGATACATTTTCTGATTTCCATCGAAATGTATCGCCAAATCTATCAGCAAAGGAGACCCAGAGATCATCATGAAGTTTTAGCATATCTCCCGTATTGAAATAGCTATCATTCTTTCTAAAAACATCATGCAAAATTTTTTTCTGAGTTTTTTCTTTATCTTTATACCCAGTAAAGAAGCTCCGTTTTTCTAATTTGAACATAGCCATTCCAATATCGCCAGCTTTACATTTAATGCAATATCCCCTCTCATTTCTGAAGAATTCACCTGTTTCAGGATCAACCTTCGCTAAAGCGAGCCCTGCCATTGAATGTCGTCCTACCATTCCGGGTATTTCGTCAGCATTGAAAAGAGTTCTATGACCTTCAGTCAAACCATAAAATTCATAAATATGATCAATTTTAAATCGTTCCTTAAATTGCTCCCAAATTTCTTTTCGAAGACCTATACCAACCATTTTTTTTAGCGTATGGTTTTTTTCAAGTTCTGAAGGAGGTTGATTAAGAAGATATCTCGGAATTTCTCCTACGTATATCATAAATGTAATTTTATATTTATGAATATCTTTCCAAAATTCAGAAGCAGAAAATCTTGTTCTTAAAACAGCAGTTGCTCCTAAAAGAAGAGTTATCGGCCAAGTGACCCCTATTGCAAAATTATGGTAGAGTGGAGTATTGATATAAATAACATCCTCTGGCGTTAAATTGGCAAGAGCAGGTCCTAAAATATATCCTTGAGTGAAAATTTTGAAATTCTGCATTATTACTGCCTTAGGAAGTCCTGTTGTTCCCGAAGTAAATATATATAATGCAGTTTCACGTAAAATTGAATTATTTGAAGTAGGGGGATTAAACCTTGAAATTGATGAGAGCTTGTCTGATAAATCCACATAATCGTGCTTAATATTCTTAGGGTTGTTAATAATAAAAATATTTTCGTTCTTATAAGGTAAATTACTAGCAATTTCGTTGAAAAAAGGTAAATTTTTTCCATCTAAAATGACGAATTTTGAATCTACGATAGTAAAAGAATGCTTGAGTGCCTGTCTTCTCTGATTAAAATTTATTAAAGCACTAATCCCTTGAATCTTGTTTATTCCTATTGTAGAAAAGAGATATTCTGGACAATTTTCTAACATAAGTGCTACAGTTTCACCTGGATTCAAACCTAAATCCAGGAAAAAATTGGAATATCGGTTGCTTTCTTCATTAAGCGTTTGCCAAGTCCAAGAGTCATCTTTATAATGGAGAGCTATATGATTTGGTTTTTCTTTTGCTAGATTTTCAGCAAGAGTCCCTAATCCTTGATTTGGATTTTGTTGTACACTTAGCATACCTTGTCCGAATCTCTCGTAAACCTCTGCTTCTTTTTCAGTATAGTTTGGAGACATATAATTTCCTTACTATAATCTTACCAATAAATTTTGGTTAAATTTTTTGAATTAAATTCATATATCTCATTTCAGTATTTATATTTTTTTGTATAAGACCAATCTTACAAGAAATATTTCCCGAGAAATTCAATAGCATAATAAATTTTAACCATATACGATTAGAAAGGGATAATATCTTCTTAAAATGCTCAGATCAGTGCCGCCATATCTTTCACATTTTGAGCGATTCTCATGATACTTTTAATTTTCTCTTTATCTTCATAATCCAAGTTACTCAATAACTTATTTGCTTTATCGAATAGTACATCTTTTTTTATCCACACAATAAATGCTAATTTATCGTCTTTCTGTAAAAATGCATTCATGACTTCATTAAAATATTGTTGGGTTTCTTTATAAAGATCTAATACCTTCCCATTCAAACGAAGCTCTTTCAATATTTCCCCAATTTCCTCTATTTTTTCACAGAACATACGATAATCCATTGCTTCAAGAGGTGTAAATTCACTGGTTGACGATATATAAATTCCTGTTCTGAGATAAGTTCTAATGTGAATGACTAATATAAAATAGAAGTTTCGTAATTGCTCGAAATTATCGTTTAAATCCTCAAATGATTTGTTTTCTAAATCCTCGAACATATTTACAACTAGATATAACAATCGTTGGATCAGTTTTTTAGTGGGGATCTCTTTGTACCCAAAATTTTGAACGATTATTTTTTGTTCAGTTTCCTCGATAATTTCTGTGTTTGGGAGTCTATTGACATATCTTCTAATAAATTTCCTTAAGCTTTTATTTATTTCCCTTTCTGAAATTATGGTTATCTTTCTTTCTCCTGCCAAACTTTTCTTTAGTAGTTCCCAGATAACGTATTGATCAGCTTCTAATATGATTTCATCTTGTATAACTTCACCTACTTCTTGCATTTTTGGCATAACTAATAATGTGCCATCATTTCGAATTTCCATACCGATTGATTCACCAGCATCTAATTCATAATTCTCTGTCCATTTTTTCGGCAGGCTTACTACTAACGAACCCCCTATTTTCTGTATTTTTCGATAAAATCTTTCCATAATCAATATATAAGATGAATTAATATTATTTATACTTTTTTATTGTGTATATATATTTTATACCATAGATTTATACGGGAATTTATACATCTTCATATTAGAAAAAAAAGAGAAAAAATGTGATTAAAAAAAATGTCATTATTTAATATATTTCGACCGGAAAAGGGTAAAAAGAAGTTAGAAGAGCTCAAAGTAACGCTCCAAATTAATCCAGAATATTATAAGGAGCTAAAAATGCTTAGATTAAAGAGAGACGCTAACCCATATTTCTAAAATATTTTTTCCTACTATTTTTAATTTCCTTGTTTAAAACAGTTATAAAATTATTTCCATTTCATATCTCCTTTCTTCAATGATTTCAGGAAGCGATTCAAAATTGTTTAAACTCAAATCTAAATATTGTAGAGATTTTAGCTTTGCGAAGGAATCTGGAAGGGAAGACAGTTGGTTGCTTCTTAATATTAATTCTTGAAGCGATGTAAGGTTCCCTATAGATTCGGGCAATTCTGTTAATTTGTTTCCATTTAAATTAAGATATTTAAGATTTTTATAATCACCGATGAAATCTGGAAGCCTGATTAATTTCGCGTCTACTATAAAAAGAGCTTCAAGCAATCGTAATTCTTTAAAAGAGTCTGGTACTGTTTTTAAGGCGTGGTATAGATGAAAATTTAAATAGAGCTTTTTTAAAAACTTAAAATTAGCGATAATCTCTGGAAATGATACTAAATCACATGTTCTGCATTCAACATCAAACTTTATGCATTCCTCGCATACAGAAGGGTCCGTTAGTCCGATCAAATCGACATGGTGAGATTTAACGGTGAATAACTGAGGATAATAACACCACCCATCACATAAAGAGAATTTCTCAACTAACGAGATACCATCGTCATAGTTCCTTTCTAACTTTTTTAGAGCTCGTACTTCCTCTTCAACAATATCTGCTCCTTGAAATTTTGCCACCGAATAAGTCATTTTTGTTCACAAGGTTTTTCGTTCACAAGGATTTTTGATGTTATTTTGTTATACATAGAAAATAACCTATATAAATTTAAAGACTATTAGCGAACAGTGATTCGTGAAATTATGGAAATTAACATTTGTGAAAAACTAATACTATAATTCAAGAAAAAAGATTGAAAAAAAAAATTGATAATAGATAGAACGGATCATATAATTTATATGATCTGGCACCCACTTTATTATTAGAATATATGATATTTTAATTTTGATCCTATATTATAAATATATTTAATTGATATTCTCATATTGTAAAAAGAATATATATGAAAATGATCATTCAGATTTTCATATTAGTACTAATTCCTGATCATTATTCGATATATATTTATACATGATTTTATATTTATGTAACGTAGATAAAAAATAGAAGAAGTGATAAAATAAGATGATATTATTCGATTTTTTTAGGCCAGAAAGAAATAAAAAGAAGTTAGAAGAACTCAAAAAAACGCTTCAAATTAATCCGGAATATTATAAGGAACTAAAAACACTTAAATTAAAAAGAGATGCTAATCCATATATGTAAAATATTTTTTTTCTTACTATTTTTGATTTACTATTTTAAAACATAACTATGATTATTTTGAAAATAGTCTCGATATTCAAAATTACAGAATAAAATAGAAAATAAAAAAACTTTAAAGTTTCTCAAAAATATGTATACACATTGCTGCTTCTCCAGGGCCCAAATTGCCTCCTCCATTATGAGCAAGAGCTATTTTAGCGTCTTTAACTTGCCTTTCTCCAGCTTCTCCACGCAATTGTGCTACCAATTCATACATCTGTGCAACACCGGAAGCACCTATAGGATGTCCACGAGCTAACAACCCCCCGCTAGGATTAACAGCCACTTTTCCATCGAGTTGAGTAGCCCCACTTTCTGCAAATGGACCACCTTGCCCTTCAGGGCAGAAACCTAACCCTTCAGTAATATGAAGTTCTGCATAAGCAGTTGCATCATGAACCTCTGCTACGTCAATATCTTCTGGATCAAGACCAGCTGTTTTATAAGCAATATCAGATGCGATTTTTATTCCGTTAAATGGTTGACGTGAGCCAGATCGTAAGACTGAAGCCCGTACTAAAATTGCTCTATCTCTAAGACTTGGATTGTCATTTAAAAATTCCTCAGAACAAACTATTGCAGCTGCTGAACCATCTCCAGTAGGAGCACACATGGCTCTTGTTAGAGGATATGCCACAACATAATCTTCCATAACCTGTTCAACGGTTTGAGGGAATGTATACTGAGCTAATGGATTCATCGTAGAATTATTATGATTTTTTGCTGCAATAACAGCAATTTGACGTTGAGTAGTTCCGTACCTCTTCATGTGAGCTCGAGCACCCATTGCATAGAAATCCATAAAAATTGAATGATCTTTCTTTTTTGGCTTTTCTCCTCCCTCCTTCGTATCTTTTGCTTTCTCCTTAGCTGCTTGTTTGTTTCCCTCTTCAATTTGTTTTTTCAACTGACCAATCATTTTAAGAGTGTCCTCAACATCGGTCCCTGCGATAAATCCGGACATTGCACCCATTCCCGGTATCCCGCCGGATCTCACAACAGGAGGTTTGTCAAAATACATTTTTTCTGTTCCCACCGCTAAAGCAACGTTATAAACACCTGCTTTAACTGACAACCAAGCATTATGAAATGCACTACTTCCACCTGCGCATGCATTTTCTACATTCGTAATGGGTATTTTATCAATACCATGGGTACTTAGTGCAACTTGCCCTCGAATACAATGCTGATATTCTGACTGACCCCAACCCGAATTACTAAACCAGGCTGCTTCTAAATCACCTTTACTCAAACCACAATCCTTTAGGGCATCCTCAACAGATTCACCAGTCATACTTTTCATAGTCCTTCCTGGAAGCTTCGCAAACCGAATCATCCCTACACCTATAATATAAACATTTTCGCTCATGTAGTAGTTTCACTTTTTACAGTACTTTGTCTACCAAAATTAACGAGAAAATAAGAATCTTCTCTTTAAATAACTTAAGGATGTTTGTAAAATTGAAAATAAATAATTATGAATCCATTTAAATTCGTACTCAACTCTGTTTAACAATTCTATATTAGAATATAATCTACTTACTCTTTAAAATTCAACAAATTCATAAATTGTAATGCTCTTTATTACAAAATATAATAGAATATTATAAATTTAATTGCAGGTAAGCTTCAGATTTTTATGTATGGAGAATTAATGGCAATTCTCACTGTCTTGTCTTTTGCACTTTCATTTGTATTAGCGAGACGGATAGAAAAGCATTTTACTCCAATTTTTCAAAATACTGTACGTTCATTAGTAGGTTTAATCACCTTTTTTACAATATCCTTAGCATTTGGTATTTTAACAAGACTTTCTTTACTTCCCATAATAGTTAGTTTCATGTTAATGTTAAGTATTCTATTCAACGTAATTTTGGGAGATACTGCATATCTTCACAGTCAGAAAATTTTGGGACCTGCTAAAGCTCTTGCTATAGCAAATACAAATCCCTTTTTTACCTTCTTATTTGCAGCTATGTTTTTAAGTAGACCAATTACTAATCAAATGATTCTTTCGGGGATTTTAATCGGGATCGGAGTAATTATCCTAAATAAAAGGAAGGAGAGCAATTTAAAAAGAGATATTGTAAATTCAACAACTCAACTCAGTCCATATGAAAGTGAGTTAAACAGAGAAATCTCAATAAGGGTTAGAAAAACAACAAAGGGACTGTTTTGGGCTCTTTTTGCATCTATTTCATGGGCAATTGGCTTGGCATTATCAGATTATTCTTTCAATCAAGCTAATAAGGAATTGGGATTAGGAATACTAAGCACGATGTTAGCAATGGTAATAAGGTTTTTGTTTGCTTCAGTATTATTAAGTAGCATCGCGTATATTGAGGGTCGAAATAAATCGTCTAATAAGTTGCCGAGAAATCGAAGTATTTGGGGTATCTTGATTTTATCAGCTATATTTAGTTATTCATTAGGGAGTATTTTCTTTGGAGAAGCTGTTCATAGAGTTGGTGCATCATTCATGGCTTTAATCTCCACAGCGTTGCCTTTATTTACAATTCCTTTTTCCTATATTATTAATAAAGAAACATTATCAAAAGAGGGTTATATAGGGGTTACAATTACCATTCTTGGAGTAGTATTGATAGTTCTTTAGGATTTTATCGATTTCCAATAATATCATTATTGCACGTTCTTTCAGAATAAAACCTAGAAATAGAAATATTAGAAATAGAAATGTAAAAAAAAATTTTAATATTTAATAAAAACTAATAATTTAACAACATCCATCATGGGCGTTGCTATGATCGTGTTCACATCCACAACCACATGCGGTAGGTGGATCGGGCTCGCAATCAGTTTCAATAATTTTAATTTTAAAATTTAGAACTTTACCTGCCATCGGATGATTTAAATCGATAACTACCATATCCTCTTCAATTAACTTTATTGATGCGGGCATCTGACCTTGCGGGCCCATAACCATCAGCATTAAACCAGGTTGAAGATCAACTCCCTTAGGAAATTGAGCTTTTGGAACACTTTGAGTCATTCCTTCCTTGCGTTCACCATATGCTTCGGAGGGTTCAAGTCTGATGGAATACTCATCACCAAGGTTCTTATTTATTACCGAATTATCGAATCCATTAATAAGTTGCCCCGCTCCTACTTGGAATTTTAAGGGAGCACCTCCATTCATTTGTGTGCTATCAAAAACAGTTCCATCATCAAAAGTCCCTTCGTATTCGACTTTTATCCATTCTCCTTTTTTTACAGCCATCTTTATCAAATTTTAACTTTATTATAAAAATAATAAATTCATGACTTATGAGTTAATTGATTATAATTTAGTAATTGTTATGACACAGAATTACTAAATATTTAAAACAAATCAGGAATATTAGAACCTTATAATTATATAGAGTTTACTATTATAATTTCTAAAAAAGGGATGCATTTTCAATGAGTATTGAGCTACCAGAAGCATATATACTTACTGAACAAATGAACCAGGAACTTATAGGAAAACAGATTAAGTCTTATGATCTTTATGATTATGAACGACTTCAGAAAATTGGTTTTTTAAATAAGAATATTAAAGAATTTGATCTCCTTATAAAATGTAAAATTACATCGATCATCACAAGAGGAAATCTGATTCGTGTTATTTTGGATAATGATGTGAACCTTTTAATTAGCCCAGAATATGGTGGGAGGGTAATATACCATAGGGATAACAAACCACTTCCAGATAAATTCCATTTGAAAATCGAGTTTACTGATAATACAATATTAACAGTAAGGCTCACAGGGATGGGTCTTATTTATATCGCTAAAAACAGCGATTTAGAACATTCATATCTATATAAACGTGATTTTTCTGATGTTTTATCTCCTCTCGATGATAATTTTACTTCTACTCACTTCTCAAAATTACTTGATACTATGAAAAGAGGAATCAAATCTATTCTTGTTGGGAAAGATGCTATGCTTGTCGGCTTGTCCAACAGTGCGTTTCAAGATATAATATATAGAGCTAAACTTTACCCAAAAATAAAAGGTTCCGATTTAGATGAACACCAAAAAAGGGCACTTTTCGATTCTGTCAAAACAGTTGTAAATGAAAGAATTAGATTGGGGGGTAAATATCAGTTTGTTGATTTATTTGGAAATAAAGGTCAGTATATTCCTGCTATGGGACCTAATATGAAGGGAAAAACATGTTCAGATTGTGGTTCAGATATAGAGAAACTTAGTGTAGGAGGAGGGCAAGTCTATTATTGTCCTCAATGTCAAGAAGAATAGATCTTTAATATTTCATTAACTGAAGACTCAACAGGGAGAATCTATCTCATCTTCAAGTAAAGCTCGTAAGAGTTGAATTTTCCCATAATGTAGTGCTGTATGTGAAGCAGTTATGAAAAGCCAATGAGCCACATTTTTTACATCTTCTCCTGTTTCAACTACCGAATAAAACTCTTCACTATTAAGTGAAGATATAAACTTCTGACTTTCATGACGGACTTCAGTAGCCCATTTTATTACATTTTGTACTGAATCTATAGATTTGCGGATTTCTTCGATTCGCCACCAATCTGTACCAAAAATCTCATATTCTGGAGGTATAATAGGACCTTCAATTTTTTGAATAATTCTCCCTATATGAGTTCGTTCTCGATGAGCTATATGTCCTATATGCCATATTATTGGTAATTTCTTAGGATCGGGAATCCAAAATAATTGTTCATCAGATAAACCGTCAATTAATGATATATAATGTGAATACCAAAAGCCCTCTCTTGTCTTAACATTACCAAACATCCATAAAGCAACTTTTTTTAGTTCTGGCATTGATTCTTTATCCTCACGAATTTTTTATAGCTTTTAATCCTGAATTGTAAGCTTTTTTCAGTAAATTATCATTGTTTTTTACTTCACCTCGACGATTAAATCCTGGTGCGAGTACAGTTTCAACTAAATCAATACTCAAGTAATTTAAAACATCTGTGAGAAGACCGGTTGTGTGTCGTGCGTACCTCTCATGCCCTCCACCTAGGGGTATAACTATAATTACACGTTTTCCTTTAAATGATTGATGCTTTGGGTGATACCATCTATCCAAAAAGGTTTTAAATTGCGCTGTCGGGCCCCACCAATAAATAGGGGTGCCTAAAACCCATAACTCACTTTGTTCCATCTTATCTAGTAGGGTTGGCATATCATCTTTATGCATGCAATTCCCCGTCTTGTAACAGCTATTACATGCCTGACAGGGATTAATTTTTAATTCATTTAAAATTATTTTTTCTGTGAGAGCTCCAGCTTCTTTTGCTCCCATCAAAACTTCATCTACTAGAATTTCAGTGTTTCCACCTCTTCGTGGGCTACCAACGATTCCTAACACATTTATTTGGGATATTATTATTACCTCGAAATTTTGGTTAAGATACAATTAAAATAAATAAGTATTATGAGAGATAAATAGATATAAGAATTTTAATATTAGCAGCTAAATAGCAAAGAACAGGGTTATAAAAATAGAAAAAAAATTAATTAATCATGAAATATCACGTTTTTTCAAGTATAGTGCTCCCGCAACTAAAAATATAACTGCAATCACGATTAAATATATCAATGAAACCACAGGATCATAGTAATTAGTTCTTTCATAATCGCTACCCCCACCTTCCCAATCAATTGTAGTAATACCAAACATCCAGAAAATAAAGCCAAAATAATCTAAAATATTAGGGACAAAACTTTCTCCTATCAATAAAAAGATGTTAGCAAAATGATATCCGATGTCGAAATTATATAATAAATATTTTTCATACCAATTATCACCAAATAATAGCAAAGGTTTAAACATCATCATAACTAGAAACGAAAAAATGACTAAAGCAAGCGGGAGAAGTAAGACATTTCTTGACCTTTTAAAAATCGACGAAAATCCCATTGTTATTCCTCCAAAATACAATGTAATAACTAAAGAATAGAGAAAGAAGATCCCTAAATATTCACCAATGTCGCTAAATGGATATTTTATTACTGCGAATAAGGTTATAATTGATAAACTTAGAAAACTTATTACTATCCCAAATATACAAAGAGCGATAAATTTACTCACGACTATTCTTGTTCGATTTATCGGTTTACTTACTAAAAACAACAATGTTCCTGTTCTTAATTCTTCAGAAATTAAGGGTCCTGCAGCACTTATTATAATAATTGGAAACATTATAGCAAAATTGTAATACCATGTAGTAAATCCTAATAATTGTACTAAATATTCATCACCAGAAAGTCTTCCAGGTGGCGTGAAAGCTAATATCAACGTAGGAACTAGCACTAGGAAGAAAACTGACATGATAATTCTTTTTATTGTCAGTAAATCAAATATTAATGTTTTTTTAATTAATACTACTGCAGGTGTTGAGCTTATCCCGGGATAAGGTTTCGATTCTCTAAATTTCTGTTTAATTGGATTGGATTCGGTAGTATTCATTCATTCTTCACCTCCTCTTCCATTATTTCGATAAAAATATCCTGCAATGACGTTTCTGGCTGATGAAATTCTCGCAAAATCACATCATTATCAATAATCATTTTAGGAATAGCCTTCTGAAGCATTTCGACATCTTTTGACAATATATGTATTTTTTTGTCATTCTCGTCAATCCAAGTATTAGTAATAAAATCCTTCTCATTTAATTGTTGAAGTACCTTTTCATTTGCGCTTGTATCTAAAATAATAATGTTGCGACCTCCTTTGATAGAATGCATTTTTTTAATATTTTTGATAGTATCCGTTAAAACTATTTTTCCTTTGTTGATCATCGTAACGTTTACGCACATTTGCTCTATTTCAGATAAAATGTGGCTTGATACAAAAACGCTCACTTCCTTTGATAATGCTTTAATATCATTTATAATATTTTTTCGTCCAATAGGATCTAAGTTCGATGTTGGTTCGTCTAATATTAATATCTCAGGTTCATGTATGAGGGCTGCTGCAATACCTATTCGTTGTTTCATTCCTTCAGAATATTTTTCAATTCTTCTTTCTCGAGCTCCTAATAATTCTAATTTTTCTAGTAATTCAAGAGTTTTTTTCTTAGCTTTATGTCTTCTCAATCCACTTAGTTCTCCTATATAATTTAAATATTGTTCTCCACTCATATTGTCATAAAATGCGGGATCCTGAGGTAGAAAACCTATTATTCGGCGAGCTCTTATGGAGCCAGCACCTTCACCTCTAATCTTTGCTTTACCATCTGTAATTGAGATTGCTCCTATTAACATGTTTATTGTTGACGTTTTTCCGGCACCGTTTGGACCTAAAAAACCATGAACTCCCGGTTCCATGGAAATATCAATTTTATTCACTGCCTTTACGCTGCCTTCTCCTCTTCCATAAATCTTTGTCAGTTTATGAGTCCAAATTTCTGGTATTGAAGATTTTTCTTCAATCAATTTTTTACACCTAAATTTCAAAATTTAAAATGGATTATTCGTATGGTTTTTTAATATACGTTATATTAAATGTTTTCTGATTTACAATTTAGTCAAGATAATTGATATTTATACTAGCAATGAAAATTCTGCTCATAGTTCGTTTTTCGAGCTAATCTTAAGTCTTTACTAAGTGAATATGTTTTTTTTGTCTTTTATGAAAGATTTTTAAAAATTTTTATAAGATGATATCTGACTTTTTGATGAGCCATTATAAAACTTTTCACTAGAAATCAAAGAGGAAGCCTTTTCCCTTTTTGCCAACAACTTTAACTATTCCCATTTTTCTTAAGCAATAACTCATTTTTTGGGCTAATCTTAATGGTTTATTAAGTGTGAATGCCAATTCCATATTTGTATATGGAGTTCTCAGATTGATAGGCTTTAACATTAGAAAATCAATCGGTGTGCAAAATAGCTTTCTTTCAAATACTTTCAATAATTTTCTATCATAGATATTCCAATTTTTTCTCCTCCAAGTTCCCACACTATTAATTTTTCGAATTTCTTCTATTTGAATTAATGCAACTTCAATAGTAAAATTCATTTTTGGGACAAGGTGAGGAATTCTAATTAGTTCCTCAAATATATCACAATAAGTTCCATGTTTTGGAGAATTTCTCATGGAAATTGCCTTATTTCTTATTGGATCCATTTTAACTATTAATTTATCTTGCACTATGGGATAAACTAGCTTAACATCATAATTTTCAGTAAGTATTTCAAGCTTTTTCTTAATTGATGCAAAATTACTTGTTTGAATTTCAATCAAGAGGTTTTCTCGTACAATATCTATAATATATCCATCAACAGGCTCTTCAAGTTTGTCTCCCGGTTCTCTATACCATTGTTTTAAGGCAGCATGCAGTGAACTTTCTTTTAAGATCCCTATAGAAGTGGATTGTATCTTCTTTTCTTCCATTATAAATTTTTTAATTAAGTATAGAAATTTAAGTAAAAAACTTATAATATATATTAAAAAAGGCAATAATATTGAGAGATTATTGATTTATCACTAAAATGAGAGAGGTTTTTTCCTTATCTCAGGTACATACCAAGTGATTATCCATGGTTTTTTAATCTAAAAGCTTATCTATTGATTCCTATAAGCCAATTAAATCCTTTAATTTATTAAATTCATCTTCTTGAACCTTCTCCATTTCAGTTTTTTCAAAGTCCAGGTCTTTATTCCAATTCATCTTTTTTAATTCTTCATCGATCATCAACCCAAGTTCAGATATATAATAACTTTTAGCAGGTGAAAATTCTTTATAAAATCCCTTTTTCTTTAGTTCGGTGAAAAACTGCCATCCTTTCCCATTAGTACATTTATTTAAGTAATTAAGGATTTTTTTGTGAATGATCCCTTCATTGTCTTCAGTTCTTTTATTAAAAATAATTTCTTTATCATTCCGTATATAAAGTAGAAAATCATGAAGTGGATCATTCTGCTGTTTCTCTTGTAATTCTCCAACTACATTATTATAGTCTTCCTTTTCGATCTCCATGGTATCTAGTTCCCCTATTGACTGTTTAGCAAATTCAATGCAAGCGCGTAGTTTTTCTTCGTAATCTTCGCATCCTTCTTCTGGAGTTATGTTTTCTGTTAGTTCTATAAGTTCATTTTTCTTTCTTTTCCTTCTCCAAATCTCCACTTTTAGAAAATCTATCTTTTCTTGATACTTTTCATAAAAATAATTCTCAAATTTATCAAGATAAAAGATATAGGTTTTTACAGCTTTCTTATCAATTATTAAACCATTATCTATTAGGGATCGAATTTCAGCATATTTTCTATTAATATCTCCTAAAAACACCGAAGTTCTCTTGGTAGATCTCTTAAAATAACTAATTAATTCAATATTTTTTATATTATCATTAAATACCATCTCTATTCGGTGTTCAAGAGATTCTTCCATAATCGATCGTATAGTAACATTTCAGATTAAAAAATATTATTTAATTCGATAGTTTTTGCACGTATAAGGATCCTAAACATACAAAAATATAATTGAATTTATTCAAAAATTGAAAATATATGTATTTGATTCATATCCCTCATCTGTTCTATTTTAGATTACCCAAGGATTTAACATTTTTTTGCGATAGAGAAATAAAAGAAAAAAAATAAATAAAGATAAATAAAAAATATGGTGATTTTATGAGCGAACAAATAATAAAAGATCTATCGAGCGGCATTAAAGGTGTTTTAACTCACTTAGAACCAATGAAAGCAGTTAAAGATTTGACTCCAGATAATGCCAGAAAAAAACCTGAAAATAAATATCATTCTTGTTGGGAATTATTGCATCATACTGTTTATTGGCAAGATATTTTACTTAAGAATCTTGAAGGGAAAATTATAGATTGGAGCAAAATCAGTAATGAGGACAATTGGCCTTCTGATGAATATTTAAGTAAAGATGAAAATTTCATAGAGCTTGTTAAAAAGTTTAACAAAAATCTCGAAATCGCAGCTTCGAAGCTCGAGAAAATTGATCTTATGAAAAGTATCAAAATTGGACCAGAGCGAACTCCAGATGTGACCTATTTTAGGTTATTTTTGGTTTTCCTTCAACATACATCTTATCATTTAGGGCAAATGGTTACCACTAGAAAGTTTTTAGGAGATTGGAAAGAGGATTAAAGATAGTTTAAACGTGAGTCGATTAAGGTGCCGAAAAAATCGAAGTACACTCCAATGATATCTTTTGTCAAACTAATTACCTCCTAAATCAACTGGTTTATAGGTCATCATAGATTCATTGCCACGTTCTATGTAAAAAAATTCAGCTTTTTCAGGTTTGAGCTTTTCTTTTAAATATCGAATAACCTGTAATCCTTTAGTAAACTCATCACAAATAAAAATATCTATGCTAATATAACCGTGTTCCGGCCAAGTATGAATTGCTGCATGACTAGTTTCCAATACAGCAATAGCACTATACCCAAATGGTTGATAATTATGATGATAAATATCAAGTACTGTTAGATTGGCTGATAGCAGTGAATTTATAAATATTTTTTGGATTAAATCATTGTTTAATAGTGTTTTTTGCTGTATAAAGCGTAATTCTCCAATAAAATGAAACCCAACAGGGAGAAATGGAGGTTTAGATTTCTTTTTTACTTCAGAGGTATAAATAGGACCAGAAGCGAATCTAAATTTATATTTAGATCCGGGATCTGCTACAGTTTGTAAGTAGTAAAGATGAGAAAATTGTCCAATAATGCTAGCACCTTTATAATGATTGAAATCGGGAAGCATTTCTGTTATTATAAATCCATGATCCAATATTGATAGCTGCAATTTTTGCATTTCATTTGGAGGTTTATTCCCAAAACTGAGAACACATTTTTTTCCAACAATGGGATAATTTTTATTATTTATCGTGATATTCGATTTTAATACTTGCTTTGCTCTTTTTAAGAACAATCTTAAACCTTCATTAGTATATGGTGGATCCATTACAGCTATATCATATTTATTAAGGATATTTTTAGGGATAGGTTCTCTTAAATCATGATGGAGAACATTGAAATTATTTAAAGAGAGTTTCCTTGCAGTTTTTGAAAGAAAATTTAAAACTCTATCATCTATATCCACTACTGTAATTTCATTTGCTAATTTTGTCATTCCAACCGCCAAAGAAATGAAATCATCATCCCCTAAAAAAATGATTCCTCTTCCCTCAATGTCTCCTTTTTTTAGTAAATACAGTGTTTTCTTAACTACTGTTGAAAAGTCTGCGTGAGATTGATCAAGAGCAAATTCTGGTGATGGTCGATTATCAAGATAATTTTTTATATTATTTAAATAAGAAAATTCATCAGATAATAATATATTCACTAAAAATTCTTTTATGATATTTTCAAAATTCCCGGGTAGAGGATCATAATCGAATTTTAAATTCAGATTCGATTTTACCCACTCTCTCCCTTTTTGGCCAAGTAAATTTCTTCTCTCAATAATATCGGCTTTAACTAACTCATTCCTGACGGCAGCAAGCGAAGGAATTGCAATTCCTGTTTTTTGAGCCACCTTTTTATTTTTTAGAGAGGGAAATCGATACATTGTTAGAAGAATTGATCGAACACCTTCAATACCTTCGCTTAACTGTGCTCTCTCAGCGATTAATGTAAGTAACTTCTCTATTTCTAAATCCATTGTATAATAATTATACAATTTACAATAATAATATTATACAATTATGATCAATTTAGATCTTTACTATAAAACTCTTTTTATGTTAGGAATATCACTAAGAATTTGTGTACTTATTCCAAGTAAAACACGTTGCTTAGCAAACATTTACAGGACAGCATAGATTTATAACTAAATTTTTATTAGAAAAAGAAATTTATGGGGAGAATTAAATTGGTACAAATTAAAATGGGATTCTTATTAGATCCATATAATTTTAAGAGGATTAAACAAAAATTCCGAAACTTCGAAGATTCTGAAGAAATTGAAAATATAAAAGTAGATTCGTTATTAAAATTTAATGAAAAAAAAATGGGAATTTTAAGAATTCAAAATTATGAGAATTTTTATTTATGTGATTGTCTAATACAAACTAAAAAGAAAGAATCTGGTGATTATAATTATTATCTTAATAAAGCATATAATCCTGATAGAAATGAAATAATTAATTTTAAAGCTATCCTAAAATATTTTCAAATCTTTATATCTAAAAGTAATGGATTAATCTTTTTTTCTAACACTAATCTCCCAAACCAAGTAATATGTAAAAATTTTCTCTCTTTTCTAATTCATGGTTTAAGGTTAACTGATTACGGGAAACCTAAATTATTTGAATTTCCTCAGAATAAACTAAATAAATTGAAAAATATCTTAGTTGCTAATGGATATAAGGAACATCGTGTAAGATTTTCTGATGCTACAAAAAAAATGGATGTATTTGGCGATTTACATGATGATCTTGAAGTTGAAGAATGGTGTGATATAAAACCTGATTATAAATTCCTAGCTTATGAAGTACCCGATATTGGAATTGAATATTTTGGATTCCCAATAAAAACAACTAAATATTTTTATATTTTTCATAGTTTTGATAGAAAAAGTAAACATCAACAAATCTTTAATTTCTTAATAAAGATGAAAGATCATCTTGATGAAGCATTAGATAAAAAAATTGAAAAATTTCTATATCCAGTAATTTATAAAAGAATTGATTCCTATTAGATTTTTTTTTTAATCTGATTAAATTCAACATCAACTTATTGTATTAATAGTAGATTTGTTAATATTTACTATAGAGATATGATACTCTGTTTTTATTTATAAAGGTTAAATTTAATTAATTAATAGAATGTTAAATGGAAGAACCATTGAGAGTTTTGATGAGTTTAAATCTGTTTTTTATTATAATTTATCTGAGATCTATGGTACTCATGATTGGATTGCTGATAGAGCAATTCATATCCTTTATAAACACCTTCCAGATGACCCATTGATAAGCTCAATCTATAATAATATAAATCATATGCAAGTGTATTATTTGTATGGGACAGAACTACCAGATCACCTAACAAATCCTTTTAAGTCTATTAATATCACAACAGATTATGGAAATAAATTATCAGAAGATGATTTTTATAAAGGTCACAGTGTAGTTATGCTTCCAAATGGTTGTATCAGTAGAAGAAGCAAACGTTTATTTAATTCTGTTGAATCAATTACAAAAGCTTTTATTGAAAATAGTATTACAGTTAAGGATTATCAAGCTACTGCATTATATTTAGGTTTTATTAGTCATTTAATTGGAGATGCTTGTTATATACATCATGTCTATGAAGCTCCTGATGAATCAATAAGACAACGAACCAAAGGTGAAATCTTAAAGAGAACCAGGAATCCCCCCGAGGAGATTTTATGGCCAAATTCAAAATCAATAAAAAATCATGAATTAGCTAAAAATGAATTTAATGGACAAATGTATTCATTGGAAGACATTCTTTTTTATTGTGTTTGGCATACTTTCTTTGGGAAACCACATAGATGCGGTGCATTTCAAAATATTATCATTCCTGATTGGAAATGGTATTCAACTATTAAAATCCAAGAGATAGATAAGTTAAGAGATTCAATTTTATACAAAAAATGGTGGGATGGTATTGAGGTTCACCTCAATATGGCCATTTTTTATACTGCTGCTGCTATAAATAGTTTAAGATGTTTAAGTAAAAGTTTTTAGCTTTTTAAAATAATTTTTACGATAATAGATATATTTAAATATGAATTGATCTTATATTCTCATATGGGATGGTCTCATATAAGACTATATTATATAACTAATTATTCATAATAAAATGTCAACACAAGAAAAGAATTCTGCTAAAATTTCGCTAAATCATGCGGAATTCATTGTTCTAGGATTGATCGCTGAGCTTCCTAGTCATGCATATAATATCAATAAAAGAATCGAAGAACGTGGAATGAGAAACTGGACTAGAATAGGTAGATCTTCAATTTATCGAGTAATTAAGAATCTAGAAAAAAAAGGATTAACGAATAAATGGCTAGAAGAAGTTGATAATAGAACCCTAAAGGTTTATAACATAACGGAAAAAGGCTCTATAGTTTTAAAAGAAAAGATTTTTAATACTATAAAAGAATTTATTGGAAGAAATGATGAGGATTTCTATGTTGCGTTTTCTATGCTTCCAATTTTAACAGAAGAGCAACAAATTGAGGCATTTACAAACTCTTTAAACAGAATTATTAAGCATAAAAAGGAACTGGAAGACATGCTGGAGGAGAATTCAAAGATGCCTTTAAATGTTAGAGGTTTATTCTTACATCCCATTAAAATCTTAGGAACAGATATAGAGTTCTTAAATTGGGTGTTAGATAAAATCAAAAATGGAGAGGGTAAAAATAAGCAATAAATGTATGGTAAAGAACTTTATGCATAGGGTTGGGTTTCATTGTGAATCATCATCTATGAGAGATCTTTTTGAGTTTTATGGTTTTTCCATGTCGGAAGCGATGGCGTTTGGATTAGATGCTACAATGGGATTCGGTTTTTTTGATACCAAGAATAGCGTATCTTTTATCCCCGAGTCAGATGTTGCCTTCTTCCTTGGAGGTAAACAAGGAACTATAGAGCCAAACTCATTAGCATGTCGACTATTAGGAATCACATTAAGAAAACAATCTTTCACTAGTGCTGATAAAGCATGGGAAGAGTCGAAAAAATTGATTAACCAAGCTATTCCATTGATTCTTCAAATTGATTTAGCATATTTACCATATTTCGAAGGAGAAGGAGAGATTCATTTTGGTGGTCATGCAATAACTTTAGCAGGATATGATGAGGGAAATGGAATTGCTTATGTAGGCGACTCGGAATTTGATGGATTTCAAAAGGTTACAATCGAACAACTAAAGAAAGGTCGAAGTTCCGAATATGGCCCTAAATTCATGCGCCCAAATAACACTCAATTTTCTATGAAAAGAAGACCAGATGGAAAACGTCCTCCCCTAGCTGCAGCTGTTAAGGTCGCAATCCAAAAAGTAGTAAGCAATATGCTACGTCCCTCAGTAACCAATAATGGGGTTCAAGGTCTGAAATTGTTCGCATCTTCAATACCTCATTGGGAAGAAAAATTAAAAGGGGAAGCAAAAGATCCTGAAGGAAAAAGGATTTCTCGTTCAAGGTTAATGTTTGAATTATTATATGGCTATATTGAAACATGGGGAACTGGGGGTGCCTCCTTTAGGAATTTATATAAAGAATATCTTGAGGAATTATTGACTCATCCAGAGTTAAAAGAAGGTCCAAAAGCATGGACTATTGATGATTTCAAGATTCTCGAAGATTGTATTCCCGTTATTACCGATTCAGCTAAAAATTGGACATTGTTAGCAGAGACTTTAAATGATGCTGCAAAAGAACACAAAGATGATTGCTTAGAGCATGTGGATTTAATTGAATTACAAAGAATAACTCTTAATATTCTCTTTAAGGAGGAGGAATTGTTTAAAAAATTATCAAAAATAAAAATATAAAGGGATTGTAAATGGTAGAAAACAATTTAGCAGCCCCATGTGGAATATATTGTGGGATGTGCCGTCAATACCTTGCCTTGAAAAAGGAGTTATTAGAGGAAAAAGGTCTTAAATGGGGTTGTAAAGGTTGTCGAATCCGACATAAAAATTGTACTTTTATTAGAAGAGATTGTCCTTCACTAAGAAAAAATGAAATAGATTTTTGTTATGAGTGTGAAAAATTCACTTGCCAAAACTTAAAAAAAATAGAAAAAATATACAGAGAACGATATTCTGTAAATTTAATTGAAAATTTAAAAAGAATTAAAGAGATTGGAGTCGAAAAGTGGCTCCAAGAGCAAAAAGAGCTCTATACATGCCCCGAATGTGGGGGTGAAATTTGTATCCACGATGTAGAATGTTACGATTGTGGTAATAAAATTAATCCAAATATAAAATAAAGGGAATGAAGAGTAAATGACTGAAGAAATATTAAAAGAACTAGATGCTGATGGGCTTCGATCAGTTTTTCTCAGATATACAAGAAAAGCATTTGAAAGTATTCCTGAGATTGACAAACCTCGTATACTTGACATTGGATGTGGTACCGGAATGCCCACATTAGAGTTGGCAAGGTTAAGTAATGGTGAGATAACTGGAATTGACATTGACCAGGGATTTTTGGATAAATTAAATCTTAAGATTAAAGAAAAAGGTCTTTCAGACAGGATAGAAGTGTATAATCGTTCAGTATACGACACTAAATTTGAGGATGAAACGTTTGATATCATTTGGGAGGAAGGAGTCATACATTTGCTTGATCTCAAGAAAGCCTTAACAGAATGTAATAGGATTTTAAAACTAAATGGGTTTATGATTTCAGGTGAAGCAACTAACTGGGCAGATCAGAAGCTCAAACATTTTCCTAATTTTGGCTTTAAACTTTTCAAACAAATACCATGGGAGAAAGAATGTTGGTGGACTGAATATTATGCCCCATTGGAAAAGAAAATTAATCAGTTAAGCAAGAAATATGATAACCTAGAAAAAATTAAAGAAATTCAACGCCATGTAACGGAAATAGAGATGGTTAAAAAAAATCCTGCGGGATTTGATTGTATAACTTATATAATGCAAAAAATCAAATAGAGAAAGAAATGAGTTAAAGAATGGATGAAATTAAAGTTATTGGAGCAAGGATCCATAATCTTAAAAATATTAATGTTAATATCCCTAAGGGAAAAATAATCCTTATTACGGGAGTCTCAGGCTCGGGTAAATCTAGTTTAGCATTCGATATTATATTTGATGAAGGAATGAATAGATATCTTCAATCAATTGGCTTTCCCCCTAAATTTGAGGATGAAAAACCGTTTGATATGATTGAAGGATTAAGCCCAACGGTTGCAGTGGAGCAGAGAACCACACGAATCTTTAATCCTCGTTCTACTGTTGGAACAAAAACAGGAATTTATGGGCTACTAAGAATGCTCTATGCTACTGAAGGTGTATTGATCTGTCCTATTTGTAAAGAGCCTGTTAATGAAAATTTGGAATGTGATATATGCGGTATGGTCATAGAAAGAAAGCAAATTAAACATTTCTCATTTAATGAGCCCTCCGGCATGTGTCTGAATTGTAAAGGGAGAGGCTATACATTACATATTACCGAAGAGATGATAGTTCAGGATTATAATCGAAATCTCATACAGATCACTAAAGCAGGTTCAGCAGTTTTCGCGGATCAAATTCGATTTGTTGAGCAATTACCAAGCTTCTATAATTTTAATATTAACACACCTTTTAAGGATTTGCCTGAAGATGTTAAACAAGTCTTTCTATATGGGAGTGGGAAAAAACTTAAGTTTCAGTGGGAATCTAAAACTTTTAGTGGAGAATTGGAACGTGTGTTTGAAGGAATTATTCCACATATTAAAAGAGCTTTAATTGAAAGTAAGAGTGCATATAGAAGAAATAAAATCCATAAAAATTTCATGGCAAAACAAAAATGTGAGGAATGTGAAGGATATAGAATAAATGATCAAGCGAAAGAGATAAAAATTGGAGATAAACACATAGGAGAACTCGCAATGATGACTATTGATGAATTGATAGATTTCTTAGAAAATATGGATGAAGGGCATGTAAAAAGCCCTCAGGGTAAATCAATGTTAGATAGTTTATTAGAAAGTTTAAAAAGGATGATTAATGTTGGTCTTTCTTATCTACACCTACATCGTTCCTTACCTACATTGAGTGGTGGGGAACTTCAGCGATTAGCTCTCATGACTCATTTAGATAGTGGTCTTGACTCGCTTATTTATATATTAGATGAACCCAGTATGAGTTTACATGAAAGAGAAAAGGAATCATTAATTAAAATATTAAAAAAGCTGAGAGATTTAGGAAATACAGTCATAATTGTTGAGCATGATAAGCATTTTATAAATATTGCTGATGAAATAATCGATATTGGTCCAGGTGCAGGTGCGAATGGTGGTGAAATAGTATATCAAGGTTCACTTGGGGGGATCCAAAAAGTAGAAGAGTCATACACCGGTCAATTTTTAGCTGGAAATATTAAATTACCTGAAAAATCGATTGAAGACCGCAAAAAAATTGATCAAGATACTAAATTCCTAACAATTAGAAGTGCTAAAACAAATAACCTAAAGAATATTGAGGTAAAAATTCCATTGGGAATGATGATAGGGATTGCTGGTCTTTCTGGATCTGGGAAAAGTTCTCTCATATTAGATACTCTCGTTCCATTAATAACACCTTATTTCAAGAGGGGTGCCGATTTACCACAAAAGAAAACTGATAACAATGAGGACAGTGAGGAAAATGCAGAGGATCTTCTAGAATATTCTGGTGTTATAGAAGGATGGGATAATATTGATGGGATTATTGTAGTTAATCAAAAACCAATCTCTAGGGTAAGAACTTCCACACCTTGTTCTTTTATTAGTATCTGGGATAAAATACGGAATTTATTTGCAAAAACACAAGAAGCAAAGAAGAGAAAATACAAAGCAGGACATTTTTCTTATAATTCTGAAAGTGGGAGGTGCCCTTCTTGTAAAGGTACTGGTGAAACAGATCTACAAATATCATTTCTTAGCAGTTTTACAATCCCTTGTAGAGAATGTAAAGGTTTGAGGTATAAACCAGAAATCTTGGAGGTGACTTATAAAGGTAAAACAATTTCAGAGGTGTTAGGTATGACGGTAAGTGAAGCATTAGGCTTTTTTAAATCTCAACCTAATATATCGAAAGTGCTAAAAATTCTTGATAAGATTGGCATGGGTTATATCACACTTGGACAGTCTGCTCCAACATTAAGTGGTGGTGAAGCACAACGAGTTAAGTTAGCAAAAGAATTAGGAAAAGCGCGTAAAGGAAATTACTTATATATCTTGGACGAACCTACAGTTGGTTTATCTTTCTACGATGCGGTAAAACTAATGGAGTTGCTTGAACAATTGGTACAAGAAGGAAATAGTGTAATCATCATTGAACATGATCCAGATATTCTTGAATACACAGACTATATAATAGAATTAGGTCCAGAGGGAGGCCCAAAAGGAGGAGAAGTAATTGCGATTGGAACTCCCGAAGAAATTAAAAAAAATAAAAATTCTAAAACGGGTATTTATTTAAATTAAAATTTATGTATTTTGAATAACATTTAAGGTAATATCATTAAAAATTAGCAAGATAGAAAAATCGTTTTAGGAAATATTGATTTCGATGCAAATAAAGATTAAAGGAGCAAGAGAAAATAACTTAAAGAATATCGATGTAACATTTACTGATGGGTTAACTGTTGTTACTGGAATTTCTGGCTCAGGAAAATCATCTCTTGTTTTCGATACATTATATCATGAGTCCAATCGTCGATTAATAGAATTATTCGGTTATAGTCGTAAATGGTCAGCTCAGAGATCTTCTTATAAACTTGCTCCTGCTAAGGTTGGATCGATAATCGGGTTAGGACCCGCAGTTGCTGTAGGTCAAAATTTACTTAATAGAAATCCAAATTCTACATTAGCTACGGCATCAGGGTTACACCCTTTATTTAGATTACTCTATGCAAGGTTTGGGGTAAGAAAGTGCCCTAAATGCGGGGCCAATATAACCATCCTTACTCAAGATGAAATAATTGAATATCTTCATAATTTAGCTAGAGAAAAACCTATTGTCATTTATTGTCAATTGGTAAATAATGTGTTTGGGAGCCATAAAACGTTATTAAATCTTTTATCAGAACAATTTCCTTCGGAAAATTTGTATGTAGATAATAAAAAATGGGGCGGAATTGAACTTGATCCTAATAATCCACATAAAATCTTAATAAGATTAGCTGAAATCGATAGTTCAACTTTAACTGAATCTATAAGAGAAATTGTCATAAATAGTCAAATTTTAGGTTCAAATATCCTTCAAATTGAGAGTGGTAAAAGGATAGAAAAGATCACAAAGGTAAAATCTTGTGTAGAATGTGGTACATGGTTAAAAGATGTTGAACCCAAGCATTTTCATATGTCTTGTCCTTTTTGCAGAGGAAAAGGTTGTCAACAATGCAATAATATAGGACTTCATCCTTTAGCTTCATCAGTATATTTCTCAGGTCTACTTATCACCCAACTGCTAATTTATTCAATAAAAGATGCCTTAAAGCTTTTTAAAGACACCATACAATCTGGTTTTACAAATCGACTGATATCTGAAATAATTAAAAGATTAGTAGCATTAGAGGAAGTAGGACTTGATTATTTAACCTTAAATCGCTCATCTCCTACATTATCACGTGGTGAATCTCAAAGAGTTAGAATAGCACTCACTTTGATTAACCAGCTAGAAGATGTATTGCATATACTTGATGAACCAACAATCGGTCAACATGCTGCAAATATTACTAAATTTTTACCGATTTTTCACAAATTACCCGGTCCCGTTATTTTTGTTGAGCATGACAGGATGGCAGCAGCAGCGGCGGATAATGCTATTGATTTAGGACCTGGGGCAGGATTAAGTGGAGGTTCAATAATTTTTGACGGATTACCTTCAGAATTATGGAAGTCTGATACACCCACAGGAGAATTTTTTAGTTTAAGAAAAAAAGTCATAACACCAAAAAAAAGACCAAAAGCTAGTCTCTTTTTAAAAATTGAAGGCGCTAATAAGCATAATTTAAAGAATATAAATGTAGAGATCCCTTTAAATCGATTAACGGTTATAACAGGAATTTCAGGTTCAGGAAAGAGTACATTAATCCAAGATGTTCTTCATAGTTCATTACAAAAGAAAAAACCTATTGGTTGCAAGAAAATTACTGGACCAACCTCAAAGTCAGTAATGGTTGATCAGAGTCCTATTGGGAAAAATCCTCGCTCAAATCCGGCCACCTATACCAAAATATCAGAGATCATAAGAAGACTATATACAAAGGAAACAGGTCTAAGGTCTTCTCATTTTTCTTTTAACAGGCCTGAAGGTGCTTGTCCTACCTGTAAAGGAATGGGTGCATTGGAAATAAGAATGAGACATATACCTTCATCTTGGATTCCTTGTCCAGACTGTAAACGAGCAAGATTTAATGAAGAAGTTCTTAGCAAAAAGGTTGTTTTTGGTGATAAGTCTTACTCTATTTCTGAATTCTATGATTTATCCATATCCGAAATAGCTGAATTAATAGAGAAAGAAAATCGATTATCTTTAAATGATTTACAAAAGATAAAGGAGATGATAGGGACTCTCAAAGATATCGGTTTAGGTTATTTATCTCTTGGTCAACCTTCACCTTCTCTTTCTGGAGGAGAAGCTCAACGTATTAAGTTATCAAAATATTTGGGAAAATCAAATTTGAAAAACCAGATAATAATATTGGATGAACCAAGTACAGGTCTTCATCCTCAGGATTTAAAAGGATTACTAACAATTTTAGATCGATTAGTAAGAGCAAGAGCAACTGTAATTATTGTAGAACATAATTTAGATATCATCAAAGCAGCAGATTGGATTATTGATCTTGGTCCTGGAGCTGGTGATGAGGGAGGGAATACTATCTATTCTGGTCCTTTTGAAGGATTAATAGAGTGTAAAGATTCAGAAACAAGCAAAGTTTTGAAATTAGAGGAATCGATAGTACCAAGCTCAAAAAAGGGAGATCGAAAAACTTCAGATAAAATCATCATAAAAAATGCCCATATCCATAATTTGAAGGGAATTGATTTAGAATTCCCTAAAAATTCAATTAACGTAGTAACAGGAGTTTCTGGAAGTGGTAAGTCTAGTTTAGTAAGTGATATAATCGAAGCTGAAGCCAAACGTCGCTTTTTTGAAACTTTATCTATGTACGAACGTCAAGGGATTAACGAGGGTCCTGAAGTATTGGTAGACAAAATATCTGGTCTGGGAGTTACTTCTCACGTTATATCCACTAGAGCAATGCATTCACGTTTTTTAATGGTAAGAAACACAATCGGAAAGGCAACAGAAATTTCTCTTCATATTGCAAATTTATTAGCATATATAGGAGAATGTAAATGCCCGGAGTGTGGATTTTTGATGATAAAAAAATCAGAGAGGATTTGCACAAAATGCAATACTAAATTCCCATTACCCAATCCTATACACTTTGATCCCGCATCATATCAAGCAGCCTGTAAAAATTGTCATGGCATAGGAACTATTAATGTCCCAAACCCAGATAAGTTAATAATACATCCAGAAAAACCATTATGCAAGGGTGCTATGCATTCTCCTGGATTTTTTCCTCAGGGGTATCTATGTAAACCATACAACGGAGGGTATTATGTTATTCAAGCACTTGCAAAACGCTATAATTTTGATCCAGCTCACACTCCTTGGAATGAAATGTCCAAAGAAGCTCAAGATGCATTTTTATATGGGGATGATGAACTGTTAGAAATACATTATGAGAATCGGAAAGGCGATAAGCGTATATATAGAAGCAAATTTTCTGGATTTTACCATGGATGGGTAAGTGAATGGGATATTGGTGGCACATACACAGATATAAAAACATGTAAAAGTTGTAAAGGGGCTAAGCTTCGACCAGAATATCTAACAGTTACTTTAGAAGGATATAATATGCAGCAATTGAGTGAACTGCACTTTAAAGACTTATTAAGAGTTATTGAAGATATTTATATAAACCGTGATATTCCTGATATTGTTTATAATAGTTATAAAACTATACGAGATCGATTAAATTTCCTAATTAAAACAGGTTTAGGATATATGCATTTGAATAGAGTTGCAGCATCACTTTCTGCAGGTGAAGCTCAAAGGATTAGATTAGCTGGAATTTTAGGTAGTGGACTTACTTCTCTTACAATTGTTTTAGATGAACCTTCAAGAGGATTACATCCTTCAGAACTAGAAGCATTATTAGAAGCAATTGTGGAATTACGTGATATGGGGAACACCATTATTATGGTAGAACATGACTTACTGTTAATTAAAGCAGCAGATTATATTATAGATTTAGGACCAAAAGCTGGTATCGAGGGGGGTAAGATAGTTGCAAAAGGAAAACTGATAGATATTAAAAAGGAAAACACAATTACAGCTGATTGGTTGAATGGGAAAAAAAAATTCAAATATATCAAGCAAAAAAGAACTCCTAAGAAATGGTTAAAAATATATGGTGCAAAAGAAAACAATCTGAAAGGTGAAACTATAGAGATTCCCCATGGTCTTTTGGTGGGTTTATGTGGGGTATCAGGCTCGGGGAAATCCACGCTATTAATAGATACTATTGGAAGAGCACTTGCTCCGAAGAAACATACAACTTCAATGGCACAAGAACCTATAGAACCGGGGAAGTATGAAAAAATCGAGGGCGAATTATTTCAAACTATAATCATTGATCAAACAAGAGCTAATATTACAAGCCCCATGAATTATCTTGGTCTAAGGAAAAATTTTTTCAAGATATTTGCTGAAAGTGAAGATGCAATTTCATTGGGATTAAGTGAAAAAGATCTAAAAAAGATATGTACAGCTTGCAAAGGAAAAGGCAGGATAAAAACAGATATGGGTTTTTTACCAGATATTTATGATTTATGTGAAATATGTAATGGAACCGGCTATTCTATCAATGCTTGGAAAGTAAAAGTTAATGGAATTTCACTACCTGAATTAAATGAAAAGACTATAGATGAGATTTATGAATTGTTTAAAGAAGAAGAATCTATTGAAAAAAAATTGAAGTTTGTGAAAGATGTCGGTTTAGGATATTTAGTAATGAATCAACCAGCTTACACACTGTCAGGGGGAGAAGCACAGAGACTTAAAATAGCAAAAGAACTAAGTAAGAATAGTAAGAAAAAATCAATGTATATTCTGGATGAACCAACTGTAGGACAACATATGGAAGATGTTTCTCGTCTAATTACTGTATTACATCGGTTAGCTGATAATGGACACACTGTGGTAGTTATTGAACATCATCCTCACCTTTTGGCAGCATGTGATTGGATAATAGAACTCGGTCCTGGAGCGGGTGATGAAGGCGGAAAGTTAATCGGGACGGGAAAACCTGAAAAAATCGCAGAAGGGAGTACACCAACAGCACAATACCTAAAAGAAGTTTTGGAGGAAATTTAATGACTTGGATACCATTATTACTAACTGATCCTTCACCAAACCTAAGATTACTTGTATTGAAGGAGTTATTAAATCGCCCAGAGGATGATAGAGAAATACGGGAATTATTATATTTACGTGAAAAAGACCCAATTGTCGAATCACTCATAAAAACTCAGTTGGCTGATGGTTCTTGGAGTAGTGTGGATTTCGATAGTAGAAAATCAACTGCGGGAAACCTTCAAACAACCTCTCAAGCATTAGTGAGATTAGGATATCTTGGATTCGAAAAAGATCACATCATTGTCAAAAAGGCTGCTGAATATATCTTCTCGAAACAAGAAGATGATGATTCATGGCCAATTCTAACAAGTAAAATTGGATCATTTGAAGAAATTCGTAGTTATGATATGATACCTTTACAAGTTGCAACACCACTGGAAGGATTAGCAGCTTGTGGATATTCCACTGATAACCGAGCCGAAAAAGCTTATGATTGGTTGATGGAACACCAACTTGATGATGGAGCATGGCCTACAGGAACAGCTTCAGGTGTTTATGGAGGAGTTGCCGGATATCGTCGTCTACCTCACTCAAGATGGGGCTGCAGATCATCTACGATTGCTGTACTAAATTGCTTAGCTTATCATTCGAAAAGAAGAAAGAGTAGTAAAGCAAGAAGAGCACTTGATTTAATTTTAGGATGTGAGACGAAGCAAAAAAATTTATTGGGTTTCATAATTTCCCGTCTTATTGGATTAGAAGAATCGAGAGGATGGAGAACATATTATCCCAAAATGGATGCTGCTCATATTTTAAGTCTTTGTTGGAAGATCGGAGCTTCTTTAGATGATGAAAGGATTTTAGAATTAGTTCAGTTTGTTAAAGAAGAAAAAGGTGAATATGGATTATGGGAATGCTCATTACACCCTCAAGCATCTCGATGGTTAACTTTTGACTTGTTGCGGTCACTTTCCAATCTAGAAGAAAGCACAGATTGGATCTCTACGGAACCTCGTACTCCCTTTCAAGAATATCCCAAAAAAATGAGAAGGTTCTAAAATATCCTAAAATATATTAAAAATATTGAGCTTATATTAATCTTTTTAAGAAAAAAAGGAATCTAATTATGAGAACTTCACTCCATCATGCTCACATATTCGCATCTAATCTTGAAGAAAGTATTAATTTCTACTGTGAAATGTTTGGAGCAGAAATAATATTTGATTTAGAAGTAGCAGGGGCTCGTAATGTTTTAATTGCAATTGGATCCTCAAAAATAAATTTCTATGATCAACCACCTAAAGATCAAGGAAGAGGGGTAGTACATCACTTAGGGTTTGAATCAGATGATTTAGAGGCACTAGTCATTCATATGAAAAATAAAGGATTTCAATTTAAAAACGAGATAAAAAGTTTAGGACCATTAAAATACGTTATGGTAGAAGCTCCAGACCATTTGCTTTTAGAACTTTTTGAGGTCGTAGAAGAAAGAGTAATCCCCGAGCAATTAAAACAAATTTCTTCACTAGATAAATAGATCTAAAGGTATAATGAGATCATTTTTGAAATATTTAAATGTTATATTTTCCCGTCAAAATATTCATATAATCATCCATATTTAGTAATTTATAGGATTGTGTTGAGGAATTCCATAAATAAATGGTGTCTTTTATTTTATTTATATCATAACCCTGTTTTTGAAGGTTAAATTTTTTCAATTTGTATGTTCCCGTGAATTCGAGTTCATTTTGAACTCTGACGAATATGGGTATTGAATATTTTGGTAAATTTTCAATTACAAATTTCGCAAATTTCTTTGAATTAAATTTATGAGATTCTTTTAATGTTATTGTGACCATCCCTGCTTTTCCTTCAGTATTTGGAATGTTTACACCATAAACAGTGCACATTTGGATGGATGGAAATGTATTTAATATTGATTCAACTTCTAGTGTTGAAACATTTTCCCCTTTCCATCTAAAAGTATCCCCAAATCTATCAGCAAATGAAACCCGATGATCTTCATGGAGCTGAATCAAATCCCCCGAATTAAAATAAACATCATCTTTTTCAAATACATTCCTTAGAATCTTCTGTTCTGTATTATATTTATCTTTATAAAGAGTTAAGTTTGATTCATCTTCTATTTTTGCTAATAACATTCCAATCTCTCCAGGGGCACATTTAATACAGAATCCGTTCTCATCTTTATAAAATTCACCTGTCTCCTGGTTAACTTTCGCAAGTTTTATTCGAGGAAGGACCAATCGACCTATCATTCCTGGTATTTCATCAAAATTAACAAAAGATGCCATACCTTCTGTGGATCCATAAAATTCTAAGATATGTTTAATATTAAATCTTAATTGAAAACGCTCCCAAATATCTTTGCGAAGACCTACACCCATCATTTTTGTAAGAGTGGTATTTTTCACGTATTCTGATTTTGGTCGATTTAGAAGATATCTAGGAATTTCACCAATATATAATGTCCCAGTCGCTTTGAATTTTAAGATATCCTTCCAAAACTCTGAAGCAGAAAACCGTTTCCTTAAGGCTAGGGCTGCTCCAGAATATACTACACCCCTCCAAGCTCCATTGGAATGGGAATGATATAATGGTAAAGGATCATATATTATATCGTCTGGATTTAATTGTAAAACCAGAGAATAGAAATGCCCCATTCGTTCATTTCTAAGTACTGTTGCTTTCGGGAGTCCTGTAGTGCCTGATGTGAATATGTAGTAACCTTTATCTGAGAGTTTTGAGTTAAAAGTTGTTTTTGGATTCTGAATAGAAACTGATTTCAATTTGTGTGTGAAATCAACAAATTCATGCTTTTTTTTAGAGGGATTGTTTAATACAAAAATTTTATTACTCATAAAATTTAAATCTTCGAAAACGTCTTTAAATGCAGGCAAACAATCGCCGTCAACGATAAAATATTTTGGTTCACTTATTTTAATTGCATGAATTAAAGCACTTTTCCTTTGATTGATATTAATCAGAGAGCATATTCCTTGAATTTTATTTATCCCTGTTTCTATAAAGAGATATTGAGGTGAATTTTCCATCATAATTGCCACTGCATCACCTGGCTTAAATTCTAAGTCTATCAGGAAATTTGCGATTTTATTACTCTCCTCATTAAAAGTCTGCCAAGTCCAAAATTTTTCTTCATGAAATAGTACCTTCTTATCAGGTACTTTTCCAGCCCATTGTTCGATGCAAATTCCAGTACTTAAATTTGGATTTTGATCAAATTCTTTCAGTGTTTGATTAAGTCTTTTAAAAAAATCAGCTTCCTTTGGTGTAAATATGCTTTTAAACATGCTTTTAAATATAGGACTTACTAGTTTTATACCATTTATAAATTTAAATTTCCCTTTAAAATTTTCTCATAAACTTTTATTAGGGAGAATTGATATAAAATAAGGAAAAACCATATAAATCTATTTTAGATTAATAGTTAATTTTTCCATATTTAATTTCCAGACCTTTTCTGGTGCTCTTTTGCTTTCACTTGGTCGGTAATCTGATTGAATTATATCTACGCGTTCTAATTCTCGTAGATGATAATATAGGCTAGGTTTTTTTAAATTCTTAAAATCTCCCTTACCACACACTCCTTTACATTGATTTTCATCGGGATCTAGATTCTCGTTCAGATCTTTCAGATAATTAAAAATTTCTTCAGAAGATTTAGGTCCCTCTTTTAAATAATCAAGAATAACCCATCGAATATGACAATGTAATGCTTTAATATACTTTTCTATTTCATTTAGGGTAATTTCTTTTGCCATTTATCCTAAACCTTCAAATTTTAATAATATAAATATTTTAGAAATATTTAAATATATGGTTTGATTAGTTAAATTTATCATTTAATTAATTAAAAATTTCATCTAGGAATTTAATAATTTTATTTTGAAATCTAAATAAAGGAGGATAAAAATGAAAGAAAAACAATCAGAAGAATGTGCATGTGATAAACCAGAAATTAGAGATCAATTCCCAAGGAGAAGTTGTTCTCTAAATCAAATTATAGAATGCCATGGTGACCAACCAGTAGATGTGCTTTTTAAACACATTCAATCAGAAAAAGAGAAATAAGATAATTCTCATAAATGAGGTGTTATTATGAATGCGATTACTGTAAAGAATCTAGTAAAACTCTTTGAAACTCCAAAAAGAGGGAAGCCAGGGAAAATGGGACCAAATAGTCCACCTGCAAAAATGGGTATTGTTCGTGCAGTCGATGGTATTAGTTTTGATGTGAAAAAAGGGGAAATTTTTGGTTTTTTAGGTTCAAATGGAGCTGGAAAAACTACTACTATCCGAATGTTGACGGGGGTATTAAAACCTACAAAAGGAAACGTTGCAATATTTGGGCATGATGTCTGGAAAAATCAAATACTCGTTAAACAAATTACTGGAAATGTTCCTGAGGAAGCAAATGTATACTTTGATATGTCAGGATTACAAAATTTAATATTTATTGGAGAAATCTATGGTGTTCCTAAGAAAACTCGCATTGAACGAGCAAAGAAGCTGCTTAAGAAATTTGAATTATATGAAAAGCGTAATTTGAAATCCATGAAATATTCAAAGGGAATGAAGCAAAGATTATTATTATGTATGGCTCTAATGAGTGATCCAGAAATTTTATTTCTTGATGAACCTACAAGTGGGTTAGATGTACAATCTGCTCGCATAATTAAACAACTAATTAGAGAATACAATGAAAAAGGTGTAACAATCTTTCTTACTACTCACGATATGGAAGTAGCAAATGAATTATGTCATAGAATAGCGATTATTAATCATGGTAAAATTATAAGTCTAGATACGCCTGAAAACTTAAAGAAACTAACTCAAGAATATAGAGCTATTGATTTTTATTTTGATAATGGGGTGAATGTAGCCAAAATCGAGAATCTGGCTTCTGTTAAAGAAGTTCAAAAGGTGAGAGAAGGTTTTCATATAATAGTTGAAAACATTCATGAAGGTGTATGTGAAATTGTAGATTTCATCAAACAAAACAATCTTATTATAAAACAATTAAACACACATCAACCAAAATTAGAAGATGCATTTTTAAGAATTATTAAAAGAGGTGGGGAAAATTAGTACTGAATTTTTGATAGATAAAAACTCTAAATTTCAGAATTTTGTAATTCAACTAAAGCGATCTTTAATTATAACCAAAAAGGATTTAAGAATATATTACAATAAACCTCCTGTTTTAATTCAAGGAATCTTCTTTCCAATAATCTTATTCTTTGCTTTTACAGTCGGAAGAGATGTAAAACCTGTTTACCTTATTTCTGGAATAATGACAATGGTTCTTTTCTTAACTTCAACTTCGTTAGGTCCAATAATTTTTCCATGGGAGACAATGCGTGGTACACTTGAACGCTTAATAACGTGTCCGATTTCAATTAAAACAATAATGATAGGGAGTATTTGGAGTTCATTTATATATGGAGTATTATTCTCATCAATTCCCTTGATTTTGGGGATAATCTTTCAAACGGGCAGCTTGGATATTAACTATTTTCTTGTTATTACTGCGATGATCATAGCAGCTTTGGTCTTTTCTAGTTTTAGCCTAATTATTTCTGCTCCTCCAGCAAGATCCCCTGGAAATACCATGCTTTTACAAATCCTTATTAAATTTCCACTGCTATTTATCAGTCCACTTTTTATGCCCATTAATGCTCTTGCGACTGCGGTTATATCTCCACTAACATATTGTGCTGATATTCTAAATGTATCATTAGGAGAAAGTAGTGCATTTGGCTCGCTTGGACTGTTAGTTGATTTTGGGATTTTATTAGTATTTGGATTAGGTTTTCTCTTTATAGCTTTTTTATTACATCAGAAAACTTTAGAAAAGAGATTTAGAGGATAAATATCACTTTTAGTTATTTTTTTTTTATTTTTATTATGTATACTTTTTAATTTTAAAGAAATAAATTATCTAAACAAATTTCGTTATAGATCTTTAAATTAAGACTACTGGTTAAAAGCCTAATTCAAGAATTTTCTCTTTATTAAGTTTAACTATTTCTGGTGTAAGTGTGTAAAATTTCCAGAGGATTATAGTTGCGATAAGCATAAAAATCATAGGTATCACAGCAAAATGGATCCGAATTCCAATTATTGCAGAAGACGGTTGATCTATAGGTTCACCTCCTTCCACAAAACCCGTGAGAATGTGAACTGTAGCAAAACTCACTGCTTGAGCAACAAAAGCAGCTCTAGCTACAAAGGTTTGTATTCCTTGATAAATACCTTCCTTCCTGCGGTTTGACATAACCACGGACTCATCAATAGTATTTGATCTCACGGGATCCAACATAACCCAATATGTACCCTCAAAGAAGCCCCATATAAAAATAGCAAAGATCATAATAACGAAATCTGTAACGAAAAAAAGTGGTCCCGTCGCAACTGTCAAGCATGCTGCAGCTATGATTTGTGTTCTACGGTCATTATTTGTTTTATCTGCGATTTTCGCCCATACAGGCATTCCACACATCATTCCTAAAAACAATCCTAAAAATATAAAAATAGTATCACCTGCTTCTATACGTAACACATATCGACCAACATAAGAGACTGATCCAATCATGCTTTGAACTAATGCTGCATAAAATGTGAAAGAAACGATATATGCTACCCAATTTTTATGTTTTAGAGAACGTTTGTATTCTTTGAAAAAAGATTCAATTTCCATTCCTTCTTCACATTTATCCAGGTAACAATCAATCCGTATTTGATCCTCCCGGCTGCCAGGAATTGCCAATGCTAAAGCAATTAAACATACAATAATTACTGCTCCTGCTTGAATTATATAAGTATGTACTTCTCCATATTCGACAAAAAGAGAGGGAATAACAAATCCTAATGCTGTTCCCGCAGCTGCTACAGGAGTACTCAAAGCCGAAGCTAACCTTCTTTCACTTGTTCCCCGAAATTTATCTGGGAAGAGCGCATAAAAATTTACCCCAAATATAGATGCAAAGGTGTCATATATACAGATGATAATTACAAGCCATGCAAATATGATCCAAGCACCTTGTTGTGGATCTACAGAAGGTGGAGTGAATATAAGTAGATAACTTAAAATCCAAGGGATACCCCCAATTAGAACCCAGGGAAATCGTCTTCCCCATTTTTTTGTAAACCTAAAGGGACGATCTGTCAAATAACCCACTAATGGATCATTAAACGCATTCCAAATTGCAAAAAGAACATATCCCACCATAACCATCCATGATTTTAACCCAATTTCTGTCTCATAATAAAAGAATACATATGCCCCGAAACACATATTAAAGAATTCACTTATAAATTTTCCAGAACCATAGGATAACATATTCTTTTTTGAGTGTGGAATTTCAATTTCTTCTAATGTCATGTTATAAGACCTATTAAAAATCTATTTTTTTAAATAAGGGTTATTTAATGCTATGTAATAAATGGATTTATGTATTAGTTTAATATAAAACTTTATTCTTTTGTCAAGTTTTTTTGTGTTACCTTTACTTCTATGAAATTCATTTCTGTCGTAATAATATTTTATAAAAATTATATATTATTAGTTCACGCTCTTCAGCAATTTCTTTAGAAATATCTAAATACAATTTATCTTTAAGTTTTAAAATTTTGTTTTCTAAATGCTCAATAACTTGATCGAGACCACCTTTTCTTTTAATAGTAAAACCTATAGTTCTGTAAAGACCTATTGCTCCAAGTGCATCTAATTTATCTGCATCTGAGAGGATTTTTGCTTCAAGTGTTTTTGGCTTTTTATTATTTGAGAATGAATGTGAACGAATACAATGAATAATGCTTTCAATTTCTACTTTGGAAAAGTTAAAATTATTTGAGTTCAAGAACTCTAAAGCCATTTCAGCAGAAATTTCAGCATGGTTTATCTTTGATATATCTTCTTTTTCTTTTATTCTTCCAATATCATGAAGAAGAGCAGCAATTTCAAGTACAAACAGATTTGCTCCCAGTTCTTTTCCTAACTGGAGACATATATTATAAACACGGTCTACATGTGGGAAACCATGAATATCATCCTTTTCAGAATTATTAATGGCATAACTTCGCACGATTGAAATTATTTCCTTTTCTAGCATGAATCATCTCTCTAAATACAATTAAAAATTTGAATTTTCCCAGACTTGAAAAGATCCAAATCCATCTTTTATTGAAAGAATTTGTTTTCTATCCTTATGAATAACTATCGAGAGAAAATATGATCTCATCTTTGAATAACTTTCAGCTAAAATGAGAATAATATGAATTCTTTTCTCATTTTGATGTATAAATGGTATCATTGAATTCCATTTATGAAAAAATCTATACTCCTTACTAATGTCGATAGCTTGCTCAATGTAGGCTATTTCCTCAGAATTGTTTGGAAATTTTTGATTTAATATTACTTTTTTTTTCCTGGAAAAGGCAAATTTCGTACACAATTTAAATTTGATGCTCTCTTCTGATGAATTTTTCGTGTATATAAGATAGAAAAATGGAATAAATCCAGGAATATAATATGATCCCTTTGGTAATCGTATTTGTGTTATTAGTCTTAATATAAAACGGATTCCAAAATAAGCAAAATATACGATTAAGTAAAATGAAGTTAATGCCATGAATACATAGTAATATGGTTTAATATAGTAATAAATGAGTAAGGTGAGTAAGTTAATTCCAGAAAATAGGGCTAATATTGGATTTATTGCCCTATCTGCTAAGATTCTAAATTCCCTTCTAGAAAGTGGATAAAAAATAGGAACTTTTGAAGCACCAAAAAAATCTAATGAAACATGGATACTGTATCCAGTAGCTCCAGCTATCCAGATTTCAAAGAATGGAACTCCTCGTGAAAGTGAGATTGGTACACTCATAATCCCAGTTATTATTATTCCTATGACATATGAATGAGAAGCAGCTTTATGAGATAAAAAGTATAGATTTCGTTTTTTGGTAAATGGATCTACAAATATATCCATATCTGGAAAAATAGCCATAATCCATAGGAAGATTATTGCTTCTGGACTTATTTTAAATAATAATAAAAAGCAAGGTAACGTTCCCATTAATATGTGTGTGAATATATCCATATTGGTCAAATGTCAAGTAAAATAATTGCTGAATTATAACAACAATAGAAAGGTTACACTTATTTTAATTGTCACGAACACAAATTTTTTTCTAATTAGGATGAATTTTATTAGATGAATATCTCTTCGAATTTATACTATTTCTACATTCAAATCTAGGTTATTTGTGCTAAATATTTTTGAAATTATAGACCCTAGTAAAGGAATATCCCCAGTTTCAAGAATTTGGCTGGTTTTACAGACTTTTTCCAAAGTTTGCCATATAAGAGCTTCTTCTTGTATTTTCTCTGTGAATTGTGTTAATTTTTTCTGAGCTAAATAAGATTGACCCTTGAATAAGTAGCATATAGAGAATTTTTCCAGAGACTTCATGAGAATCGTGTTCTCGCCGTATTTAATACGATCAAGGCGTTCAGAAAAAAGTTCATCCCCAAAGGACTCGAATGCAGACAAAAAATTACTGATGAGATCGCTTTCGATTGTTAGGTCTTCAGAAAAATTTTTTGAAAAAACAAGAGATCCCCCCTTCTCGATGATTAGAAGTAATACAGGATCCTCATTAATAGATTCCGGTGGTTCTGTCGAATTTCTTCCTTTCATACGCGCTAAAACTCCATCAAAAGAAGCAAGTTTTAACCGTTCTGATATTGGAGCATTTGTTCTTTTTAATTGCTCCAAAATATCTTGTTGCTCAAGTAAATGATCGTGATTATTTGATATTATTTGGGCAAAAAATTGAAGATCATGCGTCTCAGCCATGCGTTGAGCTTCAGTAAGTAACATTCGCGTCTTATCGAAATTCATTTCGATTAATGCCAGTCTAGCCTTAAATATTTTCACCTCAGTAAAAAATAAATATGATTCATATTCTTCTGCAAATTCATGCAGTTTAGAAATGTAGGGATTTATTTCATCGATTATTCCTAAATCATTGGACATTCCTAATTCTTCTATAAATAAATCACATAAAAAATATAAGGCATATGCATATACTGAAATATTAGCGAAATACTGAAATGTTAACGATTTTTTAATGTTAAAAGTATCATCGTCAACTACTTGTTTCAATAATCTTTCAGCTTCAGCACGATCTCGTGTTCTAGTACTTTCCTTTAGTATTATTCCTCTCGCTGTTGAATAACAATAGGTGAAATACTTCATCGTATTATTGTCAGCTAATCTTTTTAAATTTTCCACACACTCCTGTGCTGCATCATAAGAATCAATTTGAAGATAAACTATTGTTAGTAGGAGAAGAAGTAAGCCTTTATCAAAATCGACTTCAATTTTTTCGGAGATTGCTATCCCATTTTTAAGATACTCTACTGCTTTATTGTAATCGCGCTTTATAGTAGAAATAAAACCCAAATTATACATAAAAAGGGGAATAAAATTATAAAGTTTTTCCTTAGTTGCAAATTTAAAACCCTCTTCACTATAAATAAATGCCTGAGAAAGCTCTCCTCTCATTGTATAAATAGCTACTAAAGTATTAAGGTTATTTACTTTAACAATGGGACCTATTTCATTGATGGATAAACTTTGCAAACAATATTTAACAGCTTGCTCCGAATCATTAATATCCCAATAATTAAGTCCAATTAAAGAAAGGCTTGCTGCAATCCTTTGTTGATTGTTCAATTCTTTATGAATTTCCAAACTTTTATAACCATAATTGAGGCTAGTATTGAAATTTCTCTTTCCACGGTGTATATGTCCAATTAGGTACAAATTATCAGCGATATATGCTTGTTTGCCAATTTTTAAATGCAATTCTTTACACTTCAATGCTATTTCCAATGCTCTATCAAAATCACCTCTAAAAAATAGCCCCCAAGCGTCCTGTGTGAATTTTATTATAATTTCAAGCGCTTCCTCTATTTTTCCATCATTTATTAATTTCTCTACAAGAGTGAATTCATCAGGACTTGAATTAGACATGGTTTTCAAATTGTAATATTAAGATTTAAAAAAAAGGAAGAAAATCACACTTAAAAGACTTATGGAAAAGTGGATGTTAATAATTTAAGTCTCTTCATTGAAAAAGGATTTCAAGCTTTAGATATATAGTTAATAGGAAGCAATCCTATTGTCCATCTTTCACTAGCATTTGTTGAAAGATATCATTCAATTTATCTAAAATTTCTTTTAATTTTAAAGTAGTGAGAATAAGATTCATGGTTTTTCCCATATTTTTGCATGATGATTTTTTTGAATGTACCATAATCTAACCTTTCTTTCATAACATCAGCTCATCAATCAGCATGTACAACTATGGTTATATTACTATTGGGATATAGATTGGTGTTAATATCATCCTGTAAATTCATAAATTCTCTATTTGGACCATAAGCATTTACAGCACAATCTTCATAAATTCCATTTTCTTCACCATCCCAAATTAATTGTAAATAACTGAATATAAATCCTTTAAAGATTGGAAAAATCTTATTTTCTGGTTCGGAATATACTTGTTTATCTATGGCACTAAGCGTGTCTACTATAGTCCCATTATCATCTATATTTATCTCGTATTCTAAGCCCTTTGACAATCTTTTCTCAGGGTCAGGTGCAAAAATTGTTAGGTTAACTTTCTTAATTTCAATAATCACCCCAAAATAATTAAAATAATAAATTTACTAAAGTCTATATAAGTCCTTTAGCTTTAAGAAGCTTTGGTAGTTCTCTCTTTAAAATAAATGATGAAGAAAACTTTTTCTCTCCATCAACAACAATACATTTATTACGAAGATTGAGATTTCGTGCTTCTTCTGAATTAAGATTCTTCGTATCATAATCAATATGTTTAATATAAGGTGTGAGTTCGATGAAAACTCGATTCATAAACTTGTCCCACTCACACGCGCAAGCATCTAAAGGAACATAAATGTCTACTTTCAGTTTTCCGTTATTTTCTTCTTCACTCATATCAAACACATCATTAATATTAATTTAATTATTATTTTCTATAGTTTTATTTTGCTCACAGTGAGGTTTAACGCCACAATATATTCCTTTCTTCAAGCGTTTAGGATTTTCAAGATCACAAGGCCCTTCATGTGAACATTGTGAATCCCCATGAGCAGTACAAGATTGACCGTAGTAATCTGGTGATGCCCGCATTTCTTTCATGATTCTCTCGATTGTTTTATCTATATTTTCTCCTGTCATATCTCTTTCTTCTTTTTTTTATAATTAATAATATACCTTCTGAAAAATATATTTTTTGAATATTTTTATTTATTGTAATTCCCAAAAACCTTGTTTTTTAAGATATCGTCCTAAATAAACAATTGAAAGCATCACAGGAACCTCCCAAAAAAGACCCATTGTTGTCCCTAAAGCCGCCCAAGAACCAATTCCATAAATAGCAATAGCAGTAGCAATCGCAATTTCGAAATGGCTGGAAGAACCTATTATAACTGTGATGATTGCCTCTCTGTACCTCAAGTTAGTGAGTTTTGTAATTAGAATATTGTATCCAACAACAATCACAAACCCTACTAAGAGAGGAGTCGATATTAATAACAATAGATCTGGATTACGTATCAAAACATCACCATTTAATGAAAAAAGGACGACTAAAGTTGTTAACAACGCAATAATAGATATCTTGCCCACAATTGGACGGTATGTTTCATTAAACCATTCTTCACCCTTAGAAGATATAATCATTCTTTTACTTATTATTCCACCCAATAACGGGAGCCCGATAAAAATAAATGTCGAAATTAATAAAAGAATCCAATCAATTGGAATACTTTTAATACCTGTTAGCAATGTTACCATAGGAGCATAACCAAATATTATTGTTATCGTATTTAGACTTGTATTAATTACATTTTGCTCTTGGTTACCTTTTGCCATCAAACCCCATACCAAAACCATTGCAGTGCAAGGAGAACTAGAGAGTAGTATAATTGCAACAGTTAATTGCTTTATAGTTTCAGAGCTGCCAGGTAAAAATATATTCACCATCGCTAGACCTACAAATGGAGCGATAAGCCAATTAGAAATGATTGTTAAAATTATCGGTTTAGGGTTTCTACCTAATTTCTTCAACTCAGAAGCTTGAAGATTCAGCATTGCTGGATACATCATTAAAAATAAACAAATCCCTACAGGCACAGAAATTTCACCAATTTTTAAAGAATCAATAGTTTCACTGATCCCAGGGATAATTTGAGATAATAGAATTCCGATAAGTATACAAAGAGCAACCCAAAGCGGCAAGAATTTCTCAAAGAAGCTAATTCTGCGACCTTTTTCTTTACTCATATTATTTCAGTTTTTATTTATTAATTTTAAAGAAATTAAAAATTATCTTAAATAATAAAATTTTTATCCAAATAAAAATTTATTGATTTGAATAAGGTTTTATAAATTTAATTATCTTCTATAAATATTGGATAAATGAGAATTGAATAATTCAATAGTGTTAGAAATGAATATTAAGCATGAAAGGGAAATTAAGACAAAATTAATAAAATGTGAGGATATTGAGAATCCTGATTTACATTTCAATCAATTAAGAGAATTAGGAAATAATATGATTCAAAATACTAGTTTTGAAGATTTATCTATATTCCTTAATGCGTTAGCAAATAAAAAGCGTCTTATGATAATAAATATTCTAAAAGAAAAAGATCGTTGTGTATGTGAATTAGAAGCGGTACTAGATGAGTCCCAGCCATCGATTTCTCATCATTTAAAAATTCTTGAAAGTGCTGGGTTAATTAGGGGTTGGAAAAAAGGCAAATTCACTCATTATGATCTTATAGAGAAACAGATTAATTTGAATCTTGAATTATTAAATCAAAAATTAGCTTAAATATTGATATTATAACCTCTCCTCATTTAAAATTAATAGTTTATAATTATTAAACTTAAAAACTAAATTGCTTATTTTGATCGTAATCTACCATTTAAATTTACTCAATAAAGAAAAAAATGGCAAAACTAGTTCCAGATACAGAAGAAAGTTTGAATGTGTGTCGACAGTTCTGTGGACCCTGTCCCTCATTCAAACTCCAACAACTTAATGAATTTGAACCAAATGCTCTATTTTGCTCAAGAGGTCCATCTTAAAAGCCAAAAGACCAAATAGAAAATAAGGGTTGCAGTTGTTTTAGTTGTGGATTGTTCTCACAATATGAATTAGAAAAAGGTTTTTTCTGCATGCCATGGGAACAGAAATAATCAAAAAGTAATTCATTTATTTTTTTTTAGCTTTTTATAATTCTAATATTTAAATTTCCTAATTTATTTATCTTAGGAGTTATAAAATATTACCGAGATTATTTTAAAATATCTTAAATTTTATGAATTAATGAGAATTAATAATCAGACCAAGCTAGGATTTCTTACCTTTCGCTGCTGTATTTTTGGTTGTTGTTAAACAACAGTTTCATTAATTCTCGCTTAACCATCAAAAAATTCTATTGAATAACACTTGTTTGGTTAAAATTGCAGAATTTTTATTATAACAACTTAAATTTGGGAGGTTAAAATGAGGTCATTATCATATAATAAACAAAAAGGGAAGATAGGAACGAATAATAATTTAAGGGTCTATGATAGTATTGAAGATTTGATTTCAAATAAGGAAAATCCTTCTCCTTTAGTCAAACTGAATGAAAGAATAAACCCAAATGTAGATTTTCCAATTTATATTAAATTGGAACGATACAATCCATTTGGCTCTATAAAAGACAGGATTGCCTATTTTATGCTGAAAGATATTACATTTAAAGAGGGGCAAATTATTATAGAACCTTCGTCTGGAAACACAGGGATTGCATTAGCATCTTTAGCTAATGCAAGAGGAATACAAATTGAAATTGCTGTGCCATCTAGAATTCCTGAAGAAAAAAAAATACTATTAAAATTACTTGGTATAAAGGAATTATGGGAAGCTGATGATAACCTGTGTCCAAAGTTTCCTAATGAAGGAGCAAGAGGAGTAGTTAATGGAATATTAACTAGTAAAGGTGGAGAACGATATTTTAATCCAAATCAATATGCGAATGACTTAAACGTAGAAGCTCATTATAGAACTACAGGTCCAGAAATCTGGGAGCAAACCAATGGAGAAATTGATTACTTTTTCGCTGCTACAGGTACTTGTGGCACTATTACAGGAGTTGGTAAATATTTAAAAGAAAAAAAACCATCTGTTAAAATTATAGGGGTAGAACCATCAAATACAATCCATAATATACCTGGTTTAAAGAGAATAACCGACCTTGATGAGAAGTTAATTCCAAAAATATTAGATAAATCGGTAATTGATGAAATTTTAGATGTGAGTGATGATAATGCTTATCAAACTGGTATCCAGTTAGCAAGAAAAAATGGGATTTTGGTAGGACCTTCAACAGGGGCAATTTTAGCTTCTGCTTTGAAATATGCTAAAGATCATGAGGGAATAGCTGTTATTATTGCACCTGATGATGCTGCGAAATATATTAGTTCTTATGAACCATACGTTTAGAATTAAGAAACCAAAAATGATTTCCATTTAAAAAAATTTTTCAGAAAATTAGAAAATATCTTTTCTCTAATTCTTTTATTTATCCCTTATGGATAATTACTAAACAAGAAGCCTCATAGAAGAAATAAAAACTAATAAAATATTTTAGAGTTTATGAAATAAATTACTATTATATAAATTTAATGGTTTTTGTCGGGGATGTGTTTACCAGTAAATATCATTAACGCTAAATATATATGTGTAAATGGTCTTTAAAATAGTGTTCATAAAAACCTAAATAAGATTTGTTGAATTTTGCTATGAAAGATTTTAGAGAGATTCCAGAATTTTCAAGGTATTTTCGTGTGATTTCGCCATCAAATCTTGAAGTCAACAAAGAGGAGATCTTTTATCGAGATAAATATAATGACGTAATTAATTATATTAAGACAATCTCCACATTTAATAGTGAAAATGTTTTAAAAGAGTATATTTCTCCTAAAGGTGCTGTGTTAGTAAATGTTAATCCTGGAACGGATATAATAGAATTTATTAAGTTAATCTCAATGAATTATTCGTTAGAGTTAATTGAGCTTAATAATAAAGAGATAAAAAAAGCTCCAGATAAGTTTTTGAAAAGCTTTATATCAATTTTGAAGGAAATTAGTGGAAAAGAAGAAAATGAAAAGATTTCGGGTGATTCTGATAAGGATTTTGAAAATAAAATGCTATTAATTAATCAACAATTAAATTTCAAGCCAATTTTTAACGAAACTAATTTGCTTGAATTGTTTTCAGTTTCACAGAAAGATAGTATTTTCAACTTTATTGAAGCTAATGTAATATTAATATGGATTAATTATGATATTCGAGATGTTATAGAAATCTCATCAAATGTTTATAACTCTTTTGATTTATTCATAAAAGTTCAATTATTAAATAAGATCGAAAGGGAAACGGTACTTAGGGACTTCTTAGAGAAAAATCCAAAAATTGTTTTTGATATAAATGCCCTAGTTAATTATACTGATAATTGGGAAGTAAAGGATATAAAACAATTACTAAGGGTTGGTATTTTTAAACATTTTTTAAATTCAGAACTAAATGAGACTAGCAATGAGATTACCCATATTTTACTTGATTTGATAGATTCTGGTGAGTTTCTACCTTCTATTGTACCAAAAATTTCAAATGATCAGCAAGTTTCGGAAGAAGATAAAATTAATCAACATATAATAAAAAATATATCGAAAAGGGAAGAAGAACAATTTAAAAAAGCTAATAATGTAAATGAATATATAAATAATATTCAAGATTCAAGAATATCAGAATTTATGTTAGGTCAATTATATGAAAATGCTGCCTCTATGAATTACAATGAGCTCTTACTCATAATTGATAAAATTGACAAGAAGGAGCCGTTAGAGGACAACGATAGGAAAATGCTGGCAAAGTATCCCTTTATATTAAATGATCCGCCCAATAAGGCACTAATTAATTTAGAAAAAGCTAAAAAAAGAGTCGATCGTATAAAACAAGCATTTGGTAAATGAAATATAATAAGATGAGGTAAATTTGGATTCTCAAATGCCATCTAAAAATAAGGAAAATGACATTATCGGAAGACAAAATGGGAATACGTATATTAAAAAAGTTATTTTAGAAAATTTCTTATCATTTCAAAAAGATGAAGTTGATTTTGGAGAAGCAAAGTTTGTTATTATTGTAGGACCTAATTGGAGTGGAAAAACATCAATTTTTCAGGCTATTAAATTTGCTTTAGGAAGTAATGAAAGAGATGATCGCTATAGAAAATGGTCTAACTTTATCAGAAACGGTCAAAATCATGCGATGGTTGAAATCCATATTCAAAATCACGATGACTTAATTCAACTTAGGAGGTATGTTATTAGAGGACAATCTCCATTTTTTAAGATTAAAAAAAATAATGAAAAAGAATTTCATAAAATTCAAGCACATGATATCCAAAGAGTAATTACGGATTTGAAAATCAACCCTGATAATCAGTTTGCTTTCGTAAGTCAAGGAAAAGTTGATGCCATTAAAAATTTAAAACCAACAGAGCTATGTTCTTTTCTTGAAGAGGGTTTTGGCTTAAAACCTCTTCGAGATGAGATATTAAACCAAAAAATCAATGTACTTACTTTAGATCATGATTTAAAGTCATTAGCAAGTCGAAGAAATACTTTGAACGTTAGCTTAGAGCTTTTAACGCCGAAATTGAATCGCTTGGAACAAAAAAATAAATTGTTAGAAGTTAGGAAAAAATACAATGATGAGCTTTTATGGGCAAATCGGGATAAGCTAGAAAAAGAAATAATCAAAATTGAAGAACTAATCAAAAACCTTAAGTTGGTTATAGATGGGATTAAAAAAAGAAAAGACAAATATGATGGTGAAATCGCAGAATTAATTGAAAAAATTTCTATTGAGGAAGAAAATATAAATAAGTTATCACAAAAACTCGGTGAACTTGATTATGAAAAAAATGATTTAATTGCTAAGATACAGAATTGGCAAAAAGAAAAAATATTAGCAAAACAAGAATTAGATGTAATGTCGAAGAAAATAAGAGAAATTGAAAGGAATATTATTAATTTTGAAAAACAGAAGGAGAGTTTAGAGGGCGATTTAAAAATAATTAAAAGAGAACAAAAGAAATTAGATGTTCAAATTGAAAGTTTAATAAAGGAACAAGATCAATTAGTAAAGAAAATTAAGCAAAATAGGGTTCTATTAGATGAATATAATAAAATTAGTTATGAGAAACAAGTAACAAAATCAAAAATTCAAGCGAATAAGAAAATAATTGATTCCATAAATGATGAAATTAACCAACTATTTCAAAGTTTTAAAGATATTGAGCATAAATTGGAAAAAAATAAATGGTTTTTAGAAAATCCTTCAAAAGATTTATTACAGGAAATTGACAGAGATCTCAGGAAAATTTCTTTACGAATCTATGAGATTGATTCTGAAAATAAAAAATTGGAATTTGAAAAGTCAAAAAAGATAGGTAAATTAAAAATTTTACAGACATCACTAAGAGAACGACGTGTTGTTCTTCCGTCAAGCATATCTATTCTTAAAGATGAGATTAATAGAAGAGATTTGAAAGTTAAAGGCCCCCTTATTGAATATTTAAAATATGATGATGATTTAAGTTATGCTATTGAATCTGTATTAGGTGAAAAATTATTATATAGTTTTGTAGCAGAGGATTGGGATACGTTAACTTTATTAAAAAGATTGAAAGACAAATATCGTGCCTATTGTAACATATATCTTCCTAAAAAATTAGATATTCAATCACTGAGAGAAATTTCTGCCAATGGAGTTATAGATTATTTAGCTGAGCTTGTTAAGGTCGTCGATGATGATTTAGATATTAAGAAAGTTATATATTCGAAAGTAAAAAATTGTTTGGTTGTTAATGATTACCATTCTGGAAGAAATCTTTATAAAAAACTTGGTTTCAAGGGAAAATGTGTAACTTTAGCGGGAGAACAAATTATTTCCTATAAATATGTTTATGAAACTCCTTATGTAAAAAGATTAAAGGGTTTATTAAGTGCAGCAACTCAAAAAGAACAATCTAGTTTGTTAGAATCAGAGATTAAATCAATGAATAATTCAATCTCAGAATTAAGGGTAGAGCAATCTAAATTAGATTTAATTCAAAAAGATTTATTTGATAAAAAGGAATCATTTAGCGACCTTTTATTTAATTTCAACCAAAAGCAGAGGATAACAACAAAAAAAAATCAGTTATATAAACAAATGCATGAGTTAGAGGGTAGCAACTCGGAGTTTAACGATAAACTTAAAGATTTAGATTCAAGAATTAGAGATTTAAAGTCAAAAACCGAACCTGATTTTTTTAAGTGGAATGATAGAATAAATGAGATTCCGAGTGAATTGGGTACTTTAAATGAGGAAAAGAAAAAATGGGATTTGAAATTAAATGAAAATTCAGAGATCCTAAAGGAAGTAAGAGAAGAATTGAACAAGCAGAAAAATGAACTAGGTATCAGCAAATTAGAATATGAAAAAAAGAAAGAAGCGTTTCAAAAAGCAGACAAAAATGCTTTTGAAACATATCGACAATTAGAAAATGTTGAAAATACCCTTGAAAAAATTGAGAAGGAAATAACAGATTTGAAAGAAAAAAAATATGAATTTCAAAACAAGAAGAACGAAATCGATAAAAGAAGCATTCAAATTACTATAAATTTGGAACAAGAAAATATTAAATTGAATGCATTTAACCAAGAGATAGATTCTAAAAGAAGTGATTTTGAACGAATTAATTCAGAAATAGGTCCCTTAATATCTGAACAGATTATAGAAATTCGACCAATCGAATTTATAAATGAAGATATCTCAAAAATCGATAAAGAATTACTCAATTACATAGACGTTGATGATTCACTTATAGTTGAGAAGGACCAAATAATAGCTTCTCTGAAAGAAATCAATAAAAATCAAAAGGATTTAGAAAAAGACATAAAAGCGGCAATAAAAACTGAAAATAAATTAGAAAAAACATACTATGATAAATTTAGGCATTTACTTGTAGAACTACAATCTAAAGTAAATCAAAAGTTTGATAATTCTCAAATAAAGTCATATTGTTCTCTTGAACTGATCGGGAAATTTGAAAATCTTGGTGTTGAGATAAAAGCAGCAACTTCTAAAGAGCAATTAAAATCTTTTACTGCACTTAGTGGGGGGCAAGTTTCTCTTATATCAATTTGCTTGATCTTATCTCTCCAAGAGATTAAACCATCTCCACTATGCATGTTTGATGAGGCAGGTATGTTTTTGGATGAAAAAAATTCAGAAGTAGCTTACCAATTGATAAAGTCAACGTTAGAACAGAATCCTATCCAATTGTTCATGTTTTTGCCTAAATCTTCATCTTCATTGTTCTTGCTTGCTGAAAAAATTATTGGAATCGCTAGAACTGGTAAAAATGAAATCTCCTCGGTATTTAAGCCAAAAATAATAAAAAAGAAATGATAAGAGAAATATGGAAGAATATAAAGATTTTTCTGAAGAAATAAATAGAAAAATTAAGGAAATTCATACGAAAGTTATTTCAGGGGATTTGGCTCTATTAGATGTAGAATTATATCCTATTTTTGAAAATTTAAGGGATTCACTTAATATTAACAATCTTAATAAATATTCCATTACATATAAGAATGCATCTCAGCTCTTAATTCGAAAGTTCGAAGAACTTAAAAATTTAATTAATAATATTGATAGAAAGGAAGGATTTTTACAATTTCTAAAATCAAATCCAAAAGATTCAGAAATTTGTCAATTACTTAATGACTGTTGGGTAAAACCTTTCAGTATTGAGTCTCTTTCTTTGGATTTTCTTGAATTCTCCAGAGATAAGCTAAGTATTAAGAGAGATTATCTAACCACTATAGAACATATAGACAGAGTAGAAGTGAAAGACACTTTTTTATTAGAAGTTCCTGAACAAAAATTTACTGAAAAAATATTAAACTTTTTTAACAGTATTATAAATAAACTTCCTTGCTCATTTGATGAAATATTCGAAGATGATCAAAATCAAATTAGAATCTATGAAAATTTTGTTTATCTTTTACATTTACTCCAATTAGGGAAAATAAAATACCAAAAGGAGACGAATTTTTTATATATATAATGAGTTGTTAAAAATTATGAATGAATTCACAGTTTTAATGCATTTATTAAGTAATAAAAAAAAGAAAATACAAATAGGTGCTTCTAAAGAAGAAATTCTAAAAGCATTAAATATACATGGTAAAAACGAATCTATATATTTTCAAAACCTAATTACTCACTTATCAAGTTATATTGAACCATTAGGTCTTCAGATTCGATTTAATCCCCTAAGTTCTCGGTGGTTTATAACATTTGAAAGATATACATCCGATTTTTTTTCTGCTAATCCCTTTGAGGGTAAACCAAGACTAGCTGCAACGTTATTTTGCTCTTTAATTTGCTGTCTTAAGAATTTGGGTACTGCTAAAATTCAAGAAATAAAAAAAATTAGAAAGAAAAAACATATTCTAGAAGATTTAAAGGAATTGCGGAATATGGGATATATACATATAGATGAAAAATTAGAAAAGATAAGTCTAACTCCTCTTATTGGATATCAACTAGACCTAAATAAACTCTTCATAAAATTAGCTCTAAAGTTAAAACAGCAAGACACTTAAAATTTCAAGTGTAAAAATAAGAATTATAATAAAATTATTGTTTTATTGTAATTTCTAATATCATTTCTGCAACTCTATTATTAAATGTTTCAACATCTTCGAAATTGTCAACAGTTTCACCACATGTCACAAAAGTTTCATTGATGGCTATTTTTCGAGCGTTAAAGAATTCCTGAATTTGTTTTGTCATATCACTAACTTTTTTCTCAGGATCACCTTCAAGTAAATCAATTTTATTAATACAGACATAAATTTTATCTGGGAAAAACCTTACATCATTAAAAAACTCAAATTGAGGATCTAAATCTCTGTCGCACGAAAAAACAGCAATAATTTGCGTAGCTATACGAGATATTGTAATAATACCCATTTTTACGACGGCACGGGCTCGATCGCCACCAGGGGCGAAAATTGTATGAGCTTTGTTAGTAGAATCTTCCCTAAAAACAATTCTGTTTGGATGAATTGTTTTTGTTTCTTTTTCATTCAAAGAATCTTCTTTTTCGCCTCCAGGAACAGTTGCTTCACCAGAAAAATCAGCTTTGACGACAGAACACTTCATTCCTCCTTTAACCTTTTCAATATCACCTTTATTTAAATAACGCACAAATAACCTAAGGATACTAGTTTTTCCAACACTAACATCACCTAACAATCCAATGTTTACCATTATACTTCACCCTCCAATAGCTTATTTAATAATAATTCATAGTCTGGTATCAGAAATTGTTCAAGTAGGGCATTGTTATGAGCGTGAATAAGTGCAATTAAGACTTCTTTCACATTTTTTGCTTTTTTTGAATATTTTCCTAAATTGTCTGAAGTAGGTTCTTCGTTAAAATCTCTCGCATGTTCTTCAAATCCAAAATTTGATAAATCTGGGAGTGCATTAAAGAATCCAAAAGCGGAGTAGCCCTGATATTGATAAAACACGAAAAATCTTGTTTTAATATTCTCAATGATACTAGATAAATAAGTTGAGGGATATATTTCTCCAAGGGTTAATTCTTCATCCTGTTGTATTACGAAATAAGGAGAAATTGGAGAAACTTGCGAACCATACATTTCTTTTGGGGGAATAGAAATGAATGGGAGTTTTTCTGAAACTATTGTCCAGAGGTCTTCTCTTCTTTTCTCTAACAAAATATCTTTTATCTCATCATAAGCAAAAAAGAAATCTGATTGTAAGGCAAGTAGGGAACTTAAATACACCGATATTGAAGCAAATGTAGCTTCTAATACTGGTCGCCTCCCACCATTTGATTCTGAGGGTTTAACAGCACCTTTCCAAGCCCTCAATCCTGAATATGCAAATGATTTTACATCAAAAAAGGCTCCTGAGAGAAATAAAAAAGATGGAGCTTCTCCTTTGTCACCAGTCAATAAATCCATGGATTTATTAATTAAAATGCTTTCTAATTTAGCATCATGAAACTTAGAGTGAACTATAGGCATTTGTAGCCAAGTTTTTTTTTTTGCCAAAATTACTATACTCTTTTTATTAATTTCGATAAAATTATAAAGGACTGCTGAATAATTAATTTTTCTTATTTTAATTAAACAATATATTATCTCAATATAA
>JBHLKM010000015.1:0-113072 GCA_048886685.1 Candidatus Hodarchaeota archaeon
AAAAATCTAAATCTAATAAGGAATTACTAGAATATCTTGGTGTACTAGAAAATGCATACTTTGATTTGAAATCAAAGGAAAAATAATAAAGAAATTTAATCTAAAATTATCTTATTCTTTTTTTTTTATCATAAATCCAGACTTGAACAGAGTTTTGAGTATTTATCTTTTCTCTTTAAAAATTCTTGAACTCCTATGATTTTCTGATTATTTAAAAAACTCTTCTCTTTAAAATTACCCTAAAACTATTTTAGCTTGTAAACTTGTTGTTTATTGATAAATAAAATTTAATAAAAAAGATAATTATAATAGATTTTATATAATTTTATAATAATTATTAATGAAGAAAAAATACCTCTGAGTCATCTCAGAAAAATGAAGTCATATATTGCTGATACTTTTGTTGGAATTTTTGCATTTGATGACACTGGAAATATTATAAATTTTATTGATTTTGAAAATCAGAAACAAAAAATAATCGAGTTTTATAACGCAATTGATGATGGTATTATTCAGAGAATATATGAAGATTTTTTATTAGAATTGAAAAATTCTGGTTTTGATGAATTTATATTTGATAACAAAGAATTACAAGCACTAACAACACGTTTATTAGGATATAAAACAGTAACAGAAGTTTTTTCACTCGAGCTCAAAAATTTTCGTTTAAATTTGGAAAAACAATTAAAAAAAGTTGGTATTAATAAATTAAAAGATGAAATTCTCACGCAATACAAAGAAATAAGCGAAGAATTAACAAGGAAAAAGGTAAGCCGAGCGAGCGGGCATTCTGATAAAATGATAATTCAGATTGTCAGTACATTAGATGTGATCAAGAAATCAATTAGCTTATTTTCTAATCATCTTAGAGAATGGTATGGGTTACACTTCCCTGAATTAACAGATAAAGTAGTTGAAGACAATATCCTTTTAGCAAAAATTGTGGCTTTATTAGGGGCAAGAGAGAGATTTACTATTGAAAATCTTAAAAGTAATTTTGAACTCACGGAAAGTAAAATCAATGTTTTACAGAAATATGCTTCAGATTCTATGGGAGCTAATTTTGATTTGAAAATAGTTCAAGATTATGCAAGTCAAATTGTATCTTTAGATTCCTATCGTCAAGAATTAGAAGATCATTTAGCAGAACTCATGGAAAAATCTGCTCCTAATATAAATGCTATCATTGGATCACTCATCGGATCTAAAATTATAGCAAAAGCAGGTGGCTTGAAAAAATTAGCATTTATGCCTGCTTCTAGGATTCAATTATTAGGTGCTGAAAAAGCTCTTTATCGTTTTCTTAAAACTGGAGAAAAAAGACCTAAACATGGATTAATTTTTCAATGGAATCAAATCAGATCAGCAAAACCATGGCACAGGGGTAAGATAGCGAGGATTGTTGCAGGAAAAATAGGATTATCTGCTAAAATAGATTTTTTTTCAGGTGATTTTATTGGAGAGAATTTAGCAAAGGAGATTGAAAGTAAAATAAAAGAAATTGAAGAAAAATATCCAAATCCACCTAAAAAAACAGAATCCGTGAAAAGTAAAAAAAGAAAACCTAAAAAGAAAAGATGAGGGATTTCTATTAGAAAATGTCTAAGATTGAAATAAGAAATCATCCAAAATTTTATAATGTATTTATATCTGGGTCTAAGGGAAAGCTCAAACTTTATACAAGTAATCTAGATATAGGAAATAAAATTTATGGAGAGAAATTAATATTGTATAAAGGAATTGAGTATAGAGAATGGGATCCTTATAGAAGCAAGTTAGCGGCGGTATTGTTGGAAAATCCTATAAGTAATTTTTTATCAGAAGATTTAAATTGTTTGTATTTAGGAGCATCATCCGGTACCACCGTTTCTCACCTTTCTGATATTGCTAAATCAGGTGTAATATACGCTGTTGAATTTGCAGAAAGAAGCATAAGACAGCTAATACAAAATACATCAAGAAGAAAAAATATTATTCCGATATTGGAAGATGCTCGATATCCGCAAAACTACGCTAAATCAATATTTTCTAGTGTAGATCTTATTTATCAAGATGTCTCTCAACCTAATCAAGCAGAGATCGCCTTAACTAATTGTAATTATTATCTTAAAGATAATGGACTATTAATTCTAGCAATTAAGTCTCAATCTATTGATAGTGTTCAAAAATCCGAAATTGTGTATGCTCAAGAAAAGAAACTTCTTGAAAAAGCAGGATATCATATCCTTGAAAGTATAAACATACATAAATATGCTGCTAATCATATCGTCTTGATAGTGGAAACAAAGTGAAATCAAAAAAAATCAGTTATTTTCCTGCTAGATAACTCTTCTTCTACTATTTTTTTTACTGTTTCCCATGATTTTCTTGCGAAATCTGGAACTTTTTTATTCTTTTTTATCCAATTTCTAAGGAAATCAACTGTTCTTTTATCCGAGGGATATCCTGATCCAAAATCTCCATATTTTTCCTTTAATTCCTCGATTAAAGTGTCTCTTTTATCCTTAGCAATAATTGAGGCTGCAGATACTATGGGATAAAGATCATCTGCCTTATGTTTTGAAATAATTTCTTCTGGTGTATAATCTAATAAACTTAGTATTGTTTCTCTAAATCTATCTTCATTCACATCTACCGCATCAATGTAAATAGAGCTAGGTTTTAATTCTCTGATAATTTCAGCTATTTTTAATTCTTCTAATTTATTCATCGTAATTCTTTTTTCTTCCCGTAGATCTATTTCTTGCGGAGTAACTATAAGAATTTTAAAGGAATGACACTTATCCTTTATTAATTTTGCTAGTGCACTCCTTCTTTTAGAAGATAATTTCTTAGAATCTTTTACACCTATCTCAACTAAAAATGGAAGTTGATCTTTTTTAAAACAAACACCACATAAAACAAGAGGGCCAAGAACGGGACCTTTTGGTGTAAAATTCGAAGTGAATTATATTCTACCAGCCTCGTCTATACCACAAATCAACCCTGATTTCTCCTCAAGAATCTTGGATGAGTTCAATGAATTCTTCTTCATCATCAACTTCTTCCAAACTCTTTATTTTTACAATATGTATTTCTTTTCCCTTCATGGATCCTGGAATTCTTACGCTATTATCAACGATATAAAGTGCGGTTTTATGAAATAAATCATTAAACATCTTCAAACAATTGATATTAGCCTTACTTACTTTACTTTGCTCTTCTGAAAGGGCAGAAAACAATGGATAAAATCCATCACTTTCAGCACCGTCTTTCGAAGAAAATAATGATAATTTGAAAGGAATTGATCCCTTTTTATACCAATAAGAAGAAAGTCCAATATCTTTTATTATATTTTCAACATGAGATTCAAATTCACTCAATTCTATTCCTTCAAATATTTCCTTATCCTCCATGTTATATTTAATATTCCATTTGAAGATATTAATTTTTTTGAATATTTCACTATCTTCTAAGATACTTAAGATCTTATAAGCCATTTCTTCTGAAGGACGCATGCTCTCATTTTCATATGAACTAACAGTACGTTTTGTTATACCTAGTTTTTCCGATAATTCCTTTCTCGTTATTGAATGTTGTTCTCTTAGTTCTTTCATTAAATCTCCATCTAAAAACACCACACCCCCACCTCGCCTTGCCAAGATATAGGGGTAAACACTGTTCATTAGAATTTTTTCAAGTGTATTTAAGGTTATAAATGGTAATCCGTTTCTCACATAGATAGTATTATCCTCTAATTTTTGGTATCTATTTCTAATACCTATTAACAAAGGTTTTGACTTTAAGATTGAAGATAACGATTTAATATCACGTACTATATCGGGATTTAAATTGTCAATATTAGGAAAAACTTTTACACTAAATACTAGGTCATCTTTCTTTACTAATAAATCAAAACAAAACTTGTTTTTTGCCGATGCAAAACTTCCTAATGAGAAGGTTTCATAATTAGCCTTTTTCAGCAAATTGTTAATTTGTTCAATAACAGTACTCGTCATTAAATCCAATTACTAAAATATTGGTATAATTAAATCTTTTTATGTGAAGATAATGTTTTAAAACTTATTTAATTTATTTCTATTTTCAGAAATTTTCAAATAGAATCATTAAATATTTCATTCATTTTGAGTGAGTTTAAGAAAATCAGCATCAGTTATTATTCCAACAAAATTATGCTGATCATCTTTTACTAAAACGGCAGAGTATCTTAGAAGTAAGTCAGATATATCTTTTACATTCCAATTCTCATTAACCTCAGGAAATGGTAATTCTTTTATAAGAGAAACATCTGCACCAAGGATTTTCGGATTATCGGTTATGTATTTCTGAATTTTTTTTGAGGTTAAACTTCCATAATTGTGTTTGTTTTCAATGATAGGAAGTTGTGAATAGCCATATTCATCCATTAACTCTACAGCATCTCTTATTGATGAACCAGGTCGGATAGATATAATTTTTTGAGTCATAACATCCTTAGCGCGCTTCTCAGACTTTTTACGAGCCATCCCTTCACGCTCTAGATATTCATATATCATTTTGAATTTAGTATAAGGAGGATCAATCAAACCACTTTCAATTCGTGAGATAGTGGACTGTGTTAATTTCAATTCAAGCGCAAGGTCCTTTTGACTTATATTTAATTTCTTTCTTAAACGTTTAATTTCGCTTAAAGGGGGTAAATTTCTCATATTTCTATAAAATAATATATTCCTTAGATGCATATTATGAGTGCAAAATATTTAATAAAGATTCGTATTTATAAAATGCAAGTACTGCATTTATCATTTAATAAGGAATTTAACTGATAAATAATTTAAACACATATTTAAAAGAACTATTTATATCATTATGAAGTTGGTTAAATGAAATGTTAAAAATAACGCAAGCTAACTTTTTACCTATTGAAAAAAGCGAATTCCCAGAACTCGTAGAAAGAAAAGGAATTGGACATCCCGATACTGTCTGCGATGCTGTTGCTGACGCTTGTTCTCGAGCCCTGTGTCTTTATTATCTGGAAAACTTTGACAGGGTATACCACCACAATGTCGATAAGGCAGCATTAGTCGGTGGAGTCGCCAAACCAGAGTTTTTAGGAGGCTTAATTATCCAACCACAATATTTTTTAATTGTAGGGCGAGCTATAAATCAAATTCTTACAGAATGTGGCGATGGTACTAATAAGCTTGAATATATTCCAGTTGCCACGATTTGTCGTGATACATCAAGGCAAATTGTAGGAGAGATCTTTAGAAATTTAGATTTGGATAAGCATATCCAATTCGATTATGCGGTACGCCCAGGATCGATAGATCTGACAGGTTTGTTTGATGAATCTCATCATTCTGAAGATATTCCATTAGCAAATGATACCAGTTTTGGAGTTGGATATGCTCCATATTCGGATGTCGAGAGAATTACTCTAGAGGCTGAAAGATTGATTAATTCGGATAAATTTAAAGATAAATGCCCTGCTTCTGGAGAGGATATAAAAATTATGACAGAAAGAGTTGGAAATAATGTGGGTATTACTGTAGCCGCAGCAATGATTAGTAAATATATCAAAGATATCGATGAGTATGTTAATTATAAGAATCAAATTAGAGATGCTGTATTGGATCTTGCATCAGATATAATACCTGAGCGTGATGTGACTTGTCAAGTAAATGTGGCAGATATTCTTGAAAAGGGTTTGATTTATAATACTTTGACAGGTTGTAGCGGAGAGAGTGGAGATGATGGTGAGGTCGGACGTGGAAATCGATCCAATGGTCTTATTACTCCTTGTAGGACCATGAGTTTGGAAGCTGTTTGTGGAAAAAATCCAATAAACCATGTAGGCAAAATTTATAACGTATTAAGTACTGAAATGGCTAGAGAAATTGTTAATCGAGGTCAAGGGGATATAATTGAGGCTCACGTAAAACTATTATCTCAAATAGGTAGACCCATAACAGATCCTTGGATTGCGAGTCTAGAATTGATACCAGCTAACGGCGTAAGTTTCGATTCAGTAAAAAAGGTCGCCCAAGAGGTCTACGATATGAAAATGACAAAAGAAAGTTTTATTGACTTGAGAAAGCGTCTAATCGCTGGTGAAGTACAAGTTTTCTAATAACTTAAGGTTGATAAACAAATTTTTATTTTTTTCTCTTTTTTTATATATTAGATTTTCTTTCTTATTTATGAAAAAAGGCATTGAAAAAGTGAGTATATAATGGGTTTAGACAAGTGGCTTAAGACTGAAGAGGAAGTAGAAAAAGAAAAGAAAATAAAAGCTGTTCAAACCAAAAGTACGAAACATAAGAGAGAAAGTGAACAAATTAGTAAAACCAAAAGTCTTGCAACTCAGCTTGTAAAATACATTCTTGTGTGCCCTAATGCAAAATGTAAGTATCAAAAAACAATTATGAAAAAACAGCTTTCAGAAAAAGATAGGATTTGCCCAAGGTGTAATAAGGAAATGAAAGTTAAGAAATAATTAAGTTATATTTTACTTTTTATACTCAAGTAGTTAGGGGTTTAAGAGTTTTTAAATCAAATTCAGCCTCACAGTTTGGGCATGTATTAGGCTTCTTTGAGTATTTCAGAATAAAGTAGATGATAAAGCCAAGCCCTACAGTAAGAATTATCATGAAGCAGAGCACCTCATGATAAATATGGTCGAACGTCTTCCTTCCTAATACTACCTTACGTTCACAAGTTGGACAATAAGCAGTTCTTTTACCTTTTTTCGTGGTAATTCACTTATATGCTGATTGTATTTTTAATATTTATAATATATCTAGAAATTTAATTATTTTTTGTTCGCCATCTAATCATTTTAGATTTTTTTCGCGGGTCTCCCGATATAAATGGATTTTTGTTCAAGACATTGATTAACTCGAGTATAACTTCCCATTCCCAAAATGGCTCCTTCTTCGACTACTGTTCCTGGAGAGATTACGCTAAATGCACCTAAAGTACAACCATCTTTGAGAATTACCTTTTTTATTAAAAATAAATTTCCTACAATCATGGAGCTCATTATTATTGATCCTTCACCGAGAATAACATTATTGCCTATTTCTATAAAATCTGAATCAATATAACTATCTAAAGCTCCTGTATTATAGGGAATTTGTATATCTAATATTTTTAAAGCTAGCAATTTTGCCCACGGTAAGGGAAAATAATTAAATATTTTTAAAACAAATCTTTTCAAATTTCTTCTTAAAACAAAGAAAAGATAATCTTTATCATTCAAAGATCTTTCAAATATTCCTTCTTTTGGCTTATGAATTGAGTTTAAAATAACTAAATATAATTTTGAAAAAAATAAAAGAAAGAGTATAAAGATTCCATAATAGAGAACAATTGAAACAGGTAAAAAACAAATAATTACTATCATTGGTATCCATTTTGAAAATATGTTGTAAAAGAGCACAAAGAAAAGACTTGTTGGGAAAATTGAAAGCCATATTAATATAAGATGCAACCATACAAACCTATTTGAGGACACAATATTATTTGTAACTATTATATCGTTAATCTCCAAGATTATCACCAATTACTTTAAGTATCTCTTCTCTTGTAATCTTTTTTGAAGGAGAATAATTGTAAACGGAATTAGAAGTCAATTTGTCAAATTTAGAAGTTGTAGATAAAGGAAATAAGGTTACACCATTTTCAATTTCTGTTCCTGGTGCAACACAACAATTATCTGAGATTTCAACATTATCTCCTATGATAATGCCTTTAATAGTTAGATTTTTATCCCAAAGATGGTTTGCTAATAAGGCTTTGCCTAGATATGAATTTTTCCCAACAAATAATAATTCTTTCGCTATAAATGAATTTTCAATCACAGTATTTTTTCCAAAATAACAATTACCTATAAAATTAAATGCGGGTTTTATTAGCCATGGAAATGGGCTTCTTTGCATTTTCCATTTAGCATATCTTAAAAAAAAAGAACGTTTAAAGTAATTATTGAAATCTTTGTTTTTACATTTCCAGTGGAAGATTCCTTCTATAGCGGGTTTTTTGTATTGGATTATTTTATATGATATTTTAGTGATAAGTATAACTACGATTAAATTGAGCAAATTTAGAATAATCAAAAATAAGGGTGAAAATAAAAAAGTTAAGAGAGATTGAATGTTTACAAAAATTTGGTTAAAATTAGGAGAATTTAAATATAAAGGGAAAAAATATTCATTCCAGAAATATATTATACTTAGCACGGGGATGAGGTTGGAAAAAAAGTAAATAATACCAAAGGTAGTTATATTAAAGGCTAAATTCTTAACAAATTTATTCTCAAAATCGATAGATATATTTGAACTTTCTTTCATTCTTTTATCATTGAAAATTCGAATTAAATCACTATTTGATGTATGTATTTGTTCTGCAAGATTTCCCTGATAAGAGGAATGGGGATATAGTATCTGGTTAAATTTAGTTACAGACATGGTCCCTAGTTTTGTACATGAGCCTATTTGAGTACCTGGAGCTACAAATGAATTCGAACCTATTATAACGTTATCTCCAATTATGACCTTTCTGATGATTAATTGTCCTCTTAGAATTATACTTGATTTTATTGAACTTCCCTGACCGATAATTACATTTTTTCCTAATTCGATAAATTCAGCATCTATAGTTGAGGTAGAAATTTGATTAGAATAATATGTTTTGGTTCCCAATATTTTTAGCGTCAAATTTTTAATAAAAGAGGAAGAAATTAGGTTTGAGAGCCAAACTGGCCACTTTCTAATAACAGCTCTTAAACTCCAAAAATAGTAATCTCTATCTTTTTTATTCTTTTTGAACACACCCTCTTTTGGTTGGTGAATTAACTTAATTATAGTTAAGAGTGTTTTTGATAAAAAAGTAGAAGATATGATTAAGATAAGGTAGACAATACAGAGTTGGAAAGGTAAAAGAAAGGAAAATATAATAAAATTCTCACCAACAACTTTCCAAAAGAAAAATAATTCTAAGATAACTGGTAAGGCAGAACTCCAAATAACAAGGATATAAATTAGAAAAAATTTTTTTGATACAATTGTATTTGTTGTAAATGGTCCATCCTGGATTGAAACAGGGCTAGACAATGTTTTAACCTACTGAATTTGATATAAAATTGTAAGAATAGTATATTCAGTAAGAATTAAATTTTTTGTTATAGATATTTTAAAGCCAAAAATCTATTCTGGATAGTTTCGAAGTAAAAAATTAGAATTAGTGTAAGTTAATTAAACCCTCTAAAGGGTTTTTTTTCTGGTTCCTTCTTTTTTTTCTCTCCAGTTGTCAATATACCCCAAGTACTATCAACACCTAATTCACCTAGCTTTCTTCGTTCATCTTCTATTGAATGTTCTTCCTCTTCTTTTTCTTCCTCACTCATAACACTCACTTACAAATTGTTTAACTTTACTTAAATAGTAGACTTCATATTAATAAAATTTAGCAAAGTTAATGATAAACCGCAAGGAAAATTGTTGAAGAAGAGAATATTCCAAATAAAATTTTAAATCTGGAATTTAATAATTAATTAAAAATTAATACTTATCAAAAATTGAATTTGGTATAATTATGGCAAATTGTGCTCACTGTGGGGATGAAATAATAGGAGAACCCTTTTATTGTAATAATTGCGGATATAATTATTGCATAAGACATAGAGAACCAGAAAATCACGACTGCAATATTATTAGAGAAAGTTCGGGATTACAACAATCTATATCCACACCACAAACTTATAGTCAAGAACCTCAAATCGCATCTATTTCTCAGGATCAATCATATCGACCTCCAAGTAGTCTAGGAGTAACTCGAGGGACTACAGATGGAACATATACTTGGTATCGCCAAGATTCTCAAGTTCCTGCAAATGCATTTGATCCAGATTCTGGGATAAATTTTAAAGGAATTTTACTACCTCATAAATCAGAATTATTTCATTTTGTAGTTGGGGTTTCATTAATTTTTATTATTGGTCTTTTAACCTTCTATCCGAGTTTAATCAATACAGGGTATGAATGGGCAATCTTCATGTTAGCGAGTTTTTATGCTACAGCTTTTTTCTTTCATGAACTTGGGCACAGACAAGTAGCGAAACACTTTAATCTTCAGACTAAATTTAGATTGTTGACTTTTGGAATGATGCTAACAGTTATAGGAGTTTTGTTTAACATATATTCATTAACATCGGGGGGAGCAAGCTTTCCTTCATTAGCTTTACCTGGAGCTGTCGTTGTTTTGGGTTTGAGTAAAATAGATAGAACTACAGGACTGTGTAAAGCTGCTGGACCTATAGTAAATCTTGTATATGGTATAATTCTTTTTGCAATCTCCTTTATAATTCCCACATATCCACTGAATATGTTAATCGGATTAGCTGCGAATTTAAACTTCATGTTAGGGACATTTAATATGCTTCCTATTGGCATTTTAGACGGGCAAAACATCTGGAAATGGAATAAAAAGGTATATCTTATGTTATGTGGTTCATTATTAACATTATTAATAGTTACCTATGCGATTATTTATGCCCCGGTTAGTACAAATCCTTATATTATTTAGCTCAGAAGAAGTTCCATACCCCTCTATGGGTTTTTTAATGTTTTTTTATAAAAAATAAAAAGTAAAAATTATGAAGGATGATGATTTTAAATTATTATACTTTTGAATTCTTTAGCAAAGGGATTGAAAAATATTATTGCCTTCTTGGTGATTTAGACTGACATATTGCGAATTTTGTGGTGAACAGATCGGATATCTTCCTTTCACATGTAAATATTGCGGTGGTACATTTTGTAAGAAGCACAGACTACCAGAAAATCATGAATGTACTTTTGAATTAAAGCATGTCCCGGTTGTACCCACTACTCCAAGAAGTTCAAGTAAACGTCGTCAAGAGACAGTTCTAAAAAAGCCTACTTCTCAAGAATATTTAGATCAGGGACCTAGAGTATTACGGAAATATCTTAGGAGACAAGAGAAACAAAGAAAAAAAACTCTAAGGACCTATGGAAGAACACAGAAATTAAGATCCCAATATAATTATACTCAGATATTATTTGCAGTGATAATTATAACTTCAATAACTGCTTTATTCTTTGACAGTTATGGAATTTCTCAATATATATATTTGAATTTTGATAAAGTACTGTTTGAATTCACAATTCACACGTTTCTTACAAGTCTTTTTGTAAGTACTAGCAGTTTTGGTTTCGTGAATCCAACCGCAGTTATTAATTTGTTCTTTTTATTCTTTATGTTGTTCTTCTTATATTTTATGGCAAGAAACATAGAATCTAGTTATGGATCATCATTTTTAATTAGGTTGTTTATTATAAGTGGATTATTTTCAGCATTATTCTATATTTTACTAAGATTATCATTACTTGGTATTTTACCCTTAGATGATCCAACCCAGATATACGTCGGATTAGCATGGGGGGGAATATATGGTCTAATTTCATATATAATCTTTCCAACAATGAGGCCTGAAGTAAGAGCATTTATTCCAATGAGAATGTCGGGAAGATCTTTTTTGATAATGATAGTGTCGATGCGTTTAATGTTTGGTTTATTTTATGCGCTTATCTCACCTATTTATATTCTGTTTTATTTTCCGGAGCTAGGAGGGATCTTAGGTTCCTATCTTGTATATAAATATAAATTTCTAAGTCATTAAAATTATTTTTTGACTTATACTTAAAATTGATAAAAATTATCAAGGAAAAAGACTTTATCTTCATATTTAAATTAATCATTGCACATTTTTTGATATTGTATAATGCCTGAAAATGAACCTTCACTTATAATTGAATTAAATGAAGATTTAATTGCAAATAATGATAAGTTAGCCGAGGAAAATGGGAAGATTTTAAAGGAACTTAATATAAAATCTGTTGATTTTGTAGGAGCAATTGGTGCTGGAAAAACAGCTATTATTGAAAGCATAGTCAAAGAAATTTCAAAGGAATATGGAGTTCTTGTCGTTAATGGTGATGTAACGACAAGGGTTGATGCTGATAGGATCGAAAAACATGGAGTAAATACAATACAGATTAATACTGGCAGAGAATGTGCTCTTAATTCTTATCATATCTCTCAAGTGATAAAAAATTACGATTTACACGAAATAAATCTTCTCTTTATTGAGAACGTAGGAAACTTAATTTGTCCATCTGATTTTATCTTAGGCACTGACAAAAGAGTTGTAATAGTTTCTATTACTGAGGGGCCCTGGGTAATACGTAAACATCCAATGTTGTTTAAATATTCTGATATTGCAGTAATTAATAAAATAGATTTAATAGATGTAATGGATGTAAACATCGAGGAAATGATAGAAGATGCTAAACAAATTAACCCCCATCTTAAGATTTTTACAACAAGTGCTTTAACTGGAGAAAATATCCCTCAGCTAATAAATGAGATAATTAAATAAATTAAGAATAAAAGCAAAAGAATATAATATTATTATTAAGGAAAATTATTCTGATGTATCATGTCAATTAGGCAATATAATACAGAATTAGGAACTTTAATTGATAAAATCGTTAAGGTATATATTGATAAGGATAAGTTTTTTGTAGGTCAATTGAAGGGAATTTCAGAGGATTCAAACCTCATTCTTGTTAATGCGAAAAATGAAAAGAATAAAGTATTTCCTAAGTTGTTTATAAGAAGCAATTTCTATAATTTTGTGAGTTTAGAAGAAGAACCTTTTCCTATGCTAGCTCTCAGTGAAAGAATTGCTACGATTTTTTCAAAGGGTCATGTCAACTATATTGAAGACCAAAATATAATCTCGATTCTAAGCGGGAAAATAATTGTAGATGAATCGGGGGTGCGCGGAGAAGGTCCTAGCGCAGACCGTGTGAGAAAGATTTACGAGCAATTCAAGTTGGATTTAGAAGATTAATTTTTTTCATTTTTTATTTTATTCTTTAAATAAATTCAACAAGTTCTTCAGTTGAATATCTGCTATGATGCTTTTCATGATGGCTTTTCCTAATGGTGCCACTTTTATTATTCCTAACTCATCGAATATTCTTAGATAATCATTCTCAATTAGAAATTGTATATCACTATCCCAAATTTTAGCAAAAATTTCTTTCAAATCTTCAATTTTTATATTCTCATCAACTTCTTTGCTTAAAGCCACTATTAATGCTAGAGCACCATATTGAGAGGGCGTGACATTATCATCCTTACCATCAGAGGTTAAAATATAAAAAGTTTGTTCGAGAAATTTAGTTTTAATGAGTTCAAAACCGATATTGTTTAAATTCACATAAACCTCGCTTAAAACTTGTTCAAAATTTAAATCTTTACTTAAGTTCTTAAGATCTTCTTCTCGAATCATCTTCTGAGGATTAGTTAATATGATTTTCGTAATATTTTTTACAACTTCTTCAGTTTCTTTTAATTCCATTTTTTTTATCATCCATTTTCTTGTATCGTTATTATTTTTAAGTTTTTTATTTCTTTTTTCATTTCTAGATTTGAAAGAATAAAGATTAAATTAAAAGTAGAAAGATTTTTTTCGTTTTCAAAAAGTGGTAAGATTTTTCTTATTGTTCTGAAAATTGATCCTGCTTTATTGTATATTCGAGGGATAAATAAATTTGAAAACATTACATTGTTATTTTTAACTTGGAGTTCTATTGAAATATAATATGTAATAATGAAAAAAATCTTTTCAGGTGTAGTTAATTCACTAAAAGTAATTTTTTCCCGATTATTTCGAATAAATTCAATTTTTATAAATAAATTCTTATTATCATTACTTAAATGAAATCTAAAATTAGATTTTAAATTGATTTCATGTAAGAATTTATTAATTAACGATTCAAGTTCATCAACTTTAGTTTCTAATCTTTGAAAAGATTCATATATTTCTCTAATTTGCTCTTCATCTTTTTCGATTTTAAATTTAGTCGGATGAGTCTTCAAGTTATCAATAATCTGATTTAATTTTTTTTTTATTTTGGATAAATCTTCTGGATTCTGAATATCATATAATTCTCTTGGAATTGAAATTATTTTCAATTGATCATCAGCTTTTTTAATGTCATCCTCAATATCTTGTTTGGATCTTACCGATTTCAAATCAATTCCATTAAAGTTTTTATGAGAACCATTTTTAGTTTCCATTATATTTTCTTTAAATTCAACTTGTAATTCTTCAACTCTCTGTTCATCTGTTTTAATTATATTTTTTAGTTTATCGTAATCCCGTTTATATGTTTCATAGAGGGGATTAAATTCATTGTACTTTAATTTAGTTTCGTCGATTTTCAAATTAAGTTCATTAATCTCACTTTGTACTTCTTTAGCTTTTGTCTGAAAAGCTTTTATTTTTTGAGCATTCGTTAAACTATTATCAATTTCTGGGAAAAGATTTGATTCTTCTTTTTCTTTGATGGGACTTCCAGACATCGCACGAGTTATTTTATTAATCTGATTAAAAAATTCTTTTTTCTGTTTTGTTAAATTTTTGACTTTTAACTCATAATTTTTAATGGTATTATTAATCTGGTCAATTTGATTTTTTCTTTGAAGATAGTCTTCTTCAAGATATTGTAATTTCTTTTTATTATCATTAATAGACTTATTTAACTTATTTAGTAAATCAGAAATTGCAGCGATATCACTAATTTTGGTAAATTTATCCGTAATTTCGAATTCTCTTAAAAGATTTTCCTTCTTTTTCAAAAGCGAGTTAAATTTAAGAATTAATAACATAGATTGTAGAATCTCACTGTATTCAGAGACAAATTCAATATTTTTTTTCATAAGATCATGAAATTTATTAAGAAGAGTTACCAGATCTATACCTTTTTCTAAATTATAGGAAGTATCTAATCGTTTCTCATAGATCTCACTAAATTTTTTTAAAGGAATTAGATCAATATTCTCAAGAATTTCGGAGAAGACTTCATTTTTAAGATATTTTACCATATCTTTTTTAAATCTTCCCTTTATTACCGTATATCTATCTTGAATTGGAATTTCTTTAGAACCAATGGAAACTTTAAACAAATTTGCTGAGATCTTAAAACACTTTAGTTTAGGATTTAGATTTCTTCAAAATGATCTTTATATTTCTTATACTCTTTTTCTTTTTTGATTTTTCTTTCCCTAATTAAATCAAGAGGATCCTTTTCATCATCTTTCTGAATAAAATATTTTTCGGCAAAACTCTTGTCTAACTTAGATTTAAATTTTTCGATTTTTTCCGAAACCTCATCACTGATTTCTATTTTTTTCGGTTTTTTATCCGTAGTTCTTATATCACTTAATTTTTCTCTAGCCTTTTTACGAATTTTTCTCTCAAAAGCTTTATCGGATAATTTTAAGTAGTCATTGTATGCTTCCTTTTGTTCTTCTTGTTTCTTTTTCAATTTTTCTAATTCTTCTCTTTCTTTTACTTTTGCTATAAATTCTTTTTTTGTCTTCAGTTCTTTTTGGGTCAATTTACTCTCGAAATCTTGTAGAAATTCTGAAAAGCTGATATTTGGATTTTCGAGAAAGGTGGCTTCAAAGTCTTTTATTAACGATATATCAGTATCTTCAGGTATTTTACTTAATTCCAACTTGAGTCTATCTTGTATTAGACTATAGTAGTATATCTCAATTTTTTTTATAGTTTTTAAAAAAAGTGAGTTTTGTTTTAAAGAATCTAAGATTTCTAACCATTGAACAACTTCTATTGACGGGACATATGATATCTCATGGATAGTTTTGTTAATCTTTTTTCTTTCAATCAAATATAATCCAATTTCTCTTAAATTCTCTTGATTTAATTTTAGTTTCTTTAATTTCTCTTGTTTTTTTTCTTTATATTTTTTGATCAAACTCTCTTGAAGACTCAAAAAAATATTTATATTATCCTTTGATATGTCTTCCAAAATATCTTTTAGATCATTCATTAAATGTGTAATTTCATTAATTTGAGAAAGAAAAACTTTATCAGTAAAAATGTAAATTATTGACTGCTTGAATGTCTTGACCTTTTCAGAATCTTCATTTAATTGAAATATTTTTGCTTGAATCTCATCGATTGAGGATGTTAGATCCTTAATTTTTTCAAGGTTGAACAATTGGGTTTCTGTCATATTTAATTTAGAGAATTTTATTTGGATTTGATTTCTATTATATTTCTGGGGGACCAGGTAAGTCTTTTCTTCCACCCTCACTAATTTTAGATCTATTAGCAATGATCTTAGTACTACTTAAAACATCTTGTCTTTCAACGTGGATTGCCGTCCCACCAACTAGTCGTAATGAATTAAAAAATATATCATAAGTAAGTAATTCAGTACTAATAGCTTTTAATAAAGCAACTCTTGTTCCTCTTTCAATATCAGAACCAGAATATCCATATGTTAACTTTAAAAGTCCGTCTATGCTTCCTTTTTTACTAATTTCCTCCCATAAAACATTATCATCGAATTCAGAGATTTTTCGTCCTAATTTGTTCTGTAATTCCTTAACGACCAATTGAATTTCTTTATATTCATTGTTTAAATTCGAAAATATTAAATTATCCACGCCTATTTTTGCTTTTTTTATTTTATTAACAAATGATTCAATGATTTGTTTACGCAGGTGATAATCAGGGAAGTCGAATTCAAAATGGAACGTGAACCGGCGCCAAATAGCTGAATCAAGCTGATGTTGGTGATTAGTAGCACCAAAGATTGCTAATGGGACACCTTCATAATTAATTCTGTCAATAACTTGTAAAAAAGATATTACCGCTCTTTTAATTTCCCCGACTTCATGAATGTTTGATCTTTCGGAGCCTATAGCATCAATTTCATCGAAAAAAAGGATAAAGGCTCCTCTTTCTTTTGAAATATCTGCTGCTAGTTCAACAACACCTCTAATGTTTTTTATTGTGTCTCCTAACAATGGTGATACGAGTCTATCAGATTCTACAATACATATAGGTATATCGTATTTTTTGGCAAATCCTCTTGTCAAAGAAGTTTTACCAGTACCAGGAGGCCCATATAGAAGTACTGTTAAATTAGGTGTTAGTTTTGTATCTTTTAGTTGTTCTGTAAACTCCTCATATTTTATTAAGGCTTTGAAAAAGTCGTCTAATAATTCTTTTTTTACTTCATTACCCAAGATATCTTCTACAGATTCCTTTATATCTGCTGAAAGATAAACAGCACCATATTTGGCAAGACGTTCTTTAATTATATCATCTGTAAAAGTAATTCTTACTTCATTTTCGATATTTTTTTTACTAATTTTCTCTCATCTCACATATTATTTATTCTTATTCTTAATTCTCAGATTTTTGTACAAAAAATCGCAATTTCATTAATAAATTCTTTAAGGTTATCAATTTGAGATCCTATAAAATTAAATATTTCTTTACGATATTGAACAGAATCTCGAATTTTCATCTTATCTACACCGAGGTAATTGGGAAAACATATAAGTTTCATTAAATAAGGAAGAATCTTCTCATTTGTTTGTAAATCTTTAAATATTGCATAAAAAATATTTTCATCAGACATTTTCCATTTCAAAATACCCATATAAATCAAAAAAGCAAAATTCATTGAAATCCAATTTACCAATTCCTTTGATAGAAATCCTCTTCTTTGAGATGCAAATGCCAAATAATAAGTTATCAGTGTTTCATTGCTAAATTGAGGTAATAATCTTATAGTACCATCCGTTTGTTTAATTTCACGTAAATAGTTATTATCAAGTAAAATGTCAACAAAATCTTCTTGTGGTGCAAGAAATATACCATCAATTAGCCGTAAACCTATACGCTCTACCACTTTTTCAATAGCTTCTTCTTCAGCATTCGCAATTGATTCAATGTATGGTAAAAATACATCATTTTTTAAAATCATTGGAATTTCATAATTCTTTTTTTCAGGAAATTCCCCAAAATTTGGATCTAAATTATAGAGTGAGGTAATATTATTAATAATTTGATATATTTTTGGAGTCATTACTGGAATTTCAAAATAATCTGGACTTTCTAATTTTTCTCTATAATAGGTATGGGATTGTAATATATGACGTTGGCATTCATAGAAAGTTGGTGAATTTTGTAATAATTTTTCATATATAATTTTTAAATTAGAGCCCCTTGGGAACACTTTTTCTTCAATGAATTTGACTAATTGATAGAGATATGTATTCTCTAGGTTAACTTCATCAGGATTTGTGATATGACGTAATACGTTCAATGCATCTACAGATTCATGCAGAAAGTCTATTATATAATCTTTAATATCTATTATTGGAATTTCTTCTCGATATTTTACTATAAAATCTTTAATTATTTCATATACGTTTGATCTGTACATAGCAGAAAATTCTGAGAGCGCTCTGACTTTACGTATATTTCTTTTTTCTTCCTCTTGACGGATTTTATCTAACACTTCTGTGTCTAGTAATAGATCAGGATCTAATTCAATGATTATTCTTCTAGTTTCTCTTAAAATTGGCCGCATATGACTTATAAAAGTTAAATATCGAGGGAGAATATCGGTCCATTTTTCCCGTTTTCTCCCAGGTTTTATAGTTCTTGTTGCCTTTTTTTTATAACTCATTCTTAAATACTTCAACTCTTTCTATTATTGTTCGTCGTATCCAACTAAAATTTCAGTGAAAATATTAGATATTTCTACAAAGATTGGTATTTCTACCCTACACAAATTACCTAAGATCCATTTATTAACATCTTTAAGGAGGAATCTTATTTGATTATGAATTTTTTTATTAATTTCAGAATCAACAATTTTTGAAAGCCACAATCCTCCTCCTATCCTATATGCTACAATTTTTATTAAAGGTTCGAAAAGAGGCTCTAAAACTTGTTTTATCATCCAAGATTTTGGAATAATGCTCATATTTTCTGCTTTAAAAGCAGGATCGTTTAAAATAGGATTTGTTTCATCAACTGATAATTTAGGCATAAAGCTTAGTAATAATATTAGTGCAAAAATTGCAGAAATCCCATTTATTGTAAAAGAGCCTCCAATCTTATCGAGATCATCTCGATAAATGGCAATATTAGCGAGGAACATGCAAATAAACACATTTCTATCGAAATCTTCAGAAACATATGCATATCCTAAATCGGCATCAATAATTAAATATTTTTCTTCAAGTATTTTTATGATGTCATTTGGAAAGGTATAAAATGTATATACTTTTTCCTCACTTCTTCTTATATCCTTTTCAATTAGTAGTTCCTTTGAAACAAGTCCAAACATATTTACTAATTCTTCAAGTTGCTTCTTAATATAATGCCTAGGTTTATTAGGATCTCCAAACATAGCAAAAAATTGGTGATCAACAATATGAAAATCGTTTCTCTTACTAAATGCTTCCACCATTCTATCTATTATTGGTCCTTGAGTTCCTGAAGCAATTGCTTTAGCTTTTGATGTTACAAATCCATTCAATAGCTCATTTATAATAAAATCTTGTTCATGTGTTCTGGATTTCAATATTTTCTCGAATGCTTCAGAAAAACTTGTAGTATTTGGGAAAAAAGCATTTTGAATTTTATCATTTATCGATTTAATAAAAATATCCCCATTATTTTTAGGGAAATGAAGATTCATATTACTTAATCTCTGGGTAAGCGCTTCTTTTGCTCCTGGAATATTTTCAACATCTCTTTTCTGTAATTCTTCTATTGCACTTTCAAGTCCATTCTCAAAATCATTCAATAACATTTTCCAGGTTGTGTCTTGGACTTCTGTCATAACATTCTCTTCGCTCTATTTTTCTAGTTAATATCCCATTTTAATTCTGATGAAATTTTTTTTAATGCGTTTATTAAAGGTTTTATTAGTTTTTTGTCATAAATATTTGGAGAAGATATTCCTTTTTGAGTTTTCCAACCCATTTGAGTGCCTTCCCCCATTTCCCTTTGTCCAAATTTTAAAATATTACTAAGATCTCGTACCCACCAGTAAAATCTTAACCATTTTCTGTTTGGATTATCTTTTGAATAAATGACAGCTAATGCCTTCCATTCACCCATTAACCATTTTACAGTGATCCCGCTTACGGGTAGATAAAAATTAATTGGAAAATTACCATGAAATCGTAAATCTAAATCAGTTGATGCGATATTAAAAATTGGTTGATTATATCCTTCTAATATTACTATTTCTCCACATTTTTGACATTCATAATGTGATTTCATCTTCTCCATTTTATTTGCACATTTTGGACAGGTTCTATTTTCAATAATTCTATACTTAATAATTTCTAAATTTTTTTCTTTTTCTAAATCTTCTTCTGACTTGGGCTCTTTTTTTCCATAACTACCACTCCAACTCCAAATATCATCAAAAAGTTCGTCGAATTTTTCTAAAGCAGTAATGGTATTATTAAGTACTTCTTTATCGTAAATTTTAAACATACCTGCATGCTGTAAATTTTTCCACCAGGATAATCTAACATACTTCTCATCTTTTAAATAGGCACTATGACAGATCAAAGCAGCAAATAATCGATTTTCAGTTTTGCTTATTGTGATTCCTTTTTCACATATTTCGTATTGTTTATTTAAACTAACGTTTTTATGAAAATACTCTCCATCTTGAAATTCCCCTTCTTCGATTTTTAATTTTTCCTCTACACTAACTTTACTCTTCTCTTTAATAATCTTTTTACATTGCGGACATTGAAAAATTCCAGCAACTAATGACTCCATTTCTACATTACATGCAGGACACTTCAAATTTAATCTTCACTACTAGTTATTATTAATCGTTCATAATCTAGATTTAATAATTTTAATTCGTTCTTACTTTCCTTTAAAACTTCATTATTAATGCTTATTAACTCTTTTCTAAGGTCTACCAATCTTTCCTGTATAAAGTCTAATGTATTATCTTCATTATAAGTAACTTTTTCAATGAATTCAAGGTATTTGAATTTTTTATCCTTACCTGAATAATAATTTTTTAATTCAACTATTTTCTTTTCAAGTTGTGCCATTTGATATCTGGTTTTTAACAGAAAGGTGAATTTGGAATTCCATTCTTTAAATAAAGTTTCTTGTTTATTTATTTTATCAAAATTAAATTTATCGGATAATCCTACTTTCTCTTCTTTTAGATACTTTAGAATTTCCTTATCTTCGTCTATTGCATGATTAATTTTTTTTAAAACAGGTTTTGTATTTAAAATCGGATCAAATATTTTTATGAATTCATTGATTTTTTCTTCAATCTCCTTAAATCTTTGATAAAATCCTTCAATGGTTATTTCTATTTTAATGGCTTGATAAATATTTCCATATTGATCTAAAATATAATATAAATCGTCTGCTAAAGTATAATCATGTTCACCAATTTCGTAAATTAATGAATGGATGACACTACGTTTTTCACATCTTACTCCCTTTAATCTTGTGAGAGCTAAATTGAAATTTCTTCTTGTTAAAAACTTAAATTTCTTATTAATTATTAAAAACAAAGTGTCATCTGGAACAGAAATAGTATCTTGTTCAATTGTTATTGTTTCTTCTCCTAATTTTATTATGAAATCATCATCTTTTTGATCAAACTCTCTTTTACTGCGAATATTTTTAATCAATCCTAAATCAATGTAAATTTCAATAAAATCTTCATCCCAAAAATTAACTATGTTACTTTTATAAATCTCATCTATGATTAGAATTCTTTCGTAAGATTCTATGAGATTCTTATCTCCTAAATCCTTAAATAAATCATTTCTAATTACATAAAGAAATAAAAGGATATATCTCATATCAACATCATCCATGATGTTATCTATTAATTTTGCATCATCCTCTATTGTTAATCTTTTATGTTCCTCCATACCTAAAATCCACTCATCATTTTTTAAATTGCGTAAACGTTTTAGTGAAAAAGAGTAAGATAACTAATTTATCATTCCTAAAAAATTTTTCTAAATTCAGTAAAATTATTTAATTTAAAAGCAAAAATTTTTAGTTCTTGTTTCCATTTAATTATTTAGAAATTTTATATTCATTTTTATATACAATATCAATTTTAGGTGATTATTAATATGGGACGTCGTAAAAGAAAACAAGTTGCACCGAAAAGGGTTAAAAGAGTACCTAAAATATTTACATGCCCTGATTGTGGTGAAAAGAGTGTTAAGGTTACTGATATCAAGAAAAAAGCTTTTGCAACTGTAAAGTGCGGAAATTGCGGTTTAACAAAAGAGGTATTAGTTAATTCCATTTCAGAACCTGTAGATGCATTTGGAGATTTTATTGATATCTATTATGCTGATCAAGAACTTCAAAGATTAGAAAAAAGAATTCAGAGGTTAAAAGAAGATAATGAATGGGGAGAACTTGCGTTATCTTATTCAATTTTATCAGATCTGTGCAAAACCAAAGCAGCAGTATTATTAGAAGAAGATGATGTTAACCTGGAAGAAGTGAACGATTGGAAAATGAAAAGTGAGCATTATAAACGACTTGAAAAAGATATGCTTTTAAAACTTGAAGCGGATGAATTAGAGAGAGGAGTAAAAACGGATGAAGAATCATTATTCGCGGAAAGCGATACAAAAATAAAAAAGGAAAGAAAAATAGAAGATATATTTGATGATCCTGGTTTTCTAGAATTTTGATTTTGATTATAAATTCTTATTCGAAATCAACTATGAATAAGATATAGAATCTATCCATATTTTACTAATTCTAAGATTAGGTTAGTAGATAATTTTGCCCTAAATTAAAAGAAATTGAAAAATTTTTACGTTGATGATAGATGGGATAGTAAAATTGCATATATTTTGATAATTGGCTAAAAAATTCATCCAGATGCCTGTCTGCGACGAGAAAATAGTTCTTTTAACTCTCCCATGATTGCGCCCCTAAGAGATACAGGGCTAGCAGGTCTAGCAGGTCCAGGTGGCGGACCTCCGGGTGGGCCTCCAGGTGGGCCTCCAGGTGGAGCACCAGGTGGAGCACCAGGTGGTGGTGGAATACTTTTTGGTGGAGCTCCAGGTGGGCCTCCTGCGGGTGCAGCGGCAGCTGGACCAGCTCCAGAACGTGATTTAAGTGCGCTAATATCACTATTCACTGCATTTAATTGATTCTGCAAATTAGAAACCTTCGAATTAATGCCATTAAGGCTTTGGTCTACGAGGTCTGGTATTTTTAAAACAATTTGCATTATTTTTTCAACAATTTCACCGAAAGCATTTAATTTTTCTTCCATCGGTGCTTTTCTTGTACTATCCATAAACGATGCGAATTCTTCTGCACACATTTTTCTACAACTTTTGTAATTTCAAATATAATCTTTCTATTAATTATATAGATTTTTATTTAATAAATTTAAGTCTAAGCAAAGTAATGAAAGTTTGTTAATAATATAAAAAAAGAAGAATATATTTATATTAACTTAATTCAGTTACAGTGTCTTTTAATTTAAGCCATAAGGTATTAATTTCATCTCTTACTTCCTTAAACTGATAAATTTTTTTGAGTAGAATATCACGAGCTCTATCGAAATCTCTTTGAACATCATTCAATGCTTGGTCAAGAATATTTAATTTATCACCATCAATTAACTTATTTTTTGCTTTTTCAACGTCTAAAGCTTTTTTTATTACAATAGATCTCTTATTTGCGACATCAGATAACGCTTCTACAAATTCATCTTTCTTTGCGACTAAATACTCTTTTTGGACAGCTAAATCTTTAATAGCGTTTAAATAAGTATTATTAGCTTTAACATAGGCGTCATTCTCTTTTATTATTTCTTGAAATAGTTTCACTTCCTCATCTTTAATATTAGATCTATGTTCTCGAGCAAGGGTTTGCATTTGTTTCAAAACATCTCTAAAGGTTCTATTAAGCATTTCTCTAGTAATATTTGCTTTTGAAATGTCCTCTGCATACTTTATTTGGGAACTAATTAGAGAACTCTGCGCTCTCGAGAGTTTTTTGAGCTGAGAAGCTAATTCCTTCTCAGACTTTGCTAAGATTAATTCATCTTGATGCGTAATTATCGGGCTCATAAACTTCTAAATCTCCTACAATATGTAATATTTTTTTATTCTATAGTTTAATATAACACCTTCTGATAAAATATTAATGTAGATTCAAGTTATAAATAATTATCCATCTTCTTTTGATCATCTTGGTTATCATAAAACTTATTATAGTCTATTTTTGGAATTTTCGGCAATTTTTTATTTGTCAATCTCCCATACTTAACAGTTATATAATCTTGTACCTTATCAGGATGCACATAATATGGTATTTGTATTAATAAAACATTGTTTTGTTTACAAAGTTCTAATTTCGTTAAATCATCTTCAATTCTTTGTTCTAAGTCTTTTAGGGTTTGGTCAAAGTGCGCTAGGGCACGATAATGTTGTTCTCCTTGAGCTTCAAATGATACACCTAGATTTTTATTATACCCATCTAATTCCATTTGATTCCCCCGAGAGTTTATTAGCCAATCTGGTCGTTCTTTTGGAAATTTTTCTTGAAACATTTCTTCAAAGAAGCTTCGACAAATTTTTTCAAATTTTCCTTGAGAGCAATTGGGGCACCAATCACCTCTTTTTAAGTTAGATGGTCTTCTTTCAAATATGTGGTCTTTATTGCATTGAATTTTTAATTTTTGATGTTGATTTTTGTAATCTTCTGGTTTAGAAAGACATCGACCACCTCTTTTTTCAATAAGTTTTTGAATTTCTTGGAAAGATCCTCTATATTTTTCACTTATAACTTTGTAACTACATTTCTTACACCAACTTCCTTTCTTCAGACTGCTAGCTCTAATATCAAACTTATGACCTGCCTCGCATTCAATTTTGAATCTTGCCCTTTGATTGAAGAGTTTTTCTTTCGGATCTTCATATATAATTCCGATTAATTTACCGCTCTTCTGGATTATAATATTTTGATGTTCCTCAATAGAACCTCTTTGATTATCTACTCGACTTCTTGTTGCACATTTGGGACACCAGTTTTTGCTATTTATAATTGAATCTAAAGTAGTTTTCCAAGAATGGTTACATTTACCACATTGGTATATTAATTTAGATTTGACACCTTTGAATTCTTCCGGTTTTGATAAAATTTTTCCAGGTTCTCCGGTTTTATTCAACCCAGCTAATTCAATAATCTTTTTTGCTTCTTCAAAAGTATATTTTTTCATAAGTTCTTTATATTTTTCTTCCCCCATCAATTGCTTCATTCTGGTTTTCATAGTCGAAATTGAAGGTGTTTTTTTACTTTCTTCGCGTAAATGATTACGGACTCTCTCCATACTTTTGTATTGGTTATATTGTTGTATCCAATATCTGACATCCTTTTCAGAATAGTTTTTAAATTTAGAATTAAGAGTGTGTTTTTCATTATCTAGTTTTTTAGTTATCCCAACTTCCTTTTTTAAGGAATGAATGAAATTTTTTTCATCATTTGGGATGAAATCAATTACGATTTCTGTGTTTTCGTTTTCTAACTCATCTTTAAGTTCATAGTTTACATAAAAATCATTAACTAAACCTTCTTCTTCATCAAGAGGTTTATAATCAGTTTCATCCAATTCTATTTCAGTTTTTAAAACTTTTTCTTCATCATTATTATCTATATTATCATATTCTTTCAATTATTATGATCCTCGCTCTTATTATTACTTCAGATTCTTGTAGAGATTACTTGTGTATATTAAGGTTTATTTTTTTTATGATATCATTAGGAGCACTTTGATCTCCCCCACAAATACACAAAATCTACAATGTTAACATCTAGTATATATTAGTAGTAATTTGTCTATACAGCTGTATTTAAATTACAGGAAAAATTTAAACATGAAGTTAATGAGTTATATGATTTAGTTAAGTTGATTAAAATTCAATTATTAAAATTTTAGTTTATATTGGAAAAACTGCGGTTAAAATGTTATCTTTATAGTTTGCCTTTATAATTCTAGCATTAATCTTCTTGCCAATAACACTCTCTGAATTTAATGTTGGTTCGTTTACAAGTACTTTTACTCCAAAATTATCATCAATTTTTCCAATAAATTCATTTTTCCAGCGACCTTTAGAAATAATTGTTAGTGTTATAATTTGATTCTTTTTAACACCTAAGGATGCCACATTTTTCCGCTTGTGAATATTAAAATCTCTTGGACCAAGCTTTAGTTTAATCTTGTATCTTTTTTCTAATCTGGATAATTGTTTATAGAAAAAATCCCAACTCTTTGGTCTAATTTTTTTTAACTTTCTTCCCGTTTTATAAATTAAGTACTTCTGGATTCCAATTTGAATTTTTTTTTCAGAATATCCTTGATCTCTTAGATTGATTATAAATTTAATGATATTTTCTATATCTTCATCATTTTCTCCTGGAAACCACACAGGAGCAATTAATAGATCAATTTTAGAGTTCAATATGATTTTAATATTTTTTAATAGAGTATCCATATTGAAATTTGAATCACACAAATAGCTTGCTTTTTCTTCATTTAAAGAATTTAAACTTAAATTAATACGTGTTAATCCAGCGATTTCCAATTGCTTAATTATTTCTTCATTAAGGAGCATTCCGTTAGATTGCATGGAAATAATTTCAATACCTACTATCTTCCATAGATTTTCTATTAATTCTATAAGTTTTGAATAGAGTAAAATTTCTCCATATGGTGCTAGATGGATTTCTATATTATTCCTTCCTTTTTTTTCTATTATCGCATCTACTTTCTCGATTAAGTAACTAGGATCAACAATAAAATTATTATTATAATCTCCAGCACTCACAAAACAGTATTTACATTTTAAGTTACACAAGGTCAAAGGTTTTAGTTCTATGACATTTGTACCTCGATCAATGACTCCTATATAATCTATTCCATAAAGAGGAATTCCCGATTTTTTATCCACATAGAAAATTTCGTCTGTCATATTAATTTACTAAGATTTATATCGCAAAATACCAACTAATGATCCCAGATTTACCAATTGTTCTCCGGCAACATTTTCCGTGCTCATAATATATATTTCTCCCCCAGCATTTTCCACTTCAGTTATTATCTCTTCAATTTTTAACTTATGATCTTTGGAAGCTCCTCGAATCATAATATCGGCAATTAAGAGCTGTTTGATCGCTCCTCTCTCAGAAGCACTAGAAACCTCATCTAATCCTATAACAATAAGATCAGCGTCAAGGGCGAATTGGGTAATAACACTTTCAACAAGTTCGGTTTCTAATAGAATTTTTACATCTTTTTTTAATTTTGCTAGTTTCTTAGATTTTAATGTTTCAATAATTGCACTTTCTGTTCCAGAGCTTGCATAACACGTTTCAATTCTAGTTGAATAGCTAGAATCAAGGATTTTCTTCAAATAGGAAATAAAATGATCTTTAGTATTTCCCGGACCACAAATAATTATTAAATTCACATCATGCGATAAAAGATTTTCTCTTACTATCTTGCCTATACTCTCATAAAATTCTAACAATGCTTTATTACGATGTGCTTGTTCATATCTTTTTCCTGGAATGTGAGTTTTAATGGTAGCAATCCTTTTATGGCTGAAATTAGTAATGATAGCAATGGTTGCTAAACCTGTTTCAATTGCTACAAGCAATATAATGAAATTATTTTCAAATTTTGAGCTCTCTTTTATTCGTCTTAGTTCATAATCAGTCCATTTTTCCTTGACGATGGTAATTTTTTGTAATTTTTCTATATTAAATGTATGATAAGACCCGTAGCTGACAAAATCATCAGGACCTTCAAGAATTTTGCCTTTAACTCTTAGTCGATTTGAAAATTCATGAAAAGAAATTGATTCAACCTTCAATTTTAATCTCATCATTTTTCTCTCACCTTTGGATCCTTCTTTCAAGACAACCCTTCTCTGTGTACGGGCAGATACCTCATCACCCTCACTTATGATATTATAAAGGGTCCATAAGTCGTTCAGGTTCTCAGGTTTAACTGTAATTTCCTTATGTTTTTGATTGATTTCAAGAATTTTCAATGCTCAAAATTAACTCCAAATTGTTACTAATTAAAATTAATCTATAGTCTAAAATAAGCTTATTTTAATTTAAGATTAAGAATTTTCAAAAGAAAATAAATAAAAAAAGATAAAAAAATACTTTTATTAAACGAACAAACCTTAATCTTTCGCTCCTAAAGCTTCTTTGACTTTTTCAAGTTCTTCCATGCGTTTCTTCTTTTCTTCTTCCCGTCTTCGGAGTTCCTCTTCATCCACTTTAGTGAGCGTAACACCTTTTTTAATCTCTTCTTGCATATCTTTATCAATGGGTGCCACTTTATATCAACCCCTTTTATTTAAAATTGATGTGAAATAATTAATATTGATATTTACACAAATTATAATAGAATTTATTTATATATTTTTCACAAAATATAATATTATCAAGAGTTTATTCTCAATTCCATAAGGAATGCACTTTCCCCAGATTGATAATAATTCTCAATCTTTCTTGGATTTTTTTTGAAATTAAATTTCTCATATAATCTAATTGCTTGTAAGTTACTCTCTTGAACATTTAAGACTATTTTCTTGATCTCCTTTAATTGTGTTATCTTTTGCAAAGCATTATTTAAGAGAAGAGCACCATATCCCTTATTTTGAAATCTGGGATTTATGAGAAAATTGATAATATTAATCTGATCTATTTTATCTCTTATAGCAATTATGAACCCAATCAGCTCATTTTTATTTTTATCATTTACTAATTTTAAAAAGAAAGTATTGCGATCTATTAATTGTTCCATTAATTGCTTCGAAAAAGCATTTTCCATAAATACCTCCATTTCAAGGGCCATAATTTGATTTAAATCTTTTGAATTAACATTTTTAACTTTCATTTAAGCCAAATTCTTTTTTAAATAATTTTATTGGAGTTTTTTCTGTTATTTGTTGATATTTTTGCTCTCTAAAGGGTGTTATTTCCACAATATATCCTTTGAGTTGAAATTTTTCAATTAAGGATATAATTTGGTTATCTATTGAAAGATATAAAGGTAATTTTATGTCATTATTATTTAATGATATTAGATTCTTATTTATTTTCATTTCTGTTAATAAGATTTCGCTGAATTTCTCTAGATCATCATTAATACCCTCGATTTGTGCAAACATTAAAAGTCCCTCTTCCGTTATTACCTCAAATGGTAATCTTATATTTTTCGCCCTTCGTAAGTACCTATTTTTTAACTGATAATAATCCTTTGAACGTATAGGACAAAAATGCATTTTGATGGAAACTTTTTTGCTTAAATCTTTAATTAGTTCAATTGCAACTTCATGACTATTGACTACAGAAGCAATGGAACCTTTTTTTAATTGATATCCTCGGCTTTTTAAGGATTCACTATTAGGAAAACAATATTCAAATTCATTTAAATTTATAAAGTCTGCCCCTATACTATTGAGATAAATGATTAATTCTTGAAGTTCTTTTACGTTTTCTTTATTAGGAATGACAGGAACTTCTGCTCCGATAACCAATCCTTTATTCAACGCAAATTCAATATTTGACCAGTTTTCTCTGGGAGGATGGAATCTAATTTCATCCAATCCTGCTAGCGCGAGTTTACTGGCAATAAAATTATTGAAGTTGATGCCGTTCGTGTATAGATGGACATGGAATTTATTACCTTTTTGTATTTTTATATATTTAAGATAATCAAGAGTTTTCTCTAAATTTAATTCAGAAAGGGGCTCACCCCCTGTAATACTCATTCCTTTTGCATTGATTTTATTTATTTCTTCTAACAAACCTTCCTTTGAAGTAATTTCGATCTCATTAGCAAAAGTTATATTTTTATTTCTTCTTTCTATTGAAATTGGACAATACCAAGAGCAATGATCTGGTTTTTGACATATTCCATTTAAAAATAAAACTGTTTTTTGTCCTTTTAAGCAGAGTTTACAGCCTTTAGGAAGCCCTCTTCCCTTTAGATATAAATTATTTTCTTTCGATTTGATAATTTTAGCCTTTTTCATGATTCAAGTAGTTTTTTTCTCACTATTGCCTTTCTTTTAGCGAGGTTTTTTAATACTTCTTCGGTAGATTCATTCAATTGGAGAATTCTTTTTAAAAATACTCCAGTTCTCCCATGTTTCTCTCTTCTCAATAACACTTTTTTTCGTTCATTTACAGTATCAATACTTACTCCAACTTCTTTAGCAGCAAGAGTTTCGTTTCCAATGATGGAAGTTTCTTCATGACCGTGCTCGTTAGGTTTAATTAATACAAGTCTTTTATCTATTCCAGCTACTCTATTCTCTGATTTTAGTTCATCTAAAGTTATTTTCCCCCCAAAATTATAGAATTCAAGTAAATTTTTTTGAAGCTTGGTAAGTGGAATAGTTATACTCTCCAATTCACTTAAATGTATATAAAGTTTGATTGAATCTAGTGGTGTTGCCATAATGATTTCTCTAAAATAATTTTCATAACCATTTTTATTTAGAATGTATTCAATCTGGAATGATGATACTTTTTGAATAAATACAATATCGATATCGCTAGACTCATGAACATCACCACGGGCTATGCTTCCATATACAAAGGGATTTAATCCTTCATTTACAAATAATTCTAATAGTTTTTTAGCATTAGCCCTTTTATTTTTTAACAAAGTCCAATTATCTTCCGAATAAGTTATAATATTATGGTAATCTCTTAAAATTTTTTTAATTTTCATGAATTAAGTGTTATTTACAGATTTCATTAATTTATTTTCTATAATATCAATGATAATGCCTAACAGAATAGTTTCGTAGTATCTAAAACCTTTAGTAGGTTTCTCTAGTGTTATTAAATTTGATTTATTTGTGCTGTCTTTATCAAATTCTTTAATAAAACGTTTTAAATCATTGTTTTTTAAAATAAAGTAGCTCTTTTTACTAAAAATATAAAATAATTGGCTATATTGTGGTAGATTTTGAAGATTTTCTTTTAAATTTCGAATAATCAATTTATTCATCCTTGGGTTTATTAATATGAATCCTATCTTTTTTGGATCCGATATAGTTTCTGTGTTTGGGATGAAATACTTTGATAAATTTAGTAGAATATACCTAGAATTCACGATAAGCCCTTCATGTTTAAATTTCTCTAGGATTGATGAAAGTAAAGATTTTATCTCTTCATGAATAGTTTTATTTAATGAATTCGAACTTGAATCAAGCTTAATATCAAGTTTCAAATTAACAACATTAAAGCCATAACTGCTTAAACTCTCTGTTATGATTTTTGTTAAATGTTTTTTGAATTTAGTTCTTAAAACAAAAATTGAGGGATAATTATCATAGTGTTTATACAGAGATAAATTTCTCGTTAAACCACAGTGCTCTATTTTAATATAATGACTAATGCCAAGATCATTTGGTTTTGGGAAAGGATAATACTCTAAATCCTGGTTAGAAAATTTTAATCGCCATCGATGAGTTGATTTGAAAATTTTTACACCGAGTAGAAGTAGGAATAAGAAAATGATTATAATTGTATCAATAAAAACCCAATCTACTTGAAAAGCATTGCTTGCCATGATTTAATACAAATAATTTTTTATTCAATCAACAACGTCTTTAATCCAATTTAAATATTTTTTGGATCCCTTTTCAATCTTTAGACCAATGCATTCAGATTAAATATATAATAAGGCATAATTGTTTATTATTAAACTAAAATCAAATATGAAAATTTGTGAGCAGTAATGAGAAATCAAGTAAAATACGTCACCCTACTCAATACACTTTAAATGAAGAAGGGAAAAAATTTGTATCTTTAATATATCATTTTAGAGAGTATTATAATTCTCTGAATCTAAATTACTTTAACTATGCCTAAAATTTAAGTTCAAATCTGACCTCTTCAGTTCTAATTATTTTATAGCTTCTTCTATCCACTTTAAATACGTTTCTGAACCTTTTTCTATCTTAAAGGCAATGCATTCCGGTTCGGAATAGGAATGAATTTCTTTTATTTTCTGAATTAATGAATCACTGTTCTCTTCAATGGTTTTGATCAATAATAAACACTCATTATCCTCCTCAATTTCTCCTTTCCATCTATATATTGAAGAAATATTTTGAATAACGTTTACACATGCTACAAGTTTGCTTTCCACTAAATTCCTAGCAATTTTGTGTCCTTCATCAATATTTGGAACAGTTACTAAGAAAAGATAACAACTCATTTTATATCTTCATTATATTTATAGTTCTGATTAATGTACTACTGGACATCAATTTATTTAAGATTTATTTATAGAAGGAGAAAAGAATAGTAAATTGAAATTGAAAGTTAGGAATATTAGTTTATATGTTTCCATTGATTCAAATATAGTTGCTTTTATAGCTTCTGATAACTTTTTTTCTATGGAACCTAATGAAACTAGGGATATTGATATTGAAATCGTTAGGAGTCTTGAAAAAGTAAAAGATCATTCGAAACAGGAAATTATAAAATCTTTCAAAATTCAATCTCTTTATGATATCATTAAATAAATTTCATTTTTTTGTAGTAGATGAAGAGATTTAAATTATCATAATCCTATTAAATATACATTAAGAATAAAGTTATAAAATATTGTCGAGGTCTTATAATTGCTACATAATTTTTACTTGATCCACCAATATACAGGAATCTGTTTAATCCATAGGAAATATGGAAGTATAGAATTTAATCAAGATTTAGTGAGTGGTTTTCTCACAGCGCTTAAAGATTTTTCAGTTGAATTCTCTAAAGGATCAGGAGAATTGAAGGTGATAGATATGCAAGTATTTTATCTCCTGCTTGTTTTTAAAGAGGGTGTGTTATGTACAGCAGCAGCTGATAAGAATGATGACGCTAAAATCACTCATAAAGCGCTAACTGATATTATCGATCGGTTTGTCGCAAAATTTGGTGATCAGCTTGAGGGCTGGTCTGGAGATGTTCGCATCTTTCGAGATTTTGAACAAGTTATTGATGAGATTTTAAAAGTAGGAAAAGTTGCCGAGATCCAACTTAAAATACCAATCTTGAAAATTTTCAAGAAGGATTTCCTGAAATCTCAGAAACTAATTGCCAAGAAAGGGTTAATCTTGTCAGAGGAAGATTTACGGGAGGTGAAGGATGTGAAGCCAGAGTGGACAGCCAAACGTTTGCCGAAACAGGTGATTGCGCAGGGAGTTTTAGATGAAGAGGAATTTGATATTGCGCATTTAGCGGACGGATTTCACACGATTGCTGACATTGCAGAGGAATCGGGTCGTCCTGAGGCAGAGATTCAGAAGATAATGAACAACTTAGACAAGTTAGAACTTCTCTCATTTGTAGAAATTAAATAATTAAATTAGCTTCTTTTAAGAGATTCTTTTCAATTATTACTTTGGTATAATATTTTTAATGTCTAGAAGTTGATTAATTTCATAACTAAATTCAAAATCAAATTTTAAAATATTATAATATTAAATGAAAATATTTTTGAAAATTAATTGACTTATAATTTTAAGATGAATGTTAATAAAGTTGCGGAGAATATTTACGAGATTCCTCCTAAAACTTTGATGGCGAGGATTCAAGGGAATATAGAGAAGTTCCAAATGAGAGTTCCCGTTAAAATTTATGCAAATGCTTATATACTAGAGAAAATAAGACAGGACCGCACATTAGATCAAATAGCTAATGTAGCATGTTTACCAGGTATACAAAAACATGCCATAGCGTTATCTGATGCTCATCAGGGATATGGATTTTGTATAGGTGGCGTTGCTGGAACTGATGCAGAGACAGGGATGATCTCACCTGGAGGTGTTGGTTATGATATTAATTGCGGTGTACGATTATTAAGAACGAATTTATTCCTCAACGATATAAAAAATGTGCTTCCAAATTTATTAACTAACATTTTTAATAATATCCCCTCTGGTTTAGGGTCAAAAGGAAAACTAAACATAAGTTATTCTGACTTAGATGATGTTTTAAATAATGGAGTGAACTGGGCTTTAGAAAAGGGGTATGCATTTGAAGAAGATCTAAAGCATTTAGAAGAAAACGGATGTTTGAAGAATGCTAATGCAGACTTAGTGTCGCAGAAGGCAAAACAAAGAGCAATTAACCAACTTGGTTCTTTAGGAAGTGGAAACCATTTTCTTGAAATCCAAAAAGTAGATCAGATCTATAATAGAACAATTGCAGAAAAATTAGGAATATTTGAAAAAAATCAAATTTCTGTAATGGTACACACAGGAAGTAGAGCATTAGGACACCAAGTTTGTTCAGATAGCTTACGAAATATCGAAAGAGCAATGAATCAATATAACATAAAAGTACCAGATAGAGAATTAGCATGTGTACCGGCAGATAGTCTTGAGGCTCAAAATTATTTACAACAGATGGCAAGCGCTGCCAATTTTGGATTCACTAATCGTCAGTTAATAACTCATTGGTTAAGGGAATCCTTCCAAAAGGCATTTAATAAGGATATTGATGCTTTAGATATGCATATGATTTATGGTGTTTGTCATAATATTCTAAAGATAGAGGAACACGAGATAAATGGTAAGAAAGTGAAATTAAATGTCCATCGTAAGGGAGCCACAAGAGCGTTTCCACCAAATCACCCAGTCTTACCCCAAGATTATAAAAATATTGGTCAACCTGCATTAATTCCCGGAACTATGGGATCTGCCTCCTATTTATGTGTAGGCAAACCAAAAGCTATGGAATTATCTTTTGGATCAACTGCTCATGGATCTGGACGTGTTATGTCTAGATCAAAAGCTATAAAAAGATATTGGGGTACTAAAGTAAAAGAAGATTTGGGAAAGAAAGGGATATTAGTAAAAAGTGCTTCTATGAAGGTTTTAGCAGAAGAAAGTCCTGGTGCTTACAAAGATATTGATCAAGTCGTTCAAGTGAGTCATGATCTAGGAATTGTTGAAAAAATTGTAAGGCTCGTCCCGGTAGGCGTTGTAAAAGGGTAAAAACTTATTTAATCACTAGATATCAAACACTATATCAATTTCAACTTTATTCTTTTTTTCTTCAATATTCATAAATGAATAAGTAATTGCTTTTACTTCTGTACCTATTTCGTGTTTATTTTTATCGAATTTTTCCCCCTTTACTACAGCTTTAAGTTTATATTTCTCTTCTATTTTTTCAATAGATTGTACTGAAATATAACTAAAGACTAATTCTTCTACGTCAAATAAGTAAAGAAACTCTGATAAAAAGTCAAAACATAATGCATATTTATCTTCTGATTCTATCTCAATCTTTTTTTCGATATTTGTTGAAATGAGTGTCAAATTGGGAGTTATAGTCGCCATTAAACTTAATGCCGTTTGGGAAAAAGCATCCTCCAAAGTTTTACCCCAACTTTTGACTCTTACGTCTGCAGTATGATCTATAAATTCAAAACCGGCTCCTTTCATAATTCCATAATAGTATAAAAAGAATCTGATGCAGATTGATTTTTATTAATTATTAATTATTTTGACTAAATAAGTGAATTTCTGAGTACTTTTTATTTTTCCCTAAAGAAATTTTGATATGGGTTTTTATACAATAATCGATGATTTATATTTCTACCAAATGCTTTCATTTGTGAGGAAATATAGTAATTTTGAGCTTAAATTGAATAAGTATTTTTATAATAAAACAAATGGAATAATTCCAGAATTTATTGTGGTAATAAACAAGTATATTTTTTTCTTTGTAAGGAAAGATAAATATTTTACCTCCAAAATATATCTAAGCTCTATTAGAAGGGAGATTTCACCCAATAAGGTGTTGATTATAAGAGCTGAGAATGTCTTTATTAATTTGTTATTTAGTTTTTTTCCAGATGTATATATTCATGATATTAGAATAGAAAATGATAATAGCTCAGGAAAACGAGAAATTTCATTATATTTTTTAAATTACAAAGATAGGGGTATCGCAATTGGGCGACAAGGGGAGTATATTAAATGTTTAAACGAATTGTGCCGAAGATATATAATTCTAGAAAGTAAAATAACACCACTAGAAATTAAATGTAAAGTTTTAGTTTAAAAATTTCAGTAAGGGACAGACTTTAAACCTACTAAATAGGCAACGGTATTAGCAATAATACTTACTGCCGGTGTTATAATTATTAGAAAAATGAAAATATGAATATCAGGAAATAGAAATATTGTTGGAGAAATAAAACTAGGGATCAATATAAACAGTAGTGCAATTAAGGCGAAATCTAATTGATCTACAATCCAAAATGGTGCTCCACTCTTAATATCAAATCGTCTTTTTAAAAAAGAACCGATTAAATCTCCTAATACAGCGCCATAAGATCCTAATATAATTCTTATTATTAACACTAAGAAATTCATTGGAAATTCTCCACCAATAAAATAATATTGAAAAACTTTAAAATCATTGTAGAGCAAATATTGCCCTTCTCCTAAAGCTTTAATTATTAAATCTTTTATCGGTTGCCAAAGAATGAAAAAAAGTAGAAAAATCATAAATGAAATAGGAATACCCACATACAAAGGTCCTTTTAAGCCATTAACAGTCTTATGGTCTCCTAATATCCTTCTTCCATCTCGAAAAAATTTACCACCATCAATTGGACGACCTCCACCCGTTATAACCATTGAAGCATTTGAAAGGTAAGCAGGAACAATCAATAAAAGTGAAAAAATCAATAAGCTAATCCAATCTGCCCATGAAAAAAATACCGATATAACTAAGAAATTTACTATGAGCAAACTGGCAAAAAAAAGAGCAAGTATAAATGCAATCCTTTTATTCCGCTTTTCTCTTTCTAAAGTTTCAGTCGCTATCAAATTGTTCTATTATCCTATTTTACCAAAAAATCATAAAAAACTGAATACTTAAACAAATTCTCGATTAAATTAAATTCTTATTAAACCTATTTTTATTAACTAGATCTTAATAAATATTGCTTCATAAATAATATTCTTTTAAAATACCGACAATAATTATATAATTTATTGAAAAGATTATTCAAAATCAGATATTAAAGCTTTAACATTTTTCTATTAAATTAAAGATTAATAATTAACTTTATAAATGCAATAGAAATATTACATAATACAGTATTTCGAGTGGAAAAAAAATTCTCTTATTAAAATGAATCTCTTGGTGCCATAATTGTTGAACAATCATGAAAATAATTATCAATTTAACATCGATAAATTTTACAAGAATTATCTTAAAGGACCAAAAATTTTCAATAATCGCAACGCATTAGAACCTTCGTATATCCCTGATATTTTACCTCATCGGGATGTCCAAATAAAAGATATTGCTGAAAAAACTGCATGTGCTTTATTAGGGGATGCCCCTCCAAGTTTCTTATGTTATGGTCAAACTGGGACGGGAAAAACTGCTACTATAAGATACGTGAGTCAAAAGTTAGCACAGCAAAACTCAGAAATTAAACCTTGGTGGATTTATATTAATTGTAATGTTGTTTCAACTCCTTACCGTATTTTAGCTCATATATATAACACAATCTCACGAGATGAGAAAATTCCACCGACAGGACTTCCAAAGGATATAATTTTTAAGAAATTACTTGGTTTACTAGACTCCAGATTGGGGGTTTCAATATGCTTCTTAGTGTTAGATGAGATAGATATTTTAGTAGATAAAAAAGGTGGAAACGAAATATTATATGATTTAACCCGATTAAATGAAAATTTGGATCATTGCAAATCCAGTTTAATAGGTATCTCTAATAAATTAAAGTTTAGAAATAATTTGGATCCCAGAATTTTGTCGAGTTTAGGAGAAGAGCATATAGTTTTTCCTTCTTACGATGCAAGTGAGCTTAGAGATATTTTAAATGAGAGAGCAAAAATTGCATTTCACAATAATGTTTTAAAGGAAGATGTAATTCCTTTATGTGCGGCATTAGCTGCGAAAGAACACGGAGATGCGAGGAAAGCACTACAATTACTAAGAAAAGCTGGAGAATTAGCTGAAAGAGCTCAAAGCAAGATTGTAACATCAAAATATGTCGATAAAGCTCAAGAGGATATAGAAAAAGATTATATCATGGAATACATAAAAGGTATGCCACTCCAAGCCCAATTAGTTTTAACTTCAATATATTTAATCTCAAAATTTAGTCCTGATCATATCATAATTTCTGGAGATATTTATGACGTTCATTCTGAAATAAGAGGATTGATCCCTGGAATCCGTCAATTAACTAAACGGAGGATTAGTGATTACATAAATGAATTGGCTCTCTCCGGTATAATTTCTGCTGAAGTTAAATCTATGGGACATTATGGTAGAACTAAGATAATTAAATTTGATATTGAAATAGATATTATTGAGAGAGTTCTATATGGAATTGATAAAATTCAAGGCATTCTAGAGCATAAACCGATATTATTACAAACAGATAAAGTTAAATTGAAAAATAACATTTTTAAGAAATTAATTTAAGAACTAAATTCCCACTTATCAACGTTATTCGCTAAGTCTTGGAGGAAAAACTCAGCAGAGTCTTCATTTTTCTCTTTTAAAAGTAGGAATAATCTTGTAAGATGTTTGCAAAATTGTTTGTTCTTACTCCTTCTTGTTTCAAAATCGTGGCAATTGTGTTTCAATAATTTATTATTTATATCAATTTCGATAAAATATGGTTCTTCTTCTGAGCCTGAAACTGTCGATTTCATAATGCCTTTTGTAGTATCTATTTCTTTTATTTTAAAATCATTACTTGATATGTTTGCTGCCCTATTTATTGTGCCCTTATCAGCAAAAGATTTCAATAAAACGTTAAAACGTGTTGAACCCTCTTTTTCAATACTACTTATCATTTGAACGTTCTTTTTAGCGAGATTTATGTTATCCAAAATCTCATTTCTTCTTTTTTTTTGCCAGAGTGTTAATTTCTTACGCAGAGAATCAGATAGGCTAAGTGTTCCATTATCATTTTTGGTTAATACTTTGCTTTTGAGGCAATTTTCAACAAATACAATTGCTTTATCAGGAGGAATTAAAAACAATTCATATGAGATTTTATATAAAAGGTTATTTAGTGCAATAGAGGGTAAATCAATTGTTTTCCAAATATATAATAACAATTGTGTATTATCTCCACGAGGAATTGCTATATTCATAAGTTAGTATAATTTTTTATCTTTTATTAAATTGAATTATCATACCTTGATCTTAAGGTCTAATTGCGTTCCTTTCAAAGAATCTAAATCAATTATTGATAAAATTCCTGGTGTAGGGTGGATTCCTAGAGAATTCATAAAATCTGTTTGACTTTGAAAACAGCCCGAATTAACTAAAGTAATATTATTATAAGTACCCATATCATTAACATGAATGTGTCCTGTGTGAAAAATATCTGGTATTTTATCTATTACAAGCCAATCTTTATTAATAGGTGCTATTTGAGTTTTTTTACCATAAACAGGAGCTAAATGCCGACACTTTAAAAATTCTTTCATTGTTTCAACGGATTTAGTGTTCTCCATTCCAGGAATCAACATATTTATGTCAAGGATACTATCTCCATGGAATATTAATGTATTTACATTATGAGTGTTAATAAGTGAAGGATTTCCCACACATCTCACCCCTATATTAATAAGCCCCTCTGAATACTTTTTAGGTACAGCAGGTCTAGGAATAGCATTTCTTACAGGCTCATGATTTCCAGAACTATAAAAAATCTTAATATATTCGGGAATTCCCGAGAGTAATTCTGCTGCCTGCTCGAATTGCTTATAAATATTAGATATTAAAAGATCGCTTCTCTGAGTTGGGTAAACGCCTATTCCATCGACTAAATCTCCATTTATTATGATATATTTAATTCTACCAGCTCTCTCTCTTTGATTTTTATTTCCTATTTTTCCATTTAAAAAACTTATAAATCTCTTCCATAATTTTACTTCAAATTCTTTACTACCTATATGGGTATCGGAAATTAAAGCAATCGATAACGGGTCACTAGATTTGTTTGGTTCATAATCTCTGGGAATATCAATTTTAGTTATATAGTTCCCATAAATTATACCGGATTTCCCTTTATCACCCGGATTATAAGTGCCCTCTATATAAACCATCTGATCGTGTAGAGTCCTTTCAGCGATTTTTACATTATCTTGATTTTCTGTGTCTTTTTTAATCACTACATTTATTAAACCAGTGAGATCTTCCAATGTTAATAGGTAAAATCCATTTTTAGTTATTCTAATTTCGTTTACAAGACCAAGAATAGATACTTCTACTTTATTAGATAATCGTAATATATTATTGATATTATCAGCATTGTGGACCTCTGTTCTTTTTCTCATTAGTTTTTGAAGTTTATTGAATTTATCAAATGTTAAATCATAAAAATCTTTATAATCTCCATTGGTATACAATTTTCCAGTAGGATCCTTTAAAATTTCAAATTGAGAATTGTATTCTTTTGCTATAGGAGTAAATTTAATTGAAGATCTAGCACCTTCTATTAATTTAATTTTAGTTTTTTTATCAACTCCCAAATTCAAAGATTTATCATTCTGTTCCATTGTTGGAAAAAGTTGTTGTTTAAGGTCATTATTTATCATAGTTTCACTAGAAATTTCAATTTCTTTACTCGGATTTGGTTCGCTTTCTTTTTGTAAATTATTTAATTGTAACTGCTTTTGGACTTCATTACTTTTATCTTTTATCCTTAAATCCTCTTCATCAGAACTTATTTCTTGCTTAATGAGTTTTCTTTTCACGATATTCTTTATTTCTTCATTAGATATTTTATTTAAAATGTTTTGAGTTAAGTGACTCTTGAAACTAGCTATAAAACTCGTATCTTTAATTATTAGGTTAATCTTATTTAAAGGATTATCTAATTCTAAGATAAAGTCTAAAAGAGAAGGAGTGATATTTATACCCGAATTCACTAGCTTTTTTACAATGATTCTTTTTACTATAGTATTTTCTGCTCTCAAGGTTTACTATTCCACAATTGAATTGTATTAATTATTATTTAACAAAATTAAATCATTTTTTATTAAAGGAAAAACATAATTTCTATTTATTTCAGTAGAGTGTAATAAATTAACATTCTCTTGATATTTATAAATGAAATAGCTGATTAATAAATGGATTTAATTTATAGTAGGAAATAACTATAATAATATCGTTAATAATTACTTTATACTTGGAATAACTTACTAGAAAGGGTACATTATGGTAGAAATGAATAAAGAAATAGAAGATTACTTTGTTTCAATTCAAAATCGAGTAGATCAATGTTATGCAATCGCTGAAGAAGCCCGTAGTAAAGGTTTTGATCCAGAGAAATATGTAGAATGTCCTCAAGCAAGGGATTTAGCTGGGAGAGTTGAAAAATTAGTTGGTCCAGAAGGTATTGCTGAAGTAATAAGAAATTTGAAGAAACACGGACTAACTGATGATGAAATTGTTTTTAAAGTAGTTACTGACATATTAGATAAAAAAGTTGGAAATATTGAATCACTAGAAGAACGTGTAGAAAGAGCTATAAGAGCAGGATTAGCAATAAAAACGATGGGTGTAGTGAGTGCCCCACTTGAAGGAATTTCCAAGATTTTAATACGAGAAGATCAATTCGGTAAGAAATATTTATCTTTATTCTTTGCTGGTCCAATAAGAGCTGCAGGAGGGACAACTACCGCTCTCTGCGTACTGATTGCTGATTATGTTAGAAAGAAATCAAATATTCCAAAATATGAAGCTACTGAAGCAGAAATCGGAAGATATGTAGAAGAGATAAAACTTTATGATAGAAACGTTCATTTGCAATATCCTTCTTCAAATCGTGAGATAAGATACGCTGTTAAAAATTTACCAATTGAAATTAATGGTGATGCAACTGAGTTTGAAGAAGTATCTGCTTTTAGAGACTTACCTAGAATTGAGACGAATAACATACGGGGTGGGGCATGCCTAGTTTTAAATGATGGGATCTTACTAAAAGCGCCAAAACTTCTGAAAATTGCTAGGGCTATGAATATAGAAGGATGGGATTGGTTAGATGGCTTAAAAAAAATTTCCCAAAAAGAAGAGTCCGAAAAGAGTCATCCGGATAATCTGAAAGATAAAAAGGAAGTGGTTGAATTTATACCACCAAATTCTAAATATGTTGCTGATATTATTGCTGGCAGACCTGTATTTGGTGATCCATCTGAAATTGGAGGTCATAGAGTAAGATACGGGAGATCTCGGAATACTGGATTGGCAGCAGGAGGAATGCACCCTGCAACTATGGGTATTTTAGATGATTTTGTGGCCATTGGCACACAGCTTAGAATTGAAAGACCTGGTAAGAGTACAAGCATTTGTCCTGTTAGTGTTATTGAACCACCAATTGTAAAATTAAAAAATGGGAATATTATTAGAGTTACTTCATATAAAATGTCTAAACAAGTATTTCCGGATATTGAATCAATATTATTTCTTGGAGATATTCTTTTTGGATTTGGAGAATTTGCTGAGAATAATCATAAATTAATTCCTTCTGGCTATGTAGAAGAATGGTGGAGTTTAGATTTAAAAAAAGCCATTAAAAATGAAAAAAATGTTAATTCTAGGCTTCTAGAATTAATAGAGAATCCTTTCACCCTTCAACCAAGTGCAGAAGAAGCTATTAATTTATCTCACGAGTATAACATCCCCTTACATCCTTTTTTCACCGATTTTTGGGGTAATATTTCAATTGAAGAACTCTATACGTTAAGAAAAGCCTTCGTTAGCGGTTTTTCGGATATAGAGAAAAAAATAATTTTAACTTACAATGAAGAAATTAAAAATATTCTCGAAAAAGCATTTATCATTCACCAAGTTAAAGAAAACAAAATAGTCTTTAGCAAGAGGATGAATATTATCTATGCAGAAATATTTAAGCTAGAAGATAAGAAACAAATCAAATTTGATAAGGGTGATAGTGTTTTTTCATTTTTGAATAAGATTTCTTCAATTAAAATTAAGAATAAAGCACCTCATTTCATTGGATCTCGCATGGGAAGACCAGAAAAATCTGAAAGAAAAAGTATGAAAGGAGTTCATGCATTATTTCCTTTAAGTGATAAAGTTGGAAGCTCGAGATCAGTAGAAAAGGCACTTGAACTTCAAAAAGTAAAGATAGATGTGTGTAGAAAAAGGTGTCCGAAATGTGGTACGATAAGTATATTTAATACTTGTCCAAAATGTTCTACACACACAGAATTGGGATCAATTTGTGAGAAATGTAAAAAATTATACCCTCCTAGCGAACCAAAAAATGAGGAAAGATGTCCTCAATGTAATGGAAGGTTGAAGGCATCTAATGAAGCAATTTTTAATCTTGAAAATCATATTAATTCAATTTTAAGAACTTTACAATTACCTCTTCCAAAAAAGTTAAAAGGTATTTACGGGTTGACTAATCAGTTTAAAGTTCCTGAACCTTTAGAAAAAGGCATTTTGAGAGCTAAAAACGATGTTTTAGTATATAAGACTGCTGAAATAAGATATGATGCTACTGATATACCTTTATCCCATTTTATGCCAGAAGAAATTGGGATATCAATTAAACAACTTAAAGAGTTGGGCTATAGTTATGATTATAAAGGAGAGCTTTTAACTCATGACAAACAAATTGTAGAACTAAGAGTGCAAGATGTAATTCTTTCAGATGATTGCGCTAACTATTTTATTAAAGTAACAAATTTCTTGGACGATGAGTTAGAATATTTTTATAGGATGGATCGTTTTTATAATATTTCTAAAAGAGAAGATCTGATTGGACATTTAGTCGTGGGTTTAGCACCACATACTAGTGCGGGGATAATTGGACGCATAATAGGATTTAGCCCTGCAAGATCTATTTATGCTCATCATTTTTGGCATGCTGCAAAAAGAAGAAACTGTGATGGGGATGAAGACGGAATTATGTTATTATTAGATCCTCTTCTAAATTTTTCACGACATTATTTACCAAATAAAATTGGGGGTAGAATGGATGCAACCTTAGTAATTTCATCAATATTAGATCCAAATGAAATAGATGTTGAAGCTCATAATGTAGATGTAATGTTTAGATATCCTTTAGAATTTTATGAGGCTACTGAAATTTATTCAATGCCGTCTGAAATTGAGGAAGTTATGGATTTAGTTAAGGATCGTCTGACAACACCAGAACAATATGAAAATCTTGGATATAATATTCCTACAGAAAATATAACGGAAGGTCCTAAAACTACAGCATATAAATTATATGAATCTATAGATGACAAAATAGATGCACAATTACATCTGGGAAAAATCATTAGGGCTGTTGATGTAAGAAAAGTTGCAGAGAAAATATTAGCAACTCATTTTAATCCCGACATTTTAGGAAATCTAAGAAAGTTTAGTGTACAGGAATTTAGGTGTGTTAAATGCAATTCAAAATATCGAAGACCGCCCATTTCAAATGCAGGAAAATGTCCTAAATGTGGAAATAAAATAATATTAACTGTAAATCGTGGAGGAATTGAAAAGTATATTCCTAGAGCTTTAAAGCTTTGTAAGAATTTTAATTTAGATGAGTATACTGTTCAAAGAATGGAATTAATTGAAGAATATGTAGAGAGTTTAACTAACAATCCAAAGATTAAGCAATATAAATTAGGCGACTTCTTCTAGTTCATTTTTTTCCTAAAGAGATTATGATAATACAAAATTGCAGGAGGTGGGATTTTCGAGAGAGATCAATATGATCTTTTATCAATATTCGAACCCACGAAGACCTATGTCACTAGAGCCTCAGTCTAGCGCCGCTGACCGCTTGCTCAAATTAATGAACTAAGCTTAGACCAGGCTTGGCAACTCCTGCTTTATATTAGTTTGTTTATACTTTTTCTCTAAATATAAAAAAACAAATAATATAGGTGCTATTGAATTTAGATAATGTAGACAATTTTTAAAATCTTTTTTCTTCATTATTAGTAATTACTGTTTTAAATAATAAACGCGATTTTAGCTTCATGGTCTACTTAATTTTTTAAACTAAATCTGTGATGAAGGATTATCGTTTTCTATAAATTTTTAAGATAAACTTATTATATTAAATATTAAATCTTAGTTATATTATAATGCATTTAAAATCAAATTACTGAGGTTAATATATTCATGTCGGTTGATCGTGATAAACTAGAGGCACTGTTGAAGTGGTATAAGCAAGAAATAGGAAAAAATTTGATTGCTGCTATTATTGTAAATAGAGAAGGATTAGTAATGGCAGCTTTAAAAGGGGAGTCTGAAACAGAAGTGGAAGAAGATATAATTGGGGGTGTTAGTGCATTAGTAGAACCTGTTCTAACTAGGATCACTGAAGAATTTAGTTCGGGTGCTTTCGGAACAGGTACATTTGATACAGAAGAACATCGGATTATTTTTTGCGAAGCAGGACTTGAAGCGATTTTTGTTACTGTCTTAGATTCAATTGCTATGGTTGATCCAATTTTTCCATATGCCTATTTAGCTGCAGAGAAGATCGCTCGAATATTTGATGGAAGACCAGTAAGTCCTGTAATTCCAAAACTTATTTTAGACCAAAATGTTCAAAATATTGAAAGAAAAGTGGATAAACTTCAAAAAATTAAGATACAATCAGGAGAATACGCATATAAACTAATTTTAGGGGGTGAAGGAGGAGTAGGTAAAACAAGCATGGTTCACCGTTTTGTTGAAAATTCATTTCAAACGGATTATAAATCTACGATAGGGACATCAATAATGAAAAAAGAATGTGATTTTGAAGGATTAGAATCAAAAGTCCGTTTTGTTCTTTGGGATTTGGCGGGACAAGCACAATTTAAACGTGTAAGACAATCTTATTTATCTAATGCTGAAGCTGGTATTTTGGTCTATGATGTGACTCGTAAAGAGACTTTTGATAGTACAGAAAATTGGTTTAATGAAATAAAAGACATTTCACCGGCAATTTCTTTAATCTTAGTGGGAAATAAAATAGATCTGAAAGAAGAGAGAGTTATTTCTACTGAGGCTGGAGAGGAGCTGGCAAAAAAATTAAATCTTTCATATATTGAAACATCAGCTAAAACAGGCGAAAACATCAATGATGCATTTAAAATGCTTGCTTTACAAATTATAAAACGATATGTTTTTACGGAAGAAGTGTAATTAGAGCCTCTGGGGGGAATTGAACCCCCGATCTACAGATTACGAATCTTTAACATTTTCATCAAAATGAATTTAAATGTTGCTGTAACCACTAAGCTACAGAGGCAGACTATCATTTTTATCCAAAATCAATATATTGTAATATTCTATTAAAAAAAAATTTTAGTCATATTTTAGTTTTAATACTAAAATCTAAAGATAAAATTTAACGATTTAAAATCATATAAAGCCTATATTTCTTCATCTGCCTCTTTTTCATTAAGATTGTCTTGAAATTCAATCAATTAAAATCACAAGTATTTATTCGATATTTTGATAAGAAATGAATTGAAAGTATTTAAAGAAAAATACGGAAAAATATTAGTAAGTGTATTCTTTTAAACATATGTAAATTAAAAAATTTTAAATTTTATCTTATGGATACCAATCTTCAGGTAGGAAATCTTGGAGAAAATAAATTAATAGAACTTATTGAAGATTTGATATTAGAAAAAACTGGAAAAGTTTTATTAAGCGATGATTCTTTTTTTTTCAGCCCTAAAAGCGAAAATTTGGATGATATATTAGTTTTGAATTCAGATATGTTAGTTGCTACTACTGACGTTCCACCCCTAATGAATTTCTATCAAATTGGAAAGAAATCAGTAATAATGAATATTAGTGATTTACTAGTTAAAGGTGTTGAACCTAAGGGAATAGTTATATCCTTAGGCTTACCAAAGGAACTTAAAAAAGTAAATTTCATTGAAATTATAAATGGGATAATCGAGTGTTCAATGAAATTTAATCTTGGATATATTGGAGGAGATATTAATGAAACAAAAGAATTAATAATAAATCCTACAGTATTTGGTTTCAAAAATCCATCAGAGATCATTTTTCGAAAGGGGATAAATATAGATGATATTTTGGTTGTTAATAATAAATTTGGATTAACTGGTGTAGGATTTGACATTCTTTTAAACAGAAACGGAGATTTAGAAAGCTTTCCAAATTATAAAAGATCTATTATGAGTGTATTAGAACCTGATATCTCTGGAAATGAGGCATTAATTTTATCGGAGAGAAAGTTAGCAACTTCAAGTATAGATTCATCAGACGGATTGTCAAAATCTTTACTTGATCTAATGATATCAAATCCCAATTTAGGATTCGAAATTGCTTTTAATGAAAATCTAATCGCCCCGGAAGCCATAACCTATTCTCAAGAATTCAATCTCCCCTTGGAAAATCTCATATTCAATGGGGGTGAAGAATTTATTCACATATTTACGATACCTGAAAAAAATTTCTCCAAGGCAAAAAAAGAAATACAAATAACAGGTGGAAAACTTTTTAAAATTGGAAAGGTAATATATGGAGAAAATATATATATCTTAAAACACAATAAAAGAAGTGAATTAAAAACCTATGGATTTGAGCATTTCCATAAAAAAGCTTAAGATAGTAATGGTTAGTTATAGTTTCTTCAAAAATTAAAGAAGAGGCACTCTATTAAATAAAATTTTTATATTATCATTGATTTATTGCATATACCTTCCATACTTTCATTATGGGCTATTGGCGCAGGCAGGTAGCGCAACAGGCTTTTAACCTGAAATTTGTGAGGGGTCCTCTCATGAATAGGAAGGTCAGGGGTTCAATTCCCCTATAGCCCGTACATAATATACACATTCTATAGATGAGAAGAAATTACTTTTTTACCGAGATTTTAAATCTGGATATAATTAAACCATTTTTTAAGTAATGTTTATGAAATTTCAAATTTTATAATTACATAAAGAGTTCCCTCACAATTTTCAAGTATGGCATTTAAAGAATTTAAATTACCTTCTGACGAACCTGAGCAATTATTAGTTAAATCTCAAGATATTACCAATCCAAATTATGGATGTGAACCAGAAAGTAGGACCATAACAAATCTTTTACAGTATGGAGTAATAAATTTGGATAAACCAAGTGGTCCAACTAGTCACGAAGTGGTATCTTGGGTTCGTAAAATTTTAGGTATCTCAAATGCAGGACATGGAGGCACTTTAGATCCTAAAGTTACTGGGGTATTACCCTGTGCTCTTGGAAGAGCTACACGAGCTTTATCATCGTTATTGAATGCTGGTAAAGAATATATAGGAGTGCTTTATCTACATTCTCCCGAAAAATTGATGAGAATTGAAAAAATATTTAAATTATTCACCGGAAAGATTTATCAAAGACCTCCCCTAATATCATCAGTAGCGAGAAAACTTAGAGTCAGAGAAATATATTATAGCCAAGTTATTGAAGTGAAAGACAATCATGTTTTATTTAGAATAGGATGTGAAGCAGGAACTTATATACGTAAATTATGTTTTGATATTGGAGAAGCTCTCTGTTCTGGTGCCCATATGTTAGAGCTGCGAAGAACTCGAGTTGGAAAATTTACAGAGAACAATAATCTAGTTACACTCCAAAATCTAAAGGACGCCTATACAGTTTATCAAATGGAGAACGACGATTATTATTTAAAAAAGATCATTTTTCCAATGGAAAAAATGGTTTCCCATTTACCAAAAATCTATATTCGAGATACTGCTGTTGATGCTATATGCCATGGTGCAGATTTAGCTTCGGCGGGTATATGCCATATTGATGCTAGAATAAAACCTAACATGCTAGTTGCCATAATGACCTTGAAAAAAGAATTAATTGGATTTGGTACTTCACTAAAAAACGCTATGCAAATGTATAAAGCTAAATCAGGAATATTAGTAAAAACAAATAAAGTTTTTATGGAGAGGGGAATATACCCTCGGTGGAATGAAAAAAAATAGAAAGATTAATTTTTGACTGTTTACTACCATGGAAAATAATAATCAACACTATTATAGTGAATTTCCCGACGTAGGAGTTAAAGTTTATACAATTTCTGAAAGTCTGAGAAGGCATCTTTACATTTTTAAAACAATTACGGGAGTATTTTCTTTCCGTAAAATAGATTTAGGTACGAAAATTTTGATTGAACATATGGTTATTCCTAAGGAGCCTAGTGTTCTGCTTGATTTAGGGTGTGGATATGGACCCATTGGCATTGTTTTAGGTTTTGAATCACCACATAGTCTAGTGTATTTAATAGATATTAATAAACATGCTATTTGGTGTGCTAAAGAAAACATTAAAATTAATATAAATAGAGATAAAAAAAGGGTATTTACATTATCTGGAAATTATTTTGAACCTATCAAGAATAAGAAACTAACCTTTAATGAAATTTACATGAATCCTCCTCTACGACAAGGTAGAAAAGAGTTTTTGGATTTGTTTGAAATTATTCCGAAATATTTAAAATCGGAGGGTTCTTTTCAATTTGTAATCAAAAAGAAAATGGGAGCACCTCATATTCTTAATTTTATTAGCAAAAGTTATCCAGATAATGATATTGAGATAATTTGTAAAAGAAGTGGTTATTGGGTTTTTAGATTTTTTCAAGTTAATTAAAATAAATTCAACCTTCATAAGTCATTTAAAAAAAGAAGAAAATTGGTAAAATTTTTTAGAAATGTATAATTTCTATAATTATAAATCGTCATATAAGAGGATTTTTCCTTGACTAAGAAAAAAAGAATAGACGTCTTATTACATAAGTTTGTTCCTAAACATCTTCTTTTAACTAAAGAAGAATCTCAAGAACTCTTAGAAAAATATAAAATAGAATTAACGGATTTACCTCAAATATTTGAAAAAGATCCAGTTGCGATTGCTATTGGAGCAAAGGAGGGAGATATTGTAAAAATAATCCGAGATTCGCACACAACGGTAAGAAGCATAGACTACTTTCGCTATGTTAAAAAAGAAAAAGGATAATATGATTTTTTTATTGGTTTTTATTTAAAATTTGTAAGGGATGATTGATATTGAGTACTGAAAAATTATCAAATGAAGATAAATGGATTGTTTTAAAAAGTCTATTTGATGAGAAAGGTTTGGTTCGTCAGCATTTAGATTCATACAATGGGTTCATTGAATATGAAATGCAATCCATAGTTGATGAATCTGGAGAAGTAATACCCGATATTCCAGGTTTCAAAATAAAATTTGGAAAAATTAAAGTTGGAATGCCAAAAGTTAGAGAAGCCGATGGGGCAACTATGGAAATTACTCCTATTGAAGCGAGAATAAGAGAATTAAGTTATGCAGCAGATATTGCTTTAGAAATGACCCCAATAACTATTGATGAACGAACTCAGAGGGAAGAAGCCGAAGAAACGTTAGATATCTATATTGGTAAGATACCTATTATGCTTAAAAGCTGCCGATGCCCATTAGAAAGTCTATCTGAGCAAGAATTGATTAATAGAGGTGAGGATCCGTTAGATCCAGGGGGATACTTTATAATAAATGGGACTGAACGAGTTCTTGTTACGCAGGAAGATCTTGCGCCTAATAGAATTCTCGCAGAAGAAGCCAGTAGAAGTTCTAGTGCCACTCATCAAGCAAAAGTATTTTCAACTAGGAGTGGGTTCCGCGCACCTGTAACGATTGAAAGGAAAAAAGATGGTAATTTAAGAGTTTCATTCCCTTCAGTTCCTGGTAAAATCCCTTTAGCAATTTTAATGAGATCTTTAGGTTTACATTCTGATAGAGAAATTTTCGAGGCTATATCTGAAAATGATGAAATTCAAAAAGAATTAATCCCTGTAATAGATGTAGCATCTGAAATCCAAGTGTTAAAGGATCCAGAGAAATCTCAACAAAATGCTCTTGATTATATTGGAAAAAGAGTAGCTATCGGACAAACTAAAGATTATCGTATTAGAAGAGCTCTTCAAGTGTTGGATAGGTATCTATTGCCTCACATTGGAAATGCTGAGGAGGACAGAATTAAAAAAGCGTATTATTTAGGCCAAATGGCACAAAAAGTAATGGAACTTGCCTTAGGATTAAGAGAACCAGATGATAAAGACCATTATGCTAATAAAAGGTTAAAACTAGCTGGAGAATTATTTACTGGTCTATTTAGAGTTGCCTTCTTAAATCTTGTAAAAGATATTAAGTATCAGCTGGAAAGAACCGCCGTTAGAGGAAGAGCACCAAATATAAAAACCGCAGTCAGAGCAGATGTAATTACAGAAAGAATTAGACATGCATTAGCTACGGGAAATTGGGTTGGAGGTAAAGCTGGTGTGAGTCAATTGTTAAATAGAAATAATCATGTTGGTACATTGAGTCATTTAAGAAGAGTTATTTCTCCTTTAAGTAGAAGTCAACCTCATTTTGAAGCTAGAGATTTACATCCAACTCAGTGGGGAAAAATCTGTCCAGCAGAAACTCCTGAGGGGCCAAATTGTGGTTTGGTTAAAAATCTTGGATTAGCATCCATAATTTCCGTAGGAACTGATGAAAGAATTATTGAAAATATATTATTCGATTTGGGAGTCATTCCTATAAATGAAGTGAAGACTGTAAAAGGAGATAAGGTAAAAGTTTTTCTTAATGGGAAATTAGTTGGCATTCATCAACAATACAACCCTTTTATTAGGCAACTTAGAGAAAAAAGAAGGAAAGGAGAAATAGGACAGCATGTAAACATAGGATATTACCATGACTCTAAAGAAATTCAAATTAATTGTGATGCTGGAAGAGCAACAAGACCACTTTTTGTATTAAAAAATAAGAAACCATTGATTATTAAGGAAGATATTGAGAAATTAAGACAACATAAATATATATGGTCAGATTTAGTTCAAAAAGGTGTGATTGAGTATTTAGATGCGGAAGAAGAAGAAAATGCGTACATAGCTATGTTTGAAGAAGATATAACTGAGGAACATACTCATTTAGAAATTTCTCCAGCTGCAATTCTCGGAATTTGTGCTTCAATAATTCCATTTCCAGAACATAATCAATCACCAAGAAATACCTACGAAGCAGGAATGGTAAAACAAGCATTAGGTTTATTTGCTGCGAATATGCATCTTAGACTTGACACAAGGGGGCACACATTACATTACCCCCAACAACCTCTTGTAAAAACCAGTCCAATGGAGATAATTGGAATTAATAAACGACCTGCGGGGCAAAATTTTATTATTGCGATGATGAGCTTTGAGGGATTCAATATACAGGATGCTATTATAGTTAATAAAGCATCAATTGAGAGAGGTTTAGCTCGGAGTCATTTCTTTAGAACATATGATGCTGAAGAAAGAAAGTATCCAGGAGGAGAAGTTGACAAGTTCGAGATCCCAGAGAGGGGAGTGAGGGGATTCAAATCTGCCGAATCTTATCGACTTTTATCTGAAGAGGATGGCATAATAGAACCAGAAACTCAAGTTAATGGAGGAGATGTGCTTATTGGGAGAACTTCTCCACCGAGATTTATAAAATCCTATGAAGAATTTGAATTAATGCAACCTAATAGGCGTGAAACTTCAAAAAATATGAGGCATAATGAACAAGGGATAGTTGATACTGTAATTATTTCCGAAACCGTGGATGGAAATAAATTAGTAAAAATAAAAGTAAGAGATCTAAGGATACCTGAATTAGGAGATAAATTTTCTTCTCGTCATGGGCAAAAGGGCGTTCTTGGAGCGGTATTTGATCAATCTGATATGCCATTCACATCATCGGGTGTAATTCCTGATATTATTGTTAATCCACATGCTATGCCTTCACGAATGACTTTAGGACAATTATTTGAGGGAATAAGTGGTAAAATTGCGTGTGCTAATGGAAAGTTAGGTGATGCTACTGCCTTTGAATGGACAGATATAACTAAACTTCAGGAACTTTTAGTGGATTCTGGGTTTGAATTTAATGGTAGAGAAGTTATGTACAACGGGATAACAGGAGAAAAATATGAAGCTGGTATTTATTGCGCTCCAATCTATTATCAAAAGTTATATCACTTAGTTGCTGATAAACTTCATGCTAGAGCACGAGGTCCTGTTCAAATATTAACAAGACAACCAACTGAAGGTAGAGCTAGAGAAGGAGGGTTAAGATTTGGTGAAATGGAGCGTGATTGTCTTGTGGGCCATGGATCTGCGCTATTGTTGAAGGAAAGACTTCTAGATGAGTCAGATAGAACAGTTATATTAGTTTGTGAAAAATGTGGACTCCTGGCTGTGTATGATCGAAATCGAGATAAGCGATATTGCCCAGTATGTGGAGAAAGCACAATAATATCAAAAGTTGTTTGTTCTTACGCTTTCAAGTTGTTATTACAAGAGATGATGAGTTTAGGACTTGCTCCTCGACTCAAGCTCAAAGAAAAAATATAATTCTTAAACGTTTTTTGAATTAAATCCATTATTTCTCTCTTTATTCAACATTGTTAGTATGAGCTTGTTAGTTGTAGACTTCTAAAATTATCAATTTTTAAGAAATAAAAAAAAAAAGGATAATTTTATTTTTTTAACTATTTAAAACCCAATTCCTAAGAAAGTATACAATTCAGGAATTAAACAGTATAGAACGTAGAGTATGAGTAGGGTTAACAATGAAATCCACACTGCATTATCCCATGGTATATCGATTAAGAACTTTACAAGGACTAATAGAATCAGAAATCCAATAATGGGTGTTAAATTGGTTAAGAAGTTTGCCCCCCCATCATCAAGAGCGTTCCTAATATCAGCTAAAGCATCCCCAATAGCACTTAGTACCTCGTTTATTGCGTTTAAAACTATTGGAAGAAGCAATACTATTATAAAAGCTAATAAAAGTATCCAGAATTTCTTATCTGAAGCCTTAGTTTTAGACTCTAAAAGAACAACTACTATATATATTATTAATGCTATAATTATCGTCGCAATTATTAACCATAATACAAAAAAAACAGGTTCCGCATCATTTTGAAACAACATTTTAATGACCTGAGAAGTTTTTTTAAGATTTAATTATAAAAAATATTACATTTCTTCTTTTTTAAAGGTTGAGTTCTAAGATTATAAATGATAAAAGAAAGAGACTTCTATTAAATTATTTACATCTATCTCATATTCCCCAGTTTAACAAAAAGAAGTGAATAGAAAAGCCTAGAAATATCGATGCTATAATTATACTAATTACTGATAATTGGACTGATTTTTCTCTACCATATCTAGTGTAGATTACCAAAACTGTGAGAGCAACTAATCCGATTATAAGAAAAAGCCATGCTAAGACCCATAAAGTTAATGAAGGAACATCAGCCATTCGTATGAAACCTATTTTTTTATAACTGGTAGTTTTAAGTTATGAATGATTTTTTTTTAATTTTATTGATGAATAAAATTTAAAATAATTATTTTTTGATAGTTAATAAACAAAACTTATATTAATATTCACGAAAGTTTTTTCTAAGATAAAGATGCATTTTCTAAAAAAGATTGTCGGATCTCCAATTTTAGAAGACCCTGCAAAGAAACATATTGATGTTCATCGTCACTTCTACAGATATTCTAAAGGAGAATTTATAGGCCCAGCATTAAAGATCTCAAAAACTAATACTCGTATAACGCTTAAAGGTACTCATGAATATGAAGATTTAATTCTCGAGGTAGTAGCTAATACTCTTTCTGAGGAGGAAGTTGAAATAAAGGGCAATTTAATATCTGGTAATGATATAAGTGAAATAATTACAAATCTTGGATTTGACTGGACTTTAAAAAAATCAACAGGTCAAACCAAGAATTATAAAGCTGATATTCTAAGCACAACTACCAAAGAAACCCTTTTAAAAAGTATTGCAATTTTTAGAAAAACTAGTTATTACTTGATTTCGTTCAATATTAGCCCTATTTGTAAAGTCACAACTAAAAAAAGCATCCCACAACCTTCTAAAAAGAAAGTAGAGGAAGATGATGTAAATAAAAGGATACAATTTTGTACAGGTGTTATAAATAATAATGAACAAAATGTGAGATTTCTATTGGATTCGGTATTACCTGATTTTAAATCAGAACTTCCCGATAAATGGAAAAACATTATTATAAAGAATAACTATAGAATAACAGAGATTATCCTGCCTGAGGATGTTGATAATTGGGGATTAAAGAGAATACTAGCGATAAGGAAAGGTAAATTGTTTCGATCCATAGATGTAGATAATGAAATTATAGAAAAACAATATAATTTTGTCGTTTAAGTCTTAAATTGTAAGTCTTTACTTTATTATTTTCAAAAAAATTTAATTTTTATGAAAAATAAATAATTATAAACTCAGTACTAAATGCGAACAAGGTAGATCTGTATTAAAGAATTAAATCCTTTTTTAAAATCTTTGTTATATATTATTGCTGGAGAAATAGGTGTTTATGTTGGAATGGAACTTCTAAATTCTGAATCTATGGATATAACTGATGAGGACATTACAGAAAATATAAAAAACGAGATAAAAGGTAAAGATATTGATTTTGAACCTGACGATACCGAAATTTTAAAGTTGAACACAGTGCGGAAAACACTTTATAAATTATATTCAGAAAAGCTTGCACAATTCAGGCGCATACGAGATAAATCTACTGGATGGTTTATCTACTATTGGTGGCATGAATTTGATCTCCTTGAGGAGATCCTAATTGAGAAAAAAAAATTAGTAGAGACTAAATTACGAGAGCGATTAGACTTTGAGGAAAAAAATTATTTTTTCTTCTGTAAAACATGTCAAAATATCAATATTAAATATAACTTTGATGAAGCTTTTGAGCTTAACTTCAGATGTCCTGATTGTGGAAGTCCTTTAGAAGCCCAAGATAACCAGAAAATCATTGAATTTTTGAAAAACAAGATTGTTTTAAACCAGAACTTTAAAATATCAATTGATTGAATTACCTATTTGTAAGATTAATAATATTTTCCTTTATCTATTACCTTCAATTAAATATAAATTAGTATCTATTTATGGACGAAATAGTAAGATTTGGAACATGTACAAAAGATTGCTATGGTTCTTGTGTATTTAATGGGTTTTGGAATGATAATGCTATAGAACATAAGTTGCAATATGTAACTCCTTTAAAAAGTCATCCATTTACTAACGGTTTTTTCTGTCCTAAATATAATAATCGACAGGAATTATTATATCACCCCAAGCGTTTAAAGAGTCCATTAGTTAGGGGAGATCCAAAACCTGAAAACAGTTTCAAAAGTATTTCTTCTCAACAAGCATTTGAAATTATAGCCAAAAAAGTAATGGAAATTAAGGAAAAAAAGCAGGAAAAGTCTATAGTTGGGGCTTTTTATTCGGGAAATTCTGGATTGATATCTATGTATTCCCCTCTTAGGTTTTTTGCTAAGCTGGGGGCTACAGTTACCAGTGCTGGTCTATGTAATGAAGGTGGATGTCAAGCTCTGAAAAAAGTATTTGGAACTTATTCATTATCAAATCCCTTTCAAATTATTAATCCAGCAACTCATCTAATTGTTATTTGGGGCAGTAATCTATCAGAAAGTAATATCCATGCTTATTTTTTTGTTAAACAAGCACTTAAAAATAAAACTAAGCTAATTGTGGTTGATTCTCGCAATACCCGAATTGCCAGAAAATCAAACTGTTTTCTTCATATAAATCCTGGCACCGAACATTTAATTGTTAAGTTAGTAGTTAAAGCATTAGTTAAACAGAATGTTTGTGATGTTGAATTTTTAAGAGACAATGTTGATTCCTATAGGTCCGTTTTTTCCGGAAGCAATAATATTGATGATGATAAGCTATTGTTCCAAATAGGAATCAATTTTGAAACATTTCAGAAATTAGTTGATTTACTAGTAGAACATAAACATCATACATTATTTATTATTGGTTATGGTGTTCAGAAGGTTTTTTATGGGGGAAGAATCGTCCAATCCATTGCTTTAATTCAAATCTTACTTGGGAATATCGGCAAACGAGGAACAGGTTTGTTATATTCTCAAAGTGATTTTATAAAGCCTATAACCCAACCAATTTTGAATTATATTACCCATTCTGCAAATAATACTAGTTTAAAGGAAATTCCCTTAATTAATCTGGGTAAAGCTTTATCTACCGGAGAGCATAAAATTGTATTTATATATAATCTTAACCCAGTGAGTTCCTTACCAAATCAAAAATTATTAAGAGAAGCACTTTTAAATGAAGATTTATTTGTAATTGTTTTAGATTTATTCTTGAATGAAACCACAAATTATGCGGATATCGTGATGCCTGCGAAGTTTGATTTGGAGTCATACGATATAATTACTCCATTTTATTTTCCCAGCTTATCTATAAATTTAGGGGGTCCTTGTCCATATATGGATTGTATGTCAAATTATGAGTTTTTTCAGAAATTAGCATGGAGAGTTGGCTATTGTAAATCATCAATTTTTAAAGAGTCTGAAAAAGATATATTTAATAAATGTTTAAATATGCTTCCAAAAAAGATTTATAAAGATGTTATTACAAACGGGTATCATCTATTATTTAATAAGTCACATATTCCATTTAAAAATCTTAAATTTCCTACTTTTAATAATAAAATCCAGGCTCAATATATCAATCTGAGATTTGGTGAAAATGAGTTGAATCAGAAATTTAACCGTAAAAAAAATGAGTTTATACTAATATCACCGTCTCACTCACATTTCTTGCATTCTCAATTGGGTCAATTAAATTCTAAGTATTATGAAGATTTTAGTAAAATATTTTTAAATCCGGTAGATATAAAGTCTTTGGATTTAAACATAGATGAGGAGGTTTTAGTATCAAATAAATATGGTTCTGCTAATTACATACTGGCTGAACTCACATCTTTAAAGTCAGGCACAGCACTAATCTATTCTGGGGGATCATCACCTTATAATGAAAGTACGAATGTTAACCTTTTTACCCCTGATATTCCTGAAGAATCGGGGCTTTCAGGAGCTTATAACTCTTCGATTATACAAATTAAGAAAGTAAAGTAGTAAAGAGTTTAAGAAGCACCAGTATTTTTTAAAAATCCCTTATTAGAGAATTTTATGTATGATTTTCGATGTATTTTTCAATAGAGAGAATTAACTTAGGAATCTGAATCTTTACTTTTTTTTTTAATAAACGCAATATCTCCTAAAGAACTGCCAGTTGATTTTTTCATGAATTTGGTTTCTTGAACTCTAAACTCTGTTTCATCAATTTTCTTTAATAGTTTAATTTTGTATACTTCTTGGATTTTTTTGGCTAATTTGATAGTTGGTTCTACTTTTCCTGCTTCAATTCTTCTAATTAATGATGGTTTTTCATTTAATTTCTGAGCAAATTGATCTTGATTAATTCTAAGATTGCTCCTAACATTTCTAATTCTTTTAGCATAATCAACAACGACTTCTAAATCTTCAATCCCCTTAGCCTTAAATGTTTGCCTTTTTGGAGCCATATGATGTTTAGTTTGAGCCGGTTTCTTTATTTGAACGTTGGTAGCTGATTTGTAGATTTTGGTGCCATGTTGAGCACAATTATCACATACTGTGATTTTTGCCCCCTCTAATAAAACTCTCTGTCCTTTTCCCCATATTATACCTCCACATACTGGACATTCCTTATCTACTTCATTGTATCTAGGTTTTGGCATAAACTCATCTCAAGTTTTACTAATTGATAAAATTCTCATTCATATATAGAAGTTATTTGAGAATTCTTATAATTTGTGGTTATAATTCCATTATATTTTATAATCTATAAATTTTTTAAAAATTGAGATTTTAAAGTAATAGTAAAGAAATAACCTTAAATTTAAATGAAGAAAAGTTTATTATTAAATTAAAGCACTTTCTTAAGAAAAATAGAAAATTGAGAAAAGAAGGAGTATAATTTTTTTGACGACAACCAAGGATAAGAGAAAAAGAGAAGAAACTAAAGATGGCGAGTATTTGATAACTTATACTAGACATCTAGAGAAAAGGTTAAGAAATTTAGAGACAGAAAAGCAACTATTAGATGCAGAGCGATTAAGATTAGAACAAGAGTTACACAGTTTAAGAAATGAAATTGATAGGCTAAGAGAACCACCATTGGTTTCTGCAACTATCATAGATTTCTTAGATGATAAAGGAAGGGCAATTGTAAAAAGCTCAACAGGACCAAGTTTTGTCGTCAATGCCAGTAGAAAAGTGAAAAATGAAAAATTAACACCAGGAATGAGAGTTGCCTTAAATCAGAGAACATTCGCTATTATGGAAGTTTTACCTACTAAACTTGATCCATTTGTTAAAGGTATGGAAGTAATTGATTCAATTCCAGACATTTCTTATGCCGATGTTGGTGGTTTAGGAGATCAACTACAAGAAGTTAGAGAAACAGTCGAATTACCCTTGAAGAAGCCAGAATTATTTGAAAAAATAGGTATTGATCCACCGAAAGGCGTATTATTATTTGGGCCTCCAGGGACAGGAAAAACATTATTAGCAAAAGCAGTTGCTCATGAAACAGAAGCTACATTTATTAGAATCATTGGATCTGAATTAGTTCAAAAATTTATTGGTGAAGGTGCTCGTTTAGTGAGAGAAATTTTTAATTTGGCAAAAGAAAAAGCTCCTACAATATTATTTATTGATGAGTTAGATGCAATCGGTTCTCAGAGATTAAAAATTGCTACATCTGGAGATAGAGAGGTTCAGAGAACTTTAATGCAATTATTAAGTGAATTAGACGGTTTTGAACAGCGCGGAGATGTAAAAATTATCGGTGCTACAAATCGAATTGATATCTTAGATCCTGCCTTATTGAGACCAGGAAGATTTGATCGAATGATAGAGTTTCCTATCCCAGATGATGTGGCTAGAAAAGCAATTTTTAAGATTCATACTCGAAGATTGAATATAGAAGAAAATGTAGATTTTAATAGGCTAGTTAATTTAACAGAAGGTGCAACTGGAGCGGATATCAAAGCTATTTCTACTGAAGCAGGTATGTTTGCTATTAGAAAAGATGCTGAGATAATTGTTAGTAAAGATTTTTATGATGCTGTTGATAAAGTAATGAATAAAGTAAGAGATAAATGTGTTGAATCTAGGCTATACTCATAATGAGTGTAGAATAGAATCTATTTATGTTTTACATTGCTTATTTTAATATATCTTATTTTATTATTTATTATTACAAATGGAAAGTACACTTTTATTAGGTTTAAGACAAGTTAAAGCAATTTCGGATTATCAATTTGGCAAAGAAATAACTGACATTCTATTTAGTAAACTAGAGAATATTCATATTGAAAGATCTCTGGCTACTAATAAAATACGGTACATTTTTCATAATAACAATTTAATGCTCACTTTACGACCTAATAATGGTTTCTTTACATTGAGTTTATATTCTGCTAATATGATAATCAAGAATATTTCAACTCCAAAATTAAGGATTATTGTTTTAAATGAGATTTCTGAGTTTATAAAGAAGGGTAGGAATGTTTTTTGTAAACATGTTGTTAATATTGATGAAAATTTAAGACCTTTAGATGAGGTAATCATAGTTAATCAAAATGATGAATTATTAGCTATTGGAAGATTAAAATTACCTATTTCATATGTGAAGTCTTTCTCAAGTGGAGTTGCTGTAAATGTTCGAAAAGGAGTTTATAAATCAAAAATTTAAAATGCAAATTACTATATAATTATATAGAAATTATAGCTAAAAGTGAAGATTTTGGTAAAGCTCCCAAAAGAAATGCAAGATAAAGTTAAGAATAAACCTAAAAGGCCTCAAGCAGCCCCAAAGAGAGAAGGTGCCCAATTTGGATCAAGACAGATGCGAAGAAGAATGCAACAACAAGGAATTGAAATGGATCAAATCGAAGCAACAAGAGTTATAATTGAGGGAACAGAAAAAACATTAATACTTGAACAACCTGAAGTTGTATTAATGAAACAAGCGGATCAAGAGATTTATCAGATAATAGGGCAAGCAGAAGAGCGTTCATCAGAGGATCTTACAATTGTTACTGATGCACAAATTGAAGATGAGGAATCAATAGAAGAGACAGAAGTTAAACCAACTATAACAGAAAATGATATAATGTTAGTAGCCAGTCAAGCAAATGTCGATAAAAAAGAAGCTGAAACTGTATTAAAAGAATGTGATGGTGATATTGCTAAGGCAATTCTGTTTTTTAAAAATCGACCTTAAGAGAATTAATTTTTTAAATTTAGAAATCATAAAAATTAAGAATTATAAAATTTTTAATATTCAAAAAGAAGATTACATGATAAGGAATGTCAAAAGTTAGGAAAAAACAAATTGAGCGTCAAAAAGTTCTTTCAGAATTAGATATCAAATTTGAAAAAATTATTCAATTTTCTGGTTGGATATTCTTACTTGTTTTTGGGGGTTTTATTGGAGGTTGGATATTGCTAGATACGATGTTAGAAATAATAGATTTAAGTGTAGGTGCTATAACTTTTAGCTTCATAATATTTACTGGAACGAACTCAGCGGTTAGTTTTGGTGTAGCATCAAAAGTAAAAAAGGACCGAAGTAAAAAAAGAGAAATTTTTCTTGATTGGTTATTAGGAGAATTTCTTTTGTGCATGTTTGCAATATTTTCTGTTGCTGCATATCAATGGTGAATGTCTCTTTTTTTATTCACTCTTTCTAGTCTGAAGATTATAAAAATAAAAAAAGAATCATTTATAGTCTTCTCTGGCAGGATGGAAAATATCAATCACTTCAGAATCTTCCAAAATTATAGCCCCATGTTTTTCATTTGAGTTAAAAATATATCCATCACCCGTTTTCGCTATAAATTCACCCTTTTCTGTAAGGATTTTTAATTTTCCCTCTATTACATATCCAATTTGGTCTTCCTTGTGAGAGTGGATGGGGACCTCTGCATTTTGTTCAAGTTTAAAATGGCATAACATAAGATTATTATTAAATAATAACGTTTTTCTATAAACTCCTTCAAAAACTCTAATTTGTTTAATATTTTCCTTACTCATGATATTTTTCATCATTATAACTTCCCCCTATTAAACCAATTTGATAAATTTTTTTGTTTAAATACTCACATATTCATTTGTTAAGTAATTATTTAATTTCAAATTTAATAAAGACTGTAATTTCCTCGACAAAATTTTAGGAGAATGGCAAGTCCAAAAATGATAAATTACAAATCAATTACACTCCAAATAATTATGTATTTTTTTCTGATTTAAACAACCAACAAAAGATATTGCAAATAAAGTGTTAATAAAATAACTTTAAATTGGAGAAATAAATAAATTTTTATATCAAAAGAGGTAAAATATTAACGATAATAAAGAATTAATAATTCTCTTAGTTCAGATCACGGCACCGACAAAATTTTGTCTATTTAAGGATATTAGGTTATAGTTCTTTATTGTTAAAGATAATTTGAATTTGAAAAAACAGAGGTTATAGATTGGTATTGTTATCAGATCCTAAAACTATAAAAGAAAAAGATGGCAAAAAAATAAAGAGGAATTATTTAACAAAATTATTACCTCGAGTTTTTAGAACTGAAGGTGATGTTGTACCTTTTGAACCAATTAAAATTGAACAGAGTCTTATTAGAGAAACTGGTTTAGATCAAAGATCTGCTGATAGAATTACTGAACTTGTTGTTAGAAGAATAATTTCTTCAGGGATTAAATTTCTATCAGGTCCGCATATTCGAGAAATCGTTTGTTCAATTTTATCGGAACAACATTTTGAAGAAGAACGTAAAATATATACTAGAATTGGAATGCCAATAATGGATTATGAAGCTATTTTAGAATATGGTGTTGATGAAAATGCAAATCAAGATATGAATCCAGAAAGTATTCATCATTGGGCAGCGAATAGAATTTCCGATGAATACGCATTATTGAGAATTTTGGATTCAGAAGAGGCGCACGCTCATTTATTTGGTGATCTCCATGTTCATATGCTTCGGTATTTCGATTTAAGACCTTTTTGCGTAGATGGTAGTACAAAAATTCCCGTAATCAATAGAGAAGGGATACTAAACTATATAGAAGCAAAATATTTTGACATTTTTTTTGATGATGAGTCTTATATGAATATTTATAATGAAGGTTATTATTTTTATACTCCGAGTGGACCTAGACGAGTGAAAATCGTATCACGAAGAGAATCTGATCCTACTATGTATAAAGTTGTAACTGAGAAAGGAAAAGAAATTATATTAAGTGAAGATCATAAAATCATGGTCTTTAATAACCATATTCCTGAAGAAATGTCTGTGTCTAATTTAAAAACTGGCGATAAAATTAAGATTTTAGATACCTTAGTTCACCATAGAAATCTTAATGAGATTAATCTAATAGAATATTTAGAAAAAAAATGCTCATTAGAAGATTTAGAGACTATATACGTAAGAAATCTTAGAGAAGAACTTCTACATATTAAACATCAACATTCTATTTCATGGGGTGATGTTTTTCAAAAAGCAGAAATATTAGATTATCCTAGAAGTTGGGAATCAGGAAATATACCTATAATTAAAGCAATAAATCTAATTAGAGAATATAATATTGAAATATCTAATTTAGAAATAGGTACTGTAGGTTCTCCATATTTCTTACCTGCTATATTACCTATCACCCCATCTCTCCTACAATTAGTAGGTTATTTCGTCTCTGAAGGAAATTATGATATTTCTGAAGGTAATTATTATAATTTAACATTGACTAACAGTGATCCTAGGATTTTAGCCGATATGAGATTGTGTATTGAAAATTCATTTGACACGTTTATAACTCCCTGTGAGATTGAAGGTAAAGCACCCCAATTATTTTTTGGGGGTAAACTAATTTATCTTCTTTTTAAATATGTTTTCGGAATAAAGTCTAAAGCTGAGAACAAAAGTTTAGGTGAAATTTTTAATAATTTATCAATTCGATCATTATACTATCTTTTGAAAACTATGTTCAGTGGCGATGGTCATATTGTATATCGTCCTGAAAAAGCAGATTGTGAAATAACTTACACATCAAAATCAAAATCTCTAATTGACTTTTTAAGTTTTACATTATCTTCCTTCGATATTCGCCATAGTATAAAAAATGAAGAATATGAATATAATTTTCCTCCATACCAAGGTGAGGGAATAGAATATAGAATTCATATTTATGGACATAGAAATATAGTGCGTTTGAATTCAATTATGGGTTTTGTGCAGCAAGAAAAACAAAATAAATTAGAAAGATTTCTTAGAGATCATCAACCAATTTTTACTGAAACTAATCTACCTTACGAATATATAAAAGAAATAATTCCTGTACCTCCAACACATCCTTATGTTTATGATTTTTCTTTAGAAGGTGATGATTCTTGGGAGGAGCATACTTTTTATGCTGGAAATATATTGATCCATAACTGTCAAGAATGGGATCCACGAATGGTTCTAGAACATGGATTACCTCCAGTGGAGAGTTGGGTACATTGCAGTAAATCAGGACCCGCAGGTAGCTTACGTGTAGCGGTTACTCATCTTGCTAAATGGTTGGGGATTATTCAGGGGGAATTTAGTGGAGGACAGGGGTATGATTATATAACTACGTTTTTGGCACCGTATGCTCGGGGTGTTTCTAATAGAGAAATTGAGCAATCAATGCAATGTTTAATATTTGAAACTAATCAAATATTTGCAGCAAGAGGAGGACAAGTTCCATTTACTTCAATCTCCTGTACTCCAACAGTACCAGATGGTTTATTAAATATAACTGCAGTTGGACCTCATGGAAAAATAGAAGGAACTTACGGTGATTATAAAGATGAATGTCTTAGACTCTTTGATGCTTTGACTGATGTTTATATCCAAGGGGATCATAATGGAAAACTATTTGCTTTCCCGAAACATGAGATTAAAATTAAAAAAGAATGGCTAAGTGAATTTGAGCCATCTTATTTAAAACTGATGGAAGAAGTTGCAACAATGGGAACTCCTTACTTTCTTAACATGTGTCCAGATTGGATGCCTGATGAAATTCATAGCCAATGTTGCAGAAAATTCTTAAGTGGTAATCAAATAATAGAACAATGTATTCTCGATCCCGAAAAGCGAAAAAACACTAATGTATGGGAGAATTATGTGACAATTGGTTCATTACAAAGTGTTAGTTTAAATTTACCTCGCTATGCTTACCTTTCCAGTGATATAGATGATTATTTTACAATATTGGACGAGAAAATGGAACTTTCAGCAAGAATTCTTAGAAAAAAATGGAATTTAATGGAAAGAAGATTAAAAACAGGTCATTTACCTTTATGTAGTGGTAAAATTAATGGCAAACCTATTTTCAATATTAATGAACAGAATCTTTCAATCGGTTTTACTGGACTAAATGAAGCGGTGAAAAGCCTAACTGAATATGAATTACATGAGAATGATACTGCTTACGAATTAGGGAAAAAAATATTAAGTTATATGGTCGCTAAATGCAATAGTATGACAGAGAGAGATAAAAAATATTACTCTTTATGGCAACAACCCGCAGAATCAACTTCTGGTAGATTAGCAAAACTGGATCTCAAACATTTTCCAAATAAAGCGATTCCTCAATCATCTGGCAATTCTGTGTATTATACTAATTCTGATCATATTCGTTATGATGCAGATATATCATTATCAAGAAGAATACAATTACAAGCAGATTATCACCCTATTGTGAATGGAGGAGTGATTACTCATATTTGGCTTGGAGAACAAAAACCTGATATCGATGGGTTATGGGAACTGACTAAAAATATTTGTCTCAATACAAACACCGCGTATTTTGCTTATACGATTGATTTTATTTATTGCCCCTCATGTAGGAGAATGTTTAGAGGAACTCAATTTAATTGTCCCAGATGTAATTCTGACAATGTAAAAGTATATTCAAGAGTTACAGGATATTACAGTGAAGTAAATAGATATAATCCTGGAAAAAGAGCAGAATGGGATACAAGAAAGAGATATAACTTGTAACTTACAAAATTAAATGAGAAAATTTACATTAAGCTAATAATAGATCCAAGATTCTCACTTTTTCGTAATTTTATACTTATAAATAATAAAAACTCTTCTGATATAATTTATCAATAAATTTTTTAAATGCTTCATCAATTTCCATTTTTATCTCTGTTCACGTAATCAGTTTTGGAAAGAAACGTCCGGTTTTGGCTACATAATCATCATAAATTTCACCAAACATTTCTTGTAACATCTTTTCTTCCCCTCTAGCTTGGTAGGGGAGTGCTAGAAAACCAATCAAACCGAAAAATATCATCCAAGTTCCAATTGCTAGAAAAATGAAAAAATTTTCAAACACACCCGCAATATATGCTGGATGGCGAATATATTTATATGGTCCCCCAGTAGCAAGCACATATTCCTTTTCTTTCATTTGGCTGGTACAAAAAGTGTAATTGATATTATATATAAAAATTAATGATACCCAAATGCCAAGTAACCACATTCCAATAATACCTATCCAATTCACCCATATTGGTTGATTGATAATGGATATAAAATCCCAATGACCAAATATACTATGAAAAATAAAGTCAATTAATATGATATAAGAAAATAATATCCCAAATCCAACAGCTATTTGTGACCATCGCCTTCCGGGTAATCGCTTATTATTGATTGGAGCATTTTTTCTAACAATAATAGATCCTTTAGGTAATTTATTTCCTCGAATTTTTTTAACGATCGGAGGGAGTATAAATTTGATTGTCCATATACCAAAAATGGTGAATAATAATATAGAAATATTTAACATGATAAAATCACCTAAAAAGAATAAAATGATACATAGATATATAACGTTTAATTAAATAATGATTTTATTTCTCAAAAAGGTTAACATAAAAAAAGTAGAATATTATTTTTTCCAAAACAAAAGATTTGGAAATGGCAATAAGATTTTGGGATAGTCACACTTCAGTTTACTAAAAATTTACGTTTTACTACAAATATAGTCTATTTTGCTTATACTATTGATTTTGTTTATATTCCATCATGTAGGAAAATGTTTAGAGGGACTCAATTTAATTGTCTTATATGTAATTCTGATGATGGAAAAGTTTAATCAAGAGTTACAGGATATTATAGAGAAGTTAATAGATATAATCCCGAAAAAAGCGGAATAGTAAGCTCGTAGACGTGAACAACTTTTTCAATAATTCTTATTTTTCTATTTTTTAAATATAATCCCATACTATAAGATATATGATTAAAGAGAACTTTTTTAAAGAAGTTCAAGAATTAGTGGACAATTGGATCCAAAACCATGGAGGATACTGGTCTCCCTTATCAATGATTTGTGCAATTGTGGAAGAGTTAGGAGAAGTTGCGAGGGAAATTAACTCTCTTGAAGGATACAAGCCCAAAAAATCTAATGATTTTAATTCAAATTTAGGAGAGGAATTAGCTGATCTTCTTTTTTCTATAATATGTATCGCTAATTATTATAAAGTTGATTTGGGAGAAGAATTGATTAATATATTTGATAAATACTCCAAAAGAGACTCCAAACGATTTCAAGATTTAAAATAATGTCTTGCTGTTCAGTGGAATACTAATTTGAAATAATCTTTAATGCAAGATTGTTTCCCTTTCTGTTTGGTATATTCAATTTTAAATACCTATTTCTAATATTGAACTCGCTAATTATTTTTTTTATTATTATATTAAAATCAGTCTTATATCAAATCTACAGCTCCTAAATCATATTATCAACAAAAAAATATATACTCGTATTTATTACTATTTAATATTTAGTAAAAATTTATTTGGGAGTTTAATTTCATAAAATTTGATTTAGTGATATGGGGAAAGAAAAAAAGTCATTAGGGATAAAAACAACTAGATACTTTACTAAAAATTGTTCTAAATGTGGCTTTGAATATCCTAACTGGTTTACAAATTGTCCGAAATGTGGTGCTGCGTGGGATGAAATGGAAGCAAAAGCATTTTCTGGTGTTGAGGCAGATCAAAGGAAAACAATCAAAATTGTTGTAAAGATAACTGAAGAAGATTTTAACAAAGCCATATTATATGTAAACTTAATTTTTAGCGCGGATCAAGGAAAATCATGGTATCAAATGCCAATGGACACAAAAATGGATTATTTCATTGCTGAAATTGACGAAATTCCTACAGGTTCAATTATCATTTATTACATCGAAGTTTATTTAGAGAATGGAGAGAGAATTATTGAGAATAATAATAATCAATATTATTACTATAAAGTAGGGGTATCTATTGGTGAACCTGAAGAGAAAACTACTGAAAGTGAAAAGAAAGCGTTTAAAGACCAAATTCAGGAATCTCCAATCAAACCACAACAATATTTAAAGAGTACTAGCGAGCCTCAAAAATCAGGGACTTATGTAACTAGAAATATAGTTGATCAATCAACAAGGATTCCTCAAGAATCAATTAAATCCAATGCAAATACTATTACTCAGAAGCAAACCGCAAAAGATTTGACGATTTTTGGCAAACCTCAAACTAAAATTGATCCTGAATTAAAAGTTTGTACTTATTGTAAATCTAAGATAAAGAAAATGTGGAGTATCTGCCCTATTTGTGGAAAAGATTTATAACTAATTCTAATAATTAACTTGGATAACAAAAAATACTTTAAATTTTGAATTTAAAAGTTTAATTTTTGGTTTAGAAGTTAAATCTAAAAAAAATAACTATAAGCGGTTACCACACTTGTTGCAAAAAGCATAATCAGATGATAGGATAGCCCCACAATTTTTACAAACTATAAGCTCTTTACTACCTGATTGAGCAACTCCTCCTGCTGGTGATGGTGTTGGTTGAAGTGGTGTAAAACCACTAGATTTATTTCCGATATCAGCTGCATTTGGAATTATCCTCAGTTTACTCTCCTCCTGAATATGTGATTCTTTTTTTTCGCTAAATGGGACAAATTGGGATGATTGAGCTGTTGTTGTTTCTTCACCTTTCTGTGTTAAGGTCTGAAAAAGAGAAGGTGCATTTGTTGGTTCGCTTGCAGAAGTAGTAGGTGATATTGGGAAAGTATCGGTTAATTCTTCTTTCTCTTTCTTTTCTTTTTTAGGTTTTTCCTTCTTTTCTTTTTTAGGCTTTTTCATATCTTCTATTAGTTGTTTCTGCTTCTCCATATCTTCTTGAATTTTCTTTTCTTTCTCTTCCTTCTTCTTCTGTTTTTTCAATTTTTTCTTAGAATAAACAGGTTCAGGCATGTAATCCATTAAAGAATCAGATTTTGCTTGAGATTCTCCTTGCGATGTAATAAAAGGGGTGGGAGGTAGATCAGATTTTTGAGTAGTTGGTATTTCTTGAGAAGATTGAAATCCTTCCGGTGCTGGTGCTGGAATGGGGACTTTTGATGCAAAAGGAACCGTTTTTGGCTTGTAAGTTTCTTCAGTAGTGAATATAGCAGTCTTTTCAAAAGTTATAGAACTTTCAACACCCTCTTGCTTATCTTCAGCTAAAATTTCCTCAGGTGTTTTAAATTCAAATTCTATTGAATTACTTTGAATTTCTGGTTTTAGTTCAGGAATCGGTATTTCTGGCTCAAATTCTGACTCGAAAGAGGAACTGGAAGTGGGAGCCTTTATAATGGTAGGTTCTGGAACAGGAGGTGCTTCATATTCAAATTCTGGTTCTGGTTCGAATGTTATTACTGGTTCTTGGCTTGTTATTGAAATAGGTTCAGGAACTGGAGGTGCAGAAAAGTCAATATTGGGCATTGCTTGAGGTGAGGAGGGTATATGGGTTTCAGTGCCCTCAATAGGTATAAATCCAGGGCTAAATACAACATTATCGGAAATGAGCTGATCTGGGACTCCAGATCCGATCATTAGGCAGGCAAGAATATAGAAGCAATCTCCAACACCTTCTCCTGTTTTTGCAGAAGTCTCCATGTAATACAAATTGAAATCTCGAGTAAAATTATTGATTTCACTTAAAGAGACCGCTCTCTGATCTACTAAATCGCTCTTATTACCAACTAATAATAAAGGAATTTCGGTTTTTACATTCGTTCTAACTTCTTCAATCCATTGAGGTAAATGTTCAAAACTAGCAGAATTCGTTAAATCAAAAATTAATAGAGCGCCTAATGATCCTCGATAATACATCGGTCTAATTGAACTAAATCGTTCTTGTCCGCCAGTATCCCATATTTGGAGTTTTGCCCTAATTGGTCCTTGATTAGAATCAATATTAATTGTTTTTACGTGAAAATCTACACCGATTGTCATTTTATAATCCTCTGTAAAGAAGCCTTTGGAAAACCTGAGAGTTAAAGCGGTCTTTCCCACGCCTCCATCTCCTACAACAATCGATTTAAAAAGATAGTCATATTCTTCTTCCATTACAGTTCCTCTGTTTACGATTCACTTTAATCTATTTAAAAAATTTTCAAAAATGTTCAAACTTCTATATATTATAACTATAAATACAAATTTATAATTTTATTTATATCTATAAAACCGTATTCCGTCATGATACTAATAATAAAATAAGTTATTGGGGTAATATGCTTTAAGTATTTTTTAAAAATTGATCACTAGTAGAAAGATTATAGATTTAATGTTGTATTAAGGCATTAAATAATTCAATTTAAGATTTCTTCATTTATTTGTTAAAAAAATTTTTTATAGAAGATTCATATACTTTTTACAAGTTTTAATTGGAAGTGGATCATCATGGTAAACCCTAAAGATATTGATTTTTACTCATTAGGATTTAATTTTATTGAGACTAACAGTATGTTTGTTTCTGATTTTAAAGATGATAAATGGGATGAAGGTAAGCTTGTACCCTTTGGCAATATCGAAATTTCACCTGCAGCATGTGTATTAAATTATGGACAAGGGATTTTTGAAGGAATGAAAGCATTAAGAGCAAAATCCGGAGAGATTACTTTATTTAAACCTTATGAAAATGGAAAAAGATTTAATAAAAGTGCTAAAAGGATGTTAATGCCGGAGTATGATATTGATAAATTCATAGAAGCTATCAAAAATGTGGTAAAAGCAAATGAAGATTACATCCCTCCTTACGATAGTGGAGGTGCTTTATATATTCGGCCTATGCTATTTGGAAATGGACCAATGCTAGGTGTATCACCTGCAAAAGAATTCAAGTTAATTATTTTTACAGCTCCGGTTGGACCATATTTCCCTGAGGGTTTTAAAGGTATTGATTTAGAGATTTCAAAAAAGTATACAAGAGCCGCACCGGGAGGAACTGGTTCGACAAAAACAATCTGTAATTACGCAGGAACAATGTTACCGGCAAAAGAAGCAAAATCTAGAGGTTTTGCTCAAATTTTATACTTAGACGCAGTTAATTTAGAGTTCATAGAGGAGGTCGGAGCAGCTAATTTTTTTGGATTAATAAAAGGTAAATTAGCTACTCCTAGAAAAACAGGAACAATACTCGAAGGAATCACAAGAGAAGCTATCTTGGAACTAGCATCAAAAAAACTAGGAATAGAAGTCGAAGAACGAGATATTTCTTATAAAGAATTATTCGAAGAGAGCTGTACTGAAGTTTTCTGTTCAGGAACTGCCGCAGTTATTACACCGATAAGTTCGGTTTCTTTAGAAGGCAAAGAAAGGGTTTTCAATAATAAAGAACCTGGCGAAATAACAACAAAATTATATGAAATATTAACAGGAATACAGCGTTTAGAAATTGAAGATGAATTTGGATGGATAGTAAAAGTTTAATTATTACTTTTTCTTTTAATTTGATAATTTTTCAATTAGACTATAAAAAGCTTCCTTTACATTAAATCCTGTTTTTGATGAGACTTTTAAGTATCCTATTACGTTCTTATTATTCCTTATAATCTCTGAGATATAATCATCAAAAATATGTGCTTCACTAGTATCAACCATGTCTTTTTTTGTACCTATTATATAAGCAGGGATGCTTCCGTAATGATTTAATTTGTGAATCCATTCCTCGACACCTTCAAGTGTATTAAATCGTGATAAGTCAAATAATATGAAAGCAGCGAGAGAGCCGTTTACAAAATCAGATAATAACTTCTTAAATTGATTCTGTCCTGCAAGATCCCACATTACAAAGTTATATTCATATCCATTAATATGGACATCTTTAGAAAAGAAATCCACACCCTTAGTTAATTCCATATTTATATCGAAACTATCATGAATTAACCGGTTAAGAAATGATGTTTTTCCTACTCCTCCATCTCCAGATACAATGATTTTAATCGTTTTCTTCATTTCAATATAACCTATTTTGTTTCAAATTTAAAAAAGTACAATAAAATTAGTTTTCCGTAATAATAGAACATAAAAAAAGTTTGTTTGTTAAATAATAGCTTTTATACAATAACGTAAAATAGGTTTTTTGTAAATATCGGATAAAATTATTATTGTGATAATAGATCAAATTTATGAGATACGGAGAAGTTGTGAACTCCCTGTACTAATTAGTTCTTTCTCTTCATTCCAGACTTTTGCTTTACAGAAATAAATATTTTTTCCGCCTTTTATACATTTTGCATCGGTAATAAGGCGTCCTTTGGAAAAAGGTTTAAGAAATTCAACTTGTAAATCAATTGTGGTAATATATCCATTAGGATATATTAATGATAATGCAGCACACGCACATGCGGAATCTATCATAGCTGCTATAACACCCCCATGAACCATGCCATTCTGAGTTAAATCTTCTCTGACAATAAGTTCAAAAGTAGCTCTTCCATTACCAATCTCTTTCAGTTCAAGACCTAAGGTAGTGTAATATGGGATTCTCTCATAAAGAGCTTTTTTTATTTCTTCCATATTAATTATCTCATTCTCCCGGAATTTAACCTTTATTACTTAATTTTTTTTCATAAATACAAAGAAATAAAATTTAAGTAAACCACAAATTCTTGATGCTCAAATTTTCAGTAAATGACCACCTCGATCTTCGGCTAGAAAACAATAAAACGAATATATATGTAAATAATGAGTTGTTTATCCAGTGCAAATATCTCCTTTTAAATGTACCTATGGAGGAAATAGATAGTTTCGATGATATAAATTCGATTGATAAAGCTGTTGTAAAATTGAATAGATCTCTTGAATTTTTAACCCAGAAAGAGATTCCTATTTCCCCAGAGATTCAATTTTGGGGACATTGTTCTAATTTGCAAGCGTGGTACGAAAATGATTATAACTCGCGTCTAATCCATAGTAATATAGCTTTTCCGTTACTTAGAAAACTCACAGAAGCAGGAGATCTTCTAGCAAAAAAGGTATTTAAAGAAGAAATCGCAAAGAGGTTTGAAACGGGACATATAGGTACAATCCAATTTTTTGCTTATAACAATTACCTAAATTTTCTAAATAAAACAGAATTAGAATGTCTATTTGAACAAACGAGTCCTAATTTAATTGAAACTGTATTAATTCAGTTAAAACAATTAATGATTTCTAGCTTGACTAATTATAGAAAAATTAAAGATTTGATAGATATACTTTTGTTTATAGACTTAAAGTATAATAGAACCTTTCTAATTGAAATTTTTGAAAATATTCCTCAAAAATATGAAGAACAATTTGGAAAATTAGTTTTATTACATCTTAACTATAAGGAGTTTAATCACTACAAAATCCCCTATGGTAAATTTTACCACTATTTCGAGCATTTCATTACCTTTCTGTATGAAAACTATCCTTACTTTAACGAATTGCTTAGATTTTTAGATGCTGGTTTTTATAATTCTTCCTTTTCACTAGACGAGAGATTAGCTTATGGTACAGTCTCTTACAAATGAAAAATGAAAATACTTTAATACAAACTTTAGAAGAATTTGATTTAGGTTTTCATTCAGCAGGTCCTTTTAAATATACAAGTGCTCCTATGGTGAAAGCATGCTTAAAAACTAGTACAAACTATGTTGATATTACCGGCGAAATCCCTGTTTTTGAGCAGAATTTCAAGTATAATGCCCAAGCAAAAGCTAAAGGAATAGCAATTATATCAGGAGTAGGTTTTGATGTTTAAACCTCTTGATAAGGAAGAGGTTCGAAAAATACGGTTTTCTGATAAAGAAAGGACAGTAAGACCTGTTAGTTGGGGCGATCTATCTACTGCTCATCGAACGACTGGTATACCAAATATAACTACCTACTTTCTCTTACCAAAAAAATTTCCAAATTTACTGGGTCTCTTGGTATTTCACCTAAAGAAATGAGTGAAAATGAGGAATCTAAGAAAAAGGTTGAAAGGTGGATTGAAGAAAATATTCATGGTCCCGATGAATTCAAGCAAAAAATCTATCGATGCTATATATCGGCTTCGGTATATAACAATAAAGGTATGATAGCGCATGCTTGGCTTGAAACAATGGAGTCTTATCGTTTCACTGCTGTTGCAGGAGTGAGATCTGTAGAGAAATTGTTCGATATTGGCCCTACAGGGGCGTTAACACCAGCTTTAGCTTTTGGGGAGGATTTTATATTAGAGATACCTGAGACAAAACGTTTTGATTCTATTAATTAAGATTTTAACAATAAATTTATTTTCTATCTAAAATATTCCATTAATAAAATCAATTTCCTATACTTCAATTCTCTGAACATTATAATTTGGATTTATGACAAATTCGTCAATTATAGTAAAGTTAAATATTAAGAATTGTACTGGATGTGGTACTTGTGTCGAATATTGCCCTAATTGTGCAATCCCATATTCTTTAATTGGGTTCATATCCTCATTAGCAAAAATTGATACCAATTTATGTAATGGATGTGGAAAATGTGTTGAAATCTGCTCACATAAAGCTATTTTAATTCTGAATCAAAATTGTTAAAAATATTCATTACATTTAAATTATTTTTATAAATCTCAGTGAAGAGGATCATCTAAAATTTGAATCACATCTAGATCACTGATATATCAGATTTAGGAGTAATAATATTTAAGTAGTAAAAAATTATCATTAGAAAGATTTATAAAGGTTCTAAATTAACTGAAAAAGTAAAAAGCTTCTAAAAGTGAGATTGTTCTATGGAAGAAGAACATATTTTTTTAAAATTATTTGGTCAAAAACTCATTAGTTATAAGAAGCTTAAAAATGGTCAAGTCGCAGGAACAGGTATTCTCAACCCTCTCCTTGATAGGTTACGAATATATCGTTTAATTTTTATGATACTCTTACAAGCTAATTTCTATAAAAATTATGATACAATTGGAAAATGGGAAGGAAAAATGGTTGCGAATACTTTTGCTCCTCCAATTGGAAGCCGTCCTATGATCCGTGCTTTAAAGGGATTAATAAAATCCCAATTGATGCCGTATCCCTTCCCTGTTGCGATGACTTTCGCGATTACATATAAATGTCAGTGTAAATGTGTACATTGCAGCGCTGGCAGGCATTTTAAAAAGGATAAGAAAGAATTGTCCACAGAAGAGGCTAAAAAATTAATTGATGACGCACAGAAATTGGGTGTGACTATAATTGCCTTCACAGGAGGAGAGCCTTTAATGCGAGAAGATGTTTTTGAGCTTATATCTCATGTAGATAAAAAGAAAGCAATGCCTATAATGTTTACAAATGGTCAATTTCTTACAGATGAAAATGTGGAAAAATTAGCCGAAGCTGGACTGTATTCATTATTTTTGAGTATTGATTCCCCTAATCCTGAAGAACATAACAATTTAAGAGGAATGCCAGGATTATTTGAGACCGCTATTGAAGGAATTAAGAAGGTGAAATCAAAAGGGATTTTTGCTGGTTTCTCCTCTTATGCTACCCGCTCTGGAACAGAAGCAGGAATATACAAAACGCTACATGAATTAGCTATGGAGCTTGGTCTTCACAACATAATCCTTTTTGATTGCGTACCTACGGGAAATATGTTGAAGGATACAAGCGAAATGTTAACATTTGAATTGCGAGAAAAACTTCATAAATATTCTGCTGACGTGTTTAAAAATAAAATTGTTCCACCACTTTCATCTCAAGCATGGCAAAATTCTGTGGAAGCATACCTTTCCGGAATAGGTTGCTTGGCTGCTAATATTCAATACTACGCTTCTGCTTATGGAGATATTGCCCCTTGTGATTTTACTCCTCTTTCTTTTGGAAATATTAGGGATGAACCGTTAAAAAAGATCTGGATGCGAATGGTGAAACATCCTGCCTTTAGTCACAGAAGTCCTTTCTGTAGAATGCAAAATAAAGAATTCCGAGACATTTATATTAATCCTATACCTGATGACGCTTATCTTCCATATGAAATAAAGAATCTTCCTAGTGTTGACTATCGAAAATAGTAAATTCTTAAGCTTATAAGATAGAGATTAAAAATCCGTATTTTTATTTAGGATATAATTATTAATCTTGATAATATTACTTTTAGTCTTATAATCATGATAAACATTAAATTTCTTCCCTACTAATTCCTCCTGAATTAATTCTTCTAGTTTTTTTCCATCTCCTTTTATATGTGCTAAGGTACGAGCACCATTTGCAAGATTTCCGATTACAATACCCCCGTTTGGTATTCCATTTCTTCCATAAATGACAGTATAGGCTTCTATTGTAAGAGTTCCATTAGCTATTTCAACAGGTTTAGCAAGTTCTCCTTTTAAAATTTCTTTTTGAATTTCAGAAACTTCACTAAGACCCCATGGCTTTGTTGGGGGTTCTTTCCCATAAATTCCTACTGATTGTTTAGTATTATATCCCCCATTTGCAACTACCATGATTTTCAAGGATGGGTTCTCACGTACAAGATCTACAGCAGTTATTACTGGATGTAGAGAGTAATTATTCCATGGACCCCCAAAAAATGGCAAGCCTCCAGTTATAGTAAGTGGTCGTGGATCTTGCTCTTTAATTTCCAGTTCGTTTAAAATAATCTGTACCATTGATGGAAAGCAACTATATAAATCAAAAAGATTAATATCCTCAATTTTAAGGCCAGCTTGTGAGAGTGCTAAATGAGAAGCATGCTTTACAGCAGGAGAGTTAATTAAGTTAGGGCGTTGAGTTATATTAAATATATTTTGAAGATCAGCACCTCCCATTGGATAAACCCATTTACGAGGATTAATATTTAATTCTTTCGCATATTCTTGAGCGGTTAACAATATGGCACCAGCTTGATCTGTAAATGGATTAGAACACATAAATTTTGTATAAGGATGGTTTACATTGCGATTTTTAGCTGTTGGTGTAATAATTTCTTGTGCGCTATAAGGTTCTTTAAGCCAGGCATAAGGGTTTTTAGAGGCGATTTTACTAAAGTGTTCAAATAATTTTCCAATATGATGTTGGTGTTCTTCTAAGCTTCTCCCTGAGGCTGCCCTCAATGCTGTTTCAAAGAGAGCATAAGAAATTGAAGGTATAAACAACCTATAATTATTTTCAAATTCATTTAAATCCTTCCAGAATCCCCCCTCTTTAATTTTTGATTCCTTTCTTTTAGGCCAGTTTAGGACAAGTTTATTTTTTCTTGCACGACTAGTTGAATACCAAGCTTCCGCCCCTGTAATAAGTACCAATTTACTTTTTCCTTCAGTAATATTTATAGCTACCTGGTTAATAAGACTTTGAGAAGTATTACCTCCGGCTGATGAAAAAAGTTTGTTTGAGGGTTTAATTCCTACCATTTCACTTAATTCACTAGGAGCATCTTCATATGACCAAGTTCTAAAATAAACTACATATACAGCATCAATGTATTCATTCAAATTTTTTATTCCTGTGTCTCTAATAGCTAATTTACTTACTTTAGCTATCAAGCTAAGTGGATCTAGTGGTTTTTCTGTTTCCTTAGGTTGAGTGAATTGAGCAGCACCGATAATAATTGGACAATTTTTTAAACTCATCTTGATGAAAACGAATATGTTTAATTTATTTTAATTGAATTCTGTATTAAATTCATTAGTATTATTATTTCTCTTAGTATTTCATCAAAAATTCTTCGGGGATTTCTTGTCCTAATCCCGCTTCTTTAAATTTCTGACCATTATCTGCATAAAGATTAGAACCCCATTCTTCCATCCTTCTACTTGGATATTCTTTTTTTTTGATAGCAGGGATACCAGCATAAAGACAGTTATCTTCTGCTTCTCCTCTAATAACCGATCCCCCTGCGATAACTACCCCAGTTCCAATTTTCGAGTTTTGTAAGACGGAGGCGCTAATTCCTATTAAAGTTTTATCACCAATAGTGGTGGGGCCATGTACCATTGATAAATGTCCGAGAGTTACATTTTTACCTATTTTACATAGCCCTCCAACCGTTGTATGGATGACGCAGTTCTCTTGAATACTTGTGTTTTCACCCACAATAATTTTACCCCAATCCCCTCTTAATTTCGCACCAAACCATATGTTTACATAAGCACCAATCTCTACATCACCAATAATAATCGCGTCTTTAGCTATAAATGCTGTGGGATGAATTCTTGGAGTTGTTCCATTATAAGGTGATACAACAATCATGTTAATAACTTCAAAATCTTTTAAAAAATATTTAGGTTGAATTCTAAAGACTCAAAAATTATTTAAGATTTTTGGATAAAACTCTATTATTATATGTTTAGGTAATAAGCAGAATTATTGAACTTAAGGTAAAGAAAAACATTAAAATCATCAATATGAAACTTATGATATAACACACCTCGTGGTGAGTAATATGGCATATTGATGAAACGATAATATATAAAACCGTAAAAAGAATAAACGATAAATATGATATTGTCAGTCTATATTTCATTAAAATAGAATATCCTTTTCTTCTATTTAGGTTTTCACATTTTGAAATTCTTTTTTTTTTTTAGCATATGAATCATTTCAAAAGACATGATAAATTCTTTTGTTAAATCTAGATTAACCTTATTGACTGTAAATAAAGAGTATAATACCCCTCTGTCAGAATATGTCTTTGAATCTTTCTTGTTGATAATTTTAACTTCTACTTCCATTGTATCATTTACTCTTAGAGAATTTTTAAATTTTAAATCCTTTATTCCTAATAAAGCTATAACTGTTCTTTCTAAAATACCAAGTTTCAAAAAAAGACCAATTGCTAATGGAATAATAAACGGTCCAGGAAAAACATGAGATTTATAGGGCATTTCTTTTGTAGCATATATCTCATCGAAAAACATAGATAAATTAAACCAACATAAATTACAGAAGTCAAGTAAATCAGCTTCCCTTAAGGTTCTCCTTGATGTAATATATATTTCTCCCTCATGAAATTCCTCAAAAAATTTTCCTCGCATTTCAGAGATATAAAACACCTTAATTTCTCATGTTCCTCTCTTGAAATAATAATATTAATTTTAAATGAATTTTGAGTAGAAAATAACTTTTATTGAAATTGGTATTCAATTTATTTTCTAGGTTCAATTTATATATTCTTTGCTTATTACTAAAGTTTATAATTTTTTTACCTTTTCTTTCTGTAAGGAAATACATACTTTAAGACTAAAGAGAGATTTTTATAAGAAGAAATTTATAGAGTCGCATAATAAATGAAGGAAAATATTAAACGGGATAATTATACTATTGTAAAATCAAATAAAGTCAATGATTATATTTCTATAAAAATTATCACCTCATCAATTAATCAAAAGATCGAAGAAAGTGAATCTTTTAAGCTTTCTGAAAGAGGAACTAAAATAATTATTTTTGTAAAGAATAAACCTATAATTGTAATACCTAGCAGGTTGTTCCCTTCATTAAAGACGTTAAATCAGGGAATAAATGAACTAATAGATAGATATGAATATAATCAGAAAATTTATTCAATGAAAACCATTTTCCGAAGACTTATTTCAAATTTAATCATATGGTCTGAAAATAATTACAATACACAACTTATAGACCATAAAATTGCCTTTCCTTTGTTGAAAGAGCTTAGGAAGGTTGGAGAAACCAAATTTCAGATTATTTTACAACAAGAAATATTAAAAACCTACGCTACAAGCCCATTTCAAGTTAAAGAATTTTTAAAATGTGAAGGATATTTAGACTTCATAGGGGATTTTTTCTAACTTCTATATTTAAAATAGAATTAAAAAAAAAAAATTGAAAAAAAGATTTAAGCTTTATTTAATTCATCCTTAATTCCGGCAATCTTTTTTACCATGTCTTTTCTGGATTCAATATCATACTGAGTTGTAATTGCTATACTTTCCATTACAGGGGAACCTCCACCATGATAACTTCCGAATAGATGAACCCCACCCGTTGCAGAACAGTAAATATCACCAACATACCGCCAGAATTGTGCCGCATTTTCAGGTGAAATATTTGGATTTCGAGTAATATATTTGTAAAGATGTTCTTTTAACTCTGGATTCACAAAATCTCTTTCATGGGGAAAAGTTGCAGGAATACCTCCTGAAAGATCAACAATAATTTCAGCTTCACGAAAAACATTCTCTCCTGACAAACATCTTCCAACATTACAATAAATTGAATTTGGAATATAACTTCCGGGACCATAAGGAATGAAACCTACTCCAGGCATATATACTTCTGGTTTACCCAAATCAGAAGCAGTGTATCCTGCGGCATAGCCAAGTTCAGTAACCATGATTAATTCAGCTAATTTACTCCTCACATGTGATGCTCTATGAATGTTATTATATTCGGCTGCTAAAGCAGCAGTTCCTACAACTAGATCTCCTATTGCTGGTTTACATCCTGAATAACTATGACGATGAAATAGAGCAAATAACAATGCAAGAGTACCAGCATGTTGATATTCACCGCATAGAAAAACCCTTTCCCATGGAACAAATACGTCATCAAAAATAATATATGAATCTGTTGCCCCTGGCATAAATCCACGCTTAAAATGTTCTCTTTCGCGAAGGTTATGAATAGTAACCACTTGTTTAACTCCTTCATAATCTCCAGGCACTGCAAAAGCAACAGCGTAATCCTTATCTTCTGGTCTCAATGCTCTAGTTGGAACGACTATTATCTCATCAGATACAGAAGCTTCTGAAATATGAAGTTTGCATCCACGAACAATAATTCCATCATTTCTTTTTTCTACAACTCGAACATACATGTCTGGATCTTCTTGATCTGCGGGTCGTTTTATTCGGTTGCCTTTAACATCGGTCTGAGCACATGCTGCTATTAAATCTTCCTTTTGAAAACGCTCCAACCATTTTTTAAAGTTCTCATGATAGTTCGTTTCTCCATTGTTGGATTTATCTGCTTCATAACTAACATTATATACAGCATTGGTTCCATCACAGCCCATACAACGTTGAATACATCCACCGATTTTTTGACAGATTTTTCGAGTCAGATCTTGCTTTTTATGAAGATCATCAGTATTTTGATGTATATGTGTAAAGCGATTAATTATTTCACCAGAAAGGTGGGATTTTGCGAAGATTAAATCCTTATATTCTGGGTCATCTACTACATCATAAGTAGTTCCAATAGTATTGATACAAGCCATCTGTCGTTCGTCTAATCGATCAATCTTTTCCCCATTAAAGTAAATATTGTTCCTCATTTTGCTTAAAGCTTTCATATATTCTTCTTTTGTTCTCATCTTGTAGACCTTGTTTATAATATAATATAGAATTTCACCATTTTATGCTATTACTTCTTTACAAATCATGAAAAGAGGTAATATACTAAAAAATGGTGATCATCTACATATTATTTCAAATGATTTAAAATATTAATTATTTAATGATTTAGTTCTAGATGACCATACTTATCTTTAGTTTTTCTACCAGATTATAAAATAACTAGTCTCCAAATTAGTCTAAATTGATTATATAATCATTTAATTCTTTAATAATCAATCTTTTTACATAATAACTTACAATAGAAGTTTTTTAATAGGAGATTTTTTATGGATGTCGAAGAAAAGCTAAAACTAATGAAAATCCTGTTTAATCCGAAAAATGTTGCTCTTATAGGAGCAACTAATAAGCCAAAAATCGGGTTTATGGTAGGAATGAGTATGCTAGGTTGTGGATTTACAAAAAAGATTTTTCCTATCAATCCAAGTCCAAGTTATAATAACAAGAAAATATTAGGATTCAAGGTTTTTCCTTCTCTCGATAAATGTCCAGAACAAATTGATTTAGTTGGAATTGTTGTTCCCCCAAATGCAGTGGTAGATGCGGTAAAACAGGCAATAGAAAATGATGTTAAAACAGCAGCAATAATTACGGCTGGATTTGGGGAAGTAAAAACGGAGGAAAGACAACAAGAAAACCAGGAATTGGTTAAAATTGCTGACAAAGGTGGATTAATCTTTATTGGTCCAAATTCGATGGGATTTTATTCATCTGAAGATAAAAATTCTCCTTTACATTTAGGTTTTGGATTTATGCTCCCAAAACCAGGTAAAATCTCTATCGTTTCTCAGTCAGGAACAATGGGTACAATTCTATGTGAGGCATTACAAAGAATTAGATATTTCGTTTCAAGTGGGAATGAAGCTTCTTTAACCCTTGAAGATTATCTACAATATTATGCTCACGACGAGGAAACGAATACAATTGCACTTTTTGCTGAAGGGTTACGTGCGGGTAAACGATTTAAGGAAATATGTACAGAAACAACTAAAACAAAACCTATTGTTATTCTCAAAGCAGGTATTACTAAAACAGGGGCAAGAGCAGCTAATAGTCACACAGGCTCAATTGCCGGTGCATTAGATATAAATAAATCCGTTTTTAAGCAAACGGGGGTAATATATACCGAACTAGTATCGGAATTCATCTATCTAGTCAAGGGAGCACATTACCTTCTCCCACTTCCTACCAGTGATCCTCTACGAGCTGGCATAATTAGTGGTGGAGGTGGTATGGGAGTACATTTAACTGATCTATGTGAAAAACATGGAATCAAGGTTGTTGACTTGAATTTAGAACCAAATGGACCTAAACTTATTAAGGATATTTCAGCGCACCTCCCTTTCTATTGGAGTCAAAATAATCCCATTGACATGGTAGCTACAAGAAATCCTACGGCTTTTCGAAATGTAATGGATCTAATGTTAAATTCTGACTGTTTTGATGTAATCTTTACGATGACTTCTGCCACATTTCTCGAAAGGATAAATATGTTGAAACCTGATAATGAATATGGAAAAAAGATGAAAGAAAGCATGTTAATGATGCGAAATAACCAATTTAGTCAAATAGCAGATTATGAAATTAAAATATGCCGTGAACATCCTGATAAAAAGATATTATATGTTTCACTAACGCCTACCCTTGATAATCCCATTTTTGATAAATATGATGAAAATCAAATCATGGTGTTTGGTGGGAATCTTGATACTGCAGCCATCGTATTGAGAAAGCTTCATGACTATCAAAAGTATATTAATCATTTCAATAGTAAAAAATAAACTCCACACATCTAACTTTAACCGATTTTACAAACGAGAAAGGAGTAAACTTGAAACTTCCTGATATTATTCAAAATTCATTACTTATTTTGAGAATAACTTTACTTCAATTCCTGAACTAATTCAAGAAAATTTGCATATGGAATAGCCGTCCAACTTTCTGCAAAAGTGGCTCCTGCCGAGCGAGAAAGTAAGGATACTTTTGCCGCGTCTTGTTCATTTTTTACTTCAAAAATGTCAAGAAAATCGTAGGGACCAAGAATCGCATAATGTGCGATCCATTTTATATCTGGTACCTTTTCTCTGACTAATTTTAACCATTTTTCACCTTGATCTTTCCTTTTTTCTACTAAGTCAGGATTTTGGAGTTTTGTTACGAGTATATATATAGGCATAAAGAAGAAAATAATAATTGAAAATTTAAATCTTATTAATGCAAAAAGTTACGAATTTCGGTAGATTCAGCTATAAATAATCTGAGTTTTACATCTACATTATTATGAATTAAGAACACATTGGTGAAGATAACTGGAATCTAATTTTACCCTAAAAAAACGAGATTTACGATTTCAAGATATATTATTGACTAAAAGTAATAAAAATTGTGACCTCAACTGTTATTTTTAAAATTATAAAAAAAAATATTGAATAAAAAAATCTTACTTATATAATTACTTGTAAACCCAAAGCCTCGCGAGCTTTTTCTATGTTATCAACTCCAATAACAATTCTGTTATTCTCAGCCAAGTAAATTAAATCAATATTTATACCGGCTTTACCAATTTTTCGGGCCATCTTCCCCCCTGTGCCGGGTTTTCCTGCGATATGACCGATATCCAAAACTAACACTTCACGTACAGCACGTACTTCAAAACCTTCATTTTCGAGTACCCATTTGGTTGTAGTTTCATCTTCAACCAAAATATGGATGATCCCTTCATCATTTAGAGGAAATCCACATAATCCTTCCATATTAATGCCATTTTTGCCTAGAACTTCCCCCATATCAGCTAACATCCCCGGCTGATTTTTCAAAATTACTGTTAAATCTCTCATTATATTATTCCTCCTTTTTTTATATTTGCTGTTTTTTAAATTGAACCTTATTTTGTAGTAATTTTAAAATTATTAGATTTTATACCAATGTTAAATTAAGACTTTTCTCTATTTAAGCTTTCTTTTGATATTTTTTTATAGATCAAAGCTAGAAAAGAGAAAAAATTCTCTTACTAATGAAGAAAACTCAGATATTTGAAGAATATATCTTTTTTACGTACGATCTCAACGTTTCAATATCTTCAAAATAGAATAAGGTTTCCTCCTCTTTAAAAAAAGGTGTTAATAATCCTCCTCTCTTTAGGACCTCAGTAATTTCCACATCTTTTTGTACGAATACCTTTGTTTTGTTAAGAAATTCTTTAAAGGAGAGTATTATTCCCATTTCAATCATGTGACCTCCTTTATCATGTTCTATAACCATAATTATCTCATTCGAAAATTTTGCTATAAGATCAAATTTTAAAATCAAATTCTCAAGGTGGGTACGTCTAAATTCTTTTTCAAAAAATCCAAGGTTATTTTCAATATTATTCACAATCTTTTGTACTTCCTGAAGAGTAACGAAAGTGTCTTCACTGTACGAACCACATATAAAGATCTTATTTTTCCTCAAATCGTAAACTGAAAAAATGTTAGTAAATTCATCTAAAAAGTCATCCCACGCACTATCATGCGAAACTTGCATTCTCTATCCCCAATAGATATAAAATAATTTAGGAATTCAGTTATACTATAAAATATTATATATCAATAGTAATTGACTCATTTAATTTTGAGTTAGATTTAAATATATGATTATCCATATTTAGTATGGAATTAGAGGAAAAAGTAAATATAAATATGTGGGGGGTAAATGATTTGAAAACTCCAAAAAAATATGAAAATATGAGGAAGGAATTAGAAATTATATCCGAGAAGACAAGGTATAAGATACTGCTTACGTTATTAGCCAGTGAGGAATCTCTCTCGTTCAGTCGGTTAAGGGAGTTATTACCTTCTATTCCAGAGAATACCTTAAATTATCACCTCAAGATTCTAAAAGAGAATGACTTTATTAAGAATGAGAAAAAATTAGAATATAAACGCTCCGAACCTCGTTCTTTTTATTCTCTTAGTAAAAAATCGATTAACTTACTTGAAACTCTAGGATTGACAGCTGTAAGGGAAGAGTTTAGAGCTCTATTCAAGCAAATGACATAAAGAACATATCTCTTATCCAGTTTTCTACATACATAGCTTATTGAGACATTATAGCGAAGGGCTGTGCTAATCACCTTCTTTTTTCTCTTCTTAGCTCTAAGAATATGATTTGCTTAAATATTATAAATATTTAAAAGAGTTTAAATTATCAACGTTGTGTTTGCCAATATCAAACCTTCAATTAGACAACCACTTATTATTTATGGCACTGGGATGATACTAATTATCCTTTCTATAATTTTTTTTTCCCTCAGAGGGTATCCTTTAGTTACTACTGCTACTGAGACATTAAATATTGATACTCCTCCGTTGTACATGATTCCCATATTTCTTCCTTATGGGATTTTATTAGGAGAGGTTATTTGGATGTGGAATGAAAAACAGAAAAGAATTACCTACATCTTATTATTCATTGAAAGTGTGGCATTAGGAATATTCTCTTTGATTAGATACATTATTGGGATTCCATTTAGCGGTCACGCAATTCTATTATTCTTTTATCTCCCTCATCAAGCGATAAACAATAGATTTCAGTATCCATTAAGGTTTCTAATTGGTATAACAGTTCTTATTATTACAGGATATTACAAAATTTTTCTGTGGAATGACCCTACTACTTTCCTATTAGGAGCTGTATTAGGAGTCATTTTATGGGTTCCTGGTTTTTTTTATCGTTTAAGAAAAGCTGAATAAAAATTTTACGTAGATAGAGAAGTTGTTTAAAATCTTAGCTCAAGGACGTATTTCTTCCCTCTTCATCCCAGTTCATATTAAAAATCCTCCAAATTAAGTCATGGACCTATATGACCCCTTTCTGTTTGAACAATAACCTTCTTTAAACCTGCCCCTTCTAAAACATTTTTTACTTTCAGCATTTCATCAATACTAGGTCTTTTTATCTCTTGATTACGAAAAATAGGACGATAATCGAGTACGGAAACCTGAATATTACGGTCAATTTGGCTTAATTTCACGCCCCATTGATGGATTTGATCAAAGCCTGGATAAAAAGACTTATTGTAGGGTAGTCCTATGCCCACAAAAATTTTATCTGGATAATATTGATCTACGATATACTTCACAGCTGACCATGCATTACTCATGTAAGTTTTCACAAGTTCCATGTCAGAGATCCCAGTTATTTTTGAAAAAATTTCCTCATCATGAGACTTCAAATCTGGACCTATATCCGTAATTCCTGCGTTTATTAGGTCATCAATATAATCTTTTGTTAGAAGGCTTGCATTTGTATCCAAGTGCAACCTTGCTTTTGGATCTTCATTTAGAGTTTTTAAATCCTCAAAAAATTGAATCAACCATTTCCTATTGAGAGTAGGTTCCCCTCCAGAAATCGCCATTCGATCCACTTTATAATTTTTTCGAACCATTGTTAATTGTGCTGCTGCTTGGATAGGAGTCATTAATGTAATTTTAGAGTTATATGTGGTTGTAAAATTCTGACATGTAGCACAGCGAAAATTGCATCCCGCAGTAAAACACGCAACCTCAATATAAATACCTTTTTTCTTTAATTGCCATGGTGTCCCCACACCGCCTACTGAATGTGGTTGGAAACCTTGAACACGTCTTAAAGGCTCAACATTTCTAGGAATAGAAGTTTGTATGTTTATACCCTTTTTAAGACCAGAATGGCATGCAGCTGTCATTTTTCCGTTTACTAAAACAGCACATGCATAACATCCTCCTGTTTCACAAGGAGCAAAAATCCCCTTTTTTGTTGGATCCTTTGTAAATGTATAACCTGCTTTAATTAGAGCTTCTTTAATAGTAATCTCCTGCGGAACTTTGAGTTTCTTGTGGTTTACAATGATTTTAACATTATCCTTCGAAATTTCAGAAATTTCATTGAATGCCATGGAAGGACATGCCGTATAACATGCTCCACAACCAATGCACGTTCCCTTACTGGGACATTGAATTATTCTAGAACAAATACCACAATTTTGGCAGATATCATCATTTTTTCTAAATTTTACTATTTCTTGATCAACCATTTATTATTCCACTTTAATAGTCACCAATCCAAGAAAAACCTAATATTTTCTTGTCTTTTAACTATTCAAGAATTGCTCTTATAAATATGATTACAGCTATTCAGGTTTCAATTTAAATAATTAAACATAACTTCATTAGGTCTGATTCATGTTTATTTAATTAATCAAGTTATTTGTATACATTGAATTTCTTAAAAAAGATTCAATAGATGTTCATAAAAAAAATTACTTATCCAGAATTTGACCACTGTGAGTTATGTGAGTGGCGGTGTGGGGTAAATAGAAATAAAGGAGATTTAGGTGTGTGTAGAATCCGTACTCCTATTGTTGCAAGTTGCCAATTACATCCTGCCCCACCTCAATCATATACGATATTTTTAGCCGGTTGTAATTTTAGATGCTTAAACTGCCAAAACTTTTCAATTGCGCATTATCCAGACCAACCCGACGTGTTAAGAGGTTGGATAGAGCCTAAGAAACTAGCTGAAGAAGCTTTAAAGCAGATGAACTCTCCTTTCGGAAGATTGATAAATGCTGATTATATTTTTTTTAGCGGAGGTGCTCCAACACCATCACTTCCTTATGTTATTGAGATTATAAAAGAAGCCCGAAAACTTCAACCAAAGGTAAAAGTTAATTATGACACTAACGGCTATATGACAATTGAGTCTCTTGAAAAAATCGCTAATTTAACAACTACATTTACTTATGATATTAAAGCTTTCTATCCTGAAACTTTTTCAGCTTTAACAGGGGCAAAGATAGAGCCAGTTTTAAGAAACGCTGAAATTTTAATCTCAAGGTGGAAAGAAAAAATCTGGGAATTCCGTATTTTAGCAATTCCTGAAATTGTTGAAAAAGACGAAATAAAAGCATTATCAAAATTCATTGCGAAGCTTGATTTTACTGTTCCAGTAAGTTTTCTTACATTTCGACCTAATTTTATTTTGGATGATCATATGGGAGCAATGACTGAATTCATGAAAGATATGGTTGAAACTGCCAGGAATGCTGGGTTATCAAATGTTACCTGGGCAGGACATGCTGGAATATCTGGTAAAATAATTAAAATTAACAATGAAGATGAAAATTTAAAAAATTTGAGAATTGAAAACGCAAAAATCGCATCAGCCTATGCAATCACACACGGATGTAAAACAATACCCCGGAATTGTAAAAAATGTTTCTATACTCATAACTGTCAAATAAAAAAATACCACCCTAAGAGAATTACATAGCCTATGAGTACAACTCCATAACATCATTCACCCGAATAGCATCTACTTAATTAAAATATTGTTCAATATTTAGCTTAGAAAAGAAACAAAAATTTGAAAATTAGAACATTTGGCTTGAATTAAAAGAAGATTAAGTAGAGAAAATCCCAATCTTTTTACTTTCTACATCGTCTTTTCAAAGGAATTTTCATTGAAATCAGGCTAAAAAATAAGCAGGGTGAGTTCGTCATCGCGAAAGATAGCTTAGAGGTAAACAAACCATTGAAAATAGAAACCTAAAGGGTGTGAAAGCTAAATCTTAATAAGGATATTCAACTATCTTAGTGTGAATATCTAAAGGTGAATCCAATATTCCCTGTTTTTTTAGAAAAGTAAGAATTAGAGAATTACTGCAAACCCTTGTGGATATCTCCCAAGAACAAATCTATCAAGAGCTTCTTAAGGAAAAAAGCGATAAGGAGCTTCATGAAATGGACGAAAATGAGCTAATATTCTTAATTCTTGAGGTGTTAAAACGATTAGAAAAGAAAAAGATGAAAAAGGAAGTTAAATTAATTTATATTTAGCCATAATCACAATTGTTCTACTTCTGCTCGTTTCATGTTCTCTCACTTCCCAGTAAAAATTCTACGAGATATTTAAATGTCTCCTTCACATTCTCTCTAAACTATTGAATACTGTTTAGTTTTTCCATTGAATTTTCATTGAAATCAGAAGCTGAATTTACTTTCATGAATATTTTTTTTGATAGATCCCTAGATTAAATAAAACAGAATAAGATAAGATTTAAAAAAAAAATAGTTTGATGGTTAAGAATATCAATTAAATTATTACTTGATATTGTCAAGTATTTAATTGCCAAAGTCAAACTTTATATTAGCAAATACATTTATTAAAAATCGATTGATGAAGATTAATCTAGAAAGAATAGGAAAAATTAGAAGTTTCAATCGTTTTTATACAAATTTACTTGGACTTTTAGATAAGACTCTACTTAAAAGTGTATATTCTCTAACTGAAGTGAGAATAATGTTTGAACTTAACCGCTTATCAATCTCCACTGCAAGTGAACTTGTAAAAATACTTAATTTAGATGCAGCTTATCTTAGCCGAATATTACGCAAATTTGAAAAAAAATATATCGTTCAAAAAGAGCGATCGAGTAAAGATATGCGTAAACAACTAATTTCCCTTACCAATAAAGGAAAAAAGATAATTTCAGAACTAAAGGAAAAAGCAAATGAGCAGATTAAAACTTTGCTTGAGGATCTAGCAGAAGAAGATCAATATCGATTAGTTAATGCGATGAAAAATATTGAAAGAATTTTACAGAGTGAAAAGAAAAAGTCAATGTTTTATACTATAAGGTCTTACAAACCAGGTGATATTGGATATATTATTTATCGACATGGAGTAGTTTATGCAAATGAATATCAGCTTGATGCAACGTTTGAAGCTTATGTAGCTAAATATATGGCAGAATTTATTGAAAAATATGATCCAGCTAAAGAAAATATGTGGATTGTTGAAAACGAAAGTGAGATCATTGGTTCAATTGCCATTGCGAAAGTGAATGAAAAAATCGCTCAATTGCGTTGGCTTCTTGTTGAACCCCATGAACGAAATAAAGGAATTGGTAAAAAACTAATATACGAAGCTCTTAATTTTTGTAAGAATCATGATTATGAAAAAGTGATATTAGGGACTTTTAGCGACCTTATCATAGCCCGGCACTTATATAGAAAGAATGACTTTAAATTGATCGAATCTAAAACTCATTATATATGGGGACAAAATATAACTGAAGAAGATTGGGAGTTAAAACTCCGTACAAAATAAAAAATTATTATTAAAACGGTTAGTCAATCTGATTTTTATTTTCTACTAATTCATAACTACGCCTTTCACAGAATCTCTGACTTTCGTATAAAAATCCAGAGTTTTTGATAAACACTTAATGTATATAAAAAAATATGATTCTTAACTACATTAAATCCATTTATAATGATCTATGAAAATTGTATTATACAAGGACTATTTTGAGAAATATTGGAAGAAAAAAGAAATTGAAATCAACTTTAAAGGATCAGGAACAGAAAAAGACCCGATTCTAATCGAAACATCAAAAAATGAAGGAAACCTTCTTTGCTATAGTTTCTTTCATCTTTGATTGATTATTTATCCAAAAATTTATATAAATTTTCATTGAACTCAGACGCTGAATTTACCATTCGAGAAGTAGACTTTTTAAGCAAAAATTTTTATTTAAAAATTCTTAAAAAAAATATTCGTCAATACTGAAAATGAACTCATCCTTCTATCATAAGGATAAGGAATCTATAATTCGTAAACTTTTTTAATTTTATGATACTGTTTAGATATTCGATGGAATTATAATCGATTCAAAGCAATTTGGGACATAATTTAGTAAGGTTATCTGCTATTCCTATTAGCGAACAATCTTATATCCCAATATTAAAAATTTCTCTCTCTTTTTGTTCTAAATCCTACAATTTCCCTCTTAATATAAATAAATTTATTAAAGTTGTTAATCTTTATTTTTAAGAATAAGAGTATATTACAACCATTTATATAAGAATTTTATATAGGTTCCATCAAAAATTCAAAATTTTCTAAATGAAAATTATGTAGAAGGAAACAATTTTGACAGAAAATTTATATTTTAAGAGAAAAAAAAAAAGGATTCTCTTGATTTCCTTTATTTTCATTTTTAACTTAATTTCAATAATCTTCCTACCAAGCAGTGTTATAATTATAAAAGATATAAAGAAGAGTTTTGATAATGTAATCGATGATAATACTTTTTTTATTCAAACTTCTTCAGGTGGTCCTCCTAATAGAGCCTATTTTAAATATTATAAAGTAATAACAATTGATAATGCAAAGGTCTCTGGTTCAGGAAACCATAAAAATTATCCTGTGTTAATTTCCCTATTTGATTCAGATTTACATGATAATGTCCAACTAAATGGCGAAGATATTGCTTTTTCTAACGATACAGCATGGTTGGATCACGAACTAGAACTATTTAAAAAGGATTATAATGGAACACACGCTCATTTGGTAACATGGGTAAGAATTCCTTCGTTATCCACTTCAACAGATACCAAATTCTATATGTATTATAGCAACTCCACTATGGGGGCTCGGGAGAATCCATCTGGCGTATGGGAAGGCAACTTCAAGGGAGTGTGGCATCTATCAGAAGACCCAACAGGAACAATCTATGATTCAACCTCCAACAACAATGATGGTACATCCCAAGGTGTTATGACTTCAGGTGACCAAGTAGATGGTCAAATCGATGGAAGTTTGGATTTTGATGGAAATGATGATAATATTAGGATAACTGATGCTGCTAGTTTGGATATTACCTCTGCCATTACGGTTGAAGCATGGGTTAATGGAACGGGAAATTGGTGGAATTCCAAATATCAATATAGGAAAAAGATAAATATAACAAATAATTACGGCTCTACAGTTGTGGCGAATACTATAGTCAAGTTTACCGCAGACACAGCGACTCTAATTTCAACTGGCAAGCTTAGAACCGATGAGAAAGACTGGAGGATTGGATATTGGGATGGTTATTCTTGGATTGAGCTAGCAAGAGATGTTTATATTGGATGGGACACATCGAACACAGAAACATGGTTTAGATTACAAGCAGATATAACTGATGGAAATTCGGATAACAATTATTATGTATATTATGGATATTCTGATGAGATTGGAACTCCTACAACTTTAGGTCTTTCAGAAGGCATTATAAAACAACAACCTGCTGGAGGAATGGGATGGGACAAAGCTATAGATTACATGGATAACATAGAATGGGGACTTGCCCAAGCATATAGCTATTCACCTTCATACACAAGTTGGTATGTTGTTACAAAAATAAGCTGGTATTGCTCTCACGAAGATAGCACTACTTCCCAATTACTTGCTGGTTACATTTTTGACGGTATTAACAAGCTAGAGGGTGAGGAAATTACTAATGGAAAAAGTGCTACATTCACAGGGAGTTCAGTTGTCAAAAATGCTTATAATGATGCGGTATTCTCAAAACCATATCCTCAGCCAGAAAGAGGTAGCACTTACTATATGGCTCTCTTCCCCGATTCTAGTCGTACTGCTTCAATGGAACCTATTTTTTGGGCTATTGAACTTTCTGCTGGTAATGGAGCTTATTGGGTAATAAGATCGGGAACTTGGACTTTATGGGGAAGTAATGGAGATTTTAAATATCAACTCTATGGATATGAAGCCCCAAATAATGACTGTGTAGCCTCTCTTGGCTTAGAAGAACAAAATGGAATCAATAAAGGGAATGCCCCTTCTCTTGCCTTTGATAATTCAAATGTTGCAGGGCTTATAAATAATAAAGTTATATTCGCCAATATTGGAGCTGGTTGGAATTATGTAGTCTTAACTTACGATGGCACTAATCAAACATTATATGTCGATGGGGAATTAAGGGAGACCTCAGCACTCACTGGAGCTATAAACACAAATATCAATGACTTAATCATCGGAGATTTCTTCAATGGTATAATTGATGAAGTCCGCATTTCCAGTATTGCACGTTCTGCTGATTGGATTAAGACAGAATTCAACAACCATCATGAACCAAATCGTTTTTATTCTGTTGGCAATTCCACCATGGTTGACAATATTCCCCCAAAATTTTCAAATTTAAGCGAAAGTTCAGATCCTCTAGAATTAGGTGATACTGAAATTATTACGATAAACGTTACCGATCTATTTGGGATTAACCAAGTTTTGATAGAAAATGAAGGGGGTAACCACTCAATGACAAACATTGTGGGAGATCTGTGGCAATATGACTCTTGGACTCCTGCAAATTTAGGTAATTATACATACACGATTTATATGGAAGATATTAACCACAATTGGAATTCTACTAGTGGCTCGATCAGAGTAGTTGATACTACGCCGCCAACCTATTCAAATTTAATAGAAAGTGCTGATCCTTTAAAATTAGGACAAAATGAAACGATAACCATTAAAGTTTATGATTCTCCAGGTTCAGGAGTGAACCAAACGATATTAGAATATGAATCATTGAATTATACGATGATATTTATGGGTGAAGAAACGTGGAATTGGAATAACTGGAAACCAACTTCCGAAGGACTCTTTCCTTATAAAATATACATGCAAGATATGCAAAATAATTGGAATGTAACAAATGGTAGCATTACTGTAATAACTACAACTGCGCCTGTTATAGAAAATCTGACCGAAAGTGCAGATCCTTTAGAATTGGGAAATAATATTACCATTGCTGTAGATGTATCTGATAATGAAACTAGCGTATCATCAGTGCTAATCGAATTAGAGGGCGTAAATTATACAATGAGTAATATTGGAGGAAATACTTACGAATATAACTGGACGAGAAGCTTGGTTGGAATTGTTGTGTATACAATTTATGCAAATGATACAGGAAATAATTGGAATAAAATAACTAGTAGTTTTGATATTGTAGACACAACACCACCTTCTTTTACAGATCAAATTGAGAGTCAAAATCCATTAGAACTTGGAAATACTGAAGTAATATCTATTAATGCTACAGATCTAACTGGTATTAAACAAATAAAAATCGAATTTGAAGGAAGTAATCACTCGATGTCAAATATCGGTGGAGACACTTGGCAATATAATCTTTGGATGCCCTCTACTACAGGAAATTACTTCTACACGATTTGGATCGAAGATAATAATAACAACTGGAATTTTTCTTTAGGTTCAATTATAGTTCAAGATACAATAGCACCTTTTTATTCAAATTTAACGAAAAGTGCTGATCCCGTGGAATTAGGGACTATTTTAATCATAAATATTAATATTACTGATTTATCTAACATCAAACGAGCTTTAATAGAATTTGAAGGTTCTAACCACTCAATGATAAATATTGGTGGAGATTTATGGCAATACGACTCTTGGATGCCTAACAAAATAGGTAACTATTCATACACGATTCATATGGAAGATAATAACAATAATTGGAACTCCACTAGTGGTTCAATAATTTTCCAAGATACAATTTCACCGGTTTATTCAAATTTATTTGAAAGCGCAGATCCTTTAGAATTAGGTGAAAGCATACTTATCAGAATTGATACTAATGATTTTGCAGGTATCAACCAATCTTTAATAGAATTTGAAGGATCAAATCATACTATGATTAATATCTATGGAAATACATGGCAATATGATTCCTGGACTCCAAATAATTGGATTATTTACCAATATAAAATTTATATCGAAGATAATAGCGGTAATTGGAATTTTACGAATGGCAATATTACAGTTTATGACACCACGCCCCCACTTCCACCTGTTATAACTATGGCTCCAAGCGGAGATGTCAGCGGGATTTTAACATTTGATTGGATAGATGGTTTTGATCCATCAGGTATATCTTATTATATCTTAATTATTGATAATGAACCCGACCCGTTTATTACACCTGGATATGTATTTATATTTAATATTACAAATATAAGCCCTGAAAGCAGCTATTGTGAATTACCCGAAACTCTTCCGCAAGGAAAATATTATTATTTCCTAGCTCAAGTAGATGGGTTAGGACATCAAAGTAGCTATACTACAGGAACATTTACTGTTGTCTCAACTAATAATAATCTTATGATTTATATCATTATTGGAATAACATTAATGAGTATAATTGGTTTAGTCTCTACCGCAATTATAGTGAAAAAAAGAACGAAAAAAGATGTACTCCCTCAGAAAGAAAAGATTCCTTTTAAAATAGTAATTTCCCATATAAATAACATTTCAAGTTCGCAATTTATTTCTGAAAAAGAAGGATCTAAGAAAAAATTAATAAAAAAAGAAACCGATAAAACATTTTGGGATGAAGAATTTCTAGATGAAAAAGAATTAGGCAACCGATTAAATGAAATTAGATTATTAGGAGAAGAATTATTTGCTGATGGAGCTTATCTAGAAGCTCAAAAACAATTTGAGGAAGCTGAAAAACTGCTTTTGAAATTTAATAAAAAAGAAGAAGCATCTTTATATTCAGATTTAATTGCTGGAATTCAAGGATTAATTGAAGAAAGGGAAAGCAGATTGGCAAAGTTAGAACAGGAAAAATTAGAGGGTAATTCCATGAATATCTTTAATTTGTATTATGATATAATTGAAATCTCAAGAAAGTTAAAAGATGCTGATGGTGTAAGTATGTATCAGTCCGAATTGATTCAATTATTAAGAGATGGTAAAGTTGAATTTACAGATTTAGAATATCAAAGATTGAATTTAGAGGACCAAGCAAATGCATTACTTAATGATAATCTTTTTGAAAGAGCAGCTAAAATTTTTGAAAAATGTGAAAAAATTTCTCACTTTTTAGTTCGATCTGGAAACGATCCAGAGAAAACTAATTTAGAAAAATTTAGAAACAAAAAAAATGAATGTCTAAAGAAAACCAAATAATCGATAAAGCAAACATTACTCACATGTTTTATTTGTTATTAACAACAGGACCTCCTGGGCCTCCTCCAGAACCATTTCGATTTTAAGAAGTTGCATAATCAATGGGGATATCTCATCTAATACTTCTGGATTATTATAGATAGATAGTACCTCTAAGAGAAGATCACACAATGAGACAATCGATAAATGAGAAAGAATAAAAAAACACTAGAACATTTCTTAGCACAAACTCTTACTATTGAAAGTGAAGACCAAGAATGTTGGCAAATATAAAGAATTTGAAATTATCTTAAAATTTAAGTCAAAGAAATAATAAAAAAATTGGAAAATCTTTGCTCACGAACATACTCCTTTTTTACCATTCCAAATACTTCCGCAATCCCTCAAGCCCTAAGCCTGAACCTTGTGCTCCCCTTTCGACTTCCACACACTCGTGCTATTGAGAGTAGCAGGCTAAATAGATTTTTTCAGCTTTTTACTAAGAAAAATTACTACAATAAATGAAATACTAAGTAGTGAAAATAGACTATATCCTGGAATTCTTTCGGTAGTCTTAAGTTGAATTGTTATCGAAAATTCTTCTGTAATATAATTTTCTTTGCTAATGGTGATAATTCCCGTAAGAGTATTTGAAGTCATCATATGTGTAGGGTAATTAAGTATGTATGTACCATTAGAAGTTTCAGTAAAATCATAAGAAGAGTCCCCTATTGTCAGTATAATAGTAGCATTTAATACAGGAATACCTCCTCGAGTAGGATCAGTCAAGTTAATTCCAATAGGGACCACACGACCTTTAGCAACGCTTATTTGATTATTCTTAAAATTACTACTCAAAGAATATTCAAGAACCCTTTTCATAATTATTAAAAGAACAGTCGCATTTTTTGAATCGTAGTTCTCTTTATCAAAAGTTGCAATTATCTCATACGTTCCAACATCTCTCGTTTCAGTCTCGAAATCTAACACATAATGATGATTCCCAGTTTCAATAAGAAATCCGCTGCCGCTGTCAATGGTTTCATTCAGATTGTTAAATTGCTTCCAAGAATAAGAGGCATTACTTAATCCTGTTAATGGGACACCTGATTCATTTGTATAGGTAAATGTAAAATTAACAGCATCCCAAATAAAGATGTTCGTATCTAAGTGGAATTCTGAACTCTCATTTATAAGAGTTGGTAAGTCTGCTGAATATTCTGGTATCTCTATCTTAAAATTCATAAAACTGCCATTTATATTCGGTTGTCTTAAGTCTTTTAAATACACTAAACTTATGACATTGATAAAAAGAGATATCAGAATTATTGTTCTTAATTTCTTATTTAATTTCACCTTATTTTCGCCTAATCCTATTTCTAAATAATCTAAATTATATTAGATCCGCTTATTATTTTAAGTTATGAAAATTCTATAGTTCTTCAAATCAATATTTATTACACTTATGTAAAAAGGACAAATAGTATTTAATGTCTTTGACATTAAAATCATATCAATAATTATGAAAAATCCACCAAAAACGACAAACAAATACCTTATAGTCCTGTATTTTCTTGGAATAAGATATAGTAGAAGTTCCGCCATTTTTGATTTCACTCAAATTATATTAGATGTACTAATAAAATGTAATTTGGAAGTAAGTAATAATTAAGCTAAATTCCTTTTTAAATATATATTTCAATTAACACTCTTAGTCTGAACAATTTACCACCATTTATGTTCAATTTACCATTATTTATGATAAATTTACTACTAAACTAAGGAGAAACATTTTTATTATGGAACGATGTTGATTTTTATTATTTCAGTGAGAATAAGATGAGAAAATCTGGAGAAATTCGAGTAATAATATTACTATTATTAGGAATACTGTTTGCTTTTTTACCAAAATTTACCACCAATCTTAATTTTAAAAACTCAGAGTGTAATGATAATATAAGTTTAGATAATGAAAATTTGAAAATTTCAAAAATATCAGGAAAAATTCATATTGATGATACCAATCCAAGTATGAACTGGTCTGTTGCGAGAGATGCGGGAATTTGCATAGGGAATGGCACTTATTCTGAGCCGTATGTCATAGAGGATTTAGTAATAAACGGCGTTGGTTCAGGAGATTGCATTTTAATCGAAAATTCGGATGTATACTTTAGGATTGAAAATTGTACGGTCTACAATTCTGGGATTTACCCTCTTAGTGGAATCTTGGAACCTTGGTATCATTTTGCAGGAATCCGATTAGAAAATGTAAACAATTCTTTATTACTTGATAATGATTGTTCCTCTAACAATGATGGAATACACGTAGCTGGTTTTAATAACACCATTTCGGGAAATACCGCAAATAACAATATTAATGGGTCTGGAATATTTGTAGATGGTTTTAAAAACACCGTTGAGGGAAATACCGCAAATAACAATGATTTTCCTGGGATATGGTTAGGTGGATATAATTCCACGGTTTCAGGAAATACTGCAATGAATAATAGTTTCGCAGGTATTGGGATAATGTTAATGAATTGTTATTACAACAATGTTTCTGGAAATACCGCAGCTATACAATTATTTGATAGCGATTATAACAATGTTTCTGGAAATACTGGAGCTGGAATAGCCTTGTTTGCTAGCGATTATAACACTATTTCAGGAAATACTGCAAGTTATAGGATAATTTTAGATGAAAGCGATTATAATACCATTTCTGGCAACGAAGCATGTTGGGAGGAACGTGGTGACTGTGAAGGAAACGTATTTAGCGATAACAATGGACCTTGTCCCCCGCCTAAAGAAGGAATTCCAATTGAATTAATAATTTTAATTTCGGTTCTTAGCGGGGGGGCAGTGATAGGGCTAACAACGATTCTGTTAATTAGACACAAAAGGAAAAGAATTTAATAGTATATTTTTTTTTAAATATCTCCCTACTTTAATTAATACAACTTTTTCAAAGGAATTTTCATTGAAATCAGACGCTGAATTTACCTTTCCATTCCAATTTCAAAGGAAATCTTCTTTAACTATTTTTTCCCATAAATAATTGACGAACCACCAATTTTCGTCACTTTCTCCTGACTTTTTTGAATTATTTTTTCTACAACACCAGATATAATATCTTTCTGTAATTTTTTACATCCCAATATAACATCTTCTTCTGTTAAGAAGGAAAAAGTTGAAATACTATCCCTATACTTTCTTTTCAAATAGGATTCTGGTGTCTCATTTATCACTACCTCATCTTGAAAACATATATCAAAATCTACATTTGAAAACCCAACATTTTCAAGAAGTTTAGTAATCTCTCCTACATCAGGAATTCTTGTTAAGTCCACATTAAGACCTTTTGGAAAGTAGTGATAAAACCAGAATGCTCGCATTTGTGTATGAGAACAAGAATGTATTGCTATATATGCTTCTTTCCGAAGTATACGATAGGCTTCTCTTAAGAAAGAATTTTTGTTTTTAACATGATGGAGTACTTGGATTGCAAATATCCCATCAAAAGTTTCAGAATTGAAAGGAAGATTTTTAATATTACCATATATAAAATTTAACATAGGATATTTCATATGAGCTTGTTTAATCATATCTATGGATATATCAATTCCGATGATGAATTGTGTTATTTGTTGCAGTGCTGCTGTATAATTTCCAGTGCCACTACCCATATCAAGAATTATTGAGTTTTGATCTATATGTAATAATTTAATCAACTTTTCTACTGTTTCACTATTTGAAGCCCTGCTTATATCGTAGATTTGACTTATTTTTTCATAACTAATAGATTTATTATATTTCCCCATATAACTCATTATTTTAAGTTTTATCTATGACACATATAAAGCAGTTTTTCAATTAATAAACTATTTTAATCAAATCTTTTAGACTAGTTATTTTTTTAGCATATTTAATAGCGATACTGTCGTGATATGATAATTCATGTTTAGCAGTATTTTGACGTTCAATTAAAATGGGAGATATATTAGCATTATATGCCGCTTCTACATCTTCAATCGTATCTCCAATATAGCAAACTTCAGAGGGTTGTAATTTTGTTTGCTTTAAAGCAAAAGAAAGGATTTGAGGATTTGGTTTCTTAACTCCTACCTCACCTGAAATTACAATTGAATCAAAAAAGTCCCTAAGCTCCAATTTTGTTAATAAGGAATTCACGTGAGGTGGGTGATCAAAATTAGTTATTAAAGCAAGAATTTTGTCTTTTTTCAATATTTTTAAAATTGGAATTGCATTTGGATCTAAGGTTATATATTTTTGCCAAGTATTGAGACCCTTATCAGCTGCTAATCGTATCTCGTCATCTTCCAATTTTAAACCTATTTCAATACTTAAATCATAAATTTTGTTTTCAAATATCGTTAAATGTTCTTTTTTAATTGGATTCTTAGCCTTAACAACAAATAGGTCCCACTTTAAATTAAATGATTTTTTTGATATTTTTAAGCCTAAATTTCTTAAGTATCTGTATATTTCTAAAAGCCCGTCCTCCTGTGACCTTTCCAAATCATTATAAATCAATAGTGTTCCATAAAGATCAAAAAATACTCCTTTTATCATTGTCTTTCTATATAGATGATTCTTTCCTTATTAAATTATAAATTAGCTATATAAATATTATTAAAAATAACGATATTAAAGTGTGAGGAATAAATAATTAAGACTTTAAATCATAAAGTTAATATTTTTTAGAAAACTTTTTCGATTCCGAATCTTTCTTGATTTTACTTTGTGTTTTCAAAGGAATTTTCATTGAAATCAGACGCTGAATTTACCTTTCCATCCAATTTTCACAGAAAATTGGGACAAAATTAAAAATCTAATAAGGTTGCAATAGTAGCTTTTGAAAGTTTTTCCAGACTTCTGAAATCCATGAATTGAGACGTATCAGCAGGTGTATGGTAGAGCTCTGTTCGAAAATTTGCCCCGTCGACGATACTTATTGCTGGAATATTATGTCTCCAAAAGGGTGCATGATCCGTCCGTAAAAGATCTGGAAATTGTTGATTAATTTGTTCATACCCCATAGGTGCCTTAATTCCTATGTATGGCACATCAATTTCTTTCAATTCACATTTTTCCAAGAATTTATCCAATAGACTATTTGAATTTTGATCACAAAGAATGTACATAAAATTCCCAATTTCTTTTTCCCAATCAACTCGATATGATGTCCAGAAATCTGGGGGAATAGACGGTAACCGATGAGTTTTGTGTTCCTCTCTTATCCAACCAACAGCATCATAGTTAATAACACCTTTGATTGATTGAGATTCTGAGCTTAAAGAATCTACAAAATGGTTGCTTCCCACCAAAAATCTTTCTTCAGCACCTTTTAACGGGTTCAAATCCGAATAAAAATTTTGCAAAGCTTTCAAAAATTCTAAGTTTGACTTTGAAAGTTGTTCTTTATTCTGCTCGATCACTGTTTGAACCGCTTCACCAACATTTTTTCTTGCTCTAAAATATTTGATTATTAATTTGTCACATTCCCTCATTATCTGATGCATTTGTGCAGTGGAATACCTCCATTGGGAATCGAAAATCCCATATTTCAATCCTAGATCTCGTCGTTTTTTCATCAATCCAGGATCACCTTCTTCCAAAGTAAACGAGGCTATAATAATTGAAGGAGGATTTTCCAATTGTGCCATAATCCGAGCAACTTCCAAGGATATTGCTACTGCAGAAAAATTATCATTAGCCCCAGGACAGTTTGGAACTGTATCATAATGTGAACCAATTAATATCGCAGGAGAATTTTGATCCCCGATATAACCAAGTATATTTTTAAAAGTATCATCTAAGTCCGATACCTTAAATTCTTGAAATTCAACTTTCAGCCCATAACTTTCAAGTTCGTCATAAATATATTCTGCTGCTTCATTTAACTCCAACATATTGTCTAATGGATAACAAGGCCCTTCTAAATTGAGCACATGTCGGTAAATTTGCTCTATATCTACTTGCTGAATTATTCTTTCATCATTCATAATTTATCCCATATTTGATTCATTTGGGTTTAAGTGTTAAATAACACTATGGATTAAAGGTAAGGAAGAAAAGGTTTCTTAAAAGCCTTTTGAACTATAATTATAATTTAAGATTTTTTTATCTTTTTTCACCAAATTTTCATTGAACTCAGACGCTGAATTTACCTTTCCTAACTTTTCTATATGCACTCGAAGAGTTAGCCTATGATATTTATAAAAATTTTGGAGGATTAATAGATACTTATAATGGTAATATCAAACCGTTTAAAGGAATAGAAGACATAATTAACCAACATCTAAATATCTCGCCAAAAGTGAAACTTAATCAAACGGAAAAAGATATAATAGAAAAAACAAAGTCACAACTAACTCAAACAGAGCGCGAGGTGATGAATCGACTAAAAGAAAAGTTAAAAGATTTACTTAAAAAGTTTAATGATGATGATTTTTTTCCTTATCCATATATCTTTAAGCCTCCAAGTCCCCCTGGAGATGACGTGTTACAGGGGCAACTAAAACCAGAATTTATACCACCCAAAAAAAAGCAAGAATTTGAGCCTTATTGCAAGCATTGTGGTGCTGAACTACCTGCTGTACAATTAATTTGTCCTGCTTGCGGAAAGAAGATTTAAGGAAACAATAAAATCTTAGTGAATTTAGTTGTCTTCTAATTTAGAAGAAGAAGAAGAAGATTCTCGATCTCACTAGACACTTTATCCAGAAACAGCAGGTAAGCAGTGCCATCGCGATTTCATTACTTAGGAAAAAAATGGGCAATGAGTAAAGATTTTGTATTTCTAAGACACCTTAATACTTGATTGTTACAACAGATGTAGTGTCAAGTAGAAAGAATAGATTATATCCCCTCTTTCTTTCCATATTTCAGTTTACTTATTTCGGAATCCTCTTTTTTTTTACTTTTTTTCCACATATGGCACAAACCCGTCTTATAAGGTAAAGTCTTAAAAGAAAAGTGTGATCTTTTCTCATATCGACCATTTTATTACAATTTTTACACCAATAACGTCTCATTTAACCTCTCTCACTACCTCATTAATATTTCATTCATAATTAAATCCTAAGGTCATTAATTGTATATGTTTGTTGCTCTTCCCCTTTATCAATTGCAACGGCTAGGCATACTTTCGCCAAAATATTATCTGCTAAATAATGGGCTAACTCATATACGGTCGGTATTGGACTCTCAGACAATGCCAGCGCATAACTCAACATTGTTTTAATCGTTTCATGGATTTCATCTAAACTTGATCTAGGCATTTTTATCAATTCTTCTGTTATAATTATCTATTAAACATTTTTGTAATATAATTTTTCACTAAATTTTCATTGAAATCAGACGCTGAATTTACCTTTCCATTCCAATTGGCTTCTTGAAGTTTCTAATTTCCTCTTGCTGAATTTTAGAAGTTTTTTTAATGGTGATTGTACCTATGGTCAAGGAAATGGAGAACAAGCCATTTCAGGATATAATATATCACTTGTACTTAATTTTCTATTCATTATAGCAATTATAATCAGTAGAAAAATAAAGAAATCCTAAAATTAAATTAACGTGCTCTTTTATTTTTATTGAATTTGTTTATTTTTTTCAAAGGAATTTTCTTTGAAATCAGACTCTGAATTTACCTTTCCATAACATTTGAATAGATTGATAGTATTGTTCAAATTTTTAGTGGTAAATTAACCATTTTATTTGTAAATTTAGAATTTCACTAGCAAAAATGTTAAATTAGTTTTAAAAACAACTTTAACCTAATTATCATTTAACAAAAATTTTCCATGTATAATATGAATAAAAAATGAGATGACTATTTATGAAAAAATCAAGGTTTAGTTTAGTTCTTATAGTGATTATTCTAATTAGCTTTTCATTTTCTAGTTATGTTAAGCGAATAGAACCTAAAAGTCAAACTGTTGGAAACATAGATAATGTAAAAATGTCAGGAACAGCTCCTTTCATATTTGGATTAGATTCAGAGATGGACGACTTAGATCCTCATAATTCATTGGATATAGCGGTAATTGAGCAAGTATGCGAAAAACTATTTGCATATAATCTAACTGATCCTAACTTACCAATTATCCCTCAATTAGCTTCTGATTTTGGAACATGGGATGGACCTAATCCAGATGGAACATGGAATTATAATGTTCCTCTTAGAAGTGGTGTCTATTTTCATGATGGAACTGTTTTTAATGCAACTGCTGTAAAATGGAGTTTTGATAGACTCTATTATTTTGTTGATAACGATCTCACTAAAATTGGAGGATTATATGAATTTTACGATGAGACGGTGGGTGGTTTGGTTTCTATCATTAATAGAGTTGAAATTGTTAATGAATTTGAAGTAAAATTTGTTTTAAATAAGTATTATGCTCCTTTTGAAGATTTACTTACATTCCCTGGTTCAAGCATATTATCTCCTGCATCCACGCCAGCTACTAGTTTTATTAATACTTATTTCGGTGATTTAGTAGGCACTGGGCCATTTGATTATGATGCCTATCATAAAAGTATAGAAGAAATCTATTTTCATGCTTTTGAGAATTATTGGGGTGATAAAGCCGATATTGATAGTATGATCTTCAAAGTTATCAGTGATGATACTTCAAGGAATAATGCTTTATTAAGTGGTACTGTTCATTTCATAGCTACTCCATTAGTTTCCTTTTATTCGTCTATTCAAACAGATCCAGATACAGTTCTCTTAGATTCCGGGTTGGTAGGGCCTACTGTAACTTACTTGGGGATGAATAATAATCTAATTAATTCAACATTCAGAAAAGCAATATCATATACGATTGATTATTCCTCTATAATTGAGTTTTATGTAGATGTTAGAGATAATGGGGCAGTAAGGGCAAAATCTCCAATTGCTGAAGGAATGAAATACTCAAATTCAACTTTTGATGCTGCTTATTTTAATATTACTAAAGCGAGAATAATTATGCAAAGTATGGGGTATGGTACTGGGTTGGATCCAACATGGCCGGGTTTAAATGAAACTGAATGGACCTCGTCTATTTTTGATTCATTTAATTTTACCTACCATACCGGAAGTACAATTAGAGAAAGATTATCAGATTTACTCATTGCTAATCTTTCTAAAATAGGTATAGAGATTACTCCCGCTGAAATATCATATCCTGAATTTATGTATAGCTTATTTGAGCTTGGAGGCTTCAATAGAGACATGCTACAACTCTACTGGTTAGGATGGGGAGCAGATTTTAATGATCCCAGCAATATTATAGATCATTCATTTACGAATAGAACTATTGATGGAAATGGTGTTCAATATAATGGTTATGAAGCTGCAATAGAGGCAGGAAGAAATCCATATGATTTAAATGATAATGTTCAGTTATTGATGGAAGCGGCATTACAAGAGATTAATTCAACAGTAAGAGAGGGTTTGTATGACAGGATTCAGGAATTGCTTGTAGAAGAAGATATGCCATGGGCATTTTTAATTAGCCCTAATGTTACTTATGCTCATAATGTCAATTTAACAAATTTTCCAGAAAATAGGATGGGTAGAATATACTTTTATCCTTGTCAATGGAATGCTCCAGCCAGTACTCTCTCTGCACCTTCAAGCTTAACAGCAGATACAATTTCATGGAATCAGATTAACCTTCAATGGATAGATACCGAATCAAATGAAGATGGCTTCCGAATTCAACGTAAATTAGGAGTAACTGGAGATTATATGGAGATTGCTACAGTAGGACCTAATATTAATACATATATTGATACTGATTTATTACCTGGTGGTATCTATTATTACAGAGTTCAAGCATATAACTTTACTCTCGGAAGTTCAGCTTGGTCAAACGAAGGAATAAATACAACTCTATCTGCCTTAGCTCCAATTTTAAATGTAATAACTCCCAATCCTGATATAGACGGAGATATTTTCTTAAATTGGAGTGATGTCGATGGTGCCTCTTATTATTATGTATATCGAGATACAGGACTAATTACGGACCTCTCAGGATTAGTTCCTATATCTAGTCCTGCAATTTCACAATATAATGATAACGGCTTACTCGAAGGAACCTATTATTATGTGATTACTGGGTATAATGCCGGTGAAGAAACACCAATCTCGAATTGTGAATCTGCAACAGTTGACCTTCCTGAACCAGATGCCCCGGTTTTAAGTTCTATCACACCAAACCCTGATACAGATGGAATTGTAAATTTAGAATGGAATGATATAGTTGGTGCTACTAGTTATAATGTATATCGAGACACATCGCTAATTACGGACATCTCAGGATTATCTCCTATATCTAGTCCCACAATTTCACAATATAATGATACTGAATTAGCCGTAGGAACCTATTATTATGTGATTACCGCAGTGGGTATAGGGGGAGAATCCTTGATTTCAAACTGTGAATCAGTAGAGATAACTCAACCACCGGTTACTCCCAGGATACCTGGATTTGATTTATATTTATTTTTACCTATTGTATCAATAATCTTAATAGGAAAGATTATTCGATCCAAGAAAAAAACAATCAAATAATTCTTTTTTTTTTCATTTTTGTGAAGTAAGTTGCCTTGTTTATAAAAACTTCTACTCTGATTTTGTTTAGATAGCATAGAGAAAGTAAGGTTTTATTAAGAAATAAGAAATTAGAAAATACATTAATAAAATGAAAAATAAAGCAAAAATACATCTCAAGAAAACTAGTTGAAATCAGACGCTGAATTTACCTTTCCATTTCAATGCTAATTTGAAGACCTTGAATCAAAACTTAATTTTATAAAACTGAAATTAGAAATTTCTAATTTTGTTAAATAGATCTAAATTTGTTTTAGAAATCTTAATGAGTTAAAACAGAATAAATTCAGTAAAGGTTTAAAGTTCATTCTAAGTTCAGCAATTAAATCTATTTTATTAATAGTTAGTACAATATTCATAAGTATTGAAATAATGAAAAGGAATTTTATGGTTGAGAAAAATTGTTTGAATCAAGTCCAATTACTTTAAATCAACTAAATTATGGCTCAAATAGAATCTCTAGAATTAAATAAGATAGAACGTCTCGTAAATGAGGGTAGATTTGATGATGCCCTTCAATTGATTAATAAATTTGAAGAGGGAGGAGATATTTCTCTTTATGATAAAGTATCATGTAATCTTTTTAAGGGAGAGCTATTATATCAGCAAGGATTATTTGAAGATTCATTTCAACTTGCCAAACACGCTTATAAAGAGAGTTTGGGATTAGGAAAAAGCCTTTTAACCATTGATTGCTTATATGGTATGGCAATAAACTTAATCAGCCAAAGTAAAACTAAAGAAGCGGATCTATTAATAAAACAGGGAGAAGAACTTCTTGAAGTTATACCTCAAATAAGCCCAAAGGATTACAAGAAAAGAGAAGCAGCATTAATCTATCTTAAAGGATTGGTTTTTCATCCATGGACATCTCAAGAAAGTAATATAAATCTCGCAGTAAAATATTTCCAAGAAAGTTTAGCGATATATGAAAGTTATGATAATAAAGATGGAATAGTTGGATACCTTGTATTAATTAGTTCTATATTTAATCTGATAGGTGAATTAGAAAAAAGTTTTGAGAATATAGAGCGAGCTTTACATCTAGCTACGGAATTAAACAGAAAACACTCTATAGGATGGATTTTGTTTATTAAAGGCACATTTTATCATCTAAAGGGGAAGATCGATGAAGGTGTTAAACTTTATCAGCAGAGTTTATACATTTTTAAAGAACTCAATAATTACAATATGGTTGCCAGTCTGCTTAACAATCTAGGTGGAATTTTTAAATTGAAAGGAGATCTAGATCACGCTTTGGAATGTTTAGAAGAGGCTGTAGAATTAGGTACCAAATTTAGTAGTTTGAAAACCATAGCAAATTTTTATGATTATTTAATTCAAATTTTAATTGAGAAAGGAGAGATCAGCAGGGCAGAAGAATGTTTAGAGAAATTAGATCAAATAAGTAAACAATTGAATCTAAAAGAAACATATTGCATATTCTTTTTTAACAAGGCTTTGATTTTAAAAACTAGTACTCGTGTTATTAATCGAGGGAAAGCAGAAGAGCTATTAAAACGAGTCCTCGAATTGGATCCAATTTACGAATTTAAAATAGGAGCTCTAATTAATTTAAGTGATTTACTTCTAATAGAATTAAAGACGACACATAATTTAGAAGTTTTGCAAGAAATAGAAAGATATATTAACCAACTAATAACAATTGCAGAAAATTCGGGTTCATATGAGGTGTTGGGAGAATCTTACCTTCTACAAGCCAAATTAGCCTTAATATCATTAGAATTGGAGGATGCTAGAAGATTATTGACTCAAGGACAACAAATTGCTGAAAAATTCGGACTACAACAATTAGCAATGAAGATTTCAAACGAACATGATGATCTACTGAAAGAATTAAGTAACTGGGAAAAATTAAGAGAATCAAAAGCATCTTTGCCTGAACGAATGGAATTAGCTCGTTTGAATGAACAAATAGAAGGAATAATTAAAAAACGTGTCATTGAAGTTCCAAAACTGCCTGAAGAGACACCAATGTTACTTTTAATTTTATCAGAAGGAGGAGAATCCCTTTTCTCTCAATATTTTATAGACGACCAATCGATAGACGATCATCTTTTTGCAGGTTTCTTAAGTGCTATTAATTCATTTATTAATGAAATCTTTTCTGAGGGTCTTGATAGGGTGATTTCTGGGGAGCACACTATTCTCTTAAACGCAATGGCACCATATTTTATTTGTTATATCTTCAAGGGTCAATCATATTCTGCTCATTTAAAGATTAAGGCGTTTATCGATGGTATACAAAGTGATAAAGAAATTTGGGATAGGTTTGAAAGGTTTTTCAAGATAAACCAGGAAATTCAATTAAAAGATGTTCCCTCTCTCAAAACTTTAATACAAGAGATATTCATTGAAACGACATGATTTTCTCTCTTTTTTCAAAGGTATTTTCATTGAAATCAGACCCTGAATTTACCTTTCCATTCCATTTTCACAGAAAATTAAGACAAAATTTAAAAAATCTCATTGATCACCGTTTTGAGCGCGGGGGGCTTATCGAGCTCTAACATCTCACTAGTTTTGACCGATTTTTCTAAAGCTTGCCAAATTTCCGAATTTTCCCTTATGGCTTCGGTAAAGCGTGATAACTTTTGCAACGCAGGATATGATTGCCCTTTAATAACATAACATGTTAAAAACGGTTCTATCGGGTTTATTAAGATAGTATTTTCACCGATTCTAATTCGATCGATAGATTTAGAAAAGATTTCGTTACTGAATGTATTAAAAGCAGACATAAATGAGCTAAAAAGGTTTCTATAATCCCAATTTTCTACGAAAGGATGACTAAAGTACGTAGACCCACCCTCACCCATAACAAGGAGTAATATTGGCTCCTCTTCCACTAACTCAGGAGGATCTACTGCCTGTTTTCCTTTTAATCGGTTAATGACCCCGTCAAAGGAAGCTAATTCGATTCTATCTGCCATCGGAGCGTTTTCATACTTAAGTTTATCCCACTCCTCAGTTTTCTCAAGTAGAATATCGTATTCATTGGAAATCTTTTGTGCTAACAAGTTAAGACCGTGGTCCTCTGCGATCTGTTGAGCTTGCATATATAAAGATTTTCCTCCTTCAAGATCCAATTGAATTAATGCCAACTTAGCTTGAAGTAATTTTGCCTCACCCAACCATGAAAACGAATGTTGGTTATCTGCGATTTTAAGAAGTTGAATAATCAATGGGGATATCTCATCTATTACTTCTGAATTATTGTAGATAGATAGTTCTTCTAAGAGAAGATCACACAATGTAACTATCGCTAAAATATGAAATTGAGCGAAAACAATATCATGCTCAACTATTTGTTTTAATAGTCTTTCAGCATCAGTATGATCACGCATTCGGCTACTCATTTTTAATATTGATGCTTTTCCTAATAGATATCCCTGCTCAAATAATATGCTTTCATGCTGAACTGAGAGATTTTCTAATTGTTTTAAATTCTCTTGTGCTTGTTCACGGGAGTTGTTATCAAGGTTGATTAATAATAAGGCTAACAACGGAAATACCATGGATAAACGACTTCCAATCTTTTCACCAAGTACCAAAGCCTGCTCAAAATACTCTATAGCTTGATCATTTTCACCTCCCTCCCTGCAAATTTCCCCAATAATCCGTTTATTAAAGCTTAAATCAAAGTAATTTAAACTTTCTTCTGCTAATTTGGTTGACTGTTTAATATATTTTAAAGCTTTATTCAACTCACCTTTACTATGGTAAATCTGCCCAATAATCCTCGTTGAGGCTGCCTTAATAAAATCGCTTATTTTCTCTATAGATAGGGACTTCTTACAAAATTCTAATGCTCTATTAAGATCTCCCTTAGCAAAATATGTTAATCCTATTGTGGAAAGAATATGTGCGATGCCGGTTTGAAAATCTAATTTTTCAAAGAGTTTTAAACTCTTCATGGCGTATTCTAAGGCTGTATCCAGTTCTCCTTTTTGAAACCATATGATGGCAATTAAGTCTAAGGTATATCCAACTTGAACGTCATATTTTATTTTTTCTCCTAGAGTTAAAGCTTCCAATGCTAAATCTAATGCAATATTATAATTAATCTTGAAAAGATAAATCCTAGATTTCAAATACGTTAGAAGGAATTTTAACTTAGCATTATTAGCGGGAGATCCATTTGAAAGAGTATTAAATAATTCTTCGGCTTTTGAAATTAAATCAAGTGCTTCATCATGTTTTCCTAAGTATGCAATAACAGCCTTAAGGAAGAGTGCTTCAATAGATTCCGGAACCAATCCTAATTCTTGACTCATCGAATAAGCAAGTTCGCCGACTTCTACTGCTTCTTTCAATTGAGCTGTTAAACGATATATATTTCCTTTTAAAAGTAGTGCCGATAATTGATCTTTAGAAGTAAGTTCAATCTTTTTCTCAAAATTTATAACCATTTCGAGCGCTTCTCTTACTTTCCCGTTATACATGAGTTCTTTTGCGCAGATTAAATCCTCGGGTCTTGGATCGGACATCACTTTCACTAAGTAAAAATTGGATCTAAAATAAGGGAAGAAGGATTTCCTTAAAAGCCTTATGTACGAGAATTTCGATTTCTGATTTTCTTTAGTTTTTTCAATGGAATTTTCATTGAAATCAGACGCTGAATTTACCTTTCATGAATATAAAATTAAAAAATAAAATCTAAGCTCAAGAACATACTCCTTCTAATCCATCTCAATCTCATCCGTTTCCTACCAGCCAAAATACGACCACAAACCCTCAAACCCTAAGCCTGAACCCTGTAATCCTCTCTCGATTAATTGATTTTAAATTAAATAATTAAGAAGAAAGGATTTGTTTTATAAATTGTATACTATTAAGAAGATTTTTTGCGCTAGCTAACTCGATTACCAGTGCTCCTTTATATCCATAATCTCGTATTATGTCAATAATTTTGGGAAAATTAACTTTACCAGTCCCTAAATCTGGATGAGTATCTGAATTCTTATCAAAATTTTCAACGATGTGCACATTTTTTATCCTCTCATGAAATCTCTCCCAGAAGACTCCAACATTCCCATCATTCGTCCATAAATGGGATGTATCATAAGTAATATACAAATCTGAACGATTTAGTTTAGAGAGAAAAAATTCAATCTCATCCTCATCCAAAAATATATTCATCCGAAAATTTGGCATATTTTCTAAACATATTTTAACACCGTAATCAATAGTAGCGTTCAATAATTTATCAACGGAACCTACTAATCTTTTTTTAGCTCTCATTCCAAGACCTGAGAAACCAGGATGAACCACCATAATTTCTGCTCCGATTTCCTGGCATATTTGAGCCGTTTGGACATAACAATCTATTGATGATCTCGCGATCCAAGGATTACTTGAACACAATGATAAATCAAGAAATGGAGCGTGTATTTGTTTTTTAATAGAATAGGAATTACATAGTTCAATAAATCTCTTTTGACTCTCTTGATTTAACACATCTGGTGGTTCTAACACCACTTCACATATCTTAAAATTATTCTCTTCTGAAAATTCCAAACACTCTTTTGATGATTCAATTAATACGTCAATTAAATTAGTATATTTTCCCGAACGAAGACAATCTCCCCAATTTCCCGAAGAACTAATAGCTAATTCCATTAAATAAACCTCGTAATTAAATATAGATGTGTTTATTTTTTTGATTAATAATTATTAAAAATTTCCTATTAATCACGGATTAATGAGATTTATCGGTTAAAAATAAAAGTAAAATCAAAGCTCAAGAACATACTCCTTCCTACTCATCCCAAACTTATTCTTACCAGTCAAAACACGCTTCATACCCTCAAGCTCTAAGCCTGAACCTTGTGCTCCCCTTTCGACTTCCACACACTCGTGCTATTGAGAGTAGCAGGCTAAATAGGTCGCCCGAAAGCTCCCTACGTACACCCCTACCTCACCA